>NZ_JBXENK010000002.1:0-1064112 GCF_056836745.1 Paenibacillus sp. 1SOY10 | reverse complement strand
TCCTCCTGCTAATTTGCGGAAATCGGCTGAATTCTGAGGTTTAGCTGGAAAATCTCCCTATAAATCCACACTTTTGGTCCATATTCGGTAATTCCGGCTGTATTATATGGATAATTTCCCTATAAACGCCATTAATCCACTTAATCATAAATTTTAGATGGAGGATTTCCCGTTAAATGGGAGATTAAATGAGCGATTTGCGATGAGCAATTCGCGCTTAACAATTCATGCTGATGGCCTCTCGCCCACTAAATTATCTCGACTAAGGCAAGGGGCCAAATGTTTCAGGCCCCTATTTATCTACTATCGATCATCTGCTATCAATTACCCAGGTAACTTCCATGCGCGCCGTATATCAGCAGACTCATCCCATGTGCGGCCGGAAAGGACCACCTTGAGGAAGGGAACAAGATAGCTTTCATAGGCAGCATATGAGGGAGCCGCCTGGATATCCGCGATGATACGCGGCAACGCCGCTTGGAGCGTACGGCGGTCGCCGCTATAGAAGGCTGCGAAGATCTCCTCCCGGTCCAGCGGCCTGGCCAGCAAGTGGCTAGAATTCTCGGCAATCAGGCAGGCCAAAGCCACCACGCCCTTGGTGATGCGCGGAGAAACGAGGAAGCTGGGCAAGGTTCGGTACTCAAACCCGCCGTATTCCTTGCGGCGAAAGTCGCCAAGGAAGCCGTATTTCGGACGGCGCCGCGCACTGCCTTCTCCCTCTAATAGGGAGAGAGGCAAGGCCAAATAGTTATCGAGCGTTCGCAATAGCTCCGCCGTCAACAACACGCCGCTGAAATGCAGATGCCCTCCCAGCGGGAACCCCTGCTGCGGCATGGCTCCCGCCTGCCAAATCAGCTCGCGGTTATCGATGGCCGCATGAGCCTGGTGGAAGGCTCGCAGCAAGTGAGTGACGACCTCTCGCGGCTCTTGCCCCGGACGGGGACGAAGCTCAGCAAGGGGGAATAAGCGTCGCCCCCTGTACCGCAAGACATCGCAGCCTGCTTCTCCATGAAATTGCAGATAACGCGAGGCCGGAATCACTTTACGTGTCGTATGATTAAATAACAAAAATTCGGGGTCCATCCCGATCATCCGCTCCTTGGACAATTCCAGCAGCCGCTCCTGCTCGGCAAGCTCATCACGCATCGCCAAAGCCACGCCATCGGCAATCACGGAGCTTCTTATCTCTGGAGATATAGACAACGGATCGATGGTAAATCGGCCCTCCTCGCCTGCCGAGATGATAACCTCTCCCATATCCAGGCCCAGTGCGTAGAGCGCCCGGATGGCCGTGCTTTCCAGGCGCTTTCCGAGCGGCGAATCAAAAGAAGGACCACTACCTGGCAGCGGCAAGGTCTGTCCTGTATTCCCCAACAAGCGAGCGTCCAGCACTCGAAGGTGAAATACCGTCACCGCATAACGCCGTGCGAAGGACGTTTCACCGCCGCTTTGAAGCGCAGAGCGGCCTTGCGATACTTGTAATCCGGCGGCTTGCAGCCGTTGACGCCAGGCCGCCGGGTCACGCAAACCCAAGCGACGACCAACTGTGATCTCCTCTACAGGTCCGTGGAAGTAAGCTTCCTTTGGTCCGTAATAAATCCAGCGGGGACCGGAGCCTTTAAGACCCTCGGCCTTGGGCAGCACCTGATAAGGACCCCCAAGACGGACGAGCGCCTGCAGCAAACGAGCATGGGAGGCTTCCGAGCTAAGCCTGATTTTGAATACCAGGCATTTTTCCCTAGCCATTACGCACCCCCTCCTTTCGCCCAATCGGGAAATGATTCCACAAAAAGAGGGCAGCCGCCCTCTTCGACGACGCCCTTGCTGCATATACTACACTGTAAGCGGCACAACCCGGTTCTTCTCCATTACGACTTCTGGCACAGACACGAATCACAGTTCATCGTCGAGGAGATCCGGGTCCAGGTCTTCGTAATCTCCAAGCTCCGAGCCAAAGTCGTAATCCTTGTCTTCGATGTCGCTTCCCGGCACAACAAGGACATTGAGCTTCGTCTCGGCCACAAGTTCTACCGAAAATTCGCGTTCCACCCGAATGGCAACGCGGCCGTCTCCCGACACGCTGGCTTCTACCGTACTCGGCTCTTGCGTAGCTTCGGCAGATACCTCCACCGTAGAAGTACGGTGTCTGGAATCCAGATAGTTCAGCGGCACATTCTCAACATAAGATACAGTTTCCTTGGCAACTTCGGTCTGCGAGTTCTTGTCGTACGAATACCAGATGTTAATATCGTAAGTACCAATAACTTCAATTCCGTCTCCCGCCGCAACCGCTTCATACTGGTGGTTAATAATCCAGGCCCCCAGAATGCTTGAAGGTTTGTGAGGTGGAGTCACGGTATGTGTTACGGTAGAGAACTTACGACCTTTTCCGCAGATCGCTTTCGTGATGATCTCTCTACTTTGATATTTCAATGACATGTTAGAACCTCCTCCATACATCATTCACTTAAAGTGTATGCAGGACATTCGTCTAGGGTGACAACTATTTTAAAAGCTATTTCAGTTCCCTTTCGCTTGCTGCTCCGCGATTCGCTGAATCGGGGTTTTATTTTTTTTCGAAATATCCAGAAATAGAGACAACTCGCGGCATAATTGGAGGATCGCCGAGCGAATCTCGAACTCCTCACGAGTGGACGGGAGCTCCATCATTTTAAAGTTCTGTTCCAGGTCGTCCAGCATTTGCTCTGTAATGCCTGTGTACTCCTCCTCATTCACGTCCACGCTAAGCCGATCGAACAACAAGGCGGCAATTTCACCTTGGGGCATTTGTTGATACACCTGGGCGATAAGCTCCAGCATCCCCTCGATACGTTCCAACTGTTGTTTGCGCATATAGAAGTACACCGTCCAGGCCTCGTTTGGAGCAATCATCTGATTCTCCAGCGCCCGCCCCGCCGTCGTTACTCCTTCCTGGACTAACCTTCCGGCCTTCGTCAGTTCCTTGCCGTCCCAGATATGCTTCGGGTCCCTCAGCGTCTCCGCTATCTCCTGAAAGATAATCGAGAACGAGCCATCCACCCTGCGGCGCAGGTCCAGGAGCTTGTCCTCCGTCTTGGGCATATAGAGGAAATTAACGACCATCGCCGAGCCGAGACCGATAATCAGTAGCTCCGTTTGCGTTAACAGGACATGCCACGATATCTCCTCGCCCCCGAACACGCGAAAAACCACGACCGAACTGGTTACAATGCCTTCCTTGAAGCCCGCCCGGGTAATGAGGGGAAAGGCAATCAGAATGTAGATGGCGAGCACCCAGATATGGAATCCCAGAACGTAAAAGATGCCGAAAGCCAGCAGCAGACCGAGCAGTGAAGCGAAAAACCGCGCCCCGATGGATTTCAGACTCCGCTTGCGTGTCACATCCACGCCCAAAATCGCCAGCAAGCCCGCCGAATTGGCTCCAGGCACATTGGCAAAATCGGCAATAAAAATCGCCATCAATGTGGCTATTGCTGTTTTGATGACTCGAAACCCCATAGAAACCACCTTTTCTCGCATCGGATGAACAATCATTATAGTATGGCAATATCCTACTTGATTTTGCACATTCCGACAATGCTAATCTAAAAAGGAGCGTCACCGCTCCTTGATTAGCTTGCGTTCAATATAGACAACCATCTGATACATGGCGGTGGCGACGACAGCGATAATGACCAGGCTTGACAGCACTAACGTAAAGTTGAACACCTGGAAGCCGTATACAATCAGATAGCCCAGCCCGATTTTCGCTACGAGGAATTCTCCAACAATGACGCCTACCCAGGCCATGCCTACATTCACCTTGAGGGTCGAGACTATGGCGGGAAAAGAAGCAGGAAGTATCGCCTTCATAAAGACGTCACGCCGGCTGCCGCCAAATGTTCGGATGACCTTGACGAGGTTGGAATCCACTTCATTAAAGCTATTAAACACAACAAGGGTGGTTACAATCACGGTAATAGACAACGTCGTAACTACAATAGCTGTAAACCCGGCACCAAATAATACGATGAAGATCGGTCCCAGTGCCACCTTGGGCATACTGTTGAATACAACCATATAAGGGTCCAGCACCTTGGATAAAAACGGTGACCACCAGATCAACACAGCCAGCAACGTGCCGAGCACGGTACCTAACAAGAAGCCTACCGCCGTTTCACCCACCGTCATGGCCAAATGTGGCCATAGCTCACCATTTAGCATATCCTTGATGATCTGCCCGCCCACTTTGGAGGGATAGCTGAAGATCAGGACATCGATCCATCTCATACGTCCGGCCAATTCCCACAACAGGATGAACGCTACTAGCAGCAGGGCCTGAACTCCGAACACCCAGCGGTTCATCCTCCGTTTTCGCTTGCGGTGCTCTATCCACTTCTCTTCCAGCCAAGCTTCCATGGCTACGCCCCCCCTCTTTCCGCACTCTCAAGATCCCCCCAGATTTCATGAAACAGCTCATTGAACCCTTCTGCTTCCCGGGCGTAGAACGGGGTTGCCTGCCGAATCGACTCAGGAATACGATACGTGCTGCGAATTCGGCCCGGATTGGGAGCCAGCACAATGACCCGGTCGCTGACCGCGATGGCTTCCGATAGATCATGAGTAACCAGTACGCCCGTCTTATGCCGCTGCTTAAGGGTTCCCCACACCAAATCCTCAAGTTGAAGCTTGGTTTGGTAGTCCAGTGCCGAGAAGGGCTCATCTAGCAGCAGTAATTCGGGATCGGTTGCAAGCGTCCGTACCAGCGCGACCCGCTGCCGCATGCCCCCCGAGAGCTGATGAGGATACAGATCTTCCGTATCCCCAAGTCCCATCTCGGCCAGTAATCCTCTGGCCTGCTCCCTGCTCTCCGGTGTCAGTCGTCCGGTCAGTTCAAGCCCCAGCACGGCATTATCTAGAATCGTGCGCCAAGGAAATAAATAATCCTGCTGGAGCATATAACCCACCATCGGAGACGGTCCGTTCACAGGTTGGCCATGCAATAGCATTTCGCCGCGCGACGGAGGAAGCAATCCGGCTATGACGGACAGTAGCGTCGTCTTCCCGCACCCGCTGGGGCCAACCAGGCTGATCATCTCGCCCGCGTGCACCGCCAGGTTCATCTCTTGCAGAGCAAGTACGGCTTCCCGGTCCGTGACGTAGACCAAATCCAAATGCTTTAATTCCACGACAGAAGGTATCAAATGCTCACGTCCCCTTTCCGTATCATTGATGAATGTACTGCGTGCCAAACCGCTTATTTTGCCGTTTCTACGGCCTTCTCCGCAAACGCATTGTTCACGAGCGTTCCAGCATCTACCCGTTCATTCAATTCCCCCGCTCCCTCCATCACGTCCAGCAGGTTGTTCCAGGCTTCTTCCTCCAAAGCAGGAGTCTTGGCATAAGTGCCCTGTTCCAAGTAACGCTGAATAGAACTAACCAGGATATCCATATCCGTATCTTTAAAATAAGGAGCAATCACCGCCGCGGTCTCCTCTGGAGTATGGGACTGTACCCAGCGTTGCGCCTTGTGAACGGCATTCGTGAAGCGTTGGACCGAGTCAGCGTGATCCTTAATATAGCTCTGGCGCGTCATGAACACCGTGTAGGGCAATTGCCCGCTCTCCGTGCCGAAGGAGGCAACTACATCCCCTTTACCCTCTCGCTCAATGATGGAGGCCTGAGGCTCAAACAACTGAACAAACTGCCCCGTGCCAGAGACAAATGCTGCCGTAATGTTGGCAAAGTCAATATTTTGAATCAGATTCAGATCCTGATGCGGATCAATTCCATGCTTGCGCAGAGTGAATTCCCCAGCCATTTGCGGCATGCCGCCCTTCCGCTGGCCCAGAAAGGTGCTTCCCTTCAACATCTCCCAATCAAAATCACTAATCGCTTCCCGTGACACCAAAAAAGTGCCATCTGTCTGCGTCAGTTGGGCAAAATTAATGACCGGGTCCTCGGAGCCCTGCTGGTACACATAAATCGAGGTTTCCGCACCAACCAGCGCCACATCGATAGCTCCTGACAACAGTGCCGTCATCGTTTTATCCCCACCTGCAGTGGTTTGCAGTTCAACATCAAGTCCCTCTTCGGCAAAAAAACCTTGAGCCAAAGCAACGTATTGGGGCGCATAGAATACCGAACGGGTCACTTCCCCGATTTTGATCTTGGTCGCTTGACCGTTATCTCCGCAGCCGCTCAAGGCAGCGGTCAGGAGCAAGACGAGGGCAAGCCATAACCCGGCATGGCCTTTGCTCATACCGTTCACCTCTCCTTCCAAATTAAGCCGTCTCCTAGCCAAGCCTTCGCCGGCACAGACCAGAACATACTAAATAATATGCACAGGCTAGGCAAAAGGTTAAGGCCGGACGTCTCCTCCTTGGACATAACAAAAAGCCGCTGCCGAAGCGGATTTCTCCATTTCAGCAGCGGCTTTGTCGTCAGACTGATCACCGGATCAATCAGAAACTTTAGATGGGTTAGATACTTTAGAATCCATAAATCGCTTTGAATTTCTCTTCCAGGTAATCAGCCAGATAATCCGGGTTCAACTCTTCACCGGTTACAGCGAGAATGATCTCCGAAGGCTTGCGGCTCTTCCCGTATTTATAAATTTTGTCCGTTAGCCATTCCTTGATGGGCAGGAAGTTACCTTCGGCAATAAATCCTTCGAATTGCGGCAACTCCTTACGCAAGGTGTGGGTAATCTGCGCGGCATACATATTCCCCAGCGCATAGGACGGGAAGTAACCGAATAATCCACCGGACCAGTGCACGTCCTGCAGCACACCAAGTCCATCATTTGGCGGAGTCAGACCGAGGTAGGATTTATATTTCTCATTCCATACCTTAGGTAGTTCACTCACGGCCAGCCCCTCGTTGAACAGCATCTTCTCAATTTCATAGCGAATAATAATATGCAGATTGTAGGTAAGCTCGTCGGCTTCAATACGAATCAACGAGTTCTCTACGCGATTAGATCCGCGATAGAACTGCTCTGCGTTCACATCCTTCAGTTCAGCCGGGAAATGCTGCTGCAAATCACCGAAGTACCGTTGCCAGAAAGGCAAGCTGCGCCCAACCACGTTCTCCCAGAAGCGGGATTGCGATTCATGAATCCCCATGGATGTCCCTTGGCCCAGCGGCGAGCCTGCCAGGTCCGCAGCAACGTTCTGCTCATACAGAGCATGACCGCCTTCATGCAAGGAGCTAAAGATGGCGCTGGTCACGTCATCCTGCTTGTAGTTAGTCGTAATGCGTACATCCCCGTGATTGATAGTCGTCTCAAAGGGATGAACCGTTTCGTCAATCCGACCAGCTTCAAAATCATAGCCGATCTGCTCCAGCAGGAACCGGCTGAATTTCTCCTGCTGTCCTTTGTCGAACAACTGATTCAGGAATGGAGCCTCCGGTTTGTTCTTGGCGGCAGTGACCGCCTCCACCAACGGAACCAAACGATCCCGCAATTGGCCGAAGACCTGATCGACCTTCTCTACCGTCAAGTCCGGTTCATACATGTGCAGCAGCGTATCGTAGCGGGTCGCTCGCGGTCCCCAGTAGTCGATAAACTCCTGTGTCTTGTCCACAATTTGCGTTAGGTAAGGCTCGAATCCGGCAAAATCACTATTTTCCTTAAAATCCTCCCACAGCGTCTCCGCATGAGCGGTTAATTCCGTATACTCCTGGAATTTCTGAGCCGGAATCTTGATGCTGCGATCATAATCCTCTTGAACCTCCAGAACCATGCGACGCTGAACATCATCCAATTCACCCAGAACCGTGGCATGATTGAGGTAGGAGAGGTATTCTCCCATCTCATCCGAGGTTTGCAGCTTGAAGGCTTCCGTCGACAATAAGCCGATGGTGGCTGCCCGAGTCTCCGCTCCTTTGCGCGGCGCTCCCGTACGTAAATCCCAGTTCATCAAGGCTACTGCTTCCTCATAAGCGCTAATCTTTTGTAGAAGTGTCCGAAAGAGCTCCCACTTCCTGGCCGTTTCCTGCTTCATGACATCTCCCACCTTTACGGGTTCAAATTATTTTATTGCTACTCTTGATGATACTTTTAACAATCCGTATAATCAAATTTTAAGATAGGAACTTAGCTAAACAAAGGAGGCAGGTCAGATGAACCAACTGCATTCGATTCTGGATTTCAACCGCAAATTCGTTGAAGGCAAGGAATACGAGAAGTATTTGACAGATAAATTCCCAGAGAAAAAAATAGCGATCGTGACCTGCATGGATACACGGCTCGTTGAGCTTTTGCCTAAAGCGATGGATCTTCGCAACGGCGATGTCAAGCTAATCAAGAACGCAGGAGCTATCATATCCCAGCCCTTCGGGAGTGTCATGCGGAGTCTCATCGTAGCCATATATGAGCTGCATGCTGAAGAAGTGTTCATCGTGGGGCACACAGGCTGTGGTATGGCTGCCCTGAATTCGGACCACGTCATCGACTCTATTCGGGAGCGGGGCATCAGCGATGATGTGCTGAATACGCTGGAGAATTCCGGAATCAAGCTTAAGAAATGGCTGCGAGGATTTGAGAATGAGAAGGAAGGCATCATTCAAACAGTTAATATTGTCAGAAGACACCCTCTCCTGCCAGCAGATATCCCCGTACACGGGATGCTGATCGATTCAGTGACAGGCGAATTAGAGTTAATTATTGATGGATACGAGCAAATGCCTGCGAACTAGCGCTTCGCTATAAGGAAGGGATGGAAGCATAAGATGAACTACCGTTTGGATGAAAGGATACCTCGGCGGGGAACCTGGTCCGAGAAGTGGGATACGGGACAGCAATTGTTCGGAGATCAAGACGTGTTGCCGCTTTGGGTAGCAGACATGGACTTTGCCTGTGCACCGGCCATTGTTGAAGCTGTTACCGAACGCGGCAAACAAGGAATTTACGGCTACACACTCCGTCCCCAGGAATATCTGGATGCCATCACAGGCTGGTTCTCCCGTCGTCATGACTGGGAGATCGACTCGGCCTGGCTAACGGATGCACCAGGGGTAGTCCCTGCGCTGAGCATCGCTGTACAGGCCTTAACTGAGCCAGGGGATGCCATCATTGTACAGCCTCCGGTGTACAACCCCTTCTATGACGTCATCCGCAGGAATGATCGGAAGGTTGCGGAGAATCCGCTCGTACTGGAGAGCGGGCAGTACCGCATGAACTACACCGAGCTTGAAGCCCTGATGCAGGACGGGGCCAAGTTGCTGCTGTTATGCAGCCCCCACAACCCCGGTGGGCGAGTATGGACCCGGGAAGAGCTGGAGCGGGTTGGTAGTCTCTGTACCCGGTACGGTGTCAAGGTAGTCGTCGATGAGATACATTGCGATCTGGTATTCCACGATTACCGCCATTTACCATTCGCCTCGCTATCCGAAGCTCATGCCCAAATGACGGTTACCTGCCTGGCCCCATCCAAGACCTTTAATATTCCGGGTCTGGCTACTGCGTTTACGGTCATTTCCAATCCTGAACTACGACGCAGGTTCAATGACCGGATGAAGGCTTTGGCCCTCGGTTCAGTCAATTACTTTGGCCCTGCAGCTACGATTGCCGCCTATAATCAAAGCGAGGACTGGCTTGAAGCGGTACTTGACTATGTGCAGGACAATCGCGACTATACGATCAAATATCTATCGACCCATCTACCTGAGGTACACCCCATGCTGTCCGAGGGAACGTACTTGCTCTGGGTGGACTATAGGAAGCTTGGTCTTAGCGGGACTGAACTGAAACAACTGATGTACCGCCAGGCCAAAGTCGCATTCACCGAAGGCTCTGTCTATGGAACGAACGGAGAAGGCTTCCTGAGAATCAATCTGGCCTGTCCCCGTTCCTTGTTAACAGAGGCTTTGGAACGGTTTGTAGCAGCGACGGGACGTTAGTCCCGCCTGCTCTATTAAAATATGCCGATTCATCCAAGAAACGTATAATCTGTGACATATGCTAGAGTATCCTGACAGTAAAGGAGGGATACTATATGCCTACTCTTATTGATGGTAGAACCTCGCAGAATGCCAGTACTGCCAACTCCATCGCTATCCCGATTCTTGTAATCAACACCCCGCAGCTCTTCGGCCAAATCGGGTTGATTACCCAAGGAGCGGTAGGAGTGCCGCGTGTTCAGTTAAAGGGAACGATTGCGCTTCAGCTCCCATTAGCTCTGGTTGCAATCACCATCACTGTGGTTAGGGGAACGCTGCCGACCGATCCGGTCGTATATAGCGCTTCTTCCACATTTAACCTTTCTGTACTGGCACCGCAGCTTCTCACATTCTCTGCCGACGATTTCAATCCTCCGTTGACTCCCCAGTTGACTTATACTGCCTTCGTATCGTCCAACCTTCTGGGCACGATTCGGGTCGGACCGGAGAACTTTGACGGCATTCTGATCTCCGACTAACATTTCGGTTCATTATCCCAAGCCAGGTCCTGAAGTATTCGCTTCAGGGCTTGGCTTATCTGCGAATAACATGAAATAAGCCACTCACTAGTGGCTTATTTCATGTTATTGCTAGCTGACAGGCAACACTTATCCGCCTTGGC
This sequence comes from Paenibacillus sp. 1SOY10, assembly GCF_056836745.1. Lineage (NCBI taxonomy): Bacteria > Bacillati > Bacillota > Bacilli > Caryophanales > Paenibacillaceae > Paenibacillus > Paenibacillus sp. 1SOY10. The sequence goes on along the minus strand of NZ_JBXENK010000002.1, from coordinate 1,053,566 downwards.
TGGCCTCCGCCTTCTCCTTACGCAACGTCTTTAATTGCTCCGAAAGCTGATCCAGTGATTTCTTCCGTCGTTCCATCGCTTGCTGATGCTGCTGCTCCAGCAAAGCAAACTGCCGGCAGTCGAACTGCATCCAGGCCATTAAACTAGGCGCATCCGGTAGGACCCCCCGTTTGAGATGACTACGTTTGCGAGCCACACAGCACAAATATTTATGCTGTAGTTCTACCTTCTGTATCTCGAAATAGGGATTCAGACAAACCGCCAGATTCCCGGCATAAAACGTCTGCTTATGATCATAAAAAGGATGGTATCCGTAAGGCACCGTCACTACCAGCGTCCCATCGTCCACCAGCAGCCGGTGAGCATGCTCCAGCAGTGTCTCCGGCCGGGCAAAATGCTCCAGAATCTCTCCCAGAATAATAGAGTCAAAGCTACCCTTCCCCTTCCAATCCGTGATGTCCATCAGCTTGAATTGGGCCTTGGCTCGTACGGAGACGGATTCCTTGGCCAATTCTTGACGCGCATACTGGATGCTCTTCTCTTCGAGATCGATGCCGGTTACTCGTAATCCTTCTCGCGCCAGCAAGATGGCTGTAATCCCTTGACTACAGCCTACATCAAGCACCGTCTGGCCGGTAACCGAACGGCAAATCCAGTGTACCCGGGCCCGAGTCGATTCATGGGATTCCACCGAATTAACCAGCCCGTAATAACGCTCGCTCACCCGATCATGAATAGCCATCTATTAATCGCCTCCCCTCTTCCCCTCAGAATGTCCCGCCTTTAGATCATGAATTCCTTCAGCACCCGCTGAATCTCAGGCGGACTTAGCCGATCCCGCGGCGGAACCTTCTTCTTGGAGGTATTGGTGGCATGCACGACATTCACATAATTACGGGGAGTCAACAGCTCATGGGGCAAATCGACCACATTGCCGTGTGTACCTCTTCCTGGCAGCTTGACGCGATAGCCTGATAGATAGTCCGCCGTCTTATATAAGAAAACATAAAATTGCGGCGAACGGTGAAAGGTTGGTGCCATTTCGCCCGCAACACTATCCCATAGGTACCCGTTCTGATTGGTCAAAGCCATTGTGTCTGCTTTCGGCTTTACATCATACAATTGCTGTACATAAGTACGATGATACAGATCATCTGAGTCCAGACGGGCAATATATAGATCCTCGCTATCACCTGCAAAAGACGAAATTACATTTACACTTTCCTTATTGGTGCCGAACCAAATATTTTTGGGCAACGGGCTTTGACTAGCCAGAATGTCGGCAACGAATTTCTCTGTGCCAGGTGCAATTTTCAATATAGCCATAAAGTTCTGATTGGTTTGCGCCTTCAGGGAACGAAGTGTAAAGGTGCGAAAAATCTCCATCCGGTTCACCAGCCACTCCTTGGTCAACCGTTGCGGATCAAAACCGAAGGTATTGAAATTTGTCTCAATAATCACCTTTCTTGACATGAACTCTCCTCCTTCATCGTTGAAACCACCGGTGTTGTACTTTATGCTCAGGGTGGCCAAACCGACAGGACATATGCAGCAATTCCGGCAAAATATAGATTATTGTGCCAGAGTCCAGGCTTCAGTCAGGATAGCCGCACAATAATTTCAAAAGCTAGCTACATAGAGTAAAGAGATCCATACGTCATGTGAAGGGATGGAGTTTGCATGCAACAGGTATTTCTGGAAAGCAGAGATTTGCTAAAACGCATGTCCCAGGCTCTTTGGAAGAAAGAGCCTTTTTCTCTGGTACGCGTCGGGGATGGAGAGAACCTCGTATTGTCCCAGGATACGGTATGGCCGATAAGCAAGGTGCTGGAAGAACGCTGGGCCATTAAGGCCAGCAAAGGCCAGAAAGGCCTGTACCTGCCCAACATTCCCTTAAGGGATGCAGTTGCAGCCTCCATTCGGAATGCATCCGTGGTCGGTATTCTGCCGCATAACGATAACATGATCAAGGCCCCCGACTATCTGAAACGGCCGTTAACCGATCAGGTATTCCGTCACTTTGATCTAAACCCTCCGCTGATATGTCATGCCGGGGTAAATCGTGAGTTGGCAGAGATGCGTGAGTTCTGGAGGCTACTCAAGCAACGGCGCATTCTAATTGTCACTCGGGAGGCCGAACAACTGCACCAACGCCTTGAACAACCACCCTATTCCCTGCATATTGTCAAGTCCTTGCCTTTTGACCATTGGGGACAGTACCGGGAAACCATGGACTGGATAACTAGCCATGCGGCCAGCTTCGACATCGCCCTCTTCTCTTGCGGGGTGAATGCCGTGGTACTGGCTGAACGGACGATGGCCCTCACTGGAAAAATAGCACTGGACTTCGGCAAAGCAGCTAATATTGTCTTAAAGGGACGGGCCAATTGAGCAAGGTGGTTCATCTCCGGAAGATGGGGACATCTCGTTGGCTGCAAGTAAGAAGAAAGAAAGCGGCCCTCTAGGTAAGGACCGCTTCTTTCAAGTATGACCCGTTATTTGTTCAGGCGATGGCTTGCCTGCTTCCAACAACGCTTTGTTCCGCACCAGAATCAGGGATAGCAATAATATGAGCACCCCCGTGCCAAGCAGTAACCATTCAATCGGAAATACATCAGCAATCGGGCCGAAAATTAACATGCCCATCGGCATCATGGAAGTGGAAATCATGCTAAACACGCCAAAGATACGACCCATATAGTTCTCGTCCACCTTCTCTTGGATCATGACCATGGTGGGTGTGTTCAAGAGTGGCATCGCTATGCCGAAGATGGCCATGAACACCAGGTAAATCCAGAAGATGGGCACCGCTCCAAGCAGAAAGGTACATACTCCCATCAAGATAGTGGCTAAAGTCATAGTATGAACTTTATTTCTAAAACCGCCCCAAGCTGCAATCAATGCTCCGCCTATCATCATCCCGACAGAGAATGCAATCTCTATGGCCGTTAGTCGCCAGACATCGTCACCGAAGGTTCTGGTAACTTGCAGGGGGGTCAGGAACGATGCAGGGGCCATCAGGATGAAGAACACTGCCATGAAGGCAAAGAACGCCTTCAGGTAAGCTTGCTTCCCGATATAAGCCAATCCTTGCTTGAGATCATCAAAATATCCCGTGGTCGCATGCTCCGCTGCTTTGCGGTGAACGGGAATACGAAAGAACAGCAGCAATGTCAGAATGGCGAGGGCCGCAGTCACGACATCGATGAAGAAGATGGCCTCAATGGTGGCCACCGTTAACAACCCCGCGCTCACGATGGGCGACACGAACATAATGATAGCTTGCAGGCTTCCGTTGATCCCATTAATTCTTGTCAGTTTGTCTGCTGGTACAATCTGCGGCAGAATGGCTCCGACCGCCGGTGTCTGCACGCCTGCACCAAGTGCACGGACTGCTGCAATCACGAATAATAACCACGCTTCGTCATAGCCTGCCAGGAACAGGAGCGCTAATATGAGCGTGGAGAATGCAATCACGCCATCAGCCAGCATAATAAGTCGCTTGCGGTTGTAACGATCCGCCCACACCCCCGCTACTGGAGATAACAAGAATGTCGGGATGAAGCCGCAAATAATATAGAGGGTCATCATAACGCCGGACTTCGTGTTCAGCGTAATGTACCACATAATTGCGTACTGAACCAGAGAAGAGCCAAATAATGAAATGGTCTGACTGCTAAGAAAGAGAATGACATTTCGTTGCCACTGGTTCGGTGACGGCTTGGAAGTGGATTGTTCTGTGCGGCTCACCTTTGTCCCCCTTTATATGAAACAGTAATATGCCTAATTATAGAATAACCCGCTTCTGTCGCCAAATACTAAAATTTTATGCTGTCAGTTCAGCTCTTACGGAGAGGAACGTATCCAGTTCACGGGTAGTGATCGCATCCACTCCCATGGAAGCCAGCCGCCTCATCTCCTTAGCCTCGGATACCGTCCAGACATACACTACCAGCCCTTGGCTATGGGCCTCCTCTAGCATTTCCGGCCTGACAAGCTCATAAGGAACATTTAACCCGAAGCAACCTGTCGCCCGGCTATCCGCACAGGTATGGGCAACTGCCCTGGCATAACTAAGCGTGCGGAAGCGATCAGCGTCTATATTCAACAGCTTGTGAAGTTGAGGGGCAACTAGCTGGGCCTGTAATGCGGCAGAATAACCGCAACCACTCAGGAAGACCTGTTCGACCATCTCCAGACGATGAATTAGCGCTGCCAAGGGCTCCAGGCAGGTCATCGTCTTTAAATCCAGATTCATGGTGAGGCCGACCTCCCTGACACGGGACAGGAGCGTCTCCAGCAGTAGCGGCGGTGATATTGCTTCATCCTGTAACTCCTTCCAGCTCATGGCCAAGACGCTACCTTTACCACCACCATGCAAACTGACCTGGTCGTCGTGAGCCAGAACAAGCTGTCCATCACGCGTTACGCGAATATCATCTTCGTAAATATCAGCGCCCAATTCCATTGCGGCATCCAAAGAAATCAGGGAATGATCCGGATGCCCCATACAGCCGGTGTGAGCAGTCATTAAGGGGAATTTAAACATGTTTATCATTTACCTCACCTTCGGTCAGGAATATAACAAGAGCTTGAAGCTCAACTCCTTATGTTACGCAACATCAATCATCTGTATATCATGGAGATATTAAGCTTATGTAAAGAACAATGAAGTACAAATGGCGCTGCCCGGACATGCCCGGCAACGCCATTTGCTTAGCTTAAATCATCTCTTGCTTATTCTTCTCTTGCCCAAGCATCGAACCTCAGGAACCATAAACCTTCCAGCTTTGCAGTCCCGTCGAGGTTGTTTCCTTGGCTACGATCATCAGCCGCAAGCGATCCGTCGTCACAGGATTGAATGTGGTCGTGTTATATTGATCGGCCTGAGTTCCGTACCCTGAAGCTCCCGTCACATTTACCCAAGCTGACCCATCCCAATATTGAAGGGTATAGGCAGCGGGAAGATCAATTCCACCGTCGTCATCAAACCAATAGACATCCATCTGATCCACGGTGAAGGTCTGATTCCACTCATACTGGACCCATTGGGTGGTATTCGGGTTGTCCCAATTTCCGTAAACGGCATGTCCACGGTCGTTGGAGCTGGTCGGAGTATAGCCGTCATTGAGGCCGTCCAGACTCTCCCAAGGAGAGACATAAGAAGTGGAAGCCGTAGCAAGCGGGGCAATATCTTCCGTCTCCTCTTCGCCTCCACCCGAATCACTACTAGCCAGCGCAGCAATTTCCGTAGCAGTGAGTCCACGACCGTAAATCCGGAATTCATCAATGCTTCCGTTGAGATACGCATCCCCGCTGAATTGCGAGCGCCCAATCCAATTCTGCGTAGTCAGGCCCAAATTAGACGGACTTAGAGTCATGGACGTATTCCGAGCAACCTCGCTACCGTTGACGTACAAAATTCCCGTTGATCCGGATTTTGTGACCGCGACATGAGTCCATTCCCCGGTAGGAAGCGGGGTATTCACGCCAATCTGCTGCTCACTACCATTCCCGTTGTTCGTGATACCAAATCTTAGCCCGGCGGCTCCCCCGGCATCGGGAGTCAGGAACATATAACTGCTCGTTCCCGTACCAAAATCGAAAATCCGGGCCCATTCGGAATTGGCCCCCAGGTTCACCCAAGTTGCAATGGTAAAGTCGTTCAGGTTGCTAGTGACACTTGAAGGCAACGAGGCATACGCATTCGTGCCGTTCAAAGCCAGTGCATTGCCGGACTTCCCTGCCACCCAGCTAGTTCCACCGGACAGGGTAGCGTTGTACCCATTGCCTGAGGTATCGGTAGCCGTTGAACCCGAAGTCTCGTCCAGCGGATAGATGGCTACCACTTCTGGTGTCCCCGGTACTCCCGGGCCATCACCTGGCTGCAGCTTAATGTCGTAAGTTGCTGCCGTACCGATATTCAGGGAGACCACGGCAGGTGATCCACTGGTTGCCGTCACGTTGCCAACGACATTGTCGTTGATTAATACATCATAGGAATCCGCAGCAAGACCCGTGAATGTCACCTTCGTGGTATGAGCGGTCCCTGGCGTAGCATTCTTCAACGCGAATTGAACATAGTCCTTGGAGGTGGCAACCGTAGCCGTCGTATAAGTATCCCGCTCCAAGGCCATCCCGAATTTCTCCGTAATGAGATTCAGCTTCTGGAACACACCGTCCTTCGGAATCACCACGTAGTTGTTACCATTCTTGGTGACATCGGCTCCATAGCCGTAAAGGCCAAACAGCGGATCAACTGCTACATCGGCACTCAAGATTTTGATCGCGCCCCACAGGCCCAGATCCGCTTCGCCGGACATGCCGCGCCAGCCGTTAAACAGCGGGCCATCTCCGACACCAAGCGCCCCATGATTGCCCTTGGTCATCTGATAGGTCCAGGCTACTGCCCCGATATCTTCCGGGTCGGAGCTGATCTGCCCGGAGTTGATTGCACTCAGATTACCAATCTTCGAAGCATAAGTCAGACGTTGCTCCACTTCCGGATTGGTGGAATGATTGCGTACCCAATCGTCCATCGCGTAGCCCTGCAAGGCTACCGTGTACTGGAAGTTCCACCATGGTTCGCCCGTAATCGTCACCGGTACCGAATAGAAGTACCAGAGTGGCATATGACCGCGAGTCGCCCGAACCTTGGTGTTGATTTTGTTCATCATCGTCTGGTTATTGTTCATCTTCGCAAGCGTGTATACGGACTCTTCTCCCGTGTTGTCGTAGTTATATTCCGAGCCGTACGGATAAGTGGTGTTGCGGAAATTGTTATACTTGCGGGTCATTTTATTAATAACATCGTTGGCTTGGGTGTTGTACCCCTCCTCTTGCAATGCCTTGATAATCTCTGGCGTGCTAAGTTCACCCATTAGCCCGGTATTCCAGTTGTATGCGACCGGACCATCGTATAGCGCTTTGAAAATATTGTAGGCACGCAATAAATAAGTCGTACGCGGATGCTCATAGTTGATCAGATCCGGGTACATTTTCGCCAGCTTGTACATGCTGAAGTAGGTATTGTAAACGTGCGGGTATGCGTATCCACGATAAGTTGGCGTTGTGTTTGGCTCCGGCATGAGGAAATCGTGAATCAAATAATCATCATGATGACCGTTCATCAGGTTAGTCCAGATCGCCGTCTCCAGATAATCATCTACGGCTTGAATCTCGGACGCTACCGGTCTCTGAACATTCTTCTCGGCCAGGAACTGGCCATGGGTCAAGCCCCAATCATCGCCCCAACCCCAATAACCATTAAATACGTTACGCCGGGAGTTCGATTGCATCATCCAGTCATCAAACACCTTGTCCCGGATATCCCCTGGTACATTCCACTGTTGCTTCTGCACCATAAAGGTGGCATGGCGCTGCAAGGCATCGGCAATAGGCTCAATAGCGTAAAATTGCAGGACGGTCTTCTCGCCGCTACCATAGTTCACTGTAATATCGTTTTGACCGAGCCTGCTTAATTTTAATGAGTACAGTTGGTGTCCGCCAGGCGCGGTGCCAAGGGAAGTAATCGTAGTCTGCGAAGGATACTGAGCCACAACGGAGTTGATTGCCTTGGTCGTCCGCAAGCTGAACTTGGCCGTCTGGTCGGTAGGCACAATCATCCCCGGTACGACAGTAAAGTCGATCATGCCTTCGGAGTACAGCCGATCCTTCACAGCTTGCTCGTTAGCCGCTTTGAAAAATTTGAAGGCATACGTCTTGCTGGCCCCCGGTGCCAATACGAGGCTCGTATTCGGTAAATACCCCCGGTTCGTGCTTTTGATGACATTAGAGTGAATATAAAACACCGTCAGTCCTTCCGGCCAGCCGCCTTGATCGGCTGCCCATTTGCTGCCCGGATGCTCTTCAATCCGCCAGTTGTCCATATATTCAAACCCTGCCCCGGTCGTGCTATCCGGCACCATGAGCAGTGTATTGCCAATGCCGCTTGGACGTTGAACCGTAATATAGGAGTTGTTGTTAGCTACGTTGGAGTGGGTTACAACCCGCGACTCGTAAATCTGCTCATTGCCCCCCGCTGACCAATATTCATTGAAAGGCAGAGGCAGCCCGAAATCACCAATTTCCAGCGTCTGATTGCTGGTGTTGGTCAACGTAATCTCCCAGCGCAAGTGATTGCTCTGCAATGAATAAGACTGGTTCACCCGGAAGTTGCGAATTCCTTCTGAGTTGCTTGAATTCTGATACGTGATATTGACCGTATTTCCGGATTGGCTTTGCGTCCGCCCGTCAGCCGAGCGGTTGGTCCAGGCCGTGGTCCAGGCTCCGTTATTCAAGCGGTACTTGAACATCAGCTCCCCCACCCACTGGTGGTCAGACGTATTTTGCTGCGGTGCATTGGTAGTGTTCATCACGTAGTTGGTTGGAAAGCTGTCCCCGACAATCTGTAAGCTGGTGATTTCCCCGTGATTTCCCGTAGTAACCTGAAAATCTCCGTTGGACAATGTGTAGGCGGAAGCCGCCTTCGGTAATGCGATAACCAGCGTACTTGCGACAAATAAGCCGACTAGCCATTTTACAGGTCTTGACAACGTCCTTCCTTGCCCCATCATTCGCCGCGCCTCCTTCTTCGATTCAGGATTAGTCAGAACAGCCCTCTTCTCCGATCCGGATTTCTTATTTGTATGCTTGTCCTCACTCCGCTGCCTACCTGAAGAACACCACCTCCTTTCCAGTTAAAACCTGAGACTAAGAGTTTTATCAACCTCCTAAATCTGCCTTGGCAAACGCACAACAACCCGGGTACCTTGGCCTGGCGACGAATGAAGTTCTACACCGTAGGCATCTCCATACAGTAGCTTGATTCGGCTCCTGACATTAGACAACCCCACGCCAGCAGCTTCGGGATTCAGCACCGCTTCCAGGGTAGCTTCATCCATGCCTTGACCGTTGTCCTCGACCGTGAATTCCAATATCCCCGCCTCTTCACGGCCAGCAATAATCAGCTTGCCCCCTGCTTGGATGGCGCTAAATCCATGGATAATGGCATTCTCCACGAGCGGTTGAAGGAACATCTTTGGCACCTTGCTGTCCGTCGGAATGCCTTCCAGATCATATTCGGCTTCAAAGACGCCGCGATAGCGCTGCTCCATAATGTACAAATAGCTCCGCAGCCAGTTAAGATCATCGTTAAAGGCTACGAGTTCCTGCTTGTTTTTCACCGTGTATTGCAACATGGTGGACAAGCTGACGAGCATCTTACTCATGGCTTCTTCTCCCCGTTCCAGGGCCATCCAATTTATCACATTAAGTGTGTTGTAGAGAAAATGAGGATTCAGTTGCAGATTCAGTGCCATGATCTCCGCCTCCTTCTCCCGCAGCCGGGTCTCGTAGTTCTCCTTGATCAGTTCGCCAATCTTCTCGTTCATCAGATTGAATTTGTTGATCAGAATTCCAAATTCCAGATCATGCTGCTCGGGAATTTTGGTGGAGAAGACACCGCGTCCCGTCAACTGAATTGCCACTAGCAGCTTCTTGATCGGATTCGTCAGCCAGCCGGAGATCATGTATGCCACCGCGACCGACACGGCAATCAACACTGCGGCAATATAAAGACTGTAAATCGGCACCAGGGGAAGATCGCTGAGCAACCGATCATAAGGCACCGCCAGTATACTAATCCATCCGGTAATTTCCGAAGTGTCATAGCAAATCAGCATCTTCTCCCCATCCAGCTCCGATATCGCCGTGCCTCGCTTGAGCACCAACGCCTCGCCTAACCAATCGGCAGATGCCGCCGCCGTCAACCTGCGGGTATCCGGGTGAGCTACAATGCTTCCTTCCGGGGAGATTACGAACAGATAAGATCCCTTAATAGCCGTCTCGCTCCCCTTGGGTGAGCGGAAGAAACTTTCGTTGAAGTTAATCAGCAGCATCGGATATTCGGTGCGCGCTTGCCAGCTTCTTACTACACCATCCTGAACAATTGAGCTCTTGAGTAATTGGGCGGCAGAGAAAACGTAGCGGTATCTTGGGTCCATGTCCGTAAGTTCCTGCTGGTCGAATTGTTTGGCAAAATCATAGGTGGGAATCCAGATCAGCTTGCCATCAGCCATCCGTGTCTGGCGGTAAAGCTCCGATGTATGCAGCTTGTCCGGCTTGACAGACACAAAGGTGGGTCTGGAGGTCACCGACGCGGTCCCACCAAAGCTGTAATAGCTGGTAACAAGTTGAACACCCTCCACACTCGGCTCGGAGGCGTAATAGGTACTTAAAATCTCCGAGACCTTGCGGTCCATCTGCAACAGCTCTAGCAAATCTGTAGGGCGCGTTCGGTCGAAGAGATGGAACAGGTCCGGGTCAGCTAACAGGGACAGCGATTGATCCTTGACTCGACCCAGCACGATGTCTGTATATTGGGTATTCTTCTGGACAACCTCCTGCATACTGTCGCTGGCGTGCTTGAGAATGATGTCTGAGCTGGTTTTGTAGTAGGCATAGCTGATAAGCATAATGGGGAAGGCAATGAGGAAGACATAGTAGACAATCAATTTAGTTCTGAATTTGAGACGGTTAAACCGCCGAAATGCATGGATGAAGGGCATCATCAAGCGACTCTACCCCCGCTTCCGCTCTAGGAGGCGAATCGTCTTGCGGTATTCCTCCGGCGTCATTCCGACCTCACGTTTGAATACGCGGTTGAAATATTTGGCGTCCTGATACCCGGTGGCTTGGGCGATTTGGTAGACCCGCAGATCTTCGTGCTCCAGCATCGCCTTGGCTTTGGTCAAGCGGACTTGATTCAAATAAACCGTAAAGTTGATATGCAGCTTGTTCTTGAAATACTGGCTGAAATAGCCGGGGCTAAGTCCAAAGCGTTCTGCCGTAGATTCCAGGGAGATATCGTAAGCGTAATGCTCATCAATATAGGCCAGGCAGCGCTGGACAAGCTGGTGACGGCGATTGTCCTTCCACTCTCGAACCGCGTGAACGGCACGGCGGAGCACATCGTGGGCAGCGCTCGCAAGCGTCGATAAGACAGTCTCATGCTCCGTGAAGGCCTCAATCTCCCTCAGCCATTCATCGTGCTGGCTCCCCTCGCGAAGCAATTCATGATCCTCGATCGCCTTGGTGAGCAGCAGTCGACACTTATCCCGTACACGGCGGGGCAACGGATAAGGGCGAATACGCCATTCGCGAAATATGCTGGCAAGCGACTCCGCGGCCGCCACCTCATCTCCGTTGCGAATGGTCTCCTTCAACTGCGACTCCGCAGCGGTTGTCAGCACAGGAAGAGCCTCGCAGTCCAGTCCGCAGCAGGTAAAATAAAATACAATTTGATCCTCATGGTAAAATTGCTCCGCCATGGCCAGGCGTGCCTCGCTTACACTGAGGTAAGCTTCTTGCAGCAGAGAGTCATGACGATCCCCAATTCCCGCCACCAAGGACTCAAATGCTGGCTGCTGTGTCATTTCAGCGAATATTCGTCCAGCACTGGCTGCGTCTATCCCCGCGCCCAGCAGACAAATTAATTCTTCGTCCCCGTGTCCAAAGCTGAAGCAAAGACTATCTCCGCAACTCTGTAACCGGGCCTGGATTTGCTGCACTTCCTCACGACTGAAGGGCGTCTTCCTCCGAGCGCAGACCGCTGTACCCGCCCCGGTGAAGGGCAGGATTGCCTCCAATTCACTCAGTCGCTCCGGGCTAAGCGTCCCCTCAACCCACGCTTGCAGCAAGCGCTCGCTATAGGCGGGTTCCATTCGACTGATGCGGGCTGCCAGTTCTTGTTGCCGCTTCCGTTCTCCCCGCTCGCGCTCGCTAGTTTGTTCCGCCCTGTGGAACACCTCTTGCAGCTTGCCAACATCCACCGGCTTCAACAAGTAGCCAAACGCCCCAAAAGTAAGCGCTTTCTGAGCATATTCAAAAAAGTCATACCCGCTCAATACGACCACCTTCGACCGAACTAACGGGTCGAGCTTCTCCATAAGCTCCAGGCCATTCATCTGCGGCATCTGAATATCAGTGAAGATTAGATCAAAGCTCTGATTAGCACAAAGATGCAAGGCTTCCTCGCCGTTGCGTGCAGAACTGACGCGGTCATTTGGCCGCAGCTTACCCAGTAATCCGGTAAAGCCAAGCACATGGCCAGGTTCATCATCAACCAATAGGAAATGCAGCATATCCTCCCCTCCTTATACCTCATTATAATCAAATAATTGAACAAATTGGTATAAATAGGAGGTTATTCTTATCCCTTTACCCCGCTCATGGCAATGCCCTCCACGAAGAAACGTTGACCCACCAGAAATACGGCTAATGAAGGCAAAACAATAATGGAGGTTGCCGCCATCATCAGATGCCACTGGGCAGTGTATGTGCCCTGGAAGAGCGTAAGTCCCAGCATCAGCGTATAATTCTTCTCTGAGGAAATGAACACCATCGGGGCCAGATAATCATTCCAGTTCGCCAGAAAGGTCAACATGCCAACCACGATGAGTGCCTGCTTGCCAATAGGCATAATGATGTTCCAGTAGATGCGGAAGTGACCGGCTCCGTCCATCTTGGCCGCCTCATCCATCTCCCGCGGGATGGTCAGGAAGAACTGGCGTAGCAAGAAGATGTTGAATACCCCGCCGCCAAACCAGGCTGGAGCAATCAGCGGCACCAGCGTATCCGTCAGATGAAGCAGCTTCCACCCGAGGAAATGCGGGATCATCACTACGAAGAACGGCAGCATCAATCCCGTAAGGATGAAGCCGAAGATTTTATCCCGCCCGGGCCAGGAAATCCGTGAGAAGCTGTAAGCGCACACCGAACCGGACAAGATAACACCCGCCACGGACAACACAGTGACTACGGTACTGTTCCAGAAGTAAAGGCCAAATGGGCTGCTAGAAAGTGCTTCGGCAAAATTGTCGAACCGGAACGTGTTTGGAATGATGTCGGGCGGAATGGTGAACAACCCCTCCATACCGGTAAAAGCCGTGCGCAGCATCCAATAGAACGGGAAAACGAATATAAAACCGCCTAGCGACAAGATGGCATACAAGCAGATGCGCCCCACTGTTCTGCGTAAGATCATCGTTCACGCTCCCGCCCTTCATAATAAACCAGGGAATTAGAGAATCTGAAGAGTACGAAGGTGCACAGCAGAACAACCAGGAACAACAAGGATGCAACCGCGCTGGCCGTGCCAAACTTCGTGAACTGGAACCCTTCCTTGAACAAGTAATATACGATGAGATAGCTCGCATTATCCGGCCCTCCCTGCGTCATGACCGAAGGCTGGACAAAAGTCTGGAAGGCATTAACCAATCCTATGACCGTATTGAAGAATATAATCGGCGAGCACATCGGCAATGTAATATACCAAATCTTGTGCAGGGTATGTCCCCCGTCTACCTCTAAGGCTTCATACAGATGAGAAGGTATGTTTTGCAGACCAGCCAGGAAAATGACCATCGTGTTCCCTGTCAACCAAAGGCTGAACAGAATTAAGGTAGGAATGACAGTCGTATCCGAAGATAGCCAGGAGCTCTTGGGTAGATGCAGCAAGCCCAGCACATAATTGACGATGCCGAAATCCGGCTGGAGCATCCACAGCCAAATGACCGAGGATGCGGCCAGCGGAATAACCACCGGCAGGAAGAACAGACCGCGAAAGAAGGACTGGCCCTTGATTTTGCTATTGAGCAGCATCGCCAGAATGAAGGAGAAGGCAATACCCAGGGGAACGCTGACGAACACATAATATAGGGTACTAACAGTCGCATCATAGAACAAAGGCTCCCGCCCGCTGAACAGCCTAGCGAAGTTATCCGTGCCCACAAACTTGGGACTGCCCACCATACTGTATTCCGTAAAGCCAAGCGCGAAGGTAAACAAGAGTGGTCCCAGCACGAAAAGCAGGTAGCCCAGCAATACGGGAGAAGCAAACAACAGCCCATATTTCAGTTCGTTCCTTTTGCGCTTGCGTATACCCCGCCCCGGGTCAAACACGGCCTGACTTGAGACGGATGTTTCAGCCATTTTCATACGTAACTCCTTCTGCCAGGATGGGGATGCCCAAGAGGCGCTAAGCTTGATGGCTTAGTACACGCCCCTTGGACTTGAGCCCGCTTGTGCTGCTATTTGTCGTAGCGCCCCTGAACCTCCGGTTGAACCTTGGTCGCGACGGCCTTCATCGCTTCTTCAGCCGTTTGCTTGCCCAGCCACACCGGATCGAGAGCAGAGAAAGCCAATGAGCTTACCTTGCCGAAGTTCTTCACATAATACACCGGCGATGGAGTGCTGTTATTGAGCAGATTATCCAGAAAGGCGTCCTTGAAGCCGGCCGGATGAGAGGGATTATTCTCAGCCCACTGGGCCACTAATGCCGGGTCTGTGTACCAAGCCTTAAGCGTTGGCATCCAAAGTCCATCCCGGTACAGGTTCAACGCCCCGGACGGATCGGCCAGAAATTTGGTCAAGAGCCAGGTCTCCTCAGGATACTTTGTTGCCTTGAACATAGCGCTTACTCCACTGATTCCCATCGCCACACTCCGCTGCATCTTTGGCAATACGCCGATATCATAGTTCACCTTGGCAGCTCCCAGGTCGAGATTGATCCATTGTCCGTGCATACTCATGGCAACCAGACGTGATTGCAGCGCCACCGCTTGAGACGGGATTGACTTAGCTTGCACCGGGTTCGGTGCCACATGATGCACATTGATCAGATCGGCCAAGCGTTGGATGGCCTCCACAGCTTCCGGTTGATCCAGAGCGAACGTCGTACCGTCCTCGGATACGAGATCGCCGTTATTGTTGACGATGTGCGCCATCACCGGACCATACCAGCTCTCAAAGGAAACGCCAAACTGCTTGATATTATCCTCATCAAAATCAGGATCGGCCGCATTTTTCCCATTCTTATCAAGGGTTAGCTGCTTGGCGACCTCCACAAATTCCTCCCAGCTCCAAGCTTCTTCCGCCTTGGCCGGAGGCATCTCTACCTTAGCCTCGGTAAATAAATCCTTGTTGTAGAACAAGGCAAAGGTCTCTCCGGCAGTGCTAATCCCCCAGGTATAGTCCGGGTCATCGCCATTAAACCAGATATAATCGAGGAAGTCCTCCTTCTTCAGCTCCATGTCCTTGGCGAACATATCGTTGAAGTTAATGAATTTGCCTTCCCGTTGCCAGGCTTCGCCTAACTCACCATGGACATAACCGGCATCCGGTGTTTCATTGGCGGCTACCATGGCCGTAAGCTTGGCATCATAGTCGCTTTCGGGTATATGCACGGCATTGACGGTTATCCATGGATATTTCTCTGTGAATTTCTGCGTTGCTTCCTCCACGGCCTTCTTCTCCTGAGGACTCCCCCAGAATGTGTATTTCAGCGTTACAGGCTCCTTCTGTCCGCCTTCAATCGTATTTCCTTCTGTTCCCTTAGCAGAACTATCCGGCGAACCCCCCATCGAGTCCTGACCTGCATTTGTTCCACCACAGCTTGCCAGCATGACCACCATCACGAGCAGCAGTATGCTGAGCCATGGCGAACGTTGTGCCTTACGGTTCAAATTCATTCCTCCCTTCAACATAGGTCTCACGTCTGCCTGAAGGTTAAGTTGTTTTCATTATAATGTAAACGCTAACAATGGAAAATTATAGATTTTTCAGATAAGTGGACATTTTATAGGTCAGTTTTGATGAATTGGATATACATCATAGCCTAACTCATTTAGGGAACAAAAAAAGACGGGGAGTCTCCCGCCTTGAATTGTGTTCATTTCTAAACTTCCCACGCTTCGAGAATGGTGATGGTATCCAGAACAGGATTGTCTGGCCAAAGAATATATTGCTGCTCTACAAGTACGCGTAGGGCTCCAGTAATCTCTTCCCTGGGACGCCCAGTCTTTTGCTGCAGCTCGGGCATACGAGGCATACGTCCGTGTAGTGATGAAAAATTATAAAGAATACGCAGCAGTTTACGCTCCAGATCATCTAACATATGTATCACTCCAATAAGAACATTTGTTCTTATTATACAAAAACGTATGTTTCCCAATCAACAAGGAAAAATTTCCTTGTCTGAATCAACATGTTATTGCAGATATAGGGTTTGTAAAATTATAGAGCCGCCTTGCGCGGCTCTTCTTCATTTCTCCACCTTGAAATTATCTACTCCAGATTGCTGTGTCGTTGAAAGGCTTGCTCATGGTCGACCTGCTTCAGCTTGGAATAGATCAAGCAAATGGCATCAAACATAATGTGGATGCTCTGATCAAACAACGAGCCTAGTGGTTGAATAGATGGGGGTTCATTCTCGTTGCGATATTTCGTAGCCGCAGGCACGACCGCCAACAAAGACGCATGAGACGCCAAGGCTGAATCTGGATTGGTCGTCACCACAACCACCTGGCAGGAGGCTGCTTTCGCTTTTTCCGCGGTCCATATGACACTTTGCGTTTTCCCCGAGCCTGAGACAGCGATTAACACATCACCCGCTTCGATGGAAGGTGTAATGGTTTCGCCCACTACATAAGCATTAGCTCCCAGATGCATTAAGCGCATCGCAAAGGACTTGGCCATAAATCCCGAGCGGCCTTCCCCCGTAACGAATATCCGCTTACCGTTCTGCAAAATAGCTGCAATTTCGTCCAGGCACGATTTATCGAGCTTGCTTACCACGCTCTGAATTTCCTGTAAGATCAGTTCTGTTGTGTTCATCGTTGTATTAACCTCCTTGTAAACCTTCCTTAAATGCTTTTGCGGCACTATGCGGATCAGCAGCTTTGGTAATGGCCGAGCCAATAATGACTACCTCGGGCTGTTTAACAACAAGGCCCGGTAGAGAACCCATATCAATGCCCCCGGCGACCGCAATCTTAATTTCAGGACCGTAACTGGCTACTGCTAAATCATTTCTTTTGCCCGATACCTCCTGCTCGTCCTTGCTGACATGCTCGCAATAGTATACGTCTTGGTTGGCCAGTTGAAACAACCGTTGTTGCTGCTCAGGCGTGGTATTCAGTAAGTCGATCATTACCTGCTTGCCCAAGCTCTGAGCTGTCTGCAAACAAGTCTTCACCGTAGCCAGCGGGGATACGCCCATCACCGTGACTACATCAGCCCCGGCCGCAAAACAAAGCTCAAATTCATATTTGGCATTATCAATCGTTTTCATATCTGCCAGGATGGTCTTGTCAGGAAAACGTTCCTTCATTCTTCTCACGCTGTCCATCCCATATTCCTTGATAAGTGAAGTACCCACTTCTAGCCAATCTACGTGTTCCTCGGTCAATTCGGCTAATCGTATGGCTTCCTCTATGGTCAAGCGATCTAAAGCCAGTTGGATCATCATCGTTGTCGCCCCTTATCAACTAAATCGGTTTATTAAATGGGCGGGGATAGGCCCCTGATATGCCTTAAAGCAGCCCCTACTCTCTGGTTAATCTAGACGATTCCTTCACCACAAGCTCACAACTATACACCACATCCTGAACGGCCGTGTCTTCCTTCTTGATTAACTTGTACAGCATGTCCGACGCCTTCTTCCCCATCTCATAGGAAGGCTGCGCAATCATCGTAACCGGAGGGTCCACCAGATCAGCGAATGGAATATTGTCAAATACGGCTAAAGAGAAGTCCCGGCCGACCTTGAGCTTGCCTTCCTTGGCAAATTTCAGCACCTCCAAAAAGGCCAGGTCATTCCCGGCCAACAGGGCTGTCGGCGGCTCCGCCTCGGCAAAAAGCTGCTTCAACGCATTCCCCATCAGCGATACTTCTGCACTGATGATATACCTTGGATCAAGTAACTTACCATAAGCTTTAAGCGCGCTCTTATACCCCTCAATCCGGTCAATCCGAGTCGAAATGGTCAGCGGCTGTGTCACAACAGCAATCCGGTCATGCCCATAGTTAATCAAGTGCTCAATGATGGCATAGGTGGACTCGAAGTTGTTGACTTTCACAGCAGGAATATCAATCCCCTGTACCTTACGGTCCATAAATACGACGGGATAACCGCTCTTCAGCATATTTTCGTAAAGCTGTACATTTTGCCCGGTAGGAAAAATAATAAGGCCATCCACCTGCTTGGCACGCAGCATATCGATATACTTCTTCTCTTTCTCCGGATCGTTATCTGCATTGCAGAAGATCGTATGAATGTCATATTCGTTAAAATAGTCCTCAATGGCCCGGCTGACCTCCGTAGAAAAACGGTGCATAATATTCGCTATGATAATGCCGATCATGGACGTCCGCTTCTGCTTCAAGCTGCGAGCGATATAGTTAGGCTGGTAGCCAAGCTGATTCACAGCCTCTTCGATCTTCTTCTTGGTGTCGTCACTCATATATTCATACCGTTTATTCAAAAATTGGGACACGGTGCTTTTGGAAACTCCTGCTTCCTTCGCCACATCCGCCATCGTTACTCTTTCCATAAGCTCGACCTCTTTTTCTTAATCACTCCTTGATAATCGGTGTTCAAAAAGTCAGGTTTTCAGCACCAAGAAGCTTGGATAAAGCTAGGGGCTGAGTAGCGGAGCGTACGTAGTGGGTACGTGAGCAACGGAAGACCCGGCTGAATTCAAGATTCGACGCCGAATCTACTTTCTGACCCGCTTCGTGATCAAAAGCTGACTTGTTGAACTACCTCTTATTATTGTATCTTGTCTTGCGGCCCTTATCCAGTTCGTAAATCTAAACCCTCTAAACGCATACATCGTCTAGAGGGTATTTGGGGGTAATGTGATCTTTATCAGAACTTAGGAACATCACGTCCCTGGGTAAATCCAGGGCCGCCCGCCGCCATATAGCCGTTGCTATGCCCCTCTTCATCCGGTGAAATCCAGAAGGAATAGAGCGCTGCATTTTCTAAATAGAAACGAATTTTAATGATGTTGGTATCTAAGTCTTCTAACCGTTTATTGCTCCATTTCAACTCCATCTTCGTAGCATCCCCGGATACCGGGATACACTCCGACTTGCCAAAGCCCTCGATGACCTTGGAATTCTCGTCCAGCAGTTCGGCATAAATCCGGCCCGTCTCACAGGATGCATTGATGAACAGATGGTTCCCGGTAAAGCTTAGCTTGGTCGTCAGCACTTCGCCGCCCTTACCTTGATCGCTTAAGGAAGCAAATCCGTCCCGGCGTAATTTAGCCAACCCCAGGCTGCCTCCGGAATATTTGTGGGATCCGAATTTTGGCGATTCCCCTGAGAAGCAGGAATAGTAGAAGTAAATTTCATCTTCCACGACCAGGCACACACCATTGACAGCATGAGCATATCCATAGTCCCATGATCCCTTCTTCCGCGAAGAGGCAATAAAGTTGTCATAAGTAGGACGATGCCAATGGAAGCCATCCCGGCTATAGCCTAATTTAATGTCATTGATCTTAGGCAATCCCTGCTTGCCGCTGATGTTGTTGGGAGGTCCCATAAACACACTGAATACTCCCAGCATCAAGCTCTCATAAGGCGTGGCATCCAGATTGTACAATTGCGTGTAGTAGCCCATATCCGGGTCAGGCATATCATAGATATCGGTTCTGGACCAGAACTTGATATCCTCGGCCTTCCAATTCGTTCCGCCAAAGAAATCATCCGTTTCAAAATAACCCCTGGTCCGAATGCGGCTATCCAGCGAAGAGAAGGTCCGCAGGCTGAATACCCATTTCTTCGTAAATGGATTATAGAAGAACGTAGTATTATCGCCGCAAGGGCCAACATCGCCCACTTCCTGCCAATCGATACCGTTGGCTGATTTGTATAATACCGCTCGCTCCAGCGGCGGAACGGAACCGGGGATATCGTGGGAGTGCTTCGGCTTGTCGGGATAATAACGCACATCGAAGTCGTACTTGCGGTAGAAGATTAGCATCTTGTATTTCTCGTCAGGATGCTTGGCTTCATAGTCCAGCCATACGGCTGAACCGTCGCGCAAAGTGCCGAATTCGCGCGGGATAACCCGCTCCGAAGTTCTTTCCGGAAGCAGCTCTGTGAGCCGCTTCCAATGTATTCCGTCGTCGCTCTCCGCATAACCCACCGCATCAAACCAACCGGCGTGATACCACATCTTGAACTTCTTGTCTTCATCGTCGTAGAAGATGCCATCGTTGAAGGGACAAGCACAGGTGCAATTGCCTTCATTTAACTCAAGCGGTGTCGTTGGTTCGAAGATCGGAGCATCTCCAAGCTCAGGCTGATGGAATTCACGTACCAGATTGCTCTCTTCGATGAGGAAATCATCGACGAACAATTGTCGCCCTACCTCGATATTGATGATTTCCGGCCTATTATTGATATACGGAGCCGCAAGTGGCTGGTCCAAGGTCGTTTCCTTATACTCGGGAGGCCAGGTATCCGGTAATTTCAAGTTATTATATAGCCGTGTCATGCTTACCTTCCCTTCTGATGAAGTATCGTGTTGTCTGTCATGTTAATCACTCGTACCTGCTATTCCTTATGCTTGAAGAAGAGGTAGGTTAAGGTGAACGCGACACCCAGACCAATCAGGTTGGCAATGATGTACATCAGCATTTGTCCGTTCAAGTATAACAGGGCTCCCGGAATTACCGTGATGGCCATACCTGTACCTTGCAAGCCTACGATGGAGGAGAAGATCCCGGCAACACCGCCGCCCAAGAGACCGAATACGAACGGCTTCACCAACCGCAGGTTAATCCCAAAGATAGCCGGCTCGGTAATACCCAGGAAAGCAGGAATCGTGGAGGAGAAATACAGCGATCTCTTCTTCAGATCCTTTGTCTTGAAGGCAACCGCGAGGGCTGCGCCACCTTGTGCCGCAATCGCTCCGGATACCAGGGCGTTGAAGGCATTGGCGCCCGTCTTGGCCAGAAGCTCAATCTCCAGCGCTTTGAAGATATGATGGACCCCGGTGGTGACGATTAATTGGTCCAAGGCCCCAATGATAAATCCGCCGATTCCCAGTGGCCAGGTTAACATCGCCCGGAACCCATTCAGGATAATGGCTTCAATCCCGTGCATCAATGGACCCACGATCAGCAATCCGCAGAAAATACTGACGAGCAGCGTAGCAAATGGCGTAATGATAAGCGATAACGTATCAGGTACAATCTTTTTGAAACCCTTCTCTATTTTGGCCGCAAAGATAGCGATTACGAGCGCAGGAAGTACGGACCCCTGATATCCGGTAATCGGAATGGACAACCCGAGGAAGTTTAACAGAAGTGGTTCCACGGTACCGCTGGCCACCGCATTCGCATTAGGAAGCTGTGGTGCGACCAGCATGAGCCCAATGACGATCCCGAGTAATGGAGAACCGCCAAATTTCTTCATAACGGAGTAACCTACGAGGGCCGGCAGGAAGGCAAAAGCCGTATCCGTCAACACCTGCGTAAAGACCAGGAAGGTCGGGTTCAATTCAACGCCAAGGTTCGTGATCAGTCCACGCAGACCCATGAACAGCCCGGTCGCAACCAGCACAGGAATGATAGGAATGAAGACGTCGCCTAGCGTTCTGGATATTTTTTGGACCAGAGTCATATTCTTGTAGGCTTCGGCCTTATTATCATTCTGAATGGAGGTATCTCCGCCCACAAATGCATCATAGACTTTATTCACGAAGCCTGTCCCCAGGATAATTTGATATTGTCCTGCGGAGAAGAATTGCCCCTTCACGCCGTCAATTTCATCAATACTCTTCTCGTTAATCTTGGACTTATCCTTCAAAATCAATCTTAAGCGTGTTGCACAGTGTTCCACAGAAGTCACATTCTCTTTACCGCCAATATGCTCAAGAATCTGTTTGGCAACTTCTTGTTCTTTCGACATTTCATGGCCTCCCTCTAAATTTGCCTTATTGGTTGTGCTTGCATAAATTGTTGTAGCTGATCTCTCGTCGGATAGCCGTCATAATCCCCAGGAGACTGAACCGCCAGGGAACCGATAGCATTTCCTCGTTGCACGGCCTCTACAATCGAGCACTTCTCGATCAGGGCACTGACTACACCTACGGCAAACCCGTCCCCGGCACCTACCGTATCCACGGCGTGGTCAATCGGATAAGGATCAACATAGCCTTCCTCGCTGGCGTTCCGGTAATAGGCTCCCCCGGCACCAAGCTTGACGATCACTAGCTCGACACCCCGCTCCAGATAGAAAGCAGCGATGTCGCGAGCTTCCCCGTAACCCGTGAGAATTTGTCCCTCACTTATACCCGGAAGCACGTAATTCGATTCAACGGCAAATTCATTCACCACCTGAATCATCTCTTCTTCGGACTTCCATAATGCAGGACGCAAGTTGGGGTCAAAGGAAACGGATCGCCCGTCTTCCTTCATGCGTCGAAGAACGGTGCCTGCATAAGCCTTGGTGTGCTCCGATAAAGCCAGCGGAATGCCGGTCATATGCAGATGAGCCGCTCTCAGATAATGCTCTTCGGAGAAGTGTTCCGGTCCCATATAGCTTGCGGCAGAACCTTTCCGAAAATACTGAATTTCCGGATCTCCCTCCAGCACCTTGGATTTCAACTGAAAGCCTGTGGGATATTGCGAGTCGATCTGAACATGCTGCCTATCCACCCCTTCTTCTTGAAGACGTTGCAGAATCAGCTTGCCGAAGGAATCCTCCCCGACCCGGCTTACCCATCCGGACCTCAGTCCCAGTCTGGCCAAACCAATCGCAAAGTTCATTTCAGCACCGGCCAAGCCTAGCGTATAGTGGGTAATTTCATGGAATGGACCCGGTTCGTCCGCGGTAAACATCGCCATCGCTTCGCCAAAAGTAATGCCATCCAAGTTACTCAATTTATTTCTCGCCCTTCTTTGGATTTCTGCGGGTATGGATTCATTTTGGAAAATAAATCTCCCCTTCCACTTCAGAATTCCCATCCTGTTCAATTTCAAGCAAAATGGGTTGTTGATTGTTTCCCCCTTTTTAATAAATCGGTTTAGTAAATCGATTTATCTAGATTATAGATCATATGTAAGCGCTTTTCAATACCTAAAATAAAAAATCTCATCGAATGTCAAATTTGACGGATGACTCTCTGAATATTTTCTATTTCATTTGTAACGAAAGTTTAGTTTTATAGATATATAGTGTGAGAGGG
Source organism: Paenibacillus sp. 1SOY10 (assembly GCF_056836745.1). Lineage (NCBI taxonomy): Bacteria > Bacillati > Bacillota > Bacilli > Caryophanales > Paenibacillaceae > Paenibacillus > Paenibacillus sp. 1SOY10. The sequence goes on along the minus strand of NZ_JBXENK010000002.1, from coordinate 1,030,519 downwards.
GGTGAACGAATGGCGAAGGATTTGGAGGAAATCTATAAGAATCATGCTAACAGCGTCTATAGGTATTTACTCAGTTTGACCCATGATGCAGACGTGGCTGAGGAACTCACGGAGGAGACATTCTACCGGGCTGTTTATTCCATTAACACCTATGATGGCTCTTGCCAAATCCGAGTTTGGTTATGTCAAATTGCCAAGCATATTTGGTATCAGGAGCTTGCCAAGAAGACCAAGCAAACCCACCAAGAGCTTCACGACGATATTCCTTCGCCGTCCAGGTCCCCGGAGGAAGCCGTCCTCTTCCACGGTCACAAGATGGATTTGTACAAGGCTATTCATCATCTAAGTGAGCCAATGCGTGAGGTTGTACATATGCGGATATCCGGCGAATTTTCATTTGCCGAAATTGGTGAGATCTTGGGCAAAAGCGAAAATTGGGCACGAGTGAACTTCTACCGGGCCAAACAAAAACTTATGGAGGTGCTCTAATGCTTAAATGCCATATCGTTCAGGATTTATTGCCTAATTATATAGACGGCTTGGTGAGCAAAGAGACGGAGGCTGAAATTCGACAGCATTTGCAGGAATGCAAAGCCTGCCAGGCTATCTATACTCAAATGTCCACCCCAACAGATGTACCGTCCACTGTTGCAAACCGTCGCGAAATTGATTTTCTCAAGAAAATCCGGAGGAAAATAACGGGGAAATTACTTTTGGGCGTTGCCGGTCTGGTCCTGGTTCTTGCTGTAGTGGCTTATTTCATCGCAATAGGCTCTCCTGTAAGTCAGAATCATCTGGTCTACAAAACTCAGGTTACAGGAGACCTTTGGCAGCTTGATTTGGAGTTGACCAATAACCAGGCCTTGCTCGTACGGACTGAACCTATCTATGGGGAGGCTAACGAGAATGGCATTCGCCCTGTAATTGGTACTATTCTTAAGCCTTATCAGCTCATGCCCTCGCCCCTTCTGGAAGCTGAGAATAAGTCGTTTATGTACGGGACCCAATTGGACAGCTTCGAGCGGGAAGATTACAAGATTATTCTGCGGCTGGACGATGGTGATGTTACGTTTACAGGGGATAATTTCAATCAATAAAGGTGGGCTATTCGCGCCAGGGGACCCTGGTCGATGCTATAATCATTAATCATGATCTGTATAAGTTGAATTAAAGAAAAGGCAAAACAAGCGAGAAAAATGATTCTGGAGAAGCTCAAAGCTTTCTGCAAGAAAGCTGCATCGGAAGAATATGCTTGTTCGCCTTTGTGAATGGATTTCTACCTTATAAGAATTTATTGAATAAAAGAAATCCATGAGGGGCAGCGATCGTAAGAACATTTTCTGGTCCGCTTCTTTGCGTTAAATATAAGTTCAACTTATATAGTTTGTTCATAAGAAATGTTCCCAAGGAGTTGGACCCACCGATGACTACGCTCCACCCTGAATATGACTATATTCAAGCCATTCTTGAAGCCTACCCGCTTCCTCCTTGCCTTGGAATCGAGGAGCGCGACAGCGGCATGAACAATACGACTCGGTATGTGCTGCTTCCGGACGAGCAGGTTCGGGTGCTGCGCATCTATGAAAATCACCGCTCGACGGAAAGGCTCGCGGCCGAACACGAGCTCTTGCTGCTGCTCACGGAGCAGAAGCTGCCTTTCGCCGTACCTTGTCCGCTTCGCACTAGGCAAGGCGGCACCTGGACCATCGCTCCGGACGGCAAGCTCGCCGCGCTGTTCACCTACCTGTCCGGGGCGAAGCCCACACCGGACCAACACCATCTGGCTTACGCCTACGGTCTCGCCACGGGCCAGCTTACGCAGGCCATGGAGGGACTGCGGCTTAAAGCCGCGCCCGCCTATCCGCCCTATGACGAATTACTGGGCGGAGACACCATAGAGGCGGCGGAAAGCGCCCGCCGCCTCTATCATGCCGACCCCGACCTCGCTTCGCTCGCCGGGGAAGCGAACTTTTTGCTGGACATTCTGACCTCCTTGTCCAGCCGTGCCGAATCCATCCGCCGCCTTGCGCGGCAATGGATTCATGGCGACTTCTCCCACGCCAACGTGCTTATGGACGGTGGGAGCGTCAGTGCCGTGCTCGACTTCGAGTTCGCCACCCATGACCTGCGGGTGATGGAACTGGCCGTCTGTCTGGCCGAGCAGCTATCTGCACCTGGGGGCCTCTCCAGGTCCGTGGTGGTGGAGATGCTCGCCGGGTATCGTCAGGCGCGAGAGCTTACAGCCGACGAGTTGGCTTGTCTCCCCGAGCTGCTTCAGCTTCGCAAGCTTGACGTCTTCTTGCATTTTCTTAACCGTTATCAAGCAGGGTTGGACCCCGCTACCGTCCTGCGGGACCAAACGCGAAAATCCGCAGCCGTCTGCCGATTTATCAGCACGGAAGCGGATTGGATTCGCAGCGTTTAAGCAACCATTCAAGCTTCTATTCGGAGAACTCTGTCAGCAATTCCTCCACCGGAGTTCTCCGCTTAGGCTTGGGCGCTTTATCGAAATACCCTAGATGCAAAGTACCCACGATGCGCTCATGGGGCTTCACCCCAACCTGTTGATGGAAGGATGGGTCCCAGTTCCACTCATTGGTCTTCCAGACTACCCCCACCTGTCGCTCCCAAGCCAGCAATTGAATGTTTTGAATCAAAGCCGAAGCCGCTCCGAAGGCATCCTCCCAATACTTCTGCCGGGGATCAGCTTCTATGACCACCAGCAAGTGGGCCTGCATCAGTTCGCAGTATTGCCTGAACGCCCAGTCACTCCAGCGCTCTGCCAGCTCGGACGAATACGTTCCGATAACGGCTTGTGCAAAGCGTTTTCGAGCATTCCCGGTGAACAGGATGAACCGCCACGGCTCCTTCCACCCGTGAAATGGAGCCCATACAGCATCCCTCAATATGCCGTGAATAACCTCTTGCTCCAGCGGCTGGCCATTAAAATCCCGAACAGTTCTCCGCTCCCGGATGATGGAGGCCAATTTCATATCCTGCTCCCGATGAGCCATCCCGGTCATTTCCCCTCGTCAGCATTTGTCGGAGCCAGCATCTCTACCGCTTCCTTCATCGTCTCCCGGATCGTAACAATATCCGAGCCATAATACTTGTCCGTCTCTAGGAAATGCAGCTTCCCGTTCTTCACCGCATCAAGGCTGTTCCATAGCCCCGATTCCTTAATCTCTTCAAATGCCTGCAGGTCATCGCCTTCTCCACGCACAATGATGAACAGATGGTCCCCCGCATACTCCGGTAATTTCTCCATGGAAATTTGTACGGCCGAGCTATTGGGATTCTGCTCGATTTCAGCAGCCACCGCATCGGGTGCCGGAAGTTGTAAGCTGCTGCGCAGCATGTATCCGGCGAAATTCCGGTTCAGATAGATCCGCAGCCGCCCCTTCTCCACCCGGAAAATAGATACCGTTTCGTCGCCAATCGCAGCGGCCAAGCGCTCCCGCCCAGCTTCTGCCTCCTGCTCATACTCGGCAATCCAGGCTTTGGCTTCCTCACTCTTGCCAACCAGTTCAGCCAGCTTAACGAAGATGCCATGGATAGGATCCTGGTCGAAGCTCAAGTAATACACTGGGGCAATACGAGCAATTTGCTCCATCTGCTCTGGATAGATCTCCAGAAATACGGTGGGCGCAACAATCAGATCAGGATCAAGCTCCAAAATTTTCTCCGGGTTAGGCGGATCACCAATGCGGTCCACCCCTTCCATCTCGTCCAAGGTATAAATGACCTTAAATCCGTTATCTCCCGAAGCGATCGGCTTGATGCCCAGCGTTAGTAGCTCGGGAGCAAACTCTCCGGCAACAATTCGTTCAGGGCTTACAGGAACCTCTACTTCCCGATCCAAATCATCCACAACGGTGCGAGTCTTCTCATCCACAGGTGCTGGTTCTGTCGCGGCATTCTGCGGCTCATTGCCACTACCACTTGGCGTATTTGTTGCACCGCACGCTGTCGCCAGCAATGCCACTATTAGCAGTAGCAACAGCATAAATCCCGGTTTTCGTTGCAGGTGTAAGACATGATGTAAATTCATAGGACCCTCCCGTTTTCTGTATGATAATGATTATTAATATCAACTTATATTTTAATCATCTCACCAGATCGGCTCCATGGCGAATTGATGCGTGAAGGATGGATTATTCCGGCATATAAGCCCTGGATAATAACAAGCCTGCTGCTTCCTCCATCTGGTAACGAATAGATATAGGATCATAAGCCAGCCAACGGCTGACGTCCAACTCATACACCCGGCCCGATAGATAAGCTGGATGAGAACGCAAGGATGGCGTGGCCTGCAACTCCTTCCACCGTTGCCGCGCCCCCTCTTCCGGTTGTACTACCACGAACAGATCCTCGGCTTCGTAGAATCCAATCTCCTCCATACTAATAGCACTGGAATGAAAATGAACATTGCATAGCGTTTGCAGCAGAATTCGCTCGGGAGGAGCCATTTGCAAGGAGCGATAGAAAGGGTAGCCCATATTTTGCATGCCGTAAATTTGAAGCAGTGGCTCTCGGATACGAAGGATTGCCACACGACGTGATTGCCCGTCCTTGGCAAGCTGCATTTGCAGCACATGGCAGCGTTCCTCATATTCCTTAATCCAGTGTGCTGCCTGTACTTCTTTGCCAAGAGCGGCCGCAAGCTTGACAAGTTGCCCATAAATCGGGTCCTCCAGCACGTCCAAGAATACAACCGGGGCAACCTCTGCCAACTCTTGCTCATCATGGCGATTCATCGTGATGATGACATCTGGCTTCAACGCGGACAGTTGCTCCCTGTCCACATCCCGTTCCCCGGATAAGACCAAGGGCTCGACATCCTTCTTCCATGGCACATATTGACCGATGGCTTGCGCATCAGCCGCAACAGGCACCACACCAAGCGCCAGACAATGCCCATAACCGTCGAGTGCTACCACGCGAAGCTGGGGCGAAGCCATATAAGCTGAAGGAGCTACACCAACGACTTGCTTGAACCTGCGGCTGAAATGATACGGGTCCTCAAATCCTACGCTGCGGGCAACTTCCATAATGGACGAAGGCGACTTGGCGAGGAGGGATTTGGCCTTCTCCATCCGTAAGCGTGTGATATATTCCTTCGGGCTAATCCCCGTTTGCTTTTTGAACATCCGCGAGAAATGATCCGGGTTAATACCTGCAATGTCAGCCAACTCGGAGCGACTGATGGACTCGTTCAGATGATCCTCTATATACATCATGGCTTGTTGAATATGCCCGTTTCTCATGATTGCACCTACCGTCTCCACTTTATGAGAATCATTATCAATAGAATTATAGCATATTCAAACTGTGCAATTTTCAGCAATTTCAAAGGTTATGGCTATCTCGTTACATTGTTTATTTGTACTCAACAAAAAAACAAGCACCTCCGATCGAAAGTGCCTGCTCTTCTTGTGCTAATTATTCAACCTTATTCCTATGTGAGCGAGTATGTACCCTTCTCCTTTGGTATTCTTTTATAAGCGTGAGGAAGATTGTATTATGGCTGCAGTTACTTCTCTCATGAAAAACTCTCTGGCTATTTTTATAAAGATATCCATTTGTGGAGTAATCCATTTGTTTTTATGATATAGAAGTTGGCTCCACATTTGAATGGATTGAATATCTGTTTGAATTCTAGATAATCGCCCTTCATTAATTGCCCCCTGTACAGAGAAAAAAGGTAAGAATGAAACTCCCATTCCTTTCTCTAATAGATGAATAATAGTTTCCGTGTTTCCAATTTCCAATACAGGCTTGATATAGATATCTTGTTCAGACAATAGGCTTTCCAGTCCATAGCGATAACTCTCTCCTTTTTCGGTTAGCAAAAACGGTTGGTCTAATATAATTTGCAAGCCAATTTTTTTATCGCATGCTAAAGGATTTTTTCTTGAAGTAACGAAAACAATCTCTTCTTTTCGCTGCATGGCTCGTACCCATTCAGAACCATAAATTTTATGGTCTAACGTGAGGAAAAAGTCAATATCGTTACTCCTTATCATATCAATCAAGTCGCCTGACATACCTGTTTTTAAAATTACTTCAACTTTTGGGCAAGCACGATGAAACTGAAATAAAAGCTCTGGCAATATCGCAGTCGCAAGTGAATCGACACTTCCTATACGGAGGATTCCATCAGGAACATTCGTATCTGTGGCAAAGGATTTTGCCATATTAGTAACCTTCATAATTTCATTTGCATGAGAAATAAAGGCTTCACCTTTTTCTGTTAAAAACACTTTTTTTCCAATACGCTCAAAAAGCTTTGTACCTAACTCTTTTTCTAACTGTTGCATTTGGACGGTAACGGCAGACTGGGAATAGCCTAATTGTTCACCCGCTTTTGAAAAGTTCAGTGTTGCGGCAACTTTCAAAAAAGTAATTATATTTCTAAATTCCATACTATCACCTATTATTTATTTTCATATATATCATTAAATACATGAATTTTAAAAATACATAAACAGATGCTACTATAACCTATAAGCAAAATCAAGTTTTGAACTTGATACTTCCAAAAAAAGCGAGGAAAAACATTGTGGATATAAAAGAAGTTATAATAAACCCCCACACAGAACAAGTAGTGAACAATTTTATACAGAAGTTTTGGAAAGACAAGCAGAAGTTATCCGAAAACAGAGTTATCCACGAGATAGCTGACCGTCAAATTGAAAAAATACGAAAAATAGGGATTCCAACAGAAAGTCGTTCTGTGGAAGATGTCGTAAACGAACTGGTTGAAGATATTTATAAATACAGATATAACGTAAATCATCAGCGGTATCTTGGTTTCGTTCCGGGGCCTGCTTCTTCATTATCTTGGATTGGTGAGGTTATGACCTCTGCTTATAATCTTCATGCAGGAAGTTGGATGAGCTGCCCAGCAGCAACCTGTATTGAACAAGAATTGATTGGGTGGTTTTGCAAACAGGTGGGATATACCCAAACACCCGGTGGAATATTTGTATCAGGTGGTTCAATGGCTAATATGACAGCATTGACCGTCGCTCGTGATAAGATTTTGTCTGACGACACACAGCATTTAGGTGTCGCTTATGTTTCAGAGCAGACCCATAGCTCTGTTGCAAAGGGACTTCGTATTATCGGAGTTACTAACAATAGGATTCGCAAAATACCAACGGATTCGCATTTTCGGATGGATGTGGAGCAATTAAATAATGCGATTCAGACCGACATTACAACAGGGCTTATTCCTTTTGTTGTAATCGCCAGTGCCGGTACTACCAATACCGGAAGCATTGACCCATTAGAGAAAATTTCTGCTGTATGTCAAAAATATGGGCTTTGGATGCATGTAGATGGAGCATATGGTGCATCTGTACTCTTAACAAAAAAATACAAGCATTTGTTAAAGGGTATTGAGCTTTCGGACAGTCTCAGTTGGGACGCACATAAATGGTTGTTTCAGACCTACGGCTGTGGAATGACATTGGTTAAAAATCGCAAAGATTTAATAAATACTTTCTCTACTAACCCCGAATATCTAAAAGACCTTGAGGCAGAAAATGACCATCTGAATGCTTGGGATATGGGTATGGAGCTAACAAGACCCGCGCGAGGACTTAAACTCTGGCTCACTATGCAAGTTTTGGGTTGTGATACATTGAGTGATGCCATAGAACATGGTTTTACTATTGCAGAATGGGCAGGAAAGGAATTGCAAAAGGAAAAAGATATAGAAATAGTTTCGTACCCACAGCTTGCAATCTTAAACTTTCGCTATGCCCCAGATGGCATGACAGAGGTAAAAAAAGACGAGCTCAATCAACAGATTTCTAAAAAAATACTTGAAAACGGTTATGCCGGTATTTTTACTACACAGATAGAGGGAAAGAAAGTTTTACGGATTTGTTCAATTCATCCAGACACAACGAAGGAAGATATATGCAGTATAATAAATCTTTTAAATAGTTACTACAAAGAGATTTGCCGGAATTCTGAATGTAGTATTGAAGGTGGTATTTCATAAAACGAACTCAGTAATACATTTACAGCAAGACCAAAAAGGTACTATTAGACATTCTTCTCTCCTCTTTCATTTCCATTTGCGAAACTGAGAGAGGAGTCTTGATTATACTTTCAGTGTTATATATTAACATCTGCACCCGCCCCCATCATAACCGAATTACTTGATTCGCCAGTGCTGTAAGTTCATCCTCATGGGAGATAAAGACAACCGTCTTCCCCGGAGCAGTAATCATCTCTCGAACCAACTCCTTACCCTGCTGATCCAGATCATGATAGGGCTCATCCAGAAAAATCAGGTGGCTATTCTTTAATAACGCACGCGCCACGGAAATGCGTTGCTTCTCTCCTCCCGAACTGTTCTGTATCCCCATTCCCAAGGCTGACAAATGAGATAAGTTCGTTCTTTCCAATACCCTTTCAACTTCCTTGTCATTGGCGTCGGGGCGACCTAGCTTCACATTGTTATATACCGAGTCCTCAAATAAATATGGAGACTGCTCGGCATAAGCATACTGTGCAAAATAAGAAGGCAAATCGATTTGCGAAAGGTCTACATGATTTACGGTAAGCTTCCCGCTACAGGGCTTAAGCAGTCCAGCCATGATCTGGATCAGCGTAGATTTACCTCGGCCGTTGGGGCCGACAATCGCCACCTTGTCACCAGGTCTCACTTGAAAATCAATTGACGCTAATAACGGGTGGCCTTCCTCATATTGAAAGCATATATTATGACCTTGCAAGGCTAGAGGCTCCTCTTCTACTCGAATGAGGTTAGCACGCGCTTCTCCTTCGCTAATTTCACTTAATTTGGGAAGATAGACTTGCATCATATGATAGCTCTTAAGTGCTGCATCCAGATCAAGAAATAGGGTCTTCAGAGTATTTGACAGGCCAAAGACCGTCATAATATAGCCGGCTTCTATGTAACTCGCTGCCACAAGCCCCGCACCACACAGGATAATGATGGCACTCGTGAGCAGACCCGTTAACGAGTCAAGTTTCTCCAGCATATATTGCAGCCGCATATGATGTTGAAGCCGGGAAGTGTAATATTGCTGGAAGCGTTCAGCGAACAGTCTAAGAAACCCCGAGCCAAGCTGAAATACCTTGAGATAACCGGCCCCATGTATCATATCCAGTTCCAGATTGCGGCTACTCATCTCGTAATCCCTGGTCTTCATTTTATATTCAGCTTCTAGCCGCTTCTTCACCCGGTTAGCCAGCAACGGAATCGCCGCTACAATCAGACAGACCAGCGCATACCCCATATGAATCCATATCAGTTGCACGACTATGCCCGCCCCCACGATAGCCGATACCGGAATCTTCGTGAACACAGCTAATACCGCGAACCGAAATTCATTAGGATCTCGCTCCAACCGATATTGCATGTCCCCTTCCTTGAATTCCTTGATGCGCTCTGGCGGCAAATGAATGAACTGGTGCAGAATATAATGATCATGCTCCAGAGCATTGCGAAACAACAAAATATTCTTGATATATTGCAGAAGTGAAAGCAACAAAATACTCCCCAACAAAGCCATGATGAAGTAGGCGGCTGAACGGAAGGTCATCTCTTCTGGTCGATACAAGATCTGATTGGTAAAACTCCCGATAATCCGGTAGATCAAGATTGTCAGATAGCCTCCGACAACGCCCTGAATGATTCCAAGCAGAATCGTCCACCTGTGGTGCCGCAATGCTTGGGTGACTACTGAGTTACGCATGCTCCCCATTCCTTCTATACCAATTTATACAGCTTGGTTGCAGTTCAACGACTATGGTTGCTTGCTCGATAAATTCCTCTCCATGGCTAACTATCAGTAAGGTTTGATCCGTTCGCTTCAGCCACTGCTGTAATACACTTCTAGCTGAGGCATCCAAATAATTGTCCGGTTCATCCAGCAGAGTGAGGGAGGCTGGCTTCAGCAGCGCTGCGATGAGGTATACCTTCTTCCGCTCGCCGCCGGATAAATCACGGATGGGACGTTGCTCCAACAAAGCTTCGTTCAGACCAAGCCTTTCAGACCAGGCCAGCATGGCGGACCATCGGTCTGTTCCTTCCCGGAACATCATTTGGTATAGCTGCTTTGGCGTAATGGACAGCAGGCAATCCTCCTGAGGCAACCAGGAAATTTCTTGAAAATAAGCTTCCTCATCAATTCCGGACAATTCACTCCCCCTATACATAATGCTACCGCTATCATATAACCTACGACGAAGCAACACGCTCAGCAGCGTTGATTTTCCCGAGCCATTGGGGCCTTGAAGGAGAATTCGGGACTTATCTTCAATAGAAAGATTTACAATTACTTCTCTTCCCGGGCTACCTAGAGGAAGATGGGCGATGGACACCAGAGGTTGATCCACTTTGTGTGACACCAAGCTTAAGGCTGACTCTTCTTCAATCCAACCCATAAGTCCCTCCACCCGTGATCTAGCAGTCAGATATATGGCTCTTTCAGCGATATAATTGAAGATTTGCGCTGCTGCCCGATAAAATGAGGTACTTAAAGCCAAAACAGCCAGGCCCGCCTTCAAGTCGCCTGCCCCTCTCACCGTCAGGATAGCCACGAGGCCATAAGTGCCAAACTTGATAATGTGCTCCAAAGAAGCCGTCATCCCTTGCTCAACGCTAATGGTTCTCTCCGCTTTCTTCCCGATACGATGATATTCCGTATGTATATTTCTAAGCTTACTTAGAAACCAGGCATGGGCACCGTATATTTGCAGAACCTGAAATCCCCTGTAGCCCGCCAGCACATGGTTGGTCAGCCGTGCCTCAATCTCCCGAGCATCCAGATAATTTTGCCGCATATACCGTTTAATTAACACTGGAGGAATGACATGGAGCAAGGCGGCCAGAATTAATAACCCGCAAATCCATACATCCACGGTGGCAAAATAAACCGCATAAGCCGCAGCAGTCACCAGTGCAGCCAACCAAGCCGGTAGACTTTTTGTAAAATATTTCACAATTTCATTCACATCATGCTCCAGGCGCTCAATCACTTCTCCTTTATTAATCTCTGATGATAGCGATTTCATAGAACGACTCAGGAAACCGCTCAGGAGGGTTGCCTTCAACTGATGTTTGCCAACCTCTGTCCGAACCTGCATGGCGACACTGACTATATAGTCAATGACGTAATAACAGATAGCCATTCCCACAAGCAATAGACTTTGTCGTAATAATTGTTCAAATTCAGTATTCATTGCCGCCTGGATGATGTCCGCGAGCAAGAACGCCGACACCAACCCATAAGGTACACCCAGCAAAGACTTAGCCGTATTCCCGGCCGCTACCTTATAAAGCAAAGCATAATTATGTTCCTTCATCTTGATCTTCATCTTCCTCAAGCCATTGGCCTCATTTTTTCACAGATTCTTCTATTATAAATGGAATAGGAAAATAATGACACTCCCCCTCCTAAAGATTGGGTATACCTCGCAGCTTTCCAACTGGAAGAGACGAAGTTAAAAAATAGAAATACATCCTTGTAAAAAAACGAGCCCCAGCATATAAGCTGAGGCTCGTTTGCTAATTGAAACAACCCGAACTCTACCTATCTCCGCCACTTCATGAACCGGTAGTCCAGTATCCTCCGTCCCATAGATTTCCGTAAAGAACAGAACCGAGATCGCTATTCCCAGCGAGACACGAATCGTGCTGAGGATGACTGATAAGGCGCCGGTCAAGGTCACATGCCAGAACTTCTGGCCCCTCCCTGCCTTCCCCGTTATCGATAATTTCCGCCGCATCATATCAGCTCTTGACCGACTGGTCAAGAGCTGATATATTAGGATTTGACCAGTCGGTCAAAAGGGAGGTTCTTTATGATTAAAGTAAAGCATGTATACCACGACTATGAAGGACTAGGAAGCTATGCTGTAAGCGATATTTCCTTCTCTGTTAAAAAGGGGGAAATCTTTGGATTTTTAGGGCCTTCTGGAGCAGGCAAATCCACTGTACAGAATATTATGACAGGACTTATCCCCTTGCAGCGTGGCGAAGTCCTCTTTGATGATCTGTCCGTCAAAGATTTAAAAACCCATTTTTTCAATCAGATCGGTGTATCCTTTGAACAGCCCAATATTTATGCAAAACTAACAGGTTACGAGAACCTCAAATACTTCGCGGCACTTTTCTCAGTTCCCACACACGACCCGATGAAGATGCTCGACAGAGTAGGGTTAAGAGACTCAGCGCATAAAAAAGCAGTAGAATACTCCAAGGGCATGCGACAACGGCTCACCTTGGCAAGAGCATTAATTAACAAGCCGAAATATCTGTTTCTTGATGAACCCACAAGCGGGCTTGATCCATCTACGGCGGCAAGTATTCGAGAATTGATTCATGAACAACGGGAAGCCGGCGCGGCAGTATTCTTGACAACTCATAATATGGAATTGGCTGATTCGCTCTGTGATACTGTGGCTTTTTTATATAACGGTAGAGTTGCAGCTATGGATCCTCCCGAGGTACTCAAACAACAATTTGGCAAACGGATGGTAACTGTTGTATATAAGGAAGACGGAAATGAACTTATTAAGTCCTTTGATATGGATGTTGACCGTTCAGCACTTGCCCAATTCCTTCCACTCATTCATCCTATCAAAATTCACTCACAAGAGGCCACGCTTGAGGAAATATTCCTACATATTACCGGAAAGGATTTGAATGCATGAGCGCTATATTTGCGTTGAGTATTCAGGATTTCAAGCGTCTGGTAACAAATGCTCTGTTCTGGGTCATAACCCTAACCTTAATCCTCATTATCACAGTCATTAATGTAGTACTTCCCGCAGAAATTGTTAAAGAGGATTATCCCATCTTCTCATATCATACAAACTATGATGCTGCTGACATTACTACAGTAAGTAGTGAAGCCCAGTTACGTCAGATGGTCAAAAATCATGGAGCCATTGGGCTGTTAGGAAGTGCGGACGGCAGTATTACGGTTCTGAATCCCGGTTTGTCTGAGAAGACAGTTCAGGCCATTATGTCCATGCTTTACAATCCACTTGATTCTGCGGTGGAACTGGAAAGCATTAATAAAGTTAATGAAGTAATTCCTTTCAACCAACGTATGACACCCATTTTCATTTGCTTTGAGGCACTCATTATAGGGTTTATTTTAGGCGGAGCCTTGATGTTATCTGAGAAGGAAGAAGGTACTCTCCGGGCATTACGTATAGCACCCATGGGGGTTGATAAATATTTAATTTCAAAGGCGTTGCTCTTCTCAATTATTGCAGTGATATATGCCTTGCTGATGGCTTTTTTTTGCATTGGATTCCATTTTGCAGTATTCCCTTTTGCTTTACTCAGCTTTTTTGGCGCTTCCATATTCTCTTGGATAGGCCTTGCATTCACAACTCTGTTCAAGGACATGAGTAGTTGGTTCTTTTCTATGGCTCTCCTGCTATCAATGAATATGCTTCCGGTTATAGCTTATGCGGAGCCTTCTTTTTCACCCTTTTGGCTGAAAATCATCCCCTCTTATTCGCTGATTTATGCTTATGAAAATATTTTATTTGAGATGGGACGCAGCTTGCTGCCCACCGGATTCGTTGTAATTTGTTGGTGCATTGGAGCGTATCTAATCAGCCGACTCATGGTTGGAAGGTATTTTTTGTCAGAAGGGAAGCGATAACGCGTGAGAAGTATCATAATGGAAATGCTGCGAGAGTTCAAACTTATTTTCCGAAATGGAATCACCCTCTACCTAACGGTTTCTCCTGCAATACTTGCTTTGATGTTTATGTTTGTATTTGGAAGTGTACAACATTCCAATATTGCATTGGTAGTAGATCAAAGCTTACCCCGTGATATCATCACCCGCTTGGAGGCGGTGGCCGATATTGAATTTGTGGAGAATCTGGACCGTCTCAAGGAGCGAGTAGGGAGTGCCGACAGCGCCACCGGTGTTACTCTTGAAGAAGGAAATATTAAAGTCATTGTTGAAGGCAATGAGCCACAGGGGATTGCTGAGTCAAGACAACAACTTGTGAGCGCCGCTCTCTATGCAGAGCCTGGCCCCTATAAGGTCGAAGAAATAAAAGCACCTCCCTCCCTAGCCTATACCGTTTCATTGAATTGCATCTTTTTGTTGGCGCTGTTCCTTGGGGGCTCATCGCTCGGCTTAAGTGGTGTTGATGAACGGGAGAATGGTATCATTTACGCGATCCTGGTCAGTCCTATGACACTCACTGGTTATATTATATCGAAGATCCTCCCCTCCCTATTGCTCAGTGTCATCGGGGTGGCCGCCTGCGTATTGATTATAGGTCGAGCAGACGCACTGGGACAATTTATGTTGCTTGCGCTATGTAGTGTCTTTACTAATGGGGTAATTATATTTTTAATTATCGCTTTGGCAGGGAATCAAATTGCCGCAGTTGGTGTGCTGAAAATTATTATGCCTTTATTCCTGGTGGTTGGGATTTCTGCTATGTTCATTCCGGAAAAATGGCTCTTTCTGTATTATGCATTCCCTATGTATTGGCAGTATACGGCCATTGAAATGATTAGTTCTAAAGGGGAAACGCTATTCCCCCTCTTTATGATTATTGCAACAGGGTGTGCATGGTTTATCCCTGCAATGTTGATGTTTACAAGAAGAATAAAGATAAAGTTATCATGAAGCAGACAATAATGGGAGATGAATTAAGTGTTGAACATGAAAGAAAAAATGAAATGGCTACAAGAAGGCGTTGAGAATCCTCTAAATATAAATACATCGCTTTTTGAAGCTGCCCTTGATATCTTCTCCACACACTCCTTCCAAGAGGCATCTCTCAATGACATTATCAAAGCTGCAGGGATGCACAAAGGAAGCTTTTATTATCGTTTCTACGATAAAATGGATTTATATCTCTCCTTGTTTCAACGTGTTAGTGTTCATAAGCTGGAACTGTTCACGCAATATGATGATTTGAATAAGGAAGATGATTTCTTTGCTTCTATTAGAAACAAGGCAAGATTAGGAATGCGATTTGCGCAGGCAGAACCAAGATACAACGCCCTTTCTCGCCGATTTCACGCCGAAGAATCGAACTTTCGCGAAGTTGTAATGGATATTTTCGGTGGTGTTACTGATCACATTCTGCTACAGATGGTCAAGGATGCACAGGTCAAAGGACAGGTGCGAAGGGATGTCTCAATAGACCTGATGGCTGATGTTTTTGCGGTCTTGCTTGAACGAATTGATAAAGTCATTATGCCTGATATGCAGGAGATCGAAGTTTTGGAAAAGATAGACGAGCTGATAACTATATTACGGGACGGGACAGCAGCGAATTAGTCAATTGACTAATTCTATAGTGATGTGATAAGTTCTATATGACTAAAAAAATATAATTAGTCATATAGAACGGAGAGATGAAAATGCCTCGGTTTAGTGATAGTGAGAAAGAGGTTATTACGCAGAAGTTATTTTCCGAAGGAGAGCGTCTTTTTGTCACCTACGGCATAAAGAAGGTGTCCATTGACGAGTTGGTTCAAGCCACTGGCATTGCCAAGGGTTCTTTCTATACTTTTTATCCAAGCAAAGAGCGTTTATACTGGGACATTATCACCGGCCAACAAGCTAAAATGTGGATGGATATGGATGACTGGTTACAACACCATCAAAGCTTACCTCCGCGTGATTTAGTAAAGTTCGCATTTCTGTGGATGATTCAGCAATTTGATCGCTATCCCCTTATGCAAAGCATAGACAAAGATACGACGGATTACCTTTTTCGCAAGCTTCCCAAAGAACTGATTGAAGCACATACCGCCAACGATGGATACGCGCTTTTGAGATTACAGGAATACGGCATAAAATTTATTTGCGACATTTCCTTCGCTACTAAAATGATGCAAACCATTGCTCTCAGCTACTTTAGCTTACAACAAGAGGATAAAGAAATTCGAATGGCCATTATAGATACGATGCTTAGTGGTATTCTGAGAGAGATTGTGAGTGATGAGCCGTGATTATAGTTGAGAATATGTCTGCCAAATACCCCAATACTAAAGTAAATATTTTACATAATATCAGCTTTGAAGTAAAAACAGGGGAAATCATTGGCTTTCTCGGACCCTCCGGAGCGGGAAAAAGTACGCTACAAAAGGTATTGAGCGGTGTGTTGCGAACATATACCGGGACGGTTAAGGTGCTGGACATTGAAATGAGAAAACGCCCTAGCTCTTTTTATGAGCACATCGGTATGGATTTTGAGTTTCCGAACTTTTATGGCAAGTTTACAGCTCTTGAGAACCTCCACTATTTTGCCTCTTTGTACAGTAAACACGATATCTCCCCACTTCCATTGTTAGAAAGAGTAGGGTTACTTAGCGCTGGTGATAAAAAATTGTCCAGTTACTCAAAAGGAATGAAGATGCGTTTGGGCTTCGTTCGTTGTTTGCTTCATGATCCTGCTCTGTTGTTTCTTGATGAGCCTACCAGCGGGCTTGACCCTGCCAACGCAAGAGTCCTTAAAGATATGGTATTGGAGCAGAAAGCAGCGGGTAAAACCATCATTCTCACCACCCACAATATGCATGATGCCGCAGAGCTTTGTGATCGTGTTGCCTTCATTGTGGATGGATGTATTAAAACGATAGATAACCCTCTCGCGTTGCAAAAGGCAGACGGAAATACACTTGTTACATACTCTTACATTTCAGAGGGAAAAGAAATGGAAATCGTTGTGCCGTTAGTAAACTTATCTAGAGATAAGCAATTTATAAGCGCCTTGCACGATAGCAGAATTACAGGAATCCATTCCAAAGAGAAAACATTAGAGGATGTGTTCATTGAACTGACAGGCAGGTGCTTGCAGTGAGATTATTTCATGCGATGATTGGCGATATTCGTTACCAGATAAAATATGGCTTTTACTCCTTGTATGCCCTCATGACATGCGTATATCTGGTAATATTGGCGCTTATATCAAACGAATATAAAAATATTTCCGCCGCCATTATCCTCTTGACTGACCCAGCATTTCTTGGTTTTTTCTTCATCGGTGGCATTTGGTTGTTGGAAGAGGGAGAAGGTATTCACAAGTTCTATAGTATATCTCCACTTTCTCCATTGGAGTATAGCTTGTCCAAAGTGCTGTCATTATCACTTATATCCACTGCAACAGGTCTGTTCATTGTATTACTGGGTGTTACGCACCACGTTAATTACTTCTTATTGGCCATCGCAATGTTTGTAGGCACCGGCTTATTCACACTGGCTGGATTGTGGATTGCAACCTATGCCAAATCAGTTAACCATTATCTGCTTATTAGTTTATTTCCGGCACTAATCATGGTTGCTCCCATTGTGATGATCTCTTTTGACTTTAGTAATTTTTTATTAGATATACTGCCAACCAGTATCTTCTGGCACATCATTGAAGCCTCTGTGTATGGAGATGAGATAAGTGTCCTGTATATTCCCCTTCTTATGACATGGCTTGTATTAATTTTATTGTTGGTTAATCGACGTGTTACGAAAGCACTATATACAGGAATGGGAGGTAAAGATGATACAAACACTTAGGCTGTTTAGAATTGGATTTCGGCAAATAATGAATGATGGAATGATGTTACTACTTATAATTGCCCCTTTTTTGATTGGGTCCCTTGTCAAGTGGGGGATGCCCTTTATTAACATAATGTCTACTGCATATTTTGACTTTGCGGTTGAACCTTGGTATGGCTTGGTGGATGGATTGATGCTTACCTTAATTCCACTTATACTCTCGATGGTTAGTTCCTTTGTACTATTGGATGAGCGAGACGAAGGAATAGGCGCATATTATCAGATAACGCCCGTCCAAGGTTATTCCTATTTGCTGGCAAGAATAGGCTTGCCCATGGTATGGGCATTATCCTGGAATATTATAATAGGTTTACTTTTTCATATATCAAGCCTTGGCATTTTGGAGATACTTTTTACTGGGCTTATTGGAACTGGCGCGGGTATTGGATCAGCAATGATGGTAGTAGCCTTGGCAGACAACCGTGTTGAGGGATTAGCGATATCCAAGTTAATCGGAGTTAGCCTACTGGGGGTTGTGGCTGTATGGTTTGTCCCCTCCCCACTTCAATACTTAGCCGCTATTTTGCCCAGCTTCTGGATAGGGATCATCATACAAAAAAATGTAGATATCATTGCTGGAATAACTGGAATATTGGTATGTCTTTTGTGGATTTTTATATTTACCAGAAGATTCTTAAGAAAAATATAATCCTTCGCTGCCAACACATGGCTGGTTAGCCGCGCTTCAATCTCCCGGGCATCGAGATAATTTCGCTGCATATACCGTTTATCTTTGTAAAAAACGAGCCCCAGCATATAAGCTGAGGCTCTTTTGCTATTTAAAACAACCCGAACCCTATCTACCTCCGCCACTTCATGAACCGATAGTCCAGCAGATCGACCAGCAGAAATAACAGGAAGCCAACCAGGCTGAACAGCAGGATTCCGGCATACATCTGCGGGTAATCCAGCCTTAGCCAGGCATCCATGATGAAGAAGCCCATGCCATGCTCCGTTCCATAGATTTCCGTAAAGAACAGAACCGAAATCGCTGTTCCCAGTGAAACACGAATCGTGCTGAGGATGACTGATAAGGCGCCGGGCAAGGTAACGTGCCAGAACTTCTGACCCCGCCCTGCTCCGATACTGGTGAGCACATCATAGGTGCTCTCCGGGATGGCTTTGATGCCATCCCGAACAGAAATAATGATCTGGAACAACAGAATCAGCATAATCATGAGAATCTTGGATGTCTCACCAAGTCCGAAGAACAACATCACCACGGGGAGTAAGGCAATCTTTGGTACCGGATACGTCAAGTACACCACCGGGTCCAGTAGCTTGTTCCAAAATACGGAACGCCCCATCAGCAGCCCGACAAGCAAGCCGAGAATCAGTGCCAGCAGCACGCCCGCAAATACGCGCATCAAGCTGTAGCCAACATTCAGGACAAGCTCTCCTCCCCCAAGCTGGCCCATTGCCAGGTAGACCCCCAGCGGGCTGGGCAGCATGGGATGGTTCACCAATACATGCGCCACGTACCAGATGACATTCATCCCCACGAACACCAGCAACAATCTCAAGATATAGTTCAGTCTCCGCGAATTCACCATTTCTCCTGCATAACCTTTCTGACTTTCTTCATTTGGGCAAAAAAAGCATCACTAGACCGCTTCTCCGTAAGCTTCAATGCAAATACTTCCTTGTTGTCGATAATCTCCGCCGGATCATTCTTACTTGCAGGGAGGATAATGATCTTCTGCCCTAGCAAAATAGCCTCGTCCACATCATGCGTCACGAATAGCGCAGTAGCGGGATTGGCCTGCCAATGTCCCAGGAACAATTGTTGCAGCGTTTCTCTGGTTATGGCATCCAGCGCAGAGAATGGCTCGTCCAGCAATAACATGGATGGAGCAATGGCGAAGGCTCGCGCAATGGCCACCCGCTGCTGCTGACCACCGCTAAGAGACAGTGGATAACGCTCCGCCAGTTCCTCGATCCCCATCGCCGCTAGCCACTGGTCTATTTGCGCTTCCCGGACCTGCTTGTTTTGTTCCTTGGGATGTGCAATGCTCATGGCTACCCGAATATTGCCCTTCACGGTCTTCCAGGGCAGTAGTCCGTAATTCTGCGGAACCAGGCCCATCAGAACGTTCTGTTCCCGCAAAGAGCTTCCATTGAACAGCAGTTCGCCCCGGTATTCCGGCAATAGACCCGTGATGGCGCGGAGCAATGTGGATTTTCCGCTCCCGGAAGGGCCGAGAATCGTGTAAATGCCATGCTCCGGCAGGGAAAAACTGACCTTCCCCAACGCCAGTTCCCCGCTCCTGTATTCTACTTCAAGCTCCCTGACACAGAGTCCCCTATTTCTTGAACTGGACATCGGAGATCACATCTTCTGGGGTAATATCCTTGGTCAGCAGCCCCTGTTCACGGGCCCAGGCGAAAGCCGCTTCCACTTCCTTCACATCCACCTGGTTAGCCGGAATATAAGCTGGCACCTCAATTTGCTCCTTCAAGGTTGCCGGATATCCCACCTCTTCAATCACCAGATCAATGTAGTCCGCTTTGTCATGGGACTGCATATACGCTACTGCCTCATCATAAGCCACATACATGGCCCGGATGGCGTCCGCCTTGGCATCAATGGCGCTCTGCGGGAAAGCCAGCACGAACGGATTGATATTCGCTTGGTGCGTTGAGCTAAGCATACGTAACCCTGCGGCTTGGCCCATCGTAACAAATGGCTCCGGTAAAATGGCCGCGTCCGCTTTATTATTCTTAAGCAACTCCAACCGCGTAGGAATTTGCGGTACTTCCGTGATACGAATATCCTGCTCCGTCAGACCGGCCTGCTTCAACATCATGGCAACCGTATACTGCGTTGACGTGTTCTTGGACAGAATCACGGTCTTCCCTTTCAGATCTTTCACATCCTGAATCTCGCTGTTGCCGGTAAGCAGATCAAATTCTCCAAAGGTCGTGCTGGTAATTTTCACGTCCAGCCCCGCTTCATTATATATGGAGATCGCAACCAGATCCGCGCTAATTCCGTCTACCTTACCTGCTTGGAAAGCGACGTCCCGATCCTTCGCACTCTTAAAGGTCTCAATGTCCAGAAGAACTCCATGCTTCTGATCGAAGCCTTGCTCATGGGCAATGACGAATGGAATGGCATCTATGGATGGCAACAGTCCCAGCGTCAGCTCGGCCAATTCCTCCGGCCCATCATTCGCTGAATCAGCGGCAACTGCTGTGCCACTCCCTTCACCCGTATTCGTAGAATTTGCTGCCTTACTACCGCAAGCCACACCCACGATGCCGACGATCAGCACCAGTGCAAGTAGCATTATAGTTCTTCTAGTAGTCTCAAGCTTCATTGTTGTCCCATCTCCCTGTATGTTCTATCTATATAGGCATAGCCATGTGCCATACTGGCTTAAGTCTGTTCTACCGCCTTCGCTTGCAATTTTATTCACAATAGAGAGGACAAGTAGGCCATATACTCCAGGCAGCCTCAAATAACTTCATTTTACACCCATTGCTGTATTTTGTATATTTTCATTTTTAAATAATAGACCGAATACGGTCTCCGTACAAAATAAGGACCGTCCAGTCATCAGCTCTCACTGACTTTCCGAACAGTCCCTATTCCCTCTAGGCTTCTGCCTCGAACTGACTATTGTACAGCTCTGCGTAATATCCACGCTTCGCCAACAATTGCTCATGACTTCCGCTCTCCACCACATCTCCATCCTTCATATACAGAATGAGATCAGATTCGCGGATGGTTGAAAGTCTGTGGGCGATGACAAAGCTCGTTCTGCCCTCCATCATTCGTTTGAAGGCTTGCTGGATGCGAATCTCTGTTAACGTATCAATGCTGCTGGTTGCCTCATCCAGAATCAGCATCGGAGGATCTACCAGCATAACCCGCGCAATCGTCAATAACTGCTTCTGCCCTTGGGATAAGCTGTCCCCGGTACCGCTGAACTCCGTATCATACCCCTCGGGAAGTCTCTTGATGAACGCATGGGCATTGGCTGCTTTGGCGGCAGCAACCACCTCTTCGAGCGAAGCCTCCGGCTTGCCATAAGCAATATTCTCGCGAACTGTACCACTTTTGAGCCAGGTATCCTGTAAGACCATGCCAAAAGCGCCTCGCAGATGATCCCGGGTCATACTTTTAATATTAATGCCCCCGATCGTAATTTCACCGGCATCCACATCGTAGAAGCGCATAAGCAGATTGACGAGTGTGGTCTTGCCCGCTCCCGTCTTGCCCACGATAGCAACGCGTGTACCCGGAGTCACCGTCAAATTCAAATCAGAGATCAGCGGCCGATCGGATTGATAAGCGAACCGGACATGCTTGAATTCAATCGTAGATTGCCCGGGTGGCAATACGTCGGCGGTCTGCGGATCATTTGACTCGGAAGCCTCGTCGATTACCTTGAAGACCCGCTGTGCCGAGGCTGTAGCCGCCTGGAGCTGCGTCATCACCCCCGTAATCTCATTAAAGGGCTTCGCAAACAGATTGGCATAGATCAGGAAGCTGGATAAGCCCCCGACCGTTATTCGGGACAAAATCACCAGTATACCACCAAACATCGCGATGGCGGAGAAGGTAATATTGTTGACCAGACGGGTGGAAGGGTTAGATAACGAGCTAATAAATTGTGATTTCTCCCCCGTCTTTTGCAGACGTTCATTTTGTGCCTGAAATGCAGCGAAGCTACGATCCTCATACTGAAAAGCCTGAACGACCTTTTGGCCACCAATCATTTCCTCAACGTAGCCGTTCAGATTACCTACAATCTCCGCTTGATTACGGAATAATTGCTGAGAGCGCATGGTGATAAAACGGGCTACATAATAGGACGCCGGAGCTGATAGCAATACAACTACAGTGAGAAGCGGGCTGGTGTACAGCATTAGCACAATCGAGCCTACTATCGTAACAACCCCTGTCAGGAGGGTGGAGAACCCCTGAAGCAATCCGTCTGAGATGGCATCCATATCATTGACGAAGCGGCTGATGCTGTCCCCTTGCGGATGATTATCGTGATATTTGAGCGGTAGGGTGTTCAGCTTATCGAACATTTCCCGACGAAGATCGTTCACGGTCTCATAAGCAAGACGATTCGTCCAAATGGCAAGCAGCCAGCCAAACAGACTGCCCAGACCATAGACCAGAGCCAGCCAAGTCAGCAGCCGGAATACCGCGCTAAAATCAACAGTACCCTGCATCACCATATGATCAATAGTCCTACCAATGAGAAGCGGTCCCACCAAGCTGGCGCTTACGCTGATGAATGCACTGATCATCGTTCCTGCCAAATAAAGCTTATATTTTCCGGTATAATGAAATATTCTGGACCAGGTTTCTTTTGTAGTCATCATTTTGCCTCCTCCTCTGACAACTGGGAGCTGCAAATCTCACGGTAAGCCTCACATTGTTGCAGCAACTGCTCGTGGGTACCAATCCCGGCAATCGCCCCGTCTTCCATGACGATGATCCGATCGGCATATCGTACCGTGCTGACTCGCTGAGATACGAGTAGCAGGGTCATATGCTCCCCATAACTGCGGATCGAATGGCGAAGTGCTGCTTCTGTCACATAGTCAAGCGCGCTGGAGGAATCATCCAGAATCAAAATATCCGGACGAGCAATTACAGCTCTGGCAATGGTCAGCCTCTGCTTTTGACCGCCAGACAGATTCAAGCCTCCGCGAGCGACCTGGGTATCGTATCCCTCAGGCAGCTTGCTGATGAACTCAGCCGCTTGAGCTATCTTAGCTGCCTCTTGTATCTCTTCCGCGGAAGCCTGCTCCTTGCCCCAGCGAATGTTGCTAGCAATGGTACCGGTGA
The DNA here is from genome assembly GCF_056836745.1 of Paenibacillus sp. 1SOY10. Taxonomy (NCBI): domain Bacteria; kingdom Bacillati; phylum Bacillota; class Bacilli; order Caryophanales; family Paenibacillaceae; genus Paenibacillus; species Paenibacillus sp. 1SOY10. Next base: position 1,007,110 of record NZ_JBXENK010000002.1, on the reverse strand, counting down.
AGAGGATGGCCTTCTGCGATACAAGCGCGATTTTGTGGCGAAGCTCAGTCAATTCAAGACTGGACACGTCCTGTCCTTCAACACGAACCACACCTTGCTGTGGATCATAAAAGCGCGGGATCAGATGCACCAGCGTAGATTTACCGGAGCCAGTCCCCCCGATAATTCCGATGGTCTCACCTGGATAAATGGCAAAAGACAAGTCGCGAAGAGCCGGATCACCTGCCTCGCTATAACCAAAGGTCACTTGATCAAATTCAATAATCGCTACACCAGGCTTGCTGACGTTCCCTACACTTATGGATTTCGTCTGGGCTGGTTCAGGATTCGCTATGCCTGGCGTCGTATCCAGCACTTCATTAATCCGAGCTGCCGAAGAGGAAGCCTTCGTGAACAAAATGATCAGATTGGATACCACAATCAAAGCAAGCAAAATTTGAGTTACATAGTTAATGAAGGCAATAATCTCTCCAGAAGACAAAGTTCCGGCCTGAATATGAATGCTACCCACCCACAGAACAGCAATAATGGCTGAGTTGACGACCAACGTGGTGGTTGGACTAAGCAGGGCCGAGATACGGCCAACCCGAATTGCTGTAGCGGTAATATCATCGGCCGATTCCCGGAAACGCGCCTGTTCCTCTCTACGCTTGGCAAAGGCACGGATGACGCGGACGCCGCTCAAGTTCTCACTAAGTACCACGGCCAGTCGGTCCAGCTTCTTCTGATAAATACGATATAACGGGGCCGACTTCTTGATAATCAAATAGAGGACCACACCAAACACGGGTGTAGCTGCTATCAGCACCAGGGAAAGGCGCATATCCAGCAGCATGGACATAATAATGGCCCCAATGCAGATGAATGGTGCTCTGATGACCAGTCGAATGAGCATCGCTACCGCGGTTTGAAGCTGGTTAACATCATTGGTCGTCCGATTGACGAGAGAAGGTGTGCCAAAACGGTCCAATTCCGCATAGGACAGTGAAGAAATATGCTTAAACAGCTTGTTGCGTAAGGTGGTTCCGAAGCCTTGGGAGGCTCGGGCTGCATAGAATTGGCAGATTAGTGAGCAAGCATAGCCGAGTATAGACATCGCGAGCATCAGCCCGCCCATCTTGAGCACATATGTACTATCCTTGTTGCCAATCCCATAATTGACAATCAATGCAACGACCGTTGGCAGAAGCAGCTCCAATATAGCTTCAATCAATTTAAATAAGGGGCCAAGGATCGTTTCTTTTTTATAGGGTTTGAGAAATGTCGCTAGTCTGAACAAGGTTGCACCACCATCACTTATTTTAAAATTTCCCTCCAAACACCAACTTTGATTATGACACAAAGGCTGATATATTAATAATATTGGTTTCATATCTGTTGCATATGTTTTCAATATACCAAAAGCGAGGATTTATTTATGGATATCAAGCAGCTTCACTATTTCCTGGCCATTGCGGAAGAAGGGCAAATTACAGCAGCAGCCAAAAAATTGCAAATGGCGCAGCCCCCTTTAAGCCAGCAGTTAAAACAGCTTGAAGATGAACTTGGCGTCACCCTGGCGGAACGCGGCCCACGTAGCATCCATTTGACTAATGCAGGTGAAATTCTTCGTCGAAGAGCTCTGCAAATCATAGCCTTGGCAGATTCTACAGTGCGAGAAATTCAGGATCTCTCCCATGGTCTGATGGGAACGCTTCAGCTTGGCACCGTTTCTTCGTCGGGAGCAGCGCTGCTCACCGATAGGTTAACCGAGTTTCAGCAAACCTACACCGGTGTAAAATTCGAGATTCATGAGGGCAATACTTTCCATGTGATCGATTTACTCCGCAATGGGATCATTGAATTGGGCATCGTACGAACCCCATTTCAAACCAATGGGTTAAATTGCAAGTTTATCTCCTCCGAGCCAATGCTGGCAGTTATGACACCTAAGCACGACTGGAGTCCAGGTCAGTCCGGCTGTGAAGTGGAGGAACTCAAGGATCGTCCGCTGATCATTTATAGACGCTTCGAAAGTTTACTTCATGACACCTGTGAACGAGCTAATTTCGAACCTAAGCTGTTCTGTAAAAATGATGATGCCCGTACCACAGTACAATGGACCCAAGCCGGGTTCGGCATCGGTATCGTTCCTCAATCCGCCTTAAAGCTAACCAACTCCGAAGGCCTGATTGCCAAGACAATTAACAGTGAAGCACTCTGGACTCAAATCGCCGCCATTTGGCCCAAGGATCGCTATCTGTCCGCTCTAGCCGAGCGGTTCCTCGACAGCTTCGGGGAATCGTAAAACATAAACGGGCCAAAGCGCGCCTCCTGTTCACAGGTTGCAGCCGCCTTGGCCCATGGCTCGGGAATGAACGCGTTTCGGCTAATGCCTCTTCTAGGCGTCGTCCAAGTCACAATTACAGTTAGTCTATTTGTCCTTCCTTTAATACGAAAAAACCGTTTCTGGCAAAGGACAGGATTTTGCTGGCACTAATGCCCGTCTGCCTGGAAATATCAATAACCATCATATCGGGATGCACCTCAACAATGCTTCGTATTTTTTCATAAGCCTCTTCACAGCTCTGGCACATCTTCTTACTCGACTTCACACATAAATTCCCACAAAAATCACAAATCTGATAGTTCCCCATGCCAGCTCCTTGTCTGTCTCGTATCTTGTTGACTTCAATTGATTTATTTACTACAAATTAAACTTATCTTTTATGAGTTGAGCTACTTCGTCTGCACTAAGATCAGAATTATTAATTTTTATGTACAAGTCTTTTGTGATTTCTCCCGGGTTGGAATTCAATCTGTGCTGATCCAGTGTGGCTATTAAATTTTGTTTAGATTGTTCAACATTCCTTTTGGTTGGCTTTTGCTCCAGCCTGAATGCAGTATCGTTTCTCTGTAGCCTTGCTTCAAGATCCGCTTCTAATTCCACAAAATAAATTTCAGCCCCTTGGGCTTCAAAAACATGACAAGTTTGATTAACAAAATCCCAATCCTCTTGAAGGTCAAATGCCCATACGTAGGTAAAAATCAATCCATACTAGTCGCTTCTGGCGAATGATTCAAACAGCTCTTTCCGGAGAAGACTGGATAACCTCCAGGTTTCACTTTCAAATCCAAAGTAGGGGTAGAACAATTCAATTGACATATGATTATGAAATAATTTTAATTCTGTTATTTGAGATAATTCATAGCCTACTGTCATTTTCCCTACCGCTTGGGGTCCAAATATTAAGATGAATTTAATAGCTATCACTCCTTACCTTATATGTTGAGCTCAAATCCAAAACACCCCGAACTCGATAAGAAAAAATGCAAGGTATTGAAAGACCGGTATCGACTTCGTATAGCTAATCATTATCGTCATTAAAATGGCTTCAGCCTTCTCCTCGCTTCAAAACACCTCTAAACTCATGCTGCAAACCCCATATCTCCTTTAACTCAATTGCCTGTTTGTGTGTATTTTCGATATCCTTGCCTTCCTTGGTCCACAAGTAAGGAAATATAGAGATTCCTTGATTAGGGGCTAACTGCTTCACGTCTTCTTGCCAGTTGTGCCATCTAAATGTCTCATAATACAAGTTCAGGTCCCCATGGAACACCCAATTCATAAAATCGGTGTAGCCTTTCTCCGTGTCCTCCCACTCCAAGGTATCCGGTGCAAAGTAATAAATATTGTGGGAATGTGCATCAAATTGACCCGTATTCATAGCAAATAACCCGCCTACAGCATCATAAGCAATAACATAGCCTTCCTCCAGCAACGGAAGCTGCCGGTTATCCGTCAATGACCCGTACATGGCTGGATGGCCTGAACCAAGGATGTGCAGCCAGCCGGAATCTACTACAATGCCGCCACATCCCAAGGCTATGGCCCCCATTGTTGATCTATTGGTGATCTGCATACGAAGCAATGCCGCTTCACCATCACTTTTCGTATTTTCAAGAACCTTGACATCAACCTGCGCTTCATCAATCCATTCCTGAATTATGGGCCAAGCTGAATCTTCTATAATAAGCTCTTCAATCGGCTTCATCGAAATAACGCTCCTTGATCAAGATATTGCAAGTATATCATTAATCAATTATAAGAAAATCCCCCTCGAACAATATCTCAGCTTTTATCTAAAAAAATTAGAATTATCAATTGTGATGTTACTTAATGTATGTTAATGTATTGTTAAGTAACATATTGGGAGGGATTCTCTGTGCAATATGTAAATCCGATTCGAGATATTGAGACCATACAAGCGATGAAGCAGGTGCTGAGGAAGCAATCGCTCAGAGATGTGTTGCTGTTTGTACTGGGAATCAACACTGGGATTGGTCTTCTTGACATGTTGAACCTTACCGTGCAAGACGTCTGGGACGGTCAGAGCCCCAAGCCATTCCTTTACCTTAAGGATGCAAATACCGGGGAAGTGAAGGCGTATTACCTGAACAGTAAAATCCGTCAAATTCTTAATGAGTATCTATCTGGCTGCGACGCATGCCCGGAAGATTATCTATTTAAATCCAAGAAGGATCGTCGTCCGATTACCCGTCAGCAGGCATATCGTATTATTAACCACTCGGCAAGGGAGGTAGGAATTACAGAGAAGATTGGTACGCATACCCTTAGAAAGACCTTCGGTTATCATGCGTATCAGAAAGGGATCGCCATCTCAATCATCAAATCCATTTTGAATCACCACTCCACTTCGGAAACCTTGAAGTATTTAGGAATCGACAAGCAAGCAGACTTACCCATCAAAGTAGATGTGAATTTATAGCGATTCTGCCTTTTGCCCATAAAAAATACCCTCCGAATCAACCCTCGGAGAGTATTCAATAACAGTAGCCTATATTCACAGTTCCTAATTATTATTCATCGGTGTCTTCCAGACCCAACGCTGCATCTATATCTACGTTTTTCAGCTCAGTGACGATTCCATCGTCCACCAGAACCTGCAATGTTTCGGCATCCTTCATGAAGCGGAAGATTCCGTTATCGAAATCCGTATCGACTTCTTTGAAGAATATGCCTTCAAATTCCGTATCTTTCTCGTGATTGAAGCTTAGCTTATAATGATTGTCTTCCTTAATCAAGTAAGCACGTGTTCCGTTTCTGTACATCCCTTCTCCATCCCGAATATAACGGGAGACCGACACGATGTGCAGATCGACAAAAGGAATTTCGCGCACCAAGGAATTAATGATGGAGCCCTTCGTGATTTGTTCCCAACGGCTCTGCGCTGTCTGACCGAGAATAATTTGAGTAATGTTCTTCTCACGGGCGAGTTCAGCAATAATCTTAGTCACGGGACGGCTCTCATTATCTTTCATAATGAACTCTGCCGAGCTATGGGAATTCGCATATTCTTTCCATTTTTCGATATAAAAAATTTTCTCCGCATCCAATTCGTCGAACGGCTTAGAGTCGATCGTCAAAATGTAAAGCGGAGCCTTCAACATACTGGCGATTTTACAACCGCGTTTGATTAGCCTTTCACCATTGGGTCCATAATAAACGCAGACAAGAATACTTTCATTGAACAGATTATCCATTTTTTAACTCTTCACCTCAAGGTTAAATAGTAGAGCTTTATTTAAACTATGTAAGACTATAATTGATGTTACGGAAAGAGTCAACACGAAGACTATATTATTCGAAAGTAAGGAGGAGGACGCTTGGCTATATTCTATATTTTTATGTTTCTTCCGTTTTTCAGTGCCCTGCTAGTGCCTTTTCTGTACAAGTATTTGAATCGTCAGATACATACAGGTTGGTTCGTATTACTCGCCCCCCTATCCATCTTGATCTATTTACTTCAATATATACCTTCTATTGCAGCGGGTGAAACGTATAAATACACCTTATCGTGGATTCCGACCCTTGGCATTGATATTACTACTTATGTAGATGGATTAGGTTTATTGTTCGGGTTACTGATCTCTGGCGTGGGTGCCCTGGTTATTGTTTACTCTATCTTCTATATGTCTAAAGGCCGGGAAGCACTTCATCATTTCTATGTCTATTTGCTGCTATTTATGGGAGCGATGCTGGGTCTGGTATTCTCTGACCATCTGCTTGTGTTATATGGCTTCTGGGAGTTAACCAGTGTATCCTCCTTCTTATTAATTGCTTATTGGTACGAGCGCAAGAGCTCGCGTCAGGGCGCATTGAAGGCTATGCTGATTACCGTGATTGGTGGCTTCGGCATGCTTGCTGGCTTCATTATGCTTATCATGATGGGCGACACCTACAGCATACGGGAGATTATCGCTCAGGTAGATGTGATTCAGGGTCATGCTCTATTCATCCCTGCGATGTTGTGCATTCTCCTGGGAGCCTTCACCAAATCGGCGCAATTTCCGTTTGGTATCTGGCTGCCCGATGCGATGGAAGCCCCTACTCCAGTAAGTAGCTACCTGCATTCCGCGACCATGGTCAAGGCAGGCATCTACTTGGTAGCTCGTATGACACCGATCTTTGGCGGCAGTTCCGTATGGTTCTGGCTTGTCGCCGGTGTCGGAATTATTACGCTACTGTACGGCTCCTTGTCTGCCCTTCGTCAGACTGACCTTAAAGCGTTGCTGGCCTACTCCACGATCAGCCAACTAGGCTTGATTATGAGCTTGCTTGGTGTAGGCTCCCTGGCAGTGTATTTTGGTCCTGGCGAGCAAGGTACGGTTTTCACCGTGGCTACCTTTGCCGCCCTGTTCCATCTGTTTAACCACTCTACCTTCAAAGGCAGCTTGTTTATGGTCGTCGGTATTATTGACCATGAGACAGGTAAGCGGGATGTCCGATATCTGGGTGGCTTGATGCAGGTGATGCCGATTACGTTCACCATCGCCATGATCGGTGCCTTCTCCATGGCAGGACTACCGCCATTTAACGGCTTTCTGAGTAAGGAAATGTTCTTTGGTGCCGTGACAGAACTTGCCCATGTAAGTACCTTCGGTCTTGAGAGTATCGGTATTCTGTTCCCGATTATCGCCTGGGTGGCCAGCATATTTACCTTTGTGTACTGTATGATTTTCGTCTTCAAGACCTTTGGCGGCAAATATCATCCCGAGAAGCTGACGCGTAAAGTGCATGAGGCCTCCCTGGGCATGTTATTCGCCCCAATGGTCCTGGGCCTGCTCGTCGTGTTGATCTTCTTCTTCCCGAACGTGCTTGGCAAATATATTCTGGCTCCGGCGTTAACCTCGGTACTGCCAATGATGCCTGTCACCGCGTACGATTTGAAGATCAGTGCGTGGCATGGGTTCAACATGGAACTGCTAATGACCATTGGCGTCGTCGTGATTGGCTTCCTGCTGTTCAAGTCAGCCAGACGTTGGGTCCGGGTGATTCGTAATTATCCGCAAGAGTTAACCTTAACTCATCTGTACAATATAGCTTTACCTGCTATGGAGAAAGGTGCAGCTTCATTAACCAATCGTTACATGACAGGCTCACTAAGACATTATCTGAGCTACATTTTCTCCTTCTTCGTCATGTTATTGCTGGGCTCGCTTCTCTTGCTTTACGGAATTCAGTTCGACTTCTCCAACAATGCGAGCATCAGCCTGTTCGATGCTGGTCTCGTCCTGGTCATGATCATTGCGGCTCTAACCGTACTGTTCACGAACCATCGCGTTGTAGCCATTGTGGCGCTAGGAGCGGTTGGCTACATGGTATCCATGTTCTTCGTCATCTTCCGCGCTCCAGACCTGGCATTGACGCAAATGGTGGTCGAAACGGTGACTACCGTATTGTTCCTGCTCTGCTTCTATCATTTGCCGAAGCTCAAGAAGGACATCGAGCGCATTCCGTTCAAATTAACAAATCTTATCATCTCGTTATCCGTCGGGTTGACCGTAACGATACTGGCGCTTTCGGCCAATGGGCACAAATTGTTTGAACCAATTACCTCATTCTTCGAAAATGCCTTTGAACTGGCAGGGGCTAAAAATATCGTCAATGCCATATTGGTAGATTTCCGTGGCTTCGATACCATGCTGGAGATATCCGTTTTGACTATCGCTGGATTGGGTGTCTATGTCCTTATCCATCAGCGCTCCAAAAGGAGGGAACACGATGAAACCGAATAATGTCATCCTGCAAACGGTCACTCAAGTTGCTGTATTCATTATCTTTACCTTCTCCATCTATTTGTTCATGAACGGCCATCATAATCCGGGCGGCGGTTTCATTGGTGGACTTAGCACCGCAGCGGCCATCGTACTTCTCTATCTCTCCTTCGGCATTGAGAAGGTGCGGGAGAATATTCGTATCGACTACAAGAAGCTTGCCGCCGTTGGTGTCTTCCTTGCTGTAGGCACGGGGCTTGCAGGCGTGATCTTCGGTCAGCCGTTCCTGACCCAGACTTTCGGTCATGTGCAGTTACCGATCTTCGGAGACACCGAGCTCGCCTCAGCCCTGATCTTCGACACCGGCGTAGCCTTGGCCGTAATCGGTACTGCCGTCAATATTATTCTAAGCATATGTGAGGACCGCTAATATGGAGACTTTAATCATTCTGCTAGTCGGCGTGCTAATATCCATTGGCACCTACTTGATTCTATCCAGACGGCTGCTGCGCATCGTGCTTGGTTCATCCCTGATCAGCCATGCGGTGAATTTGCTGATTATGACCTCCGGTGGTCTGAAGACGGGGGCGGCTCCCCTGCTGAGCGAGAAAACGAAGCAATTCACCGATGCCATCCCGCAAGCCTTGATTCTCACGGCCATCGTCATCAACTTTGCCGTAACCGCGCTAGTATTAGTTCTGGGTTACCGTGCCTATCAGAGCTACGGAACCGATGACATGGAACAGTTAAGGGGAAATGAGTATGAATAACTTGTTAATTGCTCCGGTCGTTATCCCTTTGTTAACGGGAATGGCCCTCATCATTTTACAGAAGAACATCCGGCTCCAACGGGCACTTAGCCTGATCGCCTTGTGCGTTACCGCCTTTATCGCCATCATGCTGATCAATCGGATCAGCCATGGAGGGATTCAAACCTTGCAATTAGGCGGCTGGGAAGCACCATTTGGCATTAGCTTTGTGGGTGACATGTTCAGCGCTCTGCTGCTACTGGCTACCTCCATTGTCGCTATAGGCTGTGTGATTTTTGCCTTCTCTTCCACGGAACGACGGCAGGAAAAGCTCTATTTCTATCCTTTGTTTTTATTTCTGATTACAGGGGTTAACGGTTCATTTTTAACGGGTGACTTATTTAACTTATACGTATTTTTTGAAGTGTTTTTGGTTGCTTCCTACGTCATGATTACCTTAGGTGGTACCCAAAAGCAGCTTCGTGAGTCGCTCAAATATATCTTCACGAACATCATATCGTCTGCCTTCTTCCTCATGGGCGTAGCTTACTTGTATTCTATCACTGGCACGCTGAACCTGGCGCATCTCTCGATGCGGATTGCTGAGGTAGGGCAAGATGGACTGATTACTACCGTGGCACTATTGTTCCTGATTGTTTTTGCTCTTAAAGCCGGATTGCTGCTCTTCTTCTGGTTACCGGGCTCGTATAGCGTGCCGCCCACAGCCGTTTCTGCTATCTTTGCGGCCTTGCTGACCAAGGTTGGTATCTATGCCATCTTCCGGATGTTTACCTTGATCTTCTATCACGAACCACAAGTCACTCATCTTGTCATCGGCATACTGGCGGCTGCAACCATGATTCTGGGGGGACTGGGTGCGATTGGCTTCTGGGATTTGCGCAATATTCTCACCTACAATGTCATCATCAGCGTTGGATTCATCATGCTGGGCTTCGTCTCCATGACAACGAACGGCATGATGGGCTCCATCTATTATTTGCTCCATGACATGATCATAAAGGCACTTGTATTTCTCATAGGCGGAACCATCATTCATTTAACGGGAACTAGCCGATTGAAGGAGATTGGTGGCTTGATACGCTTGCAACCTTGGCTTGGCTGGATGTTCCTGATTGCTGCCTTATCCATGGTCGGTATCCCTCCACTCAGCGGCTTCCTCGGCAAAGTGTTCATTACCCGTGGTGCCTTTGAGTCCGGTTACTTCTGGCTTGGCGCCATCGGACTGGTAGCGAGCTTGTGCATCCTCTACTCCATGATCAAGCTGTTCATGAATGCCTTTTGGGGTGACACGATGCTGAATGAAGAAGAATTGAAGGGAAATGCCAAGGGCTTGCTGTTCCCCATTGCTTTCCTGACTTGTGCCAGTCTAGTCTTGGGAATCGGTGCCGAAGGGATTGCCGGTTACGTAACCCAAGCTGCCAATGAATTGCTAAATCCAAACCTGTACATTCAAGCCGTGTTCAAATAAAGGAGGGATAGCCATGCCCGTTCAGGTACTGCTTAACATCTTCATCGCTTGCTTGTGGATGTTCCTGCAAGATAACATCAGCGTATTGAATTTTATCAGCGGTTACTTTGTAGGTGTATTTATATTATTGTGTACACGTCGATTCTTTAAAGACCGCTTCTATGTATTCACGCTGGCCGCCATTGGCAAGCTGTTCATTATTTTCATTCATGAGTTGATCACCTCTTCCGTGATGGTCATGAAGCATGTGCTACGCCGCAAGATTGAAGTGACTCCGGGGATTTTCAAGGTCAGAACCGACTTGGAGGGAAGTCTGGAGGTTACCCTGCTCTCTCTGCTGATCTGCTTAACACCGGGCTCAGTGGTAATGGAGCTTACGCCTGATTCCAAGGTACTCTTCATTCATGGCCTGAACTTGCCCGAGTCCAAAGAATCCGTCATCAAGTCGATCTCCGTGTTCGAAAAAGCGATAAAGGATGTGACGAGAAAATGATCTTCCAGGCGATACTGCTCATCGCTTTAGGCATATTGATGCTCTCAATCCTTGCGAATATGTACCGAGTCGTGAAGGGACCTTCCGGGGCGGACCGTGTTCAAGCCCTGGATTCCATCGGCATCAATATGATTGCCAGCATTGCGGCCTATTCCGTACTTTTCCATACTCATGCCTTCTTTGATCTTATCTTGCTGATCGGAATTCTCTCGTTCATCGGAACGATTGCCTTTGCCCGGTTTATAGAGAGGGGTGTTGTCATTGAGCGGAAGCGGTGAAGCCGTAGGAGCCATCCTCATTCTGGTCGGGGCCATCTTCAGCTTGATTAGCGCCATCGGAGGCATACGTTTGCCCGACGTGTATACCAGGTCTCATGCTGCATCTAAAAGTTCTACGCTTGGCGTGCTGTGTGCGTTGGTAGGAACCCTGCTATTCTTCCTGATCTCCGACGGATATTTCAGCATTCGCCTCATCCTGGGCATCTTCTTCGTATTCCTGACTGCGCCGGTGGCTGCTCATGTTCTGTGCCGGTCAGCTTACCGCAATGACGTCCCATTAGTGGGAACGGCCGAGGATGAATTGAAGGACTATTACATGGAGAATGAGAACACGGACGAGGACAAAGAAGAAGTGACCGAAAATGAACTCCCTACCATCAAGTTGACCGACAACGAGACGCCGCTTCAGGTATCGGAGACTTAAGGGGCGACAATAAACAGTTAGGGTACAATAGAGAGCCTGCGGGAAATTGTTGATCATACTTTTAACCAAACAAAACGAGCCACGGTTCAGACCGAGGCTCGTTTTGCTATTTAGATTCAGTTGTAGATGATGCTATATCATGCCCACCGCTGAGAAAACAGTCAGCAGCACCGTGGCAATTAAACTCGCAATGGAGGCGAATATGCCAACCCCAAACCCTATACGGAACAAGAACGGTGTCTTCTTTCTAATGAAGTATCTCACCTCAGCAAGTGCGTTGGCATGGGGAATAGAAATCTTACTGTAGGGCTGATCTTCAATATCAAAGGTGAAATGACCGGTCGGCACGGAGAACGTATAGAGTAATCGGCGTACCACCCCTATCATTGTTACCGTATTGGTCCCTGCTATACTGTAATACATAGTCACCTTCTCCATCCTTGAGTTCACAAGCAATGGATTCTCCACCATAAGACGATTAATCCGAAGGCCCCTGGTCTCTCCCCACAGTCCGTAGTCCCCTTCTTCAAGATGTACCGTTTGCCCGGGTCGCAGTTGGTCTACAATAATCGGCGACGCGAAGGTCAATCTCCCCATCTTGACTGTAAAGATAATCAAACTTACGGTTAAAATAATACCTGTAATCAATATGAATAGCATCATGTCTGTACCCGCACCTCCTCATCTTAATTTAAACCAATCCTATCCAAGAAACAACGGTTCGGCTCCCAAGGGAAAAAATCTGATGGGAAGATGAAGTATGCAATGTTAGCCGCAAATTATAACTTGGTTGATGGAGTTACAGAGGGTTTGGCAAGATTCAGTTTAGGTGGGACATAGCCGAGTTGTCTGCCTATTTTCACTATTTGTCCTTGATGATGAAATTCGTGAGTGGTGGTGTGCGTAAACAACCATAATTCCGTTAGCTCTGCATTCTCACTCTTCCAGGGAGCTTGCGTATCAGGGTCCCAGGTGCCTTTAAACTCATCGAGAAATTCATAGACCAGAGCATCGATTTTCTTAAAGGCTTCGCGCATTTTCTGTACATTATCTAAGGCTCCAGGCTTCACTGGAGCAAGTGATTGACTCAACGCCCGACTTCCTAGCCATATCCGGTAGCAGTCGGCCACATGGGCATGCAAGCTGTGAATCGAAGCTCCTCCAAAGTTCTCCACTTCCTGCACGTAATCTGCGGGAGACATCGTTTCACAATAACGAAATAAGGATTCCCTTGTAGTTTGGATCATGCCATATTGGATTTTGAGTAGGTTCATCATCTAGTCTCCTTTAATATTCAAATTTACGCTTGCTTGCCTCTACATGACTATATTTAGTCTCTACGCCAATTCCGACATTAGGTATCTATAATAACTATTATATTTTATCAGGTCAAGGAATGAGCCACCCGCACTTCTTCCAAAAAAAAGTGAACGCAGGAAGCGTCCACCTCTTCATTACCCCACAATCCCGCTACGCTCCACGCTTTCCACGAAATAACGCTGCACGAACATATACAGGACAATTAACGGGATGATGACCAGCAAGATGCCGGTATCTACAATCATGGCGATGTAATTTGGATCGACCTTCACATTGGGATCATAGCCCCCGGGCTGCATCGACTGGATCACCGTATTGGCATTGGCGGCAATGGAAGCAATCATCGTGGGCATCAGATTCATCTGGCTCATATACAAGGAGGTATAGAACGAATCGTTATACTGCCAGACGAAGGAGAACAGCAGTACCGTCACTAGCGGCGGAATGGCATTGGGGAGCATAATGCGAAAGAAGGTCTTGAACCCGCCCGCCCCATCAATGAGAGCAGACTCTTCAATCTCCTTCGGCAAGCCTCTGAAGAATTGGCGGAAGATATAAATGAATAGTCCTGCCTTAAGCCCATTAGCCGTCATTGCGGAAATGGTCGTGGGCCAATACGTATTGATTAGGTTCACTCCATCCCTGCCTGTGATGAGATGAATGATCCCCAGAAAATCAAAATTGCGAAAATGCAGATACATCGGAACCATCAGCGTGTTAGCTGGAATCAGAATGGTGAGCACGGCCAGAGCAAACAATATGTTTTTCCCTGGAAAGTTAAATCTGGCGAACCCATACCCGGCCAAGGCACAAGACATCGTCGTTAATAGCATGGTGATGGTGACAAATATAAGCGTATTGCCGAGTGTAGGAAAATAATTCAATACCCTAAGCGCAATCTTGATATTATCCAACGTAAAATGCTGGGGTATCAAGAAGATGGTGGGATTATAAATATCCTGCTTATCCATGATTGCCACCGATATTTTGCGAATAATCGGGTACAGGATGACAAAACAAATCCCTAAAATGATTGCATACCTGAATATAGACCACAGCATGTGCTGGGCGTAGCTACGCCATCGATGTCCCTGATTGCCGGTGAAGGCCTGCTGCGTATTTACCGCCCATTTTCGCCATTGCATGTCTGCTTCCTCCCTTCAACGCTAGGAGCGAACCCTACTTCACTTACTAGGAGGCCGCCCCGCTTCGATTCAGTTATAATAGAAAACTCTGCGGGAAATCGTCATTCCTATGACAATCAGAATGAGACCAATCACCATGGTGTACAGCCAGGCCATCGCCGCACTGAGGCCAAAATCGAGCGATTGAAATGCCGTCGTATAAATGGTGCGTGTGATGGTACTGCCGGAGAAGGAGTCTATAATTGTATAAATTACATTCGTCAGAATTAAGGGACTTACCATCGGGAAGGTAATTTTCCAGAAGGTCTCATAAGCAGTAGCTCCCTCAATCTTGGCTACCTCATACATCGAACCGGGGATCGCTTGCAGTGCGGCCAGGAAAATGATAATCTGCACGCCGGAGCTACTAATAATGTCGTAGATACGTAAGATGGCTTCAATCAGATAACTAACAAAGCTCATCGGGACCCCTAGATCCAATAACATCATGGCGATGTAGTCACTACTGAAGCTGGAGGTGGCATTGCCCATCTCATTAATGGCATTGCTGTCCCCAATCAGGTTAATCAGGCCGGAGGCTTCTGCTGCCGTAATAGCCCCAGAAGCAAGAATCACCGGCAGGAAGAAGATGGCTCTGGCAGCCAGTCGCCCTCTGAATTTCTGATTCAGCAGCGTGGCAGTGAACAAGCTGAAGAACAGAATTAGCGGCACATTCACCACCACGTCTACAATGGATTCCGTCAGAATCCGGTTGAAGTTGGGGTTGATCATTAATGCATTTTTAAAGTTGCTCCAGCCAACCGCCGCAAGCTCGTATCCCCCTTCGACGATGGTCAATTTGTGGAAGCTGAAGCGAATCGACTGCAATAACGGCATGAGGAACAGGAAAATAAAGCCGATGAGCCAAGGGGCGATAAAGGCAACGCCCAGCAACGATCTTCTTCGGGTCAGTGTCCAATGGAATCTCTTCACCGGGCATCCCTCCTTACCGCGTAATCCTTCGCTCCCACTACATGGCCTTCCACCTCAACTGCATCATCGTTATAGTTGACAATGGTGTATATCCCGTTCTCATATCCGGTCTGATACACGCCCTCTTGAAGCATCTGATGATCTACCATCCGGACAGCTTGCAGAGGTCCCAGTACCTTATCTAGCTCCAGGTACATGTTAGAAGCCGCGTTCAGCCAATTCTGATAGTTAGTTGAGTACAAGTAGTCAAAGCTGGTGAACTTCACCTCCGACGAATCGGAATGAGTGAAGACAAAGTATGGAGCCGAGCCATATTCAATCGCTCTAAGCATGGCCCATTCCTCATCCTGATCCGCCTGCAAATTCATAGGCTCTCCGGTATAGCCGATATAACCATGCAGCACCATCTGATAGAATGGAACCTCTTCATCCAAAATATGAAAGCCGCTAGAGCTGTCCGGTGCGCCAACCACATAGCTGGCATAAGGCAACGCATAGCTATTGCCCCCTTCAACTAATACATGCTTAACTTGCTCGCTAATCTTAGCCACTTCCTCCTCCACAATTACCTGGGCTAATTGCCGATCTACCGGACGACTCACACGGTAATCCCCATGAAGCTCCTCTCCCAAATCTCTTAATCCAATCCCGTCTATACCCAGCTTCCCAAAGTCCTTCAGGAACGGATCGACGAAATAAGGAAGCTTGGCTGGAGATAGCAAGTAGTAGCGGCCATACAGCATTTCACTCATCCGGTTAAGGTCTCGGCGATATGGGGCTTGCTGGGCCACCTCGCGGGTAATATAGCGGGCCGCATCCTGCGCAGGCGAGAAGTCTAAAGTATCGTGATATACCTTCTGGAAGGCCGTATCCAGATATAAGCGGCCTCCTTGATCTTCCAGCCAGGAAGATAGTGCAACCAAATCCTGCTTACTCCCCACCGCTCCCTGAACCTTGGCCGAGGATGGCTTATGCTTAACCCCACCCTTGGA
The DNA here is from genome assembly GCF_056836745.1 of Paenibacillus sp. 1SOY10. Classification (NCBI taxonomy): domain Bacteria; kingdom Bacillati; phylum Bacillota; class Bacilli; order Caryophanales; family Paenibacillaceae; genus Paenibacillus; species Paenibacillus sp. 1SOY10. The sequence continues at coordinate 991,190 of NZ_JBXENK010000002.1, read as the reverse complement.
CCAACCCACAAGGCGCAATTGCAGATTGGAGACGCCTGCTGCAGCCAGTTCCTCGCCTATTTGCTGCGCTTCTTCCACTGTCGTTAAGGCATTGATCGCTTCATAGGGAACTCCCAGGAAGGAGGTTTGCTTCGTAATAGCACCTATAACGTCGAGATGAAACGGCAACGGGTTACTGCCATTCTTGCCAGGCTGCCCGGTCTGCTCCACCCCGGTAAATGCTACGCCAGCCAACAAGCGCTGCTGATAGACTTTAGCCATACCTGCATAATTAGCCTCGTCCCCTTGCAGGAAATGATAGTCCACGGCTATACGCCCTTGATAGGCTTGATCGGCAGTCAAGCGCACCTCGCTAAGCTTTGTGCCTGACATCATGAACAAGCTATCCTCCGAACGGACCTGGAAGCTGGGATACACATGATTGAAGGCGTTCAATTTACCGCCGATATCGGCATTTACGCTGGCAATGGCATCCCCTTCCTCAATAACAGCCAGCCACGCAGCATTGGGAAGCTTTAAGCCATAGACAGGCATTCTCGCGCTTTGTGCCACCTGCAATCGATTTCGACTGCTCCACGTATGATCCCCTCCGTACAGTTCCTGAGAATACCGATCATCTGTCACCTTGCCATTGTTCAAGTAGATCAAGGCCCCTGAGCCGTCCGGAACGAACATATAGCCTTCGGCTTCCGCCCCGGCTGCCCCAAAATACTCCAGCAAATCAATCTGATGAAGGGGGTAATTTGGATGTTCGACGACCTGCGACATGGGGATACTGACCTCCAGCCCATTCTCGTTCAACTGGTATTCCAATGGAATCACAAAGGAAGGCTTCGAGGACTCCAGGCTATCCATGGCCCCGTTCTGTTCATTGTCTATCGCTAGCTGCGCTTCGTCATAACCCGCTTGCTCGAAGGCCGACAGCATTTTTTGCAATACCAGTTCCTTCGATACCTGATCATCCAGACGCTCCAGCAGGCCTGGTTGATCCTTCACCTTGTAGTATCGCAGCGCTACATATCTTGCTGTGGCTTCGTCCAGCTTACTTAGCACCGCTTCTTCCAACCGCTCGGCCGTAATATATTTAGGCATCAGTTCCAGCTTGTTAGAGCTGTCTCCCAGCGTATAAATTACCCGTAGCCCGTTTTCGATAGCTTCTGCGGTGAACTGCCCTCTCGCCACGCTATCGGAATAGCTGCGGAATTGGAGCAGGTTTGTCTGGTCATCCCTGAACTCAAGGCTGAACTGAGAAGCCAACGATTCCTGCTCATAGACGCTGGCCGTCTTATCCTCTGCCCGCCCCGCCGGATTGGAGTACCAGATTTGTCCGTTCTCATGATGCTTGACGGCAATTTCGGTGGTCTCCGGCTGATAATACAAGCCAAGGCTTCCTTGCAAAGCGACCAACTTCATCCCCTCTACACCACCCCCTTGATCCGGGAGATAGGTCAACTCCTTTCCCTCCTCATAAGGAGGGGTAGCAGCTCTATCCTCCTTCAGCTTGGGAGAGATTGGAGCACCTGAATACAAGAGCGTAACGGTTACCAGCACCACACATATAAGCACCATGCCCCAACCCCATATCGCAATCTTGTTCTTTTTCATCTCTCACTCCCCCTTCTACTTCCGGAAGATCAATTCCGTATAGATGTTCACGACGAAATCGATGATTTGCTGAAATAAGGAGAACAGGAGCATCCATAGGAAAATAATGATCACGACCATCACGAGAGTCAGCGCCATCATCACTAGCGTTTTGCTTACGGTGTACTGATGCACGGTCATCGTCCCTACGATCAACAACCCCAAGCTCCAGATCAATGCGATTGAATTTAGTAAATAGTAGAAGGCACTCTCTTCCTGGGTAAGAAAGTGGCTCAGCAAAGTCGTCGGATAATAAATCAGCACTATAGGAACGAAAGAATAGGCGGTTGCCATCATAATATCCTTGAATTTGCCTTCCCCTTCCGTCAGCGTGCACACCGCCCAATTGGAGACACACCATAGGAAGAAGGCGAACAGGCTTTGCATCAGGTCACTGAAGCTGTTCAATGTTCGGGGATCCATGCGATTCACCAGGAACCCGGCATATTGCTTCTGAACAATGACAGCCCCGATGACCAGCAACAGAATCAGAGCGGCGATACGCAGCTTGCCCTTTTGCTCATATTTCATATCCCAGAAGCCGTCGAAGGGATGCAGGATAACATGCAGGGGGAAGGTAAAATCCTCCTTCTTCATAGCTCCGACCTCCCTTGCCTTCTTTTCCTAGCCGCTTGGCGTATGATCCCGACAGCCCCCAACCCCAGCATAACTGTAAGCACCGTGCTGAAGGATTGCTGCATCAGGTCCTTGCGGTATCGCTTAAAGGCAACGGAATAATAATCGCGATCCATGCCTAGCTTGAAATATTTCATGGCCTCCTGGTTGTTCTTCTCCATTAGCATCGCCTTGCCAATCCCGATATAGGCAATGTCGTAATTGCTATTCAGCCGTAGCACCTCACGCCATACCCCAACGGCCTCGGCTTCCTCCCCTGCTGCATGCAGGGTCACGGCCTCGTTCACCTTTCTACCGAATTCAGTGGTCTGAAATATGGTCAGTTCTCCCGCTGTCCGATCCAGCAATATCAGCCGGTCATGCCACTCTTCAATGGCAACGAGCGACTTGAAGGTCCCCTTCTGATTGCCTTTACCACCAAAAATATAGAGCAGATTGCCTTCCCCGTCATAGGTGAACACCCGGCCGCGTAAGGAGTCAATTACACTGAACATGCCACCTTCGCGTACCGTGACGTCAACCATTTTGGAGGGGCCTACATCGCTTCCCGCACCTGCTAATCGGAAGTAATTCACGTCGCCTTGAATCTCGAAATAACCGTATCGCTTGAGCACATCATGTCCGGAAGGGCTAAGCCGCTTGATCGGCTCTTTAGAATCTGTATCAATGTTAGTGGCATACAAGAAGCCTTGGTGGTCGATATCCAGATTGGAAAATTCCGTGGGAACAAATAAAGCCATTTGTGCACGCTGCGCCTGGGTCGAGATCAGCTTCCAAATGTAATCAGCGGCACTGGGATTGACTTTGATCGTCCCGATATACCCGATAAATTCACCTTCTTCATTGAACTGGATCAGCCCCTCGTAAATTCCTCGCGCCACAACGTAGACCCGATCGGCCCGATCCACAGCCAGCTTGGTTGGGTGGAAGGTGAAATCAGCGGTAAATAGCTCGGATTTGGGGTCCTCAATCATACGCTGAAGCTCGCCTTCTTTAGTGAATATCACAATCCGGCGATTCTCTGTGTCAGCTACATATATCGTCCCGTCTTCAGTAACAAACATCCCTTCCGGTTTGTTAAAATGATCCTCTCCTCCTTCATGGGTAAAGGAAGAAATAACCCTGGCAAGCTCCCCTTGATTATTCAGAATCACAATCCGGTTATTGCCGCTATCCAGCACATAAATCTCTTGCTCCTGGCTGACAAACACATCGGTCGGTTCCTTGAACGCTCCCACGCCAAGGCTGTCCCCGGACCATACCCGTTCCGGCAAATAAGCTGCCGGTGACGGAACAGGCTCCTCCCAATAGTTATAGTTGTAGCTTTCATAAGGCGCGTAGGCCGAGACCGGAATGGCGGGCATAAGGAGCAGGAGGATGGTCATCATCACCAGAGCTTGCTTTGTTGTTCCCTTCATTTTCATCCTCCTTCCTACTCTTTGATTCCGGACGATGCCATCGTCTCAATAATTTGGCTTTGCGAGAAGATGAACACCGTAATCGGCACGCTCATTAATAGCAAAGCAACCGCCGCCCCTACACCCGCACGGGCAATACCGCCCAGGATAATCTGGTTCGCCGCATAGTTCAGTGATTTCAGTTCCTCGCTGTAAATAAACGAGCTATTATCTGCGCCCCATAACATCTGGAACAGCAGGATAATCAGAGTCATCCAGGCTGGCTTGACGTTCGGCATCACGATGGACCAGAAGATGCGATATTCGCTGGCCCCGTCCATCTTGGCGGCCTCCAGCAAGGCATCGGGAATCTGCTCCATAAATTGCTTCATCAGATATAGTCCCAGTGAATAGGCGAAGGCCGGGATAATGATCGCCCAATACGTATTCACGAGTCCCAGCCAGGACATCATCATATAATTAGGGATGGCGGTCACTGCTGGTGTGAACATCAAGGACAAGACCACGATCTGGAACATCACTCCCCGGCCCGGGAACTTGTGCTTGGCCAAGGGGTAAGCCGCAGCCGAAGCGAGCAGGACATGCCCGATCATGCCCATCCCCGTCATAAATACAGTATTGAAGATGTACCTGCTGAACGGAACCCAGGAATCACCAAGCAGTTGGAAGAGGTCCGCGAAGTTATCCATCGTCGGATTTCTGACAAACAACCGCGGTGGGAACAGAAAAATTTCATCCAGTGGCTTGAAGGCGTTGTTAATGGCATAGACCAGCGGGAGGGCCATGAACGCGCCAACGATACCAAGGAAGCTGAACATGGCAATATTACCGCCGAGAGAACGATTGATTCTTTTTTTACGTCTGGGCAGTCTTAGCTTCCAGCGAAGCTCCATCCTATTCCCCCACCTTCCGCAACAACTTCTGCACGAACAGGTTCGTACTCAGCATGAGAATGAACAAGACGGTCGCGATGGCTGAAGCGAAGCCCATCTCAAAGCGAATCGTGCCAAAGTCAATCAGGTGCGTAACGATGGTCTCCCCGGCATAGTTCACACTCGGGAACCCCGCCAGATTGATCGATACGTCGGATACGGCAAAGGCCGTTGTGAGCTGAATGACCGCGCCGAACATCAACTGCGGACGCATAGATGGTAGCGTAATGTACCAGAGCTCCTGCCAGCGGTTGCGGATGCCATCCACCGCCCCGGCCTCGAACAATGTCTTATCCACCGTTTGCAGGCCGGCAATGAAGGCCAGAAAGCCTGTACCCAAGCTTAGCCAGAGCTGCACAATGATGATAATAGGCATGATGTACGCTTCTGTCTTCAGCCAGAGGATCGGCTCCAAAATAATGCCAAGCCGCATCAGCAGCCCGTTAATAATCCCGTAGCGATCCCCGGAGAACATGATCTGCCAGATGAAGAAGATGTTCCCGGAGATCGAGGGCGCATAGAATACCAGCGTCATGAAGGCGCGCAGCTTCGGGGATAGCTCATTGATGAGCCAGGCGAAGATAAAGCAGGCGATATAGCTGACAGGGCCTGTAATGGTGGCTAGTAGCAGCGTGTTTTTCACAGCAATCAGGAAGATGTCATCCTCCAGGAACAAACGGCCATAATTTTGCCAGCCGATGAATTTCGGGAATTCCAGCATATTGAAATGGGTAAAGCTGATCAGGATCGACATGATGACCGGCAGTACCGTAAACATGAGGAACAAAATGGCGTAAGGGGCCATGAGAATGTAAGAATGCCGATGCATCATGAGCGCCCGCTTGAACCTCGAACGCCGATTCATTGGTCTTTTATGTGCCACAGATATCCCCCCATCATCGATCCCGGGAATCAGACAGCCCGAATTCTCGGCGCTTCAAGGCAATCTCATCCTGAATGTATTCCACATAATCCATGATCGCCTCCCGAGCAGGCGTCTCTTCATTAACGGCCCGGTAGAAGGCATTGACCAGATGCCGCCCCGTGAAGTAACCGCCCGGCACCTCAGGAATACCGCGTACAGCCTCCAGTTGCACCGATAGGCTCTGATAATCGCGGATGGGCCAAGGAAGCTGCTCCAGCGCTGCCTTATTCGCCGTCGGATAACGTGCCGCAGCCCCCATCAGGCCCTCCATCTCCCTGCCGAATCTCGTCTGAATCTCTTCACTTGTCCACCATTTCATGAATTCCCAGCCAGCCTCCGCATCCTGAATTCCCCGGAGCATAATTAGCCCTGTACCACTAGCTGGAGTATCCCGCCGCAGGACCCCATCCTCTCCTCTAGTACCGGGGATGGGCGCAAACTCCCAGAGACCATGAATTTCGGGGGCAAAGACCGACAATTGGTTATACATCGTATAATCAGCAATACCAATCGGCATCTCGCCCGTGCGGAAGCGGTTCGCGAAGTCAAATTCCTTATCGAGCTTGTAGTCCGTATAGAATTCGGTCCAGGTCTTGAATACTTCAATGCCTATCTTGGAATCCAGATCCGATTGCTCTCCTTGGTTCCGGTAGAATTGTCCGCCTTGCTGGAACAATAACGCTCCATAGATCGGGTTCGGCGGAATATTCTGACCAGCATATTGCGGCTGTAAGGTTAGGGGCAGACCGAACTGCATATGGCTTTTGCTTAAGACAGACAGCATCGTATAGACCTCATCCCAGGTCTTGGGCACCTCCAGATTAAGCTCTTCCAAAATGTCCATTCGATAGAACATCATGTTGAAAATCTGCTGCTCCGGCAAGCCATAGACACCCTCCCCATAGCCGTACGGAACCATGGCACTCTCCCTGAACCGCTGCTCCACTTCCGCAAAATCCGCGAACTCGGACAAGTCCTTCACCGCATTGCGCATTGCATAATTCACCGGAATATCGTTGGTGACGCCCATGGCGATATCCGGCCCTTGACCGGCCAGGGTGGCTTGGAGCAAGGTGTACATGGGGACGAGCTCCACATTCACCTGAATGCCCGACTCTGGCGTGAACAGTTCGTCGATCATCGCCTTCAGCGTCTGCGACTGATCGCGCCCCGAGCCCACCCAGACCGTGATTGAGCCGGCATCGCTGCTCTCGTCGCTGACGTCACCAATCCGGTTGTAATCAATGAAGAAGGAGGAGAAAAACGTTCCTAGCTCATGCCTCACCTTGGACAACCAGGAGCTTCCTGGCTCGGGAAAGGCTTGATCGGGAGATATCACATACAGCGCATCCAATTGCAGCGGCTGTTCGCGGGCGGTCAGCATCCAGGTGCCCAAGCCTCCGGCATTGGTCTTCAGCGAGTTAAGCTGCTGCGGAATTTTATCAGGCCGCTTGATCATTTCATTTAGTTGGTCGCGCATGGTAAGCAGCAACGCTTCCTGGCTCCCCGCATCGCCACTCATGCCCTTCAAGCGCTCCAGGACCGAGCTGAGGCGATTCCGCTCGTTGCGGAACTTCTCCAGCAGACCAGGAATTTTCTGCTCTAGCTGGTAATCCCGATAGGGGTCGGGGCTGGAACTGGTAATCATCAGAATTTGCCGATAGAGTGCATTAATCTCAAGTAGCCCCTGCTCCACCTCATTAATCAGAGGGGCCATACTCGCCAGATTTACTTCCATGGAAATCTCATGCTTGCCTTGCGTCAGATAGAATAAATAAGGTTCCTCCTTGTGCTTGCCGAGTACCTCCATGCGGTAAGCATTGCCGTATTTGAACTTGATCTCCTCGACCTCCTGGAAAGGCGTCACCCCATCAATGCTTAACTTCCTGGCTGAATAGGTACCACGCACGAAGCTTTGCTTGGTGTTCATGCCGATATGATAGAACCCACTCTCCGGCACGTCGACCTCCCAGGCGATCCATTGTCCCGGTAGCCGCCAATTGTTCCCGCCAATCGTATTGATCTTCACGACGGATGAGCTATAGGGCGACACAGCAGGGCTGGAACGATCTGTTAGCGGATATAAGGTGGGGGAAGATTTATACATCGCATCCTCAGCCTGAATTTCAAGAGTGATACCGCTTGTCGGCTGTACGCCTTGGGTTTGCCAAGCGCTCAGCACCTCTTGATAGGGACTTGGTTCAGCCTCCTGGTAGAATATCAGCTCCTTCAGCACCACAGGCTCTCGCCCAGCTACGAATGTAATCTCATGGCTTCCCGCCGATAGATACCATTGATAGGGCTCCGAATACTTGCCGTCTGTATCCTTAACCGTTAATGTCCGCCACATCGGCGTCTCCATTTGCTGTGGCCGGATATCATTCCCCTGATTATCCACTTTGACCTCTGCGTAGCGATTGCCCCATACCCGGGGGAACTTCAAGACATTCGCTTCAAAGAAAGGTAGCTTGCCATCAATTAGCAGCATACGCTGGATATCCGTGCTCTTCCCGGCCACCGGGTAATATTGCACGGCAAGATGGTACATTCCGGCTTCTGCCACCTCTATTTTCCAGGAAATTGAACCTGCTTCCTCCGTTAACACAGACCTTCCGTCCATTCCCTCGTAGTTATCTTCAATCACCGGGGTCATGCCTTCGGCTGCTATATAATCCGCTGCCTCGATCCGGATCTCTGTCCGGGGAGTGGATGCTTCTGCATAGCTTTGCAGATATTCGGAGTACAACACCCGGTCCTTGAATCGGCTTGATTGGGACAAGGGCAAAGTGCTGTCCAGTTCTTCACCACGACCTCCCGCCGCCTGTGCAGGCCTGTCTACTGTAGAAGATAGCGGAACTGCGACAAGCCATACCGCCAAGAATCCAATCGCCCATGCTCTGTAACTACTTACCATCAATGTCATCCCCCCGTCAGACCCAGCCTGAACTACCGGTAGCTCATAAATATTGAGCATAGTTACCCGCTACCTGTTAGGTGATAAGAACCCCACCTTCAACAAGGCGAGGTTCTTCGTTATACGACTGCGATTAGTTGCCTAGCGCATCCACGGCTGCCTGAGCCTGCTGCTTGTATTTGTCAACCGTGGAAGTCACCGAAGCATTCTTCACAATGATATCCTCCACCACGGTATACAGCGGGAAGTCGGGATATGCATCCTCCAGCACCGGCATGCCTTTGCCCGAAATATGCTGCACCAGCATATCGATGTCCTCTTGATGCTTGTAAATCCCCTCCAGCCAGGATTGGCTTGGGAAGTCCTCTAATGGGGGAATGTCAACCATTTCCTCATAAATTTTATAGACCATCGCCGGGTCCTTAACGCCCTTGGGGATAAATTGACCCTGGCCTGCGGTATCCGCGTAGACATACTGGTCGCTTCCCTTCGGTCCCGTCGGAATGGGAACAATACCGAAGTCGAACTGAATGTCTCCCACCATCCACTCCGCAGCGATAAACATGGCCACGTCGCCATCCTTGAAGGTATCGGTCTCCGTGTATTCCATACGGTTACCCGTCTTCACTTTTACCACTTTATCCACGTTGTACAGCTTATTGACGAACTCCAACGCCTCAATCATTTTCGGATCGCTAAGCGTCTCCTTCTTCGCGGCATCATCAACGCCCTTGGCTCCGTTCGAGGCAGCAAAGTGACGGGCAACATCCAGACCCCACCCAGAGAAGCCCCAATAATCGTTTTTCCCGTCGTTATTGGTGTCTTTAGTGGCTTGCTTGGCAATTTCGGCGAACTTCTCCCAGCTCCACTTGCTTTGACTATACAGTTCCTTGAGGTCCGGCAGACCCAGTTGTTTGAAAATCTCCCGATTATACATCAGCGAAGTCCCATAATTACCCGGCCGTCCAAAAGAATACTCCCCACCGGCCAATGGCGCATTCTTCTTCATGAGATTTTGCTCGTTATGGATATTGCTATCTGCATTGGTGAATTCATCAATGGTTAGCAGCTGCCCCTTCAAAATGGCCGGGAGTGCGGCCTTATTCTCCAGCATTACAATATCTGCAAACGGTTCACCCGCTAGCGTGGTTGTCGTGAACTTATCCAGGTAGTTCTCGAAGGGAACATTGACGAACTGGATGTCCACATTATATTTCTCCTCCACTGCGGCAATCTGCTCCAGCTCGGCTATACTGGAAGCGGAATCACCCAAGGGGGTCAAATCCCACCAGGCCGAGAGCCGAATGACACGTCCACCCAAATCAATAGCTTCCTCTTCGGGTTCCTCCTGGTTCTCCTGCGGCTGATTGCTGCCCGTATTCGTATTGGTTGTATTGGCAGGATCATTAGTAATCTGTGCATTATTACCACCAGAGCAACCGGTCACGACAACGAGCATCAAGATTAGCAAACTTACCATAAATGGAGTAACCGCTTTCATTTTGCCATTAAACATAGACACCCTCCCTATCTTCCCTAACATAGGCTAACGCAACCACTCTTCAACCAAACAAAACCCCTGAATAGATATAACAATGACCTAACTTGTTATTTAATTATGATATATGTGCCCGCCTATGGTTTTATGTCCGTGAACACAAAAAAGCAGGGCCGCAGCCCTGCTCCTATTCCGATGTTATCTCGTAGAATCTCTCATGACCAAATCCCCCATAAGTAGCGTCTTGCTAAAATACTCATTAGGGTGTCTAACCCGATGCAGCAACTGATCCACCGCCTTGGCCCCCATTGCCTCTTTGGGCACATGAATGGATGTAAGACCGGGGTGCAGCTTCTCGGCATGGTCGGTATTATCGAAGCCCGTTACTGCACAATCCTCTGGAATGCGCAGGCCTCGTTCCTTAAGCGCATCATACACTCTTAAGGCAACAAAATCATTCGCACACACGAAGATCTGAGGTAGCTCCTCCACCGGAATAGACAGCACTCCCGCTAATTCATCCAAGGTATCGGATTGCATCAGTTGCGGGTGTTGCGTATGTGCCAGGTCGTGCTCGCTTAAGCTATCTTGAAAGGCCCGCCAACGTTCCCCAAAGCTAAAAGAATAATCGGGCTTGCCGACAAACTGGAATTTCTCGTATCCCCGGCTAATCAGCCGGGTTATAAGCTGCTTCATCATAAAGTAATTATCCATGAAGATGCTGTCGCATTCCAGCGCCGTATCCATATGGTCAATCATGACCAGCGGCAACTTCATGCTCTGAACCTCCAGCAACACATGTGTAGACACGGTCCCTACAGAGATCACACCTAGAATCATATCAGGATTTAATAGCTTGGTTACACTGTCCCTGGATAATTGAGTTAAGGTTACGATCGTCAAGCCCTGTGCTTGTAGCCGTCCCGAGATTGCAGTGAAGATATCGCCCCAGAACTTATTCTCCACATTCTGAAATCGAATGTTAGGAAAGAGGATGAGCACCGTCTCGGCGTGCTTCCCTTCTGGACTGCGAAAGGTTTGGTTAGTTAACGTGTGCTGAGTCGCTTGGAAGAAGCCCAAATCTCCGGCTACCTTAATAATGTAATCCCGAGTCTGTTCACTGACCCCCGACTTGCCCGCAAGCGCTCGGGACACAGCAAACTTAGACACACCCGCCCTATCGGCGATCTGTTGCATCGTTACCTTGCTACGCACACTAACTCCCCCGTTACTCTTAATATAGAACCGGGTGCCTTAACCATTTTGCTTCCAGCATAACAAAATAGTAAACCAAACACCAACCTGGAAAAAAGCTAGAGGGAGTCTGTGGATCGCTGCAAGAACTGACGATAGTAATCCCGCAACACCTCATAAATCCTTCGTATCTCTTCTATCTCCTTGTCGAACCGAAGCTGAACCTCTTCCCTCTGCTGCCTCTCTACATCAAGATCAAATTCGCTGTCCTCCATATGATTAAGCAACTCGTAAAAATATTCACAAGGCTCCTTAACCTGCTCAGACTGATCAGCATATCTCCCCGTCTCCAGCAAGAAGCTGGCCCAGGAAATCTCTCTTCGCTCGTATTTCAAATACAAGCACGCGATATACTGATCGGCTAATCCAACAGGCTCCCCAGCACTCGACTGCTCCGAGCGTATAAAGCTTCGAACTGCCTCTATCGCCTTCCCTTGATACGTCACACTCGCCAGCTCAATCGCCCAATACGGCGGTGTATCGTAAGCCAAAATCACCTCATCACAAAACAGCCGGTAATGCTTGTACCATATGAGCTTGGTTTCGAGCATAATTAGCAGTTGGTAGGTGAAAGATGGAGTGAGTTGTAATTTCATGAGAAGGCTCCTTATTTACAAAGTGTAGATATCTTCATACTAAGTAGCAAGAATCGATTCAATACTATAATCAAGTATCATTTTGATTTTATCGCGGGAAGCACCTGTCTTTTCCAACACCCGAATCCCATGTTGCGTAGTCGCCAAACTTTGGGCTATCACTTTGGCTGGAAATCGCGACGTAATTTCAAAGTTTTCTTGACCACGACGGATGACTTCTTCCAGCAGCTTTTCCGAATCTTCAAACAATGCATCAATTTCAATCTTTGCTTCTGCATCGTCTTCCCCTAACTCCAAGGCCATATTGACGATAATGCAGCCTTTGGGACAGTCGTTCAGACCAGATTCAAGTAAATTAGCTCTCCATAATTCTAACGTTGTTATCGCTGACTTTTCTTGATTTAATAACTTTTGAATCGAGTTCATGGCTTGCATCCGATATAAACGAAGTGCCTTAATAAACACAGCATGCTTATCGCCATATGCTCCGTATATGCTTTGCTTTTTCAACTTGCTAACTTCCACCAAATCCGCCAAAGACGTGCCTTTATAACCCTTCAGCCAAAAAACCAGCATAAGTTGATTCAGCACTTTATCATAATCGAACTCTCTCGGTCTACTCATTTTAATCCCTTTCACTCCTAGATTAAAATCAGTGCTTACACGCTCGAATGGTTAAACATTCTCCTTGTAAAGTTCACTGTCTTTTATAGTAGGTAACGGACTTAGAACTTCACCTGTGAACTCGTCCATGGGCAATCCTTTTGCAACTTTAATTGGCCAATCATGATTCGCTAGAGCTGGTTTGCCCAGAGAAATAAGGTCTGCACCGATCTCCAGCGCCTTCTCCGCATCTACCGGCTGATCTAGCTGTCCATTGGCGATCACTGTTGTTTTTCCATACTTCTTCGCGAGCTCAACAAGTGTAGAACTGCTATTCTCAAAAGCAGGCAACAAACTATTATATTCCGTAATATGAATATAATCTACTTTTGCTTTACCCATAGCGCCAAAAATAATCTCAGCATCTTTTTCTCCATGAGCCCATTTGTGCGTATAATCGTTAATTTTGGATTGAGATAGTCGAATGCCCACAATCATACGATCACCGAGTTTGTCTTTGATAGCTTCAATTAACTCCGTAATGAACCGTGTTCGGTTTTCAGTGGAGCCGCCGTATTCATCTTGACGCTGGTTGGTATAATCCGTCAAAAATTCATCCAATAAGAACCCACTTGCGCCATGAAGCTCTATTCCATCAAATCCGGCCTGCTCCGCCCGCAATGCAGCCTGAACAAAACCATCAATCACTTCTTTAATTTCTTGAACGGAAAGCTCTTTCGGGGCCATATGGTTCTGATCTGCTCCCAAGGGTTGAATAGCTGAAGGAGCGACCGTTCCGGATAGGTACTGATTGCCTTGCGAAACCGCACCAGCATGCGCCACTTGTAAAATGATCTTGCTTCCTTTAGCATGTACAGCCTCCGTAGAAGCCTTCCAGGCTTGTACATGGTCTTCATTCGCAATGCCAGGCTGATTAAGGGTACCTTGACTATATTGTTCATCTGGATATGTTGCATCTGTAATAATTAGTCCGAAGCCACCCGCAGCGAAACTTTCATAATAACGAGCCATTCTGTCATTTGCGCTACCGTCATGGTCTGCCGACATTCTTGTCATAGGTGCAAGAACGACGCGATTTTTCAAAGACATATTTCCTAATTGATAAGTCGAAAGTAGTTTTTTTCCTGTTGTCATATGAGCCACTCCTCGAAATTGTATTTCTATATATTTTTAAAACACTTAAAAATACTGTGAATCGTACACATAATTTTTCACACACTTATAATTGACCGAACGGTCATTAATTATGCAAAAAAAAGAACATTGGTATCTTAGCTAACTTTCCCCTCCCCTAGAAAACCTAATATGATCTCTGTTGACTTATAGTAGCAATTATTGACCTAAAGGTCAATAATGTCTTTATCAAAATCAGCGTACTATGAAGGTAGAGATAACTATCCCCTTCTTTATGAAAAAAAGTATTAGAGCATCCTCTTGAGCGTTTGGGAATGGAGAAAGTCCTTCAGAACATATAAGCTTAAGTGAGTTATATGTTGGCTTGTCAAGGAATAAGTGCGTCGTGATTCCATGGAAGTATGCCTTTGGCTATAACTATTCCTTTGTAAAATTTCTTGCCCCATGTATTATGGTCTGTATAATTATTTGATCATCTATAACTTGATAGATCATTCTGTACCTATGTATAAAAATTTCCCGCAACTGAGGATTATCCATTTCAGGAACAATACGACCTCGGTGCGGGAACTCAGTAAGTGTTTTTGCCTTCTCCATAGCATCTTCATAGAATGCCATGGCATAATGTAAAGAATCTTCAGATATAAACTCAACAATATTCTGCAAATCCCTATATGCTGTAACCGTCCAGATTATTGTTTGTTTAACCATCGATCCATCCTCGCTTTAACTTCCTCATGCGACAGAACATGACCTTCATTAATGTCCTGCTGCCCCTTTTCCATTTTTGACCTAACATATAATGTATATTGAATATCTTCAAGTGAACAGTCATCGGGGAGTTTGTCAAGCATTTGTTTCACATCATCTTTTAACATGAATATCACCTCATGGATAGTATATCATACGGCTTTGAATTTAGTGAATTCTTGGTGCTTCTGGTTTGATGATTTAACCTGTATTCAGTTTTTTCACAAGAGACACCCAGTTAATTTGACATAGAGTTATAGCCGTAAGAAAACAGTTGTTTACAATATTTGAATAATTCAATTGATTTTGCTCGTAAAGTAGTCCAGTTACATTAATTAAGATGAAAATAATTATATAAATTAAGCTCATATGTGTCTTCAACAGATCCCAATTGAAGTCTTCTGCTCTTTTGGGTTGTCTCATCATTTTTGAGATAAAAAATTTATTTAGATAAACCCCAAAAATCTGGTACAAGACTAAAGCTAACGTTACTATTAGATAAATTGCTGCTCCAGGTTTATTATTAAAGTAAGGTATATTAAAAGTTATTAGTGCAATACAAATAACAAAAAAAAAGCCCGAGGTAAACATTGTTGTTACAGTTGAATATATCTCAAGAAAAAGAACGACTACTACAAAAATTATTATATCAATGAAAACTCCAAAGAACATACTTCTTACGTTTGAGTAAACTAGCGCAAGAACAACTAATATGACTAAAGTTAGAATTATTGTTGCCTTTATTAAATTATTTTGAAAATTAAAGATTAAAAACAAAAAAATAATCCCTGTAGCGAACAAGCCACCTAGGATACACCCGTTGACAAGGTTTGCCACACTTTCGTGAATTCCTATTCTAAAAATTAAACCTTCTTTATCATTTGTAAAAAAAAAGGCTAAAATTATAAATGTGATTCCTAAAGTTAATATTATGATTCTCCCTGAAGTTGTTAAATTGCCATTAAAGATAAAATTCTTCTTACTTTCTCTCATACGTTAATCACCTTCATTTTTTGTCTTCCCTGATAACACTGAGTTTTCATAAAGGGAATTGTTACTAAGGGATATTAGTTCATTTCTCTAATATATTTATTTGAAAGAATTTCATTTGTAATCCATTTGGTTGTTATTTTTATGTGATTTTTAAGATCATTAATGTCCTTATTATCCCACTTTCTTATATAGTGAGTCTTATCATTTCCTATCCAAACAGCACGATTTTGATATTTCTAAATGATAGTTTTAAATTTCACTGGTTGTGACTTTGTAGGGGGCCGAACCCTGATAATAAAATTTATCGTCAATGTGTAATATTTCATTAATCCCTAATTTTACAATCGGATACAATTTTGAGTGAACAATGAAGCAATACATAAAGCTTTTTTCTTGCACAAATCATAAATGTTTGGAATTCATTGTTACTTATCGTGGCTTTTCATAATCCTACCTGCATGCTTTGTCATATAATGTTATTATGCAAATCAATATGTGAGGTGTCTTAACATAGTATGAATTAGTCTGATTTAGTATAAATATCCCATAACCACATTCTACTATAAAATTCAATATGACGAATAAATTATTTTCTGTTTTAAAACAAAGAATCTCTACAAATTATTTAGTAAAGAAAGTGATTATTTGTAATAATGCAATTAAATTTCACATCCTATACTCGAAATGATTATTTTTCATACTCCTTCATATCTACCCCAAACACCTCCACCATCACTAAAGCCCCCATCCTAAACCCTTGAACAAATGCCGCGCTTGCGACCATAGAACCAGATTCTCCGTTCAGATCGAGAATTTGCTCAAGCACGGCAAACTCACTCTCCGACAGTCGCTGTTTGGCTTCCTCCATAAATTGAGAAATCTTTCTGGTCAGCGCGCGATACTCTGGATCAGTAGGGACATTATGCTCGTCAGGATTCAAATTTCCATAGTACAATTCTTCTAATATACTCTTCATTTGCTCGCCCTCTTTGTTCTTCTGCAAGTAAGGAGCGATTACTCTAACTCCCCCACCCCAGCTTAACTTAAACCCTTAGAGCAAACCGGATTTTATGCGATATTCGCATAGGGTTATATCACCCCCCTATGCTAAAATGACAGTAAACCATCCCTCAAACCTGGAGTTGAACACTATGATTAGGATCAGACCGTTAGAAGGTCATGACTTGGATTTCTTCCTGGATATGCACTATGAGTCTATTCATATATTGCAGGGCAAGCCGGAGAAGCATAAGCTTTTGAATGAGCCTGCGATCAGGAAATACCATGCAGGCTGGGGCAAGCCAGGAGATCGAGCTTTTGTTGCGCTGAAGGAGAATCATCTTGCAGGGGCAGTGTGGTACAGATTGTTCCCGGAGACGGATAAAGGGTACGGATTCATCGATAGCGATACCCCAGAGCTTGGGATCGCTGTGCATCCAGCATACCGTGGAAGTGGCCTCGGGCGGAGCTTAATGCATGAGATAATCAAGCAAGCAGAAAGGGATGGCTACCCATCCCTTTCCCTTAGCGTTGATCCCGAGAATGCCTCCGCTGTGAAGTTATATCAGAGCTTGGGGTTTGTGTATTGGGGCGTCTCGGGCACTTCGTGGACGATGAAGCTCACTCTTTCCTCACGCTAGGCCAATCCATCCGCCAGCTTCTGCGAGGCACCGGCCGAACGTTTCCGGTACTCTTTGGGCGAGATGCCTTCGGTTTTATTGAACGTATTTGTAAAGTAATTAGGGTCGTTGAAGCCGACGGCTTGAGCGATCTCGAAGATTTTCATGTCTGTGCTTTTGAGCAGGAGCTTGGCTTTTTGCACACGCAGATTCTGGATATAGCCGGTGATGCTCTCACCAGTTTCTTTCTTGAACAGATTGCTGAAATAGCTGGCGTTCAGATGCACCTGGGCAGCAACCTCGGTTAGCCCGCATTCGCCCATATAGTTCTCTTCAATGAACCGGATCGCCTGCTTGACCGGATTGTCGTTCTTGCTGACCAACCAGCTATTGTGGGAGTGCAGGAACTCCTGAGTATAGCTTTGTAGCCAGGCAACTACCTCTTGAGAGGTGCTGCATTGCTGCACGGCTCCCCATTCAATTGAACGCGAAGCCACCCTCCACTCAGGGAATTGCACTTGCACCAACCGCAGGAGGGCGGTCGTCAGCAGCAATGCTTCGATCTTGGCCGTTTGCGGGGGCAGACCGCCGATTCGTACCACCTGCTCCTGAAGCTCGTTGTTCAATTGCTCATTATCCCCTGACATCAGCCAGGACACGATTTCCTTCTCTTTCTCATAAAGTGCCGTCTGATTCAGCAAAGACTCGTGGGCAGCGCTGCGTTCCGCCGTCTCTTCCCGGTCCGCCCTGTCGTTATATCGCTCGTAAGCCCGGCGCAGTTCGTCGACATGACGGCATGTTCCTTGCCCATGGCAAGCAAGCTCCAGCTTCAAATAATGATGCACCGAGTCGGTAAGCGCCTGCGTCCAGGATGCCGGTACCTCCGGCCCGAAGTCCGCATGATCCACCAACAAGGCCCATTCGGAGGGGCTTAAGGAGAACAAGCGGAAGCCCCCTCCTACCCATTTATTCAGATGCTCACGCACCATATTACTAAGCGCAAATTGCAGGAGTGGGATGTCCTGAGTCGAGTATTGTTTCTCCGTAGACAAATAGGCTGGCACATGGAGAAAATAAAGCTCCCCTGCCTTCATCCGCCCAAGCAGCGCCTCTACCTCCCGCTTGCTACAAGACATCCCCAGAATGGCCGAGCGAAGCTGGCTGTCCTCATGCTGACGCTTCCAGTCCTCCATTTGTCGCCGCGACTGGTTCTCTTCAATCAGCCGTACATAGGTCCGGTCAAGCACACCCAGGATATCTCCCTCTACGCAAGGCTTCGTAATAAAATCCAGCACACCGTACTTAAGGGCCGACTGAGCATAGACAAAATCCTTATACCCCGTAATAATCACAATCCGCGTCTTCCAGCCACGAGACTTGATCTCCTTGGCCAGTTCAAGCCCATCCATGTGAGGCATACGGATATCCGTCAATAGCAAATCCGGTACGCATGATTCCATCGCTTGCAGAGCGTCTCGACCATTGGCCGCTTCCCCCGCCACCACCCACTCGGTGGAGCGCTTGCCTGCCAGTTTTACCAATCCGTTGCGAAAATTAGGCTGATCCTCGGCGATAAACAGCTTCCCTCTCATCCATTCCCCTCCCCCTAAGTTGTGTGCGCATCACTTCACTTCTTATATCTCCTGCGGCCTCGTTCGAAGGGGAAGCCGGATATCCACGGTGGTTCCTTTCCCTTGTACACTCGTAATCTCTACTCCGTAAGGAGGACCATAGACGAGTTCGATGCGCCGCAGCACACTCTTGAAGCCAATCCCGGTCTTGCTGCTCTCCGGCAGTACCTCTCTGGCATCGGTCAGCGCCGCCAAAGTCCGTTCGTCCATGCCACAGCCATTGTCCGCTACCTCAATATACAGGGCGTCCTCCTGCAAAGTCGCCTTCACCCGCAAGACCCGGTCCTTATCCATATCACGGAAAGCATGGACGAACACATTCTCGACCACCGGCAGCAGCAGACATCTCATCATCCGCAAGTCCAGCAAGGCCTCATCCGCCTGAATAATCGTCTCAATCTCCCCGGTGAATAACTCCGTCTGAATCATAATATAATTGCGAATTTGCTGTAATTCCTCACCCAACGTCGTATCGGTATTGACCGGCTGGAGCGAATATTTGAGCATCTCCGAGATGGCATTGATCAGCAGCGCTGCCTCAGCTTGATCTTCGTTATATAGCTTCCAATACAATTCATTGAACAGGTTATGCAAATAATGCGGGTTCAACTGTGCCTGGATCGCCTTCAACTCCGATTCCCGCTGACTGATCTGGGCCAGATATACCTTGTTGATCAGCTCACTCACTTGTTCGGCCATGCTATTGAAGCTCTCGCTGATGAACCCCAGCTCATCCCCGGAACGGACGCTAATTCGCGCCGCGAAGTCCCCGGAACGCAGCTTGCGCAGTCCACGCATCAGATCAGCCAAAGGCTGTAGCAGCGTGCGGGTTGAGAGTGTAATGAGCAAGGCGCTAAGCAGCGCCACGCCCACGCCAGCAATGACGAAGATATGGATAATGTCCTTGTTCTTCCGCTGAATCTCTTGCAGCGACACCCCTCCATAAAGCGTAAAGCCCGAGGGCTCCAGTCGATGTCGGACGAAGAAATAAGCAATGCCGTTCATCCGGGCGTAATGGGGATCGCCAGCTTCAATCAGATGCATAAGCTGCTCGGTCTCCTCCCCGTTGGAATTGGAGTAGAGCATACTCCCCATCGGCTCCAGCAACAGCACCTTGCCGTTGCCATTCTCCGCAAGATCCCGCAATACCCGGGATACTAAGCTTTCCTCCATAACCATGACCATTGTGCCATAGGGAGTCAGCTTATCATTGAGCATCCGCCGGGCCGCAATCAGCACGGTTCGGCGCCCACCAGGATCGACCGCACTCGGGAGACTCGCTCGGCCCCATACCAGATTGCCGCGATACGTCTCCAGCTTCCCTATCACCATGTCCAAGTCTGCCGTTTCCGGCTCGCCTGATGCCCCATTTCGCGACAAAACCGCCAGTTCTCCACGCTCATTGAATAAGAACACCGAGCGGATCGACGGGGCATCCACTTGCAGATTCGTTAACTGCTCCTCGACATATTTACGATTCTTGAATTGCGTATACAGGTCTCCACCGGGATCAAGACTTTCTCTGACGAATAATTCTATAGATTCATTCAGAATAATGGATTGCGATACCCGGCTGACCTCCTGGAAGGTAAGCTCCAATCGGGCTAAGGCCTGTTCGTTCGCAATGGAGAACTGCTTGCTGATCTCGCTCTCCATCATTTGGACATTCAGGCGGGAGACCAACCAGCCCGCCAAGACAAAGGCTAAGGTAACCATACAGGACAGCAATACAATCAGCTTCAACTTGAAGCTGCCCTTGAACTTGTCGGCAATGCGTCTTGGCCAGTTCATCGCATTCAATCCGGCTCCCCCCAAGATGTAGATGATTTATCCCGATTGTACCCCGGCACCCCGGGATTTTAAAAGAACAAACTTGGCCCGGCGTTCGCCGGACCAAGTCCCTATTCGCTTTATGTGAATCCTATTTCAGTTGGGATCGCACCATCTCCAGCACATCCGCGCCAAGGAAGGCCGTCTCTTTATTTTCCTGATACCAGGAGTTCATGTATTCCTCGATTTGCTTGCCGCCGCTTCTCTCCCAGGCTGCCTTCGCATCTGTCACAGCCTGCTCTGCCGTATAACTCGGTCCACCGATAATCCCCTTAACATAAATGTCGCTTAATTCCTTGTTGACGTTTGTATTGATCACAACCAGGTCACTTGGTAACACCGGCATATGCTCATAGTGAGTCAGAGCAGGATATTGAGCCTCAGAATCAAGCAGGAACTGATCTGCTGTGTTCATCATATCCAGCCCCGCCTTCTGATCCGGGTCCTCCAGATTAAAGGCCGCGACCGAAGTTAAGTGTGGATTTTGCGGAAGGGAGTAGAACATCGTATAGTCTGCTGCCCAATCCACTTCCTTCACGTTCTTGTCGGGATCGATCACGACAGGAGCATCGCCTTCCCCCTTATTCCAATGTTCCCCCTCCAGGCCTTTTCTCAAGATTAACGCCGTTTCCGGCTGCATCATGAAGTTGAGATATTCCATCGCTGCCTTGGGGTCTTTCGTCCCCGCATTAAGCACCGTTGTCATTTGCAGCGGATTAGTTACGTGATGGGTGAACAATCCCATGGGAGACCTGGGTTGTTGCAAAGGAGCGATTTCCGCATCCGGCATAACTCTGCGGATCGTCTTGATGTCAGTTACCGTACTCTCGAACCAGTTGTTGATCTGAGGCGGAAGGAATACGCCGACCTTGCCATTCAAGTAATCCTGCTTCGCCTTGGAGCCGTTCTTATCAGCAAGGTAATCCCGATCAATCAGCCCTTCCTCGAACAGTCTCTTCTTGAACTTCAGCGCTTCCAGCGTATTATCCCAGCTACGAACAATCTGATCGCCCTCTAACAACCACCCGTTCGAACCAAACATGGAATCGACCATGCCGCCCGAGGTATAGCTGATATTCGTTCCGTACGTGTCCTTCTGGCCGTTGCCGTCAGGGTCCTGCTCCACGAAGGCTTTGAGCACGGTATACAGTTCTTCCGTCGTCGTTGGCATCTCCAGATTCAGCTTCTTCAACCAGTCCACCCGAATGAAAGCTACGCTTTGCAGATGTGGCTCATTAATTTTGCCGATTTCGTACAGCTTGCCATCCGACTTGGTGCCCACATTGCGCAGTTGAGGATAGGCCTCCAGCAGCTTTTCATATTCGGGGGCATACTGCAAATAATCATCCAGCGGCAGCAACTGCTTCTGCTGGTACAGGGAATCCCGGAAGCCCGTATCGTAATCATTGACGATATCCGGGGCACTACCGGAGGCGAACATTACATTTAGCTTCTGTGTCGACTCCGAGCGTAGCACAGGCACAAACTTGGCAGCTACCGGAGAATTTTCGTTGATCCACTTGGTCCAGCGATTCTCCTCTACCGTTCCTTCCGCAGCGGGGATGTTCCCCCTGTCATAATTGGACACGGTAATGACCGGTTTTCCAGCGCTTTGCCCGTCTTCCTTGGATGAGCCGCAGCCAACGACCCCCACGGTTAACACCAGAACCATTACTGCAGATGACCAGACCCTCTTGCTCCACTTGAATGTTTGTACAGACATGTTGGAAGCTCCTCTCAATCTATAATGAATGGAATGTGTTGCCGCTAGCCTTTAATGGAACCCAGCATGATTCCTTTGACAAAATATTTCTGCAAGAACGGGTACACGACCAGCATCGGCACCACCATGACCATGACGCCGACCGCCTTCAGCTTCTCGGAGATCAGCTCCTGTTGCTGCGCCACGTCCATCGCCATCATGTTATCCATACTTTGAATTTGCAGCATGCTCTGGACGATTACCGTGAGGTTCTGTAGCTCGGTCCGGTTGATGTACAAGATGACATTCATGAACATGTTCCAATACCCGACGCCGTAGAACAACGTCAATGTCGCCAGCATAGGCAGAGACAATGGCAGGATGATCCGCCCTAGCAATTGCATCTCTCCGCAGCCGTCGATTTGAGCTGAATCCGTTACTTCCCCCGGAATGTTCTCGAAGAAGCTTTTCATAATGAGCATATTATAGGTGCTTACCAGTCCAACAAACCAGAGAGACCAGTACGTATTCGTCAAATGGAGACTGTTCATCACCAAGTACGTAGGAATCATCCCCCCGCTGAACAGCATCGTGAATAAGGCGGCTGTAGTGATAGGCTTACGTGCATACATGTAGCGCCGTGATAATGGATACGCTGTCAAAACAGTGGTCATCATACTTAGCGCCGTTCCGCACAAGGTGATAATCAAGCTATTGGTGAACGCCCGCAGGGCTGGCGTGTTCTCGAAGAAATAAGCATATGCCGTAAAATCAAGGCCCACCGGCCAGAAATACACTTGCCCCAAATCCACCGCATGCCCCTCACTAAAGGACAAGGCGACCAAGTGCAGGAATGGCAGAATGCAGGTGAGCGAAATCAAGATTAAGACAACGTGTACAAAGACGCTAAAAACTTTTCCTCCAGTAGATTCTCTCAACGCAATTCTCCCCCTAAAATAAGCCCTGATCAAATTTCCGTGCAAGCGCGTTGGCCGACAATACCAGAATCAGCCCGACAAAGGATTCGAACAGCCCCATCGCAGTGGTCAAGCTGAACTGCGCTTGCTGTAGCCCCACCTTGTATACATAGGTACTGATCACTTCCGCTTGCCCCAGCACGGTTGGATTTTGCAGGTTATATACCTGATCGAATCCGACCTCCATCAGGCGGCCCATGCCCAGGATGAGTAGAAGAATAATCGTGGGACGAAGTCCCGGTAGCGTAATATGCCAGATCTGTCTCAGCTTGCCTGCCCCGTCCAGTCCGGCGGACTCATACAAACTCGGGTCAATGGAGGAAAGGGCAGCCAAGTAGATAATTGCCCCAAACCCCATCTCCTTCCACATGCCAGAGCCGATGAAGATCGCTACCCAGGAATCGGCACGATACAGGAACGGAACAGCCTCGATTCCCCATTGCGCCAGCAGTTTGTTAATGGTACCCCCATCAATCGAGAACAAGGTCAGAACAATCCCCGCAACGATAACCCAGGATAGAAAATGCGGGAGATATATGATCGTTTGAATCCAGCGCTTCAGCCAGTTCTTGCGAACCTCATTCAGTGCAATCGCAATAATGATAGGTGCCGGGAACCCGAAGATCAGATTGAGAACACTAAGCTCCAGCGTGTTCCAAATGACTTGCAGTGTAATCTTGGATTGGAACAGAATTTCGAAATATTTAAGTCCGACCCAGGGACTGGACAAGATGCCGTCACGGAAGTTATAGTCCTTGAAAGCGATAACAAGACCACCCATAGGAAAATACCGGAAGATCACATAATACAAAATTCCGGGTATAAGCATAAGAAACAATGGAATGTTCTGCCGGAACCTCTTCGTCTGGTAAAAGGCCTGCTTAGGCTTTAGCACCCTGTCCGTTCCAGCGGTGGCAGGTGTTGTTGTCATGGTCTAACCTTCTTTCTTGGTTGGATGCTGATCTGTTGATGTGTATACTGTACCGCAATCCTGGAAGACCTTACCTTGAGAATCTATAGGTTTTTCTATAAATTTTTTGTTTATCTCCGGTAACTTAGGTAGCGCCATGAGCGCCTTAAACCCAAAAAACGAGCCCCGTTCACGCGAGGCTCGCTTTGCTATTCAGATCTAACCAATCAGTCCTCTAGCTTCAACAGAAGCTGCTGGATGCGCATAGACATCCCCGTAGGTTCTTCCTCCATACCGCGTACAACCCAGTCCTCAATGACCCCAAATACGCCAGAAGCAATAAATAAGCTTTCCGTTTCTTCATACACGTTAGGTTTATTCGGATATTTATTTTCACGCAGCAGCTCTTGCAGTATTTTCCCTTTGAAAAAAGCCTTGATTTTATCAGGGGTCAACAACGTATCTTCCGGGTTGGCCATCACAACAAATAATGTTTTGTTTTGATAAATATAATCCGTTATTTTGTTGATAAAACGCATAATATCATGACGCTCTTGCACTGGGAAGGATTCATCGTAAAATCGATTGAACTGATCGAACATCTCGGTTTCAACTTCTCTGTACAAATCGTAGATATCTTGGTAATGCGAATAAAACGTGCCTCTACCAATATCCGCAAGCTCTGACATCTCAGAAATCGTTATTTTGGAAATTGGCTTGTTATTTAATAACGTCAGAAAGGCTTGCTTAATGGCTGCTTTAGTTTTAACGGACCGTCGATCTCCCATGAAAAACAACCTCATTTTCTATACATTTAGGTTTCATCTGTTCAATAACGAACAGAAACGACCACATTCCCTATTTTTTATAGTCTACTCCCTTAATACAATAAGAAAATCAATCATGTTGAAAGGGGAGTTTGCTATGAAAAGCTACCGCTTGGCTCAAAAACATGAGCTGCACGAAATCGCAACCTTGTTTACGGAGTCCTTTATGGAATATCCTTTACATGCGCTTCTATTGGCGCCCGGCAAGGACTATGAGAAACAATTGTATCAAGTTAATTATACCAATACAAAGTCCTATTATCAGCAAAACTGCTGCTTCGTCGGCCTAATGGATGGGAGAATTGTTTCTACTGTTCTGCTGAAAAAGCGTGGAGAAAAGAGTCCGGGTTTCTTTCAATATCTATTCAACGGAGGTTTGGCTTTAGCCGCTCAGCTTGGGCAAAAAAGGCTTAACCATCTCCTGAAAACGTTGGATAAAATGAAGGCAGCTTGTGCTCCTTACGGGGAGGATGGCTGGTACGTTGACTGCTTTGCGGTTGCGAAAGGTTATCAAGGTAAAAGCCTTGGGAGCGCGTTGTTTAACGAATTTATTTTCCCCTACATCAAGAAACACGGAGGCGGATGGATTACACTCGTTACCCACACCGAGCGAAACAAAAAGTTCTATGGCAAGAACGGCTTTGAGTTGTTTAGCGAATCAAGCATCGGATTAGATCCTAATTCAATCCCGAATTATAGCTTTCGGCAGGTTATCAATGCTCATAGCTAGCGTGTAAAAAAAAGCAAATATCCCCTTTCAGTTTTGATACCGCATCCTGGTCACCAAGAATAAGCGGCACGGTCTACTGGAAGGGGATATGACCTTGCACTATAATTAGCGGCTGATTTGCCGCTTAGTTCACCTTCACGGCCAGCACATTTTCCTGTCCTGCAGTTACTTGGCCTGGGTATTCTGTAACCTCGCCCACAGCATCAAGTCCATGAGGGATGATAATCGATGTAATATCCGGCAACTCACGCCCACGAATTAGTAGGGAATCAAATTCCAGCAGTAGTTGACCCGCAGTCACGGAGTCTCCTTCCTGTACATGAGCAGTAAAGCCTTCGCCCTTCAGAGATACCGTATCTACGCCGACGTGAATTAACACCTGCACACCCGAGGTATGCTCGATTACAAGAGCGTGCTTGCTCTTCATCAGGTTAGCAATTTTCCCATCAAACGGAGCCGTTACTTTCCCTTCCGCCGGGATAATCGCAATGCCTTCGCCCATCATTTTCTCGGCAAATGCCGGGTCAGGGACCTGTGCCAAGCCTACGGCTTCTCCTGTCAATGGAGCCTTGATCCAGACCGTTTCCGTTACCTTTTCCGGGACAGCCTGTTCTTTCTTACGTCTGAAGAAACCCATTCTCCTACCATCTCCTCTTGTTGTTAACCATGAAGTGTTTGTTTTATCTCATTGCGGCTAATCCTGCGGGCCATCTCATGGTTCTACCCGCTGTACATACTGTCAGAATACCACCATCAGCGGCATTCGACAAATTTTGCGCCAGCCTAGGCGTATATTGATATTCTTTCCTTTAAAATCAGGAAATATATGTCTGCCCACCCCAAGTTAGACATGCTATATTGAAGTAGCTATTCCTGATCAGTAGGATTAATTACATATTCAAGAAGGAGTTATAATGAAAAAAATTGTTTATTCCATGCTCATGAGTTGGCTGGCCGTGACGCTAGGGTTATTCACCTTTACCCCATTAACATACGCCGCAGCACCTAATTCATACGCACTGTATGTGGACGGTAAGCTCTTGTCCTCCCCATACCCAACGATCGTGCAAAATAATTCGACCCTCGTTCCCATGAAAACCGTGCTGGCCGAATTGGGGTATACCACCACCCTTGATTCCAAGACCAAGATGATCACCGCTAAGCATGCCTCCGGCTCCTATATCGTCGTATCCGCAGGAAGCAAGACAGCCAAGATTAATGGAGTAGCCGTTCAGCTTCCCGTAGCCGTCAAAGCCATGAATGGAACCACCTATTTGCCCTTATCGGCTATCAAGACGCTAACCGGTAAAGCCATTGGAGCTGACTCCTCCCAAGCCATCGCCTGGATTGGTCAACAGCCAGCATCTGATGCACTATCCCTGCCATGGGGAATGAGCCCGCAGGAATTGAAGAAATCTTTTGCCGGTAAGCTGTTAATTGATGAAGGCGGACAAGATGATATTTATGTTCTTCTATATCACGATGGTCCTGATGACGACGAAGAAATATACATTTTCTATAAAGGTAAGCTAGCCAAGGCAACCTTTATGCCTTCTACCACGAACCTTGAATTGGCCTTTTATATCGGGGTTTACGAGGGGATTGTCAATAGTGTTACCAAGACTTATGGAGAGCCCTTAAGTAATACAGCCACTTATGATAAAGACACCCTCGAAGAAGTTTCGTTCGTAGATGGTGGGTTTTATATGAGTGTTTGGGAAGTCGATAACACGAAGATTATTGCACTCCTAAGAGCTACCAATGAGGGTTATGCAGCCAGTCTTCAATTTGTAGATATGTCCATAGAAGCTCAACTCAATGCAGCTCTAGCAGCTATGAAATAAACGCACAAAACCACCGTACCAGCCTTGGGGTTAATTTCCTGTAGCTGTACGGTGGTTTTTCTAATCATTTCTTCTCCGCCTTACACTGTAGTACCTCATCGCTGTTGGAACGCCTTTAATCTCTAATACTCCATCATAAATTAATGTCCGAAGCCGATACTCAAAATAAGCATCGCTAATACATTGGTCGCAGTATCCGATGGCCTCGCCGATTACCCGTGCTGATTTAATAAATTCCTCTGGCCCTCTGCTCTCTTGTAGTTTATCCAGCTTATTAAGAAGGTAAGCATCATAGGCATCGGCAGATACCCCTACAACCTTACCATCCAGCCACACCCGCAATTCACTGGAGCATCCCGAGATATCCTGCCATTCCCCACTTAACCGACCTGCTTCTTCCTGAGACAAGCTCGGTAGATTGTCGACCACACGCTGGATAGCCTTACCAAGCTTGTCCGGCGGTATTTCACCAGAGTGGCGATATTGGATCTGTCTGTTTGGCTCATTGTACAAGTGCTCGCAAATGGAGCAAGCATTGCACACGGCCACCTTATTCATCTGGTTGCCAAGTAGATGCAACGCATGTCTCATCCCGATCTGCTCACCAGCATTGCCAGAGGTCCAAATGATCACTTGCGCTTGCTCCGGAATTTGCCCAAATCGACGCAGGATTCTTGAATATTCTTCCTCGTAACAAGAGTAGGCATCCGCTCCACCCAAGATATGATCACGGAACCAATCGCTCCGCGCTTGTCTACCTTTCGAGGTATCCAGGACGCCAAGTGGTCCTATCGCATAATCTTCTTCCAATACAATCAGCGCATGTGCATCGGACCGACCAAGTGATTTTAATGTGTGCTTCATACTGCCAGCAAAAGAAAGGCCCGTGACAATATGTACATGCGTAGCATAAGGCGATATAGGCTGATCCTTGGAGCGGCTTACAGAGCTTGCTACCCCCCTATAAAATTCAACCAGCCCTTCTGCCGCTTCTTGGGAGGTTGGTTCCTGTTCTAACCTGCGAATTTGCATCAGCACAAGGCGTAAGCAAGCTTTCAACTCATCTTCGCTTAGAGCATCAAGCGCTCTTTGGATCATCATAGTGTCCTCCAAGATTGATCTCCCTCCTTATCTCTGATAAAAAATTAAAGGCGCACGACCACATCAGAATTCATGAACTGAAACAATCCTTCACTGCTCACCGTCTAGAGCAATAGGAGGTGTATAATTTGAACAAAATAGCATTTATTCTACTGTTTCTCTTGGTCGGCTGTCAAACCATCGATTCCGGCTCTGCCAAGGAACCAACCCAGCAGGCTCAGCAGCCCCCTACAGAGGTTCACGCTTCCGTAGATGCGAAAGACGGGTTCTCCATCCAGGCTTCTGTACCGGAACAAGTTCAGGTTAATACCGCGGTCACGATGGAAGCCAAGCTCACCAATGCTTCGGGGCAGTCTGTGGAGATTGCTACGGGAGAGCCTGTATTTTATTACATCATTGAAGATGAAGCTGGCCACTCCGACCCGATTACAAGGAACGATATCGCGATGATGCGCCCGTTGTCACAGGATGGCGTTATAACAGAGCAATACTCCTATAGCTTCAAAGCTCCGGGCGTTTATACCGTTGTTGCCGTCGCGGAATTCACCAGGTATGAAGCAGACGGCAGCCCAATCAACTACAAGCTCTCCACAGAGCCGACAAGTATTGAAGTTCTGGAATAAGCTCCTTGGGACACTGCTACCTGTCTATAACCATCTATACCTGCTTGACCTGTATTCCCTTGCCTCGTATCGCTTTGATCTGATCCTCCGTGGCTTCCCGATCCGTTATCACGCAATCAAATGTGTCCAGGGGAGCCACATAGGCTTTATGAATTTTTCCGAATTTGCTGTGGTCGGTAACCAGAATACGCCGTGAGGCATAGCTGAGCATCTTCTGCTTGATACGAGCGACCGACAAATAAGGGTCTGTAATCCCTTGCTTGGGATCGGCCCCGGCGGTGCCCAGAATACATAAATTAGCCCGGAACTGCGATATCATTTGCTCCGCCAGCGGCCCGACAATTCCCGCCTCTGATTGCACGTCCTCGGCTGTTCCGCCGCAGACGAATACGGACAGGTCCGGCTTGCGCATACATTTATAAGCGATATCGATACTGTTTGTCACAATCGTAATGTTCTTGAGCTCGGACAACAAATCTCCAATATAACTGTTCGTCGAGCCCGAATCGATGAACAACGTATCCCCTGGTTCAATCCATCGGATTACCTCGGCGGCAATCGCCTTCTTGTGCGCGGTAAAAAGGTCTCCCCCTTGAGTTGGCGTTCCTCCGGTCCCTTCTCCCTCTGCCTTGATTAAGGCTCCACCATTCACTCGCTGGATATAGCCGCCGCTCTCCATCTCATGCAAATCCCTGCGAATCGTGGGCAGCGATACCTCCAATAGCTCAGCTAACTGGTTCACATGCAAAAAGGTATGCTCCTTCAAATAATCCGCAATTACGCGATGCCGGACCTTCATTCGTCCCTTCCCCTCCCAGCCAATTCTCTTACATATAGCCATTTCATCTCAGGCTCCTGTATATGTCTGTCATTTTCACTATAGAGGATAACCGATCACAAAAGCAAGATAAAAAAGAGAAAAACAGGAAATTATGATCGTTAACAATCAAATAATCGCAAAATATTGATCGATATTTACATATAAACACGAAATAATTAATACAAAATTGATATATTCCCTCTAAAATGAGATTGAAATGATCGAAAATAATCATTCTAGGAGGAAAGCAGATGCAAGAGAAGACAAAAGTCACATTTTTCGGAACAGAAGCCGCCATACCGGAATTGGGAGGTGAAACCGCCAGCTTCGTAATCAATGACGACGTCATGGTTGATACGGGGTGGAATATCGTCGACAACCTCAGACGGCAGGGCATCGACCCAGGCAACATTCGCTATTTGCTGTTCACTCATATGCACCATGACCACTATATCTCCCTCCCTTCTTTTCTCTATTATTTCCTGATCAAGAACGAGGATTTGTCTGGCCTGAAGATATTAGGCCCTGCTGAAGACCTGGAACCGATCATGCACCACACCCTGGAATTCCTGTTCCTGAACCGCAAATTTTACCCTGATCGCAGCTATCCGGTTATCGTTCCGCTGACGCCGGGAGA
Source organism: Paenibacillus sp. 1SOY10 (assembly GCF_056836745.1). Classification (NCBI taxonomy): domain Bacteria; kingdom Bacillati; phylum Bacillota; class Bacilli; order Caryophanales; family Paenibacillaceae; genus Paenibacillus; species Paenibacillus sp. 1SOY10. The sequence goes on along the minus strand of NZ_JBXENK010000002.1, from coordinate 960,621 downwards.
CTCCTATGAAGATGATCGCTTCCTGCTGGAGACGACCACTTCCCTGCATCCGGTACAAGCCCTTTGCTACAAATACAATGACAAGCAGACCGGGAAGACCGTAACCTTCACGGGAGACACCGCCTATCATGAGCCAATTATTGAGTTGGCCAAGGATACCTCCCTGCTCATTCACGAGGCGACTTACGGAGCAACTCCGGCCAATCCGCTTAAGAACGGCGGCCTACATTCTAGCGCCATGGATGCCGCAGAGGTCGCCAAGGCAGCCCAAGTCCAGCAGTTGGCCCTGATTCATGGACTGCGTCACAACAATGAGGCTAGCGTGCAAGCAGCCCAAGCTATTTACTCCGGTCCCGTCCTGTGGCCTGAGAAGGATCAGACTATTTGGCTCTAATCCCCATACCCACCACATCCTACTTTAAAAGAAAGCGGTGAAATCAGCACATGAAAGCCCCTTTTTTACGTAAATGGATACCTACCCTGCTCATAGGCGTGATTGCCTTGACTGGATGCGCTCAGCAGAATAACAGCGCTGCTCCAGGCAACACAGCCCCCACTAACAATAGCCAAACGGCAACAGGCAGCGGCAACACGGAAAAGATTAAGCTGCGCATGACCACCTGGTCCACGGCCGATAGCTATGAAATGCAGAAATCCGTGCTGGACAGCTACATGAAGGAGCACCCCAATGTAGAAATCTCCTTCGAGTCGGTCCCGCAAAACTATGATGACAAGCTTATCGCCCAGTTTGCCATCGGTGATGCGCCCGACATTATCACTGTAGGGGATACGCAGGTGCCGATCTTCGGGAAGAACGGCGGGCTGGCCGATATGACTCCTTTTATTGAAGGAGATAACGGTCTGGACCTTAATGAATTCTATGAGGACATCGTCAAGTATGGGGAATATCAAGGCAAGCTGTATGCCATGCCTAAGGATTGGACAAATATGGCGATCATCTACAACAAGAAGCTATTCGATGAAGCGAATCTGCCCTATCCGCAACCAGGCTGGACCTGGGAAGAGATGTACGAGACCGCCAAAAAGCTGACCCAACGCGAAGGCGACAAGGTTGTACAATGGGGACTCAAGCTGCCAGGTGCCAATCAGCGCCGTGTTCAACCACTGGTGCTGGCTTATAGCGATGGCGTCGTGAGCCCGGACGGCAGCAAGTACGAGGGTTACATGAACAGCCCGGGCATGGTCAAGGCCATGCAATGGTATAGCGATGCCTATCATAAGGATCAGATCACACCGGGGTCCACGGATACCGATGCCTTCAAGGGAATCGACATGTTCGCCGCGGGCAAGGTTGCCATGGAATTGAACGGCCGCTGGCCGATCGAAGACTATTTGAAGGACCCACAGCTTGAGTTCGGTACGGTTCCCCTGCCTGTAGGACCCAATGGAGCCAACAACTTCGTATTCTATGGCGGTTGGTCGATCTATGAGAAATCTCCGAATAAGGAAGCAGCCTGGGATGTCATCAAATATATGACCAGCCGGGGCGGTTCGGAAGTGTTCGGCGATTTTGGCTTCGTGGCTTACAAGCCGGTGGCCGAAGAGAAGGGCCAGTCCACCGATTCTAACTACAAATCATTTACCGATGATATTCCGAACAACAAGATCATGCCCGATACACTGGACCCGGATTATCCAAAGACCGGCAAGCCGGCCTTCACGGAAGCGCTGGAGAAGATCCTGCTCTCGGAGACAGACGTGAAGCAAGCCTTGGATGAAGCGGCTGCCGCCGCAGATGCGGCCAAGAACAAGTAATTGATGCGGCGCGGGCGAACCGGGGAGTCATCCGCTTCGCCCCTGCCCTTCACTCAAGCGGCACTGCCGAGAGAAGCATAACTGCCCTGCAAGGAGGTCAAAGAACGCAGTGCGCAAACCCAAATCATTATTAAGACGCAAGGAAGCCTGGATTTTTTACATGCTCATATCCCCTTGGCTGATTCATTTGATCGCTCTGGATGCGGGCCCAATGCTCGCCTCCCTTTATTTCAGCTTCACAGAATGGAATATGCTCACTCCCCCGGAGTGGATTGGCCTTAGCAACTACATCTTTGCCTTAAGTAAGGACCCGTTATTCTGGAAGTCCTTATCCATTACGTTTGGCTTTGCCGTGTTATCGGTGCCGCTGAATCTGGTCGTTGGCCTGGCACTGGCACTGCTGCTGAACGTATCCCTGCCCGGAACACGACTATTTCGCACTATCTACTATTTGCCTTCTCAAATAAACGGTGTGGCTGTTATGGTCATGTGGATTTTCGTCTTCAATCCCGAGCTGGGATTGTTGAATTCATTGCTAGGCTTATTCGGCATTCAAGGTCCCGGCTGGATCTTTGATCCCGATTGGGCGCTGCCCTCCCTGATCTTCATGAGTCTGTGGTCCGTTGGCGGTGGAACGATGATCTGGCTGGCCGGATTGAAAGGAATTCCAGATTCCCTGTATGAGTCGGCTATGCTGGACGGGGCAAGCTCTTGGAAAAGATTTGTATATATTACGCTCCCGCTGCTCACACCGACCATCTTCTTCAACCTGATCACCGGTGTCATTGGGGCATTACAGAAGTTTGGAGAAGCTTACGTGATGACCAAAGGCGGACCGCTCAACTCCACCCGCTTCTTCAACTTCCATCTCTACGACTATGCCTTTAGCAAGTTTGAGATGGGCTACGCCTCGGCTTTGGCCTGGCTGCTATTCCTAATTATCCTGGTCCTGACTTTGATTGTGTTCTCCACATCCGGTCGCTGGGTGTATTACGGAGGTGAGAAGAAATGATGCTGAAAAAACAACCTTTACTCAGTATCCTGCTATATCTGCTGCTCGGCATCGGCTCGGTCGCCATGCTTTTCCCATTCATTTGGATGGTATCCACGTCCTTCAAGAGCGATATTCAGCTCTATGCCTGGCCACCCGTGTGGTTGCCACTTCCGCTGCAAGTAGAGAACTATGTCAAAGCCTTCACCAAGCTCCCTTTCGGTCTGTGGTTCGGCAATACCGCGCTGGTGACCCTACTGAGCGTATGCGGAACCCTGCTGTCCTGCACGGTTGCGGCTTACGGCTTTGCCCGTTATCGCGCTCCCGGACGGACTGTGTTATTCATGATCATGATCTCCACGATGATGATCCCCTGGACCGTCGTCATGATTCCGAAGTTCTTTCTGTTTACACAGATCGGCTGGGTCAATTCCTTCTTACCTCTGACCGTGCCGACCTTCCTCGGCAATGCCTTTTATGTCTTCTTGCTGCGGCAATTCTTCCTGACCGTCCCTCCTGACACGGAGGAAGCGGCCAAGATTGATGGGGCCGGGGTGTTCAGTATCCTGTGGCACGTCGTATTGCCTGTAACGGTGCCTGTCCTGATCACTGTAGCGATTTTTCAATTCGATGCGGCTTGGAATGACTTTTTGCAACCTCTAATCTATCTGAACAAGCAAGAACTGTTTACCATCGCGCTAGGCATGAACTTTTTTAACGGACAATTCGAAGTGCAATGGAACTATTTGATGGCCGTTGCCTGCGTGGCCATGCTGCCCACGGTCATCCTCTTCTTCATCGGACAGAAATATTTCGTGCAGGGCATTGCCCTGACGGGTATGAAGGGCTGAACTATTTTAAACTTTGCCACTTTGTCACGTTTACAGGAGGTTTACTCGTTGAGAATCGTAATCTTAGGCGACTTCCATATTGATGCCAAGCAGCTAGAACTGACCGATAACGCTATGGAGGATATAGCCCGGGTTGAACCCGACTTGGTGATCCCGCTGGGCGACTTCGGCCGGAATGGACGAATTGGACAACCCGATGGCCTTATGGAAGCCCATAGCTATCTAAAGAAGACTGGAACGCCTCTACGCCCGATCATGGGCAACCACGATTTGGAACGGGAATCCGGTGGCCAGCAGACCCATGGAACGATGCAGCAAGCGTTTCTGGATATTTTCGCTTTAACCGAGCCTTATGGCGTGCTTGAATTCCCGGAGTGGCGGCTATTCTTCGCCTCGACCGAGCCGCAGCCTGCGAACGACTGCTACGACGTACAGGAATGCTACGCCACGAACCGTCAGTTTGACGAGCTTGTCGCCAAGCTGGAAGAACGTCCCGGCGTGCCGGTACTGTTCTTCACTCATGCCCCGCCGATCGGCAGCGGTCTGCGGACGGTCCCCCGTGTTCACGTCCGCTCCACCAACGCATATCTGGATCAGAATCATGATCCCTATCGCTGGCTGGAGCTTGTCCACCGCTTTCCCGAAATTATTCTATGGTTCTCTGCCCACTATCACCTTAGCCAAGGGTATCCCAATTCTCATCAAATCGTGCAGGGAACCCACTTCTTCCTGACTGGTGTTCATAGCTCTTGCACCCGAGATGGCAAACGTCAATCGCGCGTAATTGAGCTCGATGAGACCGGACTAAAGGTCCGTACGCTGGATCATATCGGTCGCCAAATCACCGACGAAGGAGCCTTCACTTGGGAAGGGCATCCTCGCGGGCTGATGGGCCTGGCCAATCACAGGGTTGTTGTTCCCTCTGCCAAGCCCACTTCGGAAGCTGTCCGGGGCGGATTCGCCCTCCTCGCCGACAGCTACGTTGGCGAGAGGGCAGCCCTCCCGTTGGGCTTGGCTCCAGGAAGGCCAGGACGTTATTTAATAGCTACGGAAGACGGCTTCTCATGGGAGGCCGAACCCACCAATAGAGCTGTGCTCGGTACGCTGCACATCGGCCCCGCATTGTCCGGCCTTGCTGTCACAGATACTCAAGTCTGGATGTCGTGGGACAACCGGATTGGTTATTCTGCACTGATCGACCCCTGGCGGTTTGTCCGATTTGAGGATGGGGCCTGGCCTCAAGCGACCTATACCTTCAAGCAGCCCGTTGAAGCAATTTGTCAGGTCAATTCCCTTAGCGCCAAGCCTGATTCTAACTGTGGTTATGACGACGTAGATAACAGATATGCTGACGATAGAGACATGGACCACGACAGCATTAAGCATGGGGACCGTCTTCTCGTCGCGGCAGATGGCTGGCTATGGGAAGCAAGCGTAATAGATTCCCCGGCTTGGGAGGTTTCTCCCCCAGATACATTATCCAGGATGCAACTTCAGGCGGTGACCCGCTTGCCCGATGAAGCCTGCGAGCAGCTATTTGCCATGGGCGATCAGGTATGGGCGTTGGGGAGCTCAGGTACGCTATACCTCCGCACTGAGTCCAAGGGCAAATTCACCCCTGTTAAGCAAGACGTTATTGCCTTTGATGCCTGGCAAGACGGTACAGCCACTCTACTTCTGGTGGAGGATCAATACATGATCGAGCTTGAAGCACAGAAGCAGGAACCAGACTTGCCAAGTCATCGGATGAGGCTTGCTGATGTACCTGTGTCCGCTCACCTTGGCCCTGTGAAGCTAGCCTATCTCGGTCAAGGGGCCTTTGCCCTCGCCATTCAAGGCAAAGCATTCGTCGGAAGTCGTGGGTTAATCTCCCCCCTCCCGCTACCGCTTGATTATAGCATCCGGGTTACCTCAGTCTCCCGAACACCCGAAGCTGCTGCTCGGCATATCGCCATAGCCGGCATCCGAAGCGGTGAGGATGCCGGGCTGTTGCAAGTATGGAAGCTCCCGGACTTGATGTAAGAACCATTGCTGCTATTTAACAACTAGCTTGAGTTAGTATTTTAATTTAGGGGGATGAACATGGATCGCCAACTACGCGTGACCATATGGAATGAAAATCGCCATGAGCAGCATAACCCGGCCGTGGCCTCCATCTACCCGCAAGGCATACATGGAGCCATAGCTGCCGGACTGACTAATCAAGTTCGAGATGGAAGATTCATTCGATACGCTACGTTAGATGAACCGGAACATGGGTTAAGTGTGGACGTGCTAGAGCAAACTGACGTGCTCATCTGGTGGGGCCATGCCGCTCATGCAGAAGTTCAGGATAACATCGTGGATCGCGTGCAGCAACGGGTGCTACAGGGTATGGGACTGATCGTTTTACACTCTGGCCATCATTCCAAAATCTTTCGTGAGCTGATGGGAACGACCTGTAACCTCAAATGGCGCAATGCGGGGGAGAAAGAGCGGTTATGGGTGGTGAACCCCGGCCACCCTATCACCGAGGGAATTGGTGAATTTGTCGAGCTGCCGCAGGAGGAAATGTACGGTGAGCATTTTGATATCCCTGAACCCGATGAACTTGTCTTCTTAAGCTGGTTCGAAGGTGGAGAAGTTTGCCGGAGCGGGTGCTGTTATTATCGCGGTGCGGGCAAGATTTTCTACTTCCGACCGGGTCATGAAACGTACCCTACCTATCATTATCCCGAAATAGGACGAATTATTTCCAATGCCGTAAGCTGGGCGGCCCCGATTCAACGGGAGCTGCCACGATATCAGCATACACCGCCGTTAGAGACTCTCGGGTCGAAGCAGCCATGACCAAGCTTAAAGTAGGGGCCATTGGCACGGGGAATATTTTCAGAGGAGCTCATCTGCGGGCCTGGTCATCCCACCCTGCGACAGAGCTATCGGGGGTGTACGATATATCACGAAATGCGGCGGATACCGTTGCCCGTGAAGTACCAGGGGTTCGAATCTATGAGGATTATCGGGATTTACTTGCCGACCCATGCATCGATATTATTGATATCAGTACCCCTAACCTGTATCATTCCTCACTAGCCATCGCCGCATTGGAGCATGGAAAACATGTCTTCTGCGAGAAGCCGGATGCAGTCAGTGTATCAGAAGCTGAGAAGATGGCGAAGGCCGCGCAAGCCTCTGGCAAGCTGATGATGACCATGCGGAACAACCGCTTTACGGAGCAAGCAAAATTCGTCAGGAATTGTGTGGAAGGCGGCAAGCTCGGTGAACTCTATATGGGGCGTTGTGCTTGGATTCGCCGTCAGGGCATCCCCGGCCAAGGCGGCTGGTTCACGACCCAAGCCCTGTCGGGGGGCGGACCACTGATTGATTTGGGTGTGCATATGATTGATTTGGCCGTATGGCTGGCCGGTAATCCCCGCCCCATATCCGTCTCGGGCGCTACTTATCGCCAATTTGCAGACCGCCCTCTTTCGGGGATGGAGCCATCGCAGGGAGTCTTCGATGTAGAAGATTTGGCCGCTGGATTTATTCGGTTTGATAACGGAGCTTGCTTGCAGCTTGAGTTTAGCTGGGCTAGTCATATTGCTGAGGATCAGAAGCTGGTGGAATGGCGTGGTACGGAGGGTGGGCTTAGTCTTATCAATAATCAATTACGACTGTATACAGATCTACTTGGGCGACCGATCGATATGGAGCCAAAGCTACCTCCTGCTTCCCTTCCTCCCCATACTGCCAATATCCATCATTTTATAGGCTGTGTACTAGGGGATGAACAGCCGCTTTATACTACCGAGCAGGGAGTTGACCTGCTCCAAATCCTCACAGCCATCTATGAATCGGCCGAACGAGGCCAGGAGATTAGGCTCTAGCCCAGCAAGTAGGAGCAGTAGCAGATGTGAACAACCTAAAAAAGGACCACGCAGGCTGAATGAAGCGCTTGCGTGGTCCTTTTACCACATAATTTAGCGAGTTGATGACTAACGTAAATTCACTTTAAAGCCCCTCTGCCAGCCCGCAATCCACAAAACAGCCTAACCCCTCAAACACTTGATGCGCCGCTTTATCCACGGGCAGGAACACCTGGATTTGCGGATACATCAGCCCCCCAGTAGAGATAGAGAACTGCTTGAACTGAATCGGAGTCCAATCTCCCGCAACTTTACTTTTAGCCAAAATCGTCTGAGTCAGCTCTAACGAATCATCTTCGCAAGCCGCCGCTTGCTCCAGATGACCACCAGCCACATCGTATTGTCCGAAGCGCTTCACCACGTCTTGATACCAGCCATCGTGCCGGGACAGCATATGGTTCTGCTTGAACGCTCGAATCCCTCGTACGGCGTGGGCCTCCCACTGCTCCAGAGAAGCCTGATCAAATGTAGAGCGGGTGCGTACTGGCAGGTCCGGACTAAAGTGCAAATCCACTCGATTCATCCAACGTCCATCAGCAGCAAGCTGCGGGAATTGAAACAATTGGCGACAATACTCGTTGTATCCCCGGATATCCTCGGTATGAGTAACGATCATGGCGGGATAAGGCAATGCCATCATCGTATGTTGCGCTTGTTCCAACGCTTGCTCCAGCTTAGCTGGAGACAACGCGGTCTGAACTGGCAAATAACCGGCGGCCAACAGCAGATCATTGCGTTCACTGGAACTACACTCCAGATAATCCGCGATATTCAGCATCATTTGACGATCCGGGATGCGGCGAGAACGGCCCACCAGCAGATTCTTGTAAGTAAGACAGACCTCATCGTTCAATTCCTGCTGAGTGAATCGTTTCCAGGGCGTATAACGGTGGTGGACCATCTCCCGCTGACGATGCATGCGCAGTCGTTCAATTTCGGCAAGAGCCTGCTCTAAGCTAGTCTCCTCTGCTGGCATATAAGACTCTCCTTTCCAGATAAATTAGCGTTAGCACACGATCTATTGTATTAAAGCCTCATTGGCACTTGTCAGACAACGGTTCACAATAGTCCCGTCGGGTGACACTAATGAGGTGTAGTTCTACACTTGGTTGAGAAAACCGCTTTAAGTATACTCTTGAATGAAAACCACGGTCAAACCTACCCAAAGGAGAGATTAACAAATGTTAGAAGATCACATACGAGCTATAGTCAGCAATCCCGATTCTTCATCCTATCTAACCATTCAGGAGGTTGAACCTCCTTTAGCCCAGCCATGGGAGGCTCTTGTGGAGGTACATGCGGTCTCCCTCAACCGCGGAGAGGTAAAAGATGCCATCGACCAGGGCGCTTCCTCCCGTCTGGGCTGGGATTTTGCCGGAATTGTCACCCAGCCGGCCAAGACCGGCGATGGCCCTCCGGCCGGAGCCCGGGTAGTCGGACTGCTGCCTTTGGGTGCCTGGAGCGAGCAGATTGCCGCCCCCGTCTCGATGCTCGCCGAAATTCCGGACGAAGTCGGATTCGCTGAAGCAGCTACCCTGCCCGTATCCGGCTTGACGGCGCTTAACGCTCTCCGTAAGGGAGGACTGCTGCTCGGCAAACGCGTGCTCATCACCGGTTCGACGGGGGGTGTCGGTCTCTTCGCACATCAACTCTCCGCCTTGTCTGGTGCCTTCAATGTCGGAATAGCCAGCACCGAGACGAAGGCCGAGCTCGTACGAAAAGCGGGGGCAGATGAAGTGATCGTAGGGGACTCAGCCGCCGCCGGGGCAGAGGCAAGCAACTTTGGTCCCTACGATTTGATCATCGACTCCGTGGGTGGCGAGACGCTAACGGCGCTGTTGCCCCATCTTGCCCCGCAGGGCATTTGCGTAGCTGTAGGGTTCTCCTCATCGCCCACGGCGACACTGGACATGATGAACCTTGTCACGCGCGGTGGACGCACACTCTATGGTTTCTTTCTCGGCGAAGAACTAACCCGTACCCCTGCTGCACCGGATTTGTCCATGCTCGCCCGCCTGGTAGCAGACAAACGCTTGACTCCAACCATCGCGGTAGAAGCCCCTTGGACGGAAGTGAATACCGTCGCCCAACGGCTGATGGATCGCACCTTCTCGGGCAAAGCCGTGCTTCATATCCGCGATAGAGGCTGATTAGGTGCTGGCTGGCTAGGCTCCAAATTGGGGTGTACAGACTCTTCTACGCTACCGTTGATAGCAACACGTACTTATAAAGCTTATAGGGAATTTCTCATGCTAATTCTCCTTAAATTGGCCGATTTCTGGTGATTATATGGAAAAGCTCCAGCTAATTGTGCCCAAAACTCTCCTTTTCGCCAAATTGGGCAGTTATATAGGGAGGTTTTCCAGCTAATTAGCCGTATCAGCACATTTCTAGTGTATTAGCATGAGGATTTCCATATAGAGTCAGCTAGATAGACTCAGCTAGATAAACTTTGCCAGGTAAACTCTATCGATTGGCAACTCTAATAGTTAAACCGAGTTCCATCCTCTATTCATCATTCCGACTCTCATAAGTCATACAGTTATACAGTCACCGAGCACGAGCATGTCCCCCCTAGCAGCCCACTCAAAAAAAAAACCGCACAGGCCCTTAGCCCATGCGGTGTTCTCCATACTCAATAGAGGCGTGACTATCAATGAATGCGCTAATACTAATAAATCGAATGCCTGATTACTACAACTATTACTGCAACTGCCACAAGGCCGGTACGTTAGCCGGCTCCCAGCCCGGCAGAGAGGTATGCGCCTGGATACAGCGATAGATGCCGCCATTGTAGCTTACTTCTTGATTGACACTATAAGCTACATAGGGTTCCCATGCCTGAGCCTCTCCCGGCTCCCCGGGTCCGCCACCTGTCGAGGTTGTCGTCCCTTGCACAGACACAGCGGTAGAGACATTACCTGCCGCATCTCTCGCCGTCACAGTGAACGTGTACGTTGTCTCGGACGACAATCCGCTGATAGTCGCTGTTGTGCCGCCTACATTCACGCTGCCTGCATCATAGACAATTCTATAACCGGCAACGCCTACATTATCAGTCGCAGCATTCCATGCCAGGGTAAGACTATCTGAGGTAGCCGCCGTTACACGAAGCTGAGTTGGTGCAGTTGGTGGTGTCGTGTCAACTGGATCGGGGTCAGGATTGGGTCCGGTACCGAAGCCGTCCAGAAAAGCACGATGTGCACGGGAAAACTCATAGTTAGCCGCCTTATCCCAGTTGATTGACCAGGTCATGATTCCTTTAAAGCCCGGATAGCCTTGCGGGTTACGCAAAGTATAGCTTCCGCCAAAAGACTGTCCCTTCATGAGATAATTCAGTGCCTTATGCACATTGTCCGCCGTCGTATAGCCACCGCCTGCCGCCGATGGCGTAGACGGAAGGCCGATGAGCAATTGCTCCGGACGAAGCGCCGGGAACGGGTAGTTGGCATTGCCGCCTACGTTGAAGCCCTGAAGCAGCATTTCCGCCATTGCCACCTGGAAGTCTGCTGTTCCTTGTGAGTAGGATCTGCCATCAAGCCCTGTCATCGGACCGGAATTGTAATGCTGCACATGCAGGTAATCCAGGTCGTTGCGCAACGCATAAATGACTGGCAGATAGGCGCCCCAAGGACCGCCGTAGGCCACATAGCCACCTTGCACATACGCCGTCTCGGGTGCCATGGTCAGCATAAAGTCTGAGCCGTAGCTGTCCAGAATTGCTCGTACCCCCGAGATTAGATTAACGATTTTCGGGGTTGTTGGGCTTTTGAAGTCCACATCTCCACCATTCAGAGAAAGCGAGCTCCCCTCCAGATCGATATCCAGCCCGTCAAAGCCATAAGTATCAATAATGCTCTTCATCGTGCTGACAAAATTCTGCCGAGCCTGTGCATTAGCCAAATCGACAGTACCGTTAGCTCCCCCAATCGAGATCAGCACCTTTTTCCCCTGTCCTTGCAAATGCTGCACATCTGCCTGGAACTCACTTACGGATGCATTATAAGGTTGAAAGGCCATATTTCCCGTTGTTGGTCCTCCGACCGGCTCAGCAAAAGCCACCTGGATTACATCGTAGTCCGGTGACACATCACGTAGCCGAATCGTGCTGGACCCGTTATCGAAGTTATGCCAATAACCGATTAGCTTGTGATCTCCAGCCGCTCCGGCTGGCTTGCTGTCTACCCATGAAGAGAACGAGAATAATGGAACAATAAGAGCCAACGCTAGCAACCACTTGCTAGATTTGCGCAAAAGATTTGTTTGAATCACTGTTTATTCCTCCCAGCAGTTTAAGATAGTATCTCGTAATAGAAAGCAATGAAATGATATCGGTCTGACGGCGAACCTCCTTTTTCAAAGATAATTCATCCCGCATTTGATATATTTTACATAATTCGCCAATACTCCTGCTATATTTTTCATAATTATCATAGAAATGATCGAAAAAGAAGAATTTATCCCTCTTATTGTCGATAAGTTACCTAGTCTCGCTAGATTTGCTTTGCCAACTACACGAAAAAATAGCCCCTTACCGCAGCAAAGCGGCAGAGGCTATTCTCTAATCTGTAATCTCTATTCTAGCATCTCTAAAAAGTCTGGATAACGAGCACCTGCAGCAACACCCTTCGGCGAGATGCGCTCAATCTCCAGCAATTCCTCCTCAGAAAGAGTGACGCTCAGTGCGCCGATGTTCTCAGCCACCCGTTCCAGTCGTTTAGTGCCGGGAATAGGAACAACTTGTTCCCCTTGGGCCAGCAACCAGGCGAGCGCTAATTGGGATGCCGTGCAGCCCTTACGGGAGGCTAGGCTTTCGATGAGCGACACCACCTCCAGGTTTTTAGCAAAATTCTCACCCTGGAAGCGGGGATAATATCGCCGGTAATCATCCGCAGGCAAATCCTCGAAGGTCTTGATTTGTCCGGTAAGGAAGCCACGGCCCAGCGGGCTGTAAGGTACGAAGCCGATGCCCAGCTCCTTTAGCACAGGCAGCACCTCATCTTCGACCTCACGGCTCCACAAGGAGTACTCCGTTTCTACCGCGGTCAGCGGGTGGACAGCATGGGCGCGACGAATTTGCTCAGGCGTCGCCTCCGACAAGCCGATATAACGAATTTTCCCGCCCTGAACCAGATCGGCCAGCGCTCCTACGGTATCCTCAATCGGTATATTCACATCAATACGATGCTGATAATAAAGATCAATGTGATCCACGCCAAGATGCAGCAAGCTGGCATCCACCGACTTCTTGACATAGGCCGGGTGCCCAAGAGGAGTCAATTCCGGCGGTACAATGCCAAATTTAGTGGCGATAACAGCTTGATCCCGAAGTCCCTTCAAGGCGCGGCCGACCAACCGTTCATTACCGCCAAATTTACCTTGGGTGACTTCCTCGCCATAAATGTCCGCTGTATCAAACATCGTTACACCAAGCTCCAGCGCACCCTGTATGGTGCGGACCGATTCCTCGTTGTCCGGCATCATCATCGTGCCAAGTCCCAGGGCCGACACCTCAAGCCCTTGATTACCTAATTTACGTGTGGCTATCTTATTTCCCATGTTCGTTCCCCGCTTTCCGCAGCTTATAGAGATGGTCTTGCATAATCCCATTCTAGACCGCAGTTTAGGAGCCAGCCACATGACGTTTATGCTAGTAATCACAGTAACAGGCACAGATGGAAGTCTTTATTCCTCTACTCGACCACGGGAAAAAAGATGCACATGTGCAGATCCGGATGATCTGTCGTAAACGTTAATGAATTGATGTCATAAGCCCGGGCTTGCGGCCAGCCAGGGGCTTGGTAAATCACCCGCGTGACCTTCTTGGCCTCCACGCGATGCTGTTTCCACAAATTCGCGAACTCCTCGCTTCGTCCGGATAATTCATTTACGAATTTGGCAAACCACGGGTCATGCGCGTATTTATCATAAGCCGTGCGGAAGATACCTACGGCATGCGCTGCCATAGCCTCCCAATTAACCAAGCGGCTCCGCATCTCGGGTTCCGTGAACTGCAAGGCCAACATATTCAGGGGATGCTCCACATTATTAATAAGGTCTGAAGCATTGCCCAAGAGGTCTTCCAGCGCTTGATTCCAGACCAATAGCTCCGTGCGGTCGTTGCTGATGAAGGCGGGATATGCTATCCCGTTCACGATCTCCTTCCATTTCGGCTGCACCTCCCTGGTAATGGTCAGCACAACCTCAGGCTCGTTGCCATTCCATAGCTCAAGCAGATGCTTGTATTCATCCTCGGTCAACTGCAGCGCCCGCCCAATGTTCTCGATCACTTCGCGAGAGACGGATACCTCCCGCCCCTGCTCCAGCCAGGCATAGTAGGTGGCGCTAACGCCTGCCAGAATGGCCACTTCCTCCCGCCGCAGACCTGGTGTCCGCCGGATTCCACGCGTCTTGGTCAAGCCCGCCTGCTCAGGCTTCAGGCGCGAGCGGCGCGATTTCAAATAATCCCCCAGCCGCTTGGCCCTACTCTTATCCAGTTCTCTATGTGGCGGTGCTTCGTCAATATCACTATCTTCCTTGTTCAACATTTCCTTCCCCTCTCCAGCCGGGGCACATGGTTATTCAGCCGCATGAATTTGCGGTGCTTGCCCCTCGGCTCCTTGCTCTTGCTCCTTCTGTGACTTGCGCTGCACATGTCTGGTGCCCCAATTGTGCATCGCGTCCAGAATCGGCTCCAGACTGCGACCATATTCTGTCATCGAATATTCCACTCTTGGCGGCACCTCAGGGTAAACAATCCGTTCAATGATTTCCTCGGCCTCCAATTCGCGCAGGTTTTGCGTCAGCATTTTCTGCGAAATCTCCGGTAAATGACGCTTTAATTCGCTGAACCGTTTGGTTCCCTCCTGAAGCAGGTACAGCAAAATGATGGGCTTCCATTTCCCGACCAAGATCTCCAAGGCATTATCTACGCGGCAAAATCCGGGATGCTTCTGCATGAGCTGGTAACACTCCCTTCCATTCATTTTTATGGCTTTATGGCTCATCGCCATCATGCTGCCTATGTTCGCTGTCTAAGTTACCTATAAGTAACTATACCACTTTTAAGTGCGTACTTACTAAAAGTAGGTGGCAGGGCTATAATAAAGACATGAAATATCATGATTCAACATCCAATTCAAATCCATCAGAGGTGAAGCAACCTATGAATAAATATCGTCTTGATTCAAGCAAAGGACTGGAATTTGGCATCTACACCCTTGGGGACCATCTACCCGACCCGAGCACGGGCGAACGTATCTCCGCCCAGGAACGAATTAAGCAAATTATTGAGTACGCCAAGCTGGCCGAGCAGGCTGGACTGGACTTCTTCAGCATCGGTGAGAGTCATCAGGACTATTTTGCCACGCAGGCTCATACCGTCGTGCTTGCCGCCATCGCTCAGGCTACCCGTACCATCAAGCTTGGTAGCTCAGCAACCATTATCAGCACATCCGATCCTGTACGCGTGTATGAAGATTTCGCTACCATTGATCTGATCTCGGGCGGTCGGGCTGAGCTTGTTGCAGGACGAGCCTCCAGAGTAGGACTGTTCGACCTGCTGGGCTATAACGTGCGTGACTATGAGGAATTGTTCGAAGAGAAATTCGACTTGCTCCTGCAAATTAACGAACATCCTGTCTTGAACTGGGAAGGCGAATATCGTGCTCCGCTCCGCAACGCTAAAGTATTGCCTCGTCCACAGGATGGCTCTCTGCCCATTTGGCGGGCTGTAGGTGGTGGACCTGCCAGTGCCATCAAAGCAGGATATGCTGGAGTGCCTATGTACATGGCCCATCTGGGTGGACCCGCTTCGGCGTTCAAGCAAACCGTGGATGCCTATCGGCAAGCAGCCCGCCAAGCTGGTCATAATCCCGATGAATTGCCGATTGCTACCGCCGGATTCTTCTATGCCGCAGATACCTCGCAGCAGGCGCTGGAGGAGCTGTACCCACATATCAACGAAGGGATGAAGAAGACGAACGGACAAGGCTTTTACAAGCAGCTATTCATGCAGGGCGGTGACCCTCATCACATTATGAACGTCGGCAGTCCGCAGCAGATTATTGAGAAAATATTGTATCAGCATGAGTTGTTTGGCCATCAGCGCTACATTGCGCAAATTGATTTTGGCGGTATGCCTTTTGACAAGTTGCAACGTAACCTTGAATTGATTGGCACAGAGATTCTACCGGCCATTCGCAAGTATACAGCCAAAGCCTGAAATTTGAAGCCTTAATCCCAAGGAGGAATACCCTATGCTAGCCGTTGGATTATCAGGAACCATCGTCGGTTCCAAGACCAAAACCGCCGTGGAGCACACACTAAATGTCCTGCGGGAGAAATATCCCGACATCGAGACGACCTTGCTTGATTTAGGCGAATACGACGTGCAATTTAGTGACGGACGTAACTATCTCGATTATGAAGGCGATACGGGAACCGTGGCCAAGACCATCATGGAGGCAGATATTCTAGTGATCGGTACCCCGATCTTTCAAGCCTCCATTCCCGGAACGCTCAAGAACCTCTTCGATCTGCTGCCGCAAAATGCGCTGCAAGGCAAAGTAGTCGGTATCATAGCCACTGCTGGTTCGCCTCGCCATTACCTGGTCCCTGAACAGCAGCTCAAGCCGATTCTAACCTACTTGAAGGCCCGTATCGTTCAGTCTTACGTCTTTGCTGAAGAGAAGGATTTCTTCCGCAAGCAAATCGTCAACGATGACGTGAAGTTCCGCATCGAGCGCCTGACCGAGGATATCGCCTTGCTGGCGAAGACCTACCGTCACCTTGAAGAGACACAAATGTAACAAGTAAAAGTTCAAGCTGATCTCTCTGCTCGAAACAGCCGATCCCAAGACACTCAAGGAATCGGCTGTTTTTTATCTATCTGTCCTCGGTCGCTCCCAGCTTCACGACTTCCGGCAATCGGAAATGGCGTAGTAGCAACTGTTTCAGTTGCTCTACCATGGCCAGCGGAGGATACGGGATTCCTTCTCTTACCCACCACTCCATCAAGCCAACCACGGCTGAAGTAACAAACTGCACCTCTACTTCCAGGGCTACCTCGGGACCAAGTCTACATCTCTCCAGATGTTCCTGCACACCCTCCTTTATCATCTTCATCATGCGCTCCCTGAACACGGGAATACCATTTCCCGTAATCAACGTGTTATAAATAGCAACGTTCGCTTCCAGAAATTCAAAGGAACGAAGCAGCATATCTTGCATCAGTAGCTCAGTGACCTCACCATCCGCCATGCAACTGTCTTGTAGCTGCTGGAGATAGGTGTCGATGCACTGCTGATGCAAATCATACTTATCGGTAAAATGTAAATAAATCGTCCCCCGGTTCACATTTGCCCGCTCGGCGATATCATTAATCGTTACCTTCTCCAAGCTCTTTTCCGTCAGCAAACCGATGAAAGCCTCCATGATGGCTTGCCGGGATTTTAATATTCTCCGGTCCATATGTCCTCCTCTGACTCTTTATTGAACAAAATAGATCTGATCTGTTGATTTTTCAACAAAACGCATTGAATTGGCTATTGAAGCCCCTCTAACACGGTGATAAGCTCATTTTATTCAATAACCGTTGATTAATCAACATCTGTTAATTATTTTAGAGAGGATGAACGATAGAGATGAAAGTATTGATTTATGGTGCAGGGGTGTTGGGGAGCTATCTGGCTCATGCGTTAATTCAAGGCGGTAATGAGGTATCTGTACTGGCACGCGGCTCCCGTGCGGACCAATTGGAGAAGGATGGCCTGGTCATCCGCCATTATTTCCAGCTTAAGACGACAAAGGACCCGATTCGGGTCATTCGCACGCTGGATACCGATGAAGTTTATGATTTAATTTTTGTCGTGATGAAATATAACGATTTCCCGAGTGTCCTGCCTACTCTTGCGGCTAATCGGAGCCGTCATATCGTTATGATCGGTAACAACACCGACGCTTGGGAAATGCAACAGTTCCTGGAGAAGCATAGCGAGACACCCAAGCATATTGCCTTCGGCTTTCAATTGTCCGGCGGACGACGTGATCCTGAACGAACGGTCGCTATTCGGAGTGGAGGCCAAATGGTTCTCGGCGGGCTGGACGGACCTATTGCCTTCAAAGCGGAGTTGGATCGTGCCTTTGCCTCGGCCCGCTACAAGTTGACTTACCTGGATGATATGGATGCTTGGCTCAAGAATCATGTAATCCTGATCTTGGCCATGAACTACGCGCCTGTACTTCACGACTACCAAATGAATAAGGTGGCACGGGACGACAAGCTGCTACGGGAGGTCGTCGCAGCCATGGGTGAGGGATTTCACGTATTGGAAACCTTGGGTTACCCTCTGGTACCCGCAGCCCAAGCCTCGTTCATTCGTAACCACCCTACACTATTGCATATGTTTTTCAAGCTGTATCATGTCCTTCCCGTCAGCCGCTTTGTCGATGGCAATTTCAGCGAACTTGAAGCCTTGGCTAATGTGTTTGAAGACTGGAAGAAGGAAGCTGGCGTGCCTACACCTAATTGGGATAAGTTGCAGAAGCGCCTAAACGCGAAGAAGCTAAGCAAGTGATCTTGAGCCTTTTTACATCTTAGCTAATCATTTGACTTACCCTCCATATTTTAGCTAATATGTATGTTATAAATAGCTAAAATGAGGTGATTTGAAGTGTATGTAACCTCGACAGATATGCAGAATAATTTTGGGAAGTATTTAAAGTTTGCAGAGGCTCATGAGGAGATCATCATTACCAAAAACGGCAAAGCCGTGGCAACACTGAGTACCCACTCTGTCCTCTCTGATGATGGCCAACATTTGCTTAAAGAAAATGCGTCAGCCTATGAAACAGAGCTTATCCGGGTAAGCTATGAAGAGTTCCTTGAACTAAGCGAGGCGTCAGACCAATGTTTTGAATTGATCGATGGCATCTTGTATAATCTGGCTTCTCCTTCATTCCAGCATCAGCGTGCCGTTCATGAGTTGCACGGCGCCTTCTACGGCTGGTTCAAAGGCAAGTCCTGTACTCCGCTGACCTCCCCCTTTGATGTAACTCTGGAGAAGCGGGCTGGCAATACTTGCGTGGTCCAGCCGGATCTGGTCGTGATTTGCGACAAAGACCAAGTGGATGAACATGGCAAATACCAAGGGACACCTACGCTGGTTGTGGAGGTGTTGTCCCCGTCTACGCGAAGCAGAGATGTGATTCAGAAGCTTGATCTATACCGGACCTGCGGGGTACAAGAGTATTGGATCGTAGACCCGATGAAGAAGCAGGTTACGGTGTATACCTTTCACGACGCGGAAATTGCTGATATGTATTACTACGCAAACACGGTAGATTCATTTGCAGCATCACAGGTATTTAACGGGTTGCACATTTCCATGTCTGAATTGTTTACTTGAGCAGCACTGAAACCAATCCTCCAGGCGCGCGTATCAACATACAATGAGGTATTCCATTTTCAGGAGGGCAAAATCGATGATTATCACAACAACACCTACCATTGAAGGTTCACCGGTTCAACAATATTTAGGTGTCGTAACCGGCGAGGTCATCATGGGAGCTAACGTCGTACGCGACTTCATGGCTTCCATTACGGATATCGTTGGGGGACGCTCCGGTGCTTACGAGAACAAGCTACAGGAAGCTCGGGATACCGCCTTTGCGGAAATGCGGCAAGAGGCCTCCCAGTTGCGTGCTAACGCCATTATCGGCGTAGACATCGATTATGAAGTTATTCGCGAAGGTATGCTGATGGTTACGGTAAGTGGTACAGCCGTGATTATCTAACTTAGGTAACAAAAGTGGCGGTATAGGATTCTACTCCTACACCGCCATTTTCTTTGTCGAACTATACAGCATTACAACAGCTTGGTCATGAACACACTGTTGGGGTCTTCCTCATAATCGGCAAACGGTCCACAGTAGCGAAAGCCAAAGCCCTCGTACAACCCACGAGCCGGGACAAATGCCTCCATCGATCCCGTCTCCAGGCTGACTTGCCGATAACCACGCCGTTTTGCCTCCTCCAGAAGATGCGCCAGCATATGCTTGGCAACTCCCTTGCCCCGGTATGGAATGGCCGTGCGCATGGACTTCACCTCAGCATGCTGCGAGTCCAGTTCCTTTAAGGCGCCACAACCAGCCAGTTCCCCCTCCAGCCAAAGGCTCCAGAACGTTACTCCCGGTTGCTTCAAGCCGTCAATATTCAGAGCATGAACACTTTCGGGCGGAGAAGTCGTAGACATATTCATCAAGTGCTCCCCGATAAATGCTACAATTTCACGGCCACTTAAATCATCTAGTTTAATCTCCATACGGCGGCTACCTCGTCTATTTGGATTGGATATACCCTTCAGCCTTCAATAGTTCGGCAATCAGTACAGCGCCACCAGCCGCCCCACGCAGCGTGTTATGGGACAAGCCAACGAACTTGTAATCATAAACGGAGTCTGTGCGCAAGCGTCCTACCGATACGCCCATCCCTTTTTCCATATCACGGTCCAGCTTCGTTTGCGGACGGTTCTCTTCTTCAAAATAAGTAATGAACTGCTTCGGGGCACTTGGCAAAGCAAGCTCCTGGGGTCTACCCGCAAATTGGCGCCAGCGCTCAATAATTTCTGCTTCCGATGGCTTCTTCTTGAATGAAACAAATACAGTAGCCAAATGTCCGTCCGTTACCGGCACCCGAATGCACTGCGTCGTAATCAGCGGAGCATTGGCCTTCACAATCTGACCATCATTTACCTGTCCCCAAATTCGCAGCGGCTCCTGCTCACTCTTCTCTTCTTCTCCGCCGATATATGGAATCACATTGTCCAGCATATCTGGCCAATCCGTAAAGTTCTTGCCTGCTCCGGAGATGGCTTGATACGTCGAGGCAACCACGGTCGTTGGCTCGAAATCAAGCAAAGCGCTCAAGGCCGGAACATAGCTCTGAATGGAGCAGTTCGGCTTGACAGCGATGAATCCCGTGGAGGTGCCCAAACGCTTTCGTTGAGCTTCAATGACCTTGATATGCTGCGGATTAATTTCCGGAATAACCATCGGGACATCTGAAGTCCAGCGATGGGCAGAGTTGTTGGAGATTACCGGAGTCCCGGTCTTGGCATAGGCTTCTTCCAACGCTTGAATCTCCGCCTTCTTCATGTCCACAGCGCAGAATACAAAGTCGATGTCTGCTGTAACCTCCTCCACCTTGGAGGCATCCTGAACCACGATGTCCTTCACACCCGCAGGAATATCGCCTGTCATCTTCCAGCGCCCTTGCACTGCTTCTTCGTACGTCTTGCCTGCAGAGCCTGCGCTAGCCGCAATACTCGTCACCTCAAACCAAGGGTGTCCATCCAGCAATTGAACGAACCGCTGCCCAACCATCCCAGTTCCTCCGACAATACCAACTTTCAATCTTTCTCCCATCCGTGCTCCAGTCCCTTCCCTGTTGGTTATATGTGTACCTTTGGCGAGATCGCTGTCAGGTTGTGGTTAAATCAAAAAAATCCCACCTCCAAGACAGATTTCGTCTTGGGGGCGAGATTGGTATGCCCGCGGTACCACCCCAGATTCGCTAAGATGTCGCCATCGTAGCCTCTTCAAGTACAGCCTCCCCGGCCCTTGGCCAAATACGCTTATACTCTAGCTCTGTAACAGGAGCTCCTGTCACACCATCCCGGATCACTTACCGTTCCGATGTGCTGCTCAGAGTCTTTATTCAGTAAATAAGCGCTATGCTCCATTTCAGCAACCGGAGCTCTCTGGGAAAGGCTGTATCTACCTACTTGTCTCATCAATGCATTTCATGTTCAATTTATATTGCGATAATATTACCAAATAACCGGCTTTACGTAAACCTATTTCGCAAAATTTCCATGACACTCCCTATTACCCTATGACAAAATGGCTTGTAACGTGTCATCATCTGCCTCATAATCTGGCGTAATAAAAAACAGACCAACCCGAAGGCTGGCCTGTTTCTTAGCTGTATTAGCTTATTGAACTTCAGTAGCTCCGGTAACAGTACCTTCAACTACGGCTGTTCCTTGCACATCTGCGTTGGCAAAGTACAGGTTGCCATCGATCGTGGCTGTTTTGTCCAAGCTAAAGCCGTTAGCTTCTACATAAACATCGCCCTTCACCGTACCACCTTGAATCTTCAGGTTTTCACTTTGTACCGTCAATTTAGGAACGGTCAGCGTAAACGAATCAATGATATTGTGATCCGCATCTTGCGTGTACAGAGCTATTTTACGGTAAATATCCTTGGTTTCATCGTTTTTGTCATGGAATTGTCCAGCTACGACCACATCCTGATCCACCGTCAAATCGTTAAGCGTCGCAATAATCCAAGTTCCTTGCTCACTTACAGCACTTACGAAAGCATCGGCTTGATTAACAATCGATGCGGTTGTTGTAGCATCTGTTTGCTCAGCATTGTTACCGCCTGCGCCTGTATTACCCCCGGCTGCACCATCATTTGAACCGCACCCTGCCAGTAGAACTGCTGCGAGACCTGCTACCACTAAACCTTTGACCATTTTCATGTTGTTTCCCTCCTGAATTTTTATATCTTTGTTTTAGATTATAAAAAAAACTGTAATCTATACATGTGACTAAATTCACATTAATTGTGTATTTTTTCACACAATTTATGTACAGTCCTTTTTCTTATAATCTCTATCTTATATAAACCGAAAAAGAAACCTTCAAACAGCCTACGTCCATGTTTTTTAAACATAGGCTGTTTGAGATGGTTTCAAGTACCTGTTAACGCTCTAACGATACAACTTTAACTCCGAAACCGACCACCACCATGCAGGCATATCCTTGGTCAAAACAATCTTGACATACCGGGCATATTGTTGCGGGAAGGTCTCTTGAATCAGCGAAGTCGTTCCTTCGTTAGCACGAATAGGCTCCCACTGTTCCCCATCAAGGGATACATGAATTTGATAACCTCGAGCGTAGTCGTTCTCACTCCCGGTAGAGTCCATCAACAGGCTATTGAAACGCTGCTCACGTCCCAGATCAAGCTGAATCCATTGACCCGGACGCTGTCCTTCAGAAGTCGTCCAGCGGCTATGCACCTGATTGTCCAGCAGTGCATCCACATCAGCATACGTCGATGCCGTAACCGTCCACTCCGTCCGATCAAGCTCGTCAGGAAGGGAGACCTCATCTTCAGCAGGTACCCACACTTCCGTATCGGCTGTATACAGCTTCACCTCGGCTATGGACCACCAGTGTGAATCACTTCCTGTTTGTACTACCTTGATATACCGTGCAGGCGCTAGCGGAAATGCTGCGGTAACCTGCGGACTCTCAGCTTGACCGGAAGCAACAGCACTCCCCCACACCTCCCCATCCAGGGAAGTATATACTTCATAGCCTCGACCGTAATCATCACGGCTATGCGCGCTGTCCAGTACAATTTGATCTACTCGCTGTGCAGTGCCAAGATCCAGCTCAATCCACTCACCGCCAGCTTGCTCACGGCCAGAGGTCCAGCGTGTATCCTCGCGGCCGTCCAGCATGGCTGCTGCCTCCTCACCGGAGGAAGCCGTAGCCTTCCATCCCTCATTAAGAAGCTGCTTCTGCCGGCCAATACCATAGTTATGAATGGTTAGCTCGGAGATGGACCACCATTTGTCTGCCTCACCGATTTGCACCAGCTTCACATAACGTGCCCGTTGCTGGGGGAACGTAATGGATAAGACTCCAGGCTCGCCCTCGCCGCCAATGATTGGTTCGTCCCAGCTCTCACCATCTTCAGATACATACAGCCGATATTCGCGAGGATAGTCTTCACGCGAATGGCCCGGGTCAAGTACGATCTGGTCAAATTCACTGACCGATCCCAAATCAATCTTGATCCATTGGCCACTGGCCTGTGGACGCCCACTGCTCCAGAGCGTGCCTTGCTCGCCATCGAGCATGTTATCCGCCACATCTCCTCCATGTGTAGAGGAGGTAGTTACAACCCAGGAGGAACGTTCCGCAAGCGGACTGCCCACCGGAAGCGGCAATGGCTGCTCAACAGCACCCCCGCCAAATTTAGCCAGCTTCAGTTCGGAGATCGACCACCAGCTATCTGCCGGCTGCGTCAATACAATCTTGACGTATCTGACCGATTGTTCTCCCAAGGATACCGCCAAGCTTGGGGAGGTACCGATCGCCCCAACTACCGCTTGTTGCCAGTTCTCATTATCATCGGAGACGAACACGTCATATTCGTGAGCATAATCGCCCCAGTTCGTGCCTGAATTCATGAACAAGGTATCAAATGCCTGTTCCGAACCCAAATCAATGTGTAACCAATCTCCGGGCACTTGCAGTTGCCCCGAAGACCAACGTGTAGCCAAATCGCCATCAATCAGACGCTCAGTTGGCTCTGAGCTGGAAGAAGCCGTAATCGTCCAATCGCTGCGGTCCAGGTAACTAACACCCTGGGACGGATCAGGACCTTCCAGCACGGTGTCTTCCAGCGGATTCACCTTCACTTGCGCTTTGGCATACACCGTGGCAGAACCCAAGGCTCCCTGAGCATTATAGAAAAGCACCGTCTTCGGCTCATTCGATGGATTCCAGATTTGCGCCGTATAGACGCCGTCCTTCTCGTAGACCGTTACGGCTGGATCATCTGCCCAGATATCCATCGTACGAGTTCCTGTCGATACCATGCTGTGAATGAACCAGTAGGCGTTGAACACTTCATTTTGCTGCATATTCTGTGTATCCCACTTCGCCAGTGCACCCTCTGGGTTGCCAATCGACTGGAATGGCCAGATGATATGCTGCCAGGTACGCTCCGACTGACCGCCAAGGTCCTTGATCATACCTGCATAGAGGTCATTTGTTTTTTGCGGATCACGACCATAATAAGTCATCCATTCTGCTGGCGGTAGCCAGTGAATGCCATAAATATGCTCCGGATCTCCGGAGAAATACGTGCCGTATAGATAAGCACTGCCGAACACCATACCTGCTGTTGCGTGGTTATATCCTTCTACCCAGTTATCATGATCATAGTTGAACCAGTATTGCTCGGCGGCTTTTTCTTCCGTCACAAATCCCCAAATACCGGTATCCCGGTGGGCATCATTGCCTGTGACCTCGCCCCACATATACTGCCCAACCCAACTGAACAAGGACTCTCCTGCCGCTTCCTGGTTGTTACCACTGCGATTGTCAGCATAACCACCTGCCCAGGAATGACCTTCATACGGATCGAAATTCCGCAGCCAAGGGAAGAGATCGTCCGTCTTAGAAGGGTTAGCATAATCACGAATGAGCAACTCGACCATGTCTCCATAATCCCGCAGGAATTCCTCATCATACGTAGCAAGGACTGCCGATGCAAAGACATAATAGCCATAAGTGAAATGATGGTCCGTTAGCCCGGTGTTCACACCAAATCCACTACCATAAGGGAAGATCGATCCCCATACATCGTTGTAATGGAAATAATAAGAATGGAACCGTTCATCCGGCGAATAGGTGTACCAGTCCGTCAGAATCGTTCTCAGGAAGGACAAATACCGATCCCTGCGCTCCGTATCGCCCAGTTGATCACTAATCAAAGCAGCCAACCCCAGCGGGTGTAGCTTCTTACCTTGCCAATAAGGATCATCACTCATCAGACCGTTCGCCATATCCGCATCAAGCTGATCCAGATAACCCATCAGTTGTGCTCGGGAATAAGTCGAATCATCCGGCTCCACGAACTGTGGAATAATCCCGTAGAAACGGTCTTGTGTCGTAAAAGAATTCCCTTCACTGACACGCATCAGACCGCGAATGGATGGATAAGTCAGTTCCGTCAGCGGCGTTGTTGCGATTTTCCATTGATGAGGAAGCAATGCCATCAAGGTGTCCCCGGAAAAATCGGGACGCTTGACTTCCGTCGTTGAACGGAAGCTTGTCGTAACCAGAGATTGTGATTGGTCATAGTCATAGGTAACCGTCGTATCCGTCACGAAGGCATACGCGTGGCGATAATAGTTGGACAATTCCTCTGCCGATGGCAGGGTCGCCAGCGACAAATAATCCCCACCTTGCCCGAACTTGATCTTGATTGTATTGCCCAGCTTCATGAACAAGGTGCCCTCAGGGGCATAAACGCCATAGTTGCGCACGAACGTTTGCGGTGTTGGCGCATTGTCCCGGTTCGTGACTTCAATACCGATATGATCGGCCGTCAGTACGTCACCGTCATTCAGCAGAATCGGCTCATTGTTATCATCGAACAACCTTGTAATGTTCGCCGATTGCAGAACCGCCGCATCGGGTTGTTCGAACGTGTTGTATAAGAAGGGCGAACCCTTGACAAACGTTGTCTTCATCTTCGCCGTATCATCGTCGCTCATGATTACCGTCGCAGAATAGTCGCCATAACCGGCAATCTTGGTTACCACCTCGGCCGGATTCATATTGCTAGTGGACAAGATTAAATCCGGAGGACCATCTGCATCGATGGAACCACCATCAGCCGAGGCGTACCCGGCACCTGGGTTCAGGATATTTAATCCCTGACGAGTATAACGGTTCTTGAACGGAAGTCTGACCAGGCTGTTGCCATCGCCCAGGTTAGCAATCAGTATGGATTGCCACCAATCATTGGACGGAATCGGAGCCTGAACCTCAGAGGTCCGGTATTTCGGATTCTTCGGTGACAGCATCGTGACATCATTCATCTCATAGCTTCCTGCTCCAACCTGCACTGTAGCTATATCGCGAATAGCCGGAATATCGTGGACTGGCTTGGCATCTCCCTCGCGATAGCCATACACGCCGAACTCATACAGCGAATAACCGTTAGTAGAGCCACGACCATGGCCCGCCATTTTTACATAACGTGCCTGGGCATAGACTGGAATCTCATCCCGACCCCCGGACCCATTCAGCTCGCGGTACACGGTTGTCCAGCTTTGAGCATCGTCAGACACTTGAATGTCATAGGCGCGGCCAAAGGCGGTTTCCCAACTCAAGGAGACGCTGCCAATCTCGCTTACGGCCCCCAGGTCGACATAAATCCATTCATTATCCTTGTAAATGGAAGACCAACGAGTATCGGGATTCCCATCGGTAGCATTCTTGGCCAAATAATTACGCTCTTCCATCTTGGCCTTGTCTTCATCCGAGCGGCTAGGCTCATCAATTTCCAGCGAGGAAGCCACGACCTCCTTGCCGAGTGCTAAATTCACGGCCTCGGGCTTAGGCGGTTGATTTGCTCCACCGGTTCCGTACACGTTAAATTCAAATAACGAGATCCCGTAAGCCTGCTGTGCACGTTTTGTGCTATACAAGCGGACAAAGCGCGCTTTCGCGGACACATCCACCTCCGTTAATCCACCCTTGCCCTCCATTGTGGAGTACACAGGAGTCCAGTGAATCTCATCATCAGACACCTCGAAGGCAAATTCCGTAGCGTAGGCGTTCTCCCACAGGACAGAAATGCTGGAGATGTCTGCGCTCGCGCCCAAATCCATGTAAATCCATTGCGGGTCCTTCTGCCATTCGCTTTCCCAGCGGGTGTTCTCACTACCATCCACCGCCAGATCCGCTGTATTTCCACCCAATGCTGAGGAACTGTAAACGGGTCTGTATAACGATAATAAATAGTCCTCTTCTCCTGCCGCTTGTGCTGTTGGTGCAGGGAACATAGGAACACTGCTCACCACTAACAGGACAGCGATCATCAGATGTGCCCACATCATACGGGGCTTACGTTTGCGGCTCAACCATTGCTGCATAATTCCACTCCTTTTTGTCTGTTTGTCTGACTGAATAAATTAGTTCCATTCCACTTTCCACTCTCCACTCTCTTTGCCTTTACACCTCTTTCATTGTCGATCTTCCCACTGTATGTATGAGCTTGATGAAACGGTTGTGCTGGTGGGAATTTGTGGGAAATATACCACTCCATTTGGATTATCGTCCATATGTCCTTAATTTTGAAGAGTTAACCCCATGAATTTTATAAATTAGGCTATTAGGACTAATCCATCTCAAAGGATATAATCCCAAAGTTGCACTCCTTTAACGTAACAGCAGATTTCCGGTAATGAGCATGAAAAAGGCAGCGCCAAAGCGACCTCTCCTGCTCCGGCTACTGCCTGTTCATAAGAGCGATACCAAATCCCTTTAGCTAGTCGCTCCTGCTATTCCAAGCTATTCAGATATTCTCTAACCTGCCCTGGCGTTTTGGCAAATTTACTATGCAGATGCGCGATCTTCTCGCCATTCCGGTAAACCAGCAAGCTTGGAATCCCTCGGACCTCATTCGCCTCCGCCAACGGTTGAAACTCCTCTGCATCCATAGCATAGAAGTCCTTATCCCCATGCTCCTCCACGATGCCACCCATAAAGCGGTCAAGGGTTTTGCAGTCCGGGCACCAGATAGTATCGAACTTAATCACCGTATACTGATCTCTTTGCACCAATTGTTCAAATTGTTCCTGCGATTGCACTCTGTCCATCTTCAATTTCTCCCCTTCACTTGAATATTCCAATTGAACTTTCCCTATGATATCTTAAAATTTAATATTTATATTAACCGAGATTGGCCGTGAAGGCCATAGTTATCATAAAGGTTTCATCTTGCGGGAACCATGATACAATCAAGGAACTAGGTGATGAAAGGAATGGGATCATGATATTTGCCATCATATTGTTCATCGTGGCCGGGCTAGCAGAGATCGGCGGCGGTTATTTGGTATGGCTCTGGCTGCGCGAGTCCAGACCTCTCTGGTACGGACTAACCGGGGGAATTATTCTGATGCTCTACGGCATCATTCCCACCTTGCAGAAATTCCCGGCCTTCGGACGCGTCTACGCCGCCTATGGCGGAGTATTTATCATTTTGGCCGTCCTCTGGGGCTGGTGGGTCGATAAGAAGACGCCGGACTCCTATGATTGGGCAGGAGCGGCTATTTGTCTCGTTGGCGTTTCCATCATGCTTTGGGCCCCGCGTCATTAATAACTATTAACCTGAGAAAGGAACCGCATCATGAACCTGTCTGCCATTTCCTCAGCCTTGGTACCCCTCCTGAGAAGCTGCTTGATCAGCCGGCAGGGGCAGCTTGCGCTTGAACATTATCGGGACGTACATACGGCAAATGAAATCGCCAAGATTAATTCCTGTACGAAGAGCATTCTGTCGGCGCTGATCTGTATCGCTATGGACCGGAAGCTCTTGCCTAATCCCGATATTCGAATCAGCGAATTTTTTCCCTCGTTGAAGGACGACAAGGACGAGCGCAAGCGGGATATTACCCTGCGCCATCTACTCACCATGTCCGGCGGGTGGAACTGGACGGAATTTGGCGGTCATAATTCATTCCCGCGTATGACCCGCTCACCGAATTGGGTCCGCTTTGCCCTGGAGCAGCCCATGGCAGATCGTCCGGGGGACCGAATGGAGTATAACTCCGGCTGTTCACAGTTGCTGTCGGCTGTTCTGGTCCAGGCCTCCGGGATGCCTACCACCGAATTTGCCGAGCGTTATCTGTTCGGCCCGCTGGGCATTGAAGCCTATCAATGGGAGCAGGACCCGCAAGGCATCCATACCGGCGGCTTTGGACTATCACTTCGACCGGCTGACCTGCTCAAGTTCGGGCTGCTCTATCTGCATCAGGGCGTTTGGAACGGTCGCCGCCTGATCAGTTCCGAGCTATCCACGTTATCCGTGCAGCCTGCCATCGATGTAGAAGCACCACGCCGCGGCTGCTATGCCTGGCATTGGTGGACAGACACCTATGCGGCAGGGCCCAAGGGAAGCTCTGGTGCGTCCGCTGGCTTTGATTATTTTTTCGCCCAGGGTTACGGTGGACAGTTCATCTACGTTATACCGCGACTTAATACCGTCGTTGTGTTAACGGACGATAAACGAAAAAAAGACCGTCCTCCGGTCCATGTGTTTCGAAGCTGTATTGCCCCTTACCTGTAAGGGCTTAGCTAGCCAATGCTTCCTGAGTAATGCGTTTGATATCAATGGCTGACATCGTCTCTTCATTGACCATGTCAGTCAGTATCTCACGCAGGAAATAATCGACGCAGTGTAGCTTGATCTGCTTGATCTTGATCAGAGCATCACGATACATTTTGACGAATTCCTTCTCGGTGTTCCCCCGCAGCAGCTCAGCAAACGCCTCGTAGACTTGATCCAGCTTGTCAGCGACCTCAAGGATCAGTCCCTCTACGGAATTATCCTTCCCTTCACGCAACTGACGGCGAAAAGTTGGTTTGAATTCCTCGGGAATATGCTCCTCGATAAAATTGTGAACCATCCCTTCCTCCACCTGGAGGATTAGATTACGCAATTCAATGGACGCATGCTTCACCGGCGTCTTGATATCACCGATAAATATTTCTCCATAATCATGGCTGCTCGTAATCTCGTACAGCTTCTTCCAGTCGATAGCCGTACCGTGCTGCTCCTCGATATCAGCCAGTGTCTTCGCATACTGCACAACCTTCCAGGAGTGCGCTGCCACACTATGCACCTCGAACTTGAATTTGCCCGGACAGCGGTAAATGCGTTCTAATTCGTTCAGTGATCGAAAGTACGTATGAATGCCCATCACATCAGCCACCTTTTAGAGGTAGTTCAAAAAGTCGTCTTTCCATGACGGAGTTATTTGAGAGTAAACCCGACTTTTTGAACACGCATTTTATTTGGAGTATACCCCGATTATAGACACCGATTGTTAAGGGCGAATCAAATCCTTATTCTGCGTCACGGATTAATGCAGCAAATTGCCCTCTAATCTGGCTGACAAGCTCCCTTGGAGCAAGCTCCACTTGCATCCCGATTTTGCCAGCACTAACCAACAATGTATCTAAACGCTCAGCCAGGCGATCAATGAACGTCGGGAACAGCTTCTTCATGCCCACCGGAGAGCAGCCGCCGCGAATGTAGCCCGTCACAGCCTGCAAATCCTTGAGCGGAAGCATCTCAATCTTCTTGACTCCCGCAGCCTTGGCCGCCTTCTTCAAATCCAACTCCTCTGCCACCGGAATCACAAACACAAAATAATCTGTGCCATGGTGGGCAACCAGCGTCTTGTAGACCTTCTCGGACGCTTCCCCGATTTTCTCTGCTACCATGGTGCCAGAGACGGGCTTGTCCTGTCCCTCATATATATGAATCTTGTACTCAATTTTGGATTTGTCCAGTATGCGCATCGCATTTGTTTTTACTTCCGACATTTTCGTCACTCCCTATCCCTCTATCCTAGCACTTTCCCTGAAAATGCAGCAACAAAAGGCAGCAACTCCTCGCTCTCATGTCCTTCAATATTTACATGAAGGCACATCGCTTTTTACGCTCCCATAATACCCGTTGCTTATGCTGTGGGGAAGAGAATCAACTCATCATTTTAGCGGGAGGAAAGCTTATGCCAGCCCTTTGGATGCATATTGAATATGGTCGGCAGCTTGCTACTGAGTTTCGAGACCGCTTGCCATTTCTGAACCAGCTCCATCACCATGAGAACCTCTATCAAATGGGTTGCCAGGGACCGGACTTTCTCCTCTTCCATGGCTTCCTGTCCTGGCGCAAGCCAAGTGGCATGACCCATCTCGGCAACCTTATGCACAGCCAAAGCTGCGGCCCTACCCTGATTGATTTGTGGCAAAGAAGTCTGCACTTATCCGAGCCAGAGCAGACTCCAGCCTTCATGTATTTCCTCGGATTTCTGACCCATCATTTGCTGGATCGCAATCTACACCCTTATATTAACTGGAAAGCAGGCTACCAGCGTCTGGACCATCAACGCTTTGAAATTGCCCTGGATGCTCATTTCCTATATCGTGCCAAGCAAGTGGATATCTCCCATGAGCAGGGCTGGAAGAAGATTGAGCTCACTCAAGGACTTCCCCGGTCGATTCGCCAAATTTTACACGACACATCATTAAGCCTTTTTCCCGAGATAGCCGGTCTATCCTTCCACGGCTGGCAACAAGCCTATAAGGACATGGTGCTCGCACATCGCCTGCTTTACGACCCTAGTGGCTGGAAGAAATCATTGGTTCCTCCGGTGCTGGGGCAACTCCTTTATCCCTCAACTTCACTCCTCTCCAATCAGGATATCCCCGATTATCTAAACGAGCAGCGACAGGAATGGAGACATTCCGCCATTTATTCCGAGATCCGCCGGGAAAGTGTGTGGGAGCTTTGGGAACAGGCATTGGAAGATGGACGACAGGTCCTTCATGCCCTTGCCCAATGGCTGCATCACAGCCAGGAAGACCCGGCTACCCTTGCGGTCAAGCTGGAAGACTTCCAGCAAGTGCTGGGCAACCGCTCCTACGATACGGGCAAGGAATGTGGCAGCGACTTGATCAATGTGTACGCCGAACCTATCTGGAACCAGCAAAGAACCGGATGAGCTCCCACAGCTACGGCCCAGCACGTGACAGTAGCCCCGGCACATAGTAGAATATAACCCTGAAGTCTGTACAGGAACAGGGGGATTTAAAGATGGCCGAGACATTAAAATCCATATATAGCGAAGCCTTTTTACGAGGATTCGGTGATAAACTCCATGCCGCTTATCCACCATTTGATCCCGAGCAATTTGTGGCAGATACAATGGATACCACATGGGAAGAGCGCGAGTTAAAGGCCCGAATGCGGCAAATCACGCTAACACTGGGACAGCAATTGCCTTCGACCTTTGCGGATGCCGTGAAGGTATTGTATGCCGTGGATGAAGACTGCACGGGCTTCCCTTATTTGTTCTTCCCTGATTTTGTGGAGGTGTTCGGCAGCAGCGAAGCGGACTGGCCACTGGCCATGCAAGCGTTAGAACGCTTTACGCCCAAATCCTCTGCTGAGTTTGCCGTTCGCTCTTTTATACTGCGAGATCCTAGACGAATGATGCAACAAATGGAGGAATGGTCCAAGCACGACGATGAACACGTTCGCCGACTAGCTAGTGAAGGCTGCCGGCCCCGATTGCCTTGGGGACAAGCGCTGGTACCATTCAAGCAGGACCCGGCCCCCATTCTTCCCATTCTGGAGCAACTTAAGGCCGATCCTAGTCTATATGTACGCAAGAGCGTAGCCAACAACCTTAACGATATTGCGAAGGATCATCCAGAACTGGTGCTTGCTCTGGCTCATCGCTGGAAAGGCACGCACCCTCACACCGACTGGATCGTCCGCCATGGCTGCCGAACCCTGGTCCGCAAGGCCGGCCCGGCTGCGCTGGAACTGTTCGGTTATGCCCAGGCAAGCGGAAATGAACCGTTGGCTCAATCCGCTGCTATCTCAGCAAATCCGGCTACCCTGCGAATCGGAGATTCCAGCGAGCTACACTATGAGCTGACCCTTCGTCCAGGCGAGCCAGCTAAAGTGCGCATTGAATATGGCATCGACTTCGTCAAATCAAGTGGACGTACTTCGCGCAAGCTGTTCCTGCTCTCCGACAAGACCGTTCCGGGGAGTACGAAGCTGGGCAGCTCTCGCCGTCACAGTTGGGCCGACCTTACAACTCGGCGGCATTACCCTGGCGAGCACCGGATTGCCCTGCTGGTAAACGGCGTTGAGGTGGCCCATACGCTGCTTCAACTGGGAGAAGCTAATCCGGACAAGCCACTATAACCCTCACTGAAAGAGGACATTTGTTTGCAAATATCATTAATTGCTGCGACGGATCAAAACAGAGTGATCGGGAAAGAGAAAGGGCCTGCAAGCCAGTTCAATAAACTAGCATGCAGGCCCTCTTATAATTAATCAAAAATGGAAAACCCGACCCATTCTCCTTGCAGCAAATCCTGCCCCTTCGCATTCTCTACGT
Organism: Paenibacillus sp. 1SOY10; assembly: GCF_056836745.1. Classification (NCBI taxonomy): domain Bacteria; kingdom Bacillati; phylum Bacillota; class Bacilli; order Caryophanales; family Paenibacillaceae; genus Paenibacillus; species Paenibacillus sp. 1SOY10. The sequence goes on along the minus strand of NZ_JBXENK010000002.1, from coordinate 927,293 downwards.
TTGCAATCGACATCTCCATACTATCTACTTGCTCCAATAGCTCTGCGGGCAATAAGAAGATGGCCAACCTCTCTATGCTTGCTCCTGCCTTCAATTCATCAGGCACGGGCTTACGTAAGTTCGTAGTCTCTTGCAGTGCAGCCTCGATTCCTGTTGTGCGAATGGATGTTTTTATCGCATTGACATTAATCGATTCCTTCGTATTATTCGTGACCACATATTTAACAGTCAACTCAATAATGTCCGAATTGCCAAAATCACTAAAGTTGCTGGCATAAGCAGGCTTGACACTCAACTTAGCCCATTGGTAGCCCGGCATACGGAATTGAATCCCTGCCTGCTCTTCCTTGAAATCAGGTGTTCTTTCCTTATATACCTCTTTATGAACCATACCTGCCTCAACTAACTGGTTCTGATAAGGTGGAATGACATCCTGCCACAAATAATCACCTTCTCCAATACGCAGCAGCTTCTCATCGTTGCCAGCCACAAAGAACATGCGCTGTACCTTCGTGCCGTCCTTGTACTGGAGAGTGATGGTGTATCCGGAAATGGAATACGTACCAGAGGCCTCCGAAGCGCCAGTAATGGTTGTTGAGGTGCCTGTATCATTACCTGTGTCGCTGGAACCATCAGATGTACTTCCCGTCCACTGGCTATCCACAAAGCTACCGTCAGGCCGGAAAATCAGCGTATTGGTCTTCGCTAACCCGCCTCCGCCAGGCAAAGCAGTATAGCCGCTAGCTTCATATTTCCCATCCAGCTTCTTGCCCGTTGACGGTCCATAGCGTGTGTATTCCTCGCCATCAATGACGAGCGAGCCGTTGGTACCCCGTTTCAAGGTATGAGTAGTGCCATTGCCCAAGACCAATTGGTCACCCTTAATTTGATAAGTTAGAGCGCCGCCCTCACTACCTTTGATCTGATCCACGCCTGTCTCGGGCAATTCAGTGACAACATAGCGATCATCAACGAAATAGAAAGTACCCCAGCATACGCCACCACAACCGGCCGTTCCCTGCAAATCAAGTGAATGCCGGGCATACAGACCATTAACTCCTTGCCCGGAAGGAATTGGCTCCTGTCCTTGCTGGGAGGACTGAGCTTGATTCGCTCTACGCTGCGCCTCAGCCTGATCCCAGCCCTGCTTGGAGATATATTCGGGGCTAAAGACCTGAATAACCCGCTGGCCTGGATTCCAGCCAACCACCGCGCTTGTCGCTTCTCCTATGAAGCGAAGCGGTACAAGCGTATGCCCATTCCGGACGCGACCCGGACTATCCAGCGCAACCTCTTTGCCGTTGACCTTAGCCTTACGGCTATCAATAATAAGGGAGAATTGGTTCTCCCCCTTCTGTCCTTGTACCGTGCCCGTCTTAGGCTGCCAGTCCACCTTAATGCCTAATGCCTCAATTAAAGGCCGCAATTGGACGATCGTAGAACCATTTTGCACTTGGGGATGAATGGAGAAAGATACCTGCTGATCATCGACATATACTTTAATTTCAGACGCCGCCATTGCAGACGGTACAGCCAGGAACAATGCCAATACCAAGCTCATAGCCGTTCCTCTTAACCATAATATACTCAAGTTACCCTTTGTCCTCATCGTGACACTCCTTCCTAGACATAAGCAGAACCTTAGCTCTAGCTAAAAATTACTGCTATTATATGGGGAATGTGCAAGATACACAATAGGGATAAGGGCTTGAATTCCTCCCACAGCCTTCATCCAGGCTACAGGCTATAGACTCAGAAGCACGGAATGCTGGGTCACCGTATGCAAATCCCGCCAGGTGCGGTTCAGCGGATGTTCCTGCAGCAAGCCCGTCATACCAAGTAGCGGGAACACCGTCTGTGCGCCGCTACGCGCTGTGCTGGCTGCCTGCTGGCTGACCTGCCCGACCTCGTCCCAACGTTCTGGGGACAGTTCCCCCTCCTGAACGAACGCCTCCCAGGAGGATTCAACTGTAGTATGGAACGGGTCGCTTGCTTCAGTCAGCCTTTGTTCTTCACGGCCCACCGCCGCCAGCAGAGCTTCCAGACGACCAGGCTGAGTTTCGCTCCATTCCGAAGCTTTTCCGGTGACGAAGGTTCGGCATTCCTCCAGATAATGACGAGCAATCCCTATCGATACCGCCGCAAACGAGGTTTGAGCAAACGGCAGGAATGGAACACGATAAATCGGATCGTCATAGCGCGGTTCACTAGCGATATCAAACGTCATGCTCTCTGGCACAAAAGAGCTTTGCACCCTGATAGAATGACTGGAAGTGGCTCGCAGCCCAAGGGAATTCCAGTCGCGTATGATCTCTACCTGCTCCGGCAGGAAGGCGAAGGAACGCATACGCGGCTCCCCTTCCCCTTCAATCATGCAATTCGCTGTGTAGAAGCTCGCATAGGTCGATCCGCTGCAATACTTCCATTCCCCGCTGACGATGTATCCGCCATCCGTCCTTTGCGCCATCCCCGTCGGCATCCCGCTGCCTGCAAGCACCGCGTCGCGGCCCGAGAATAGCGCCACTGCTTCCTGCTCCGGCAAGGTCGCGGAGAAGAACCCACCACCCGCGCCAATCGTCACAAGCCACCCAAAGGCACCGTCAATCCAGGCTGCCCGCTCAAACAGCCGTAGCGCCTGCGGCATCCCGGCGCCAAGTCCGCCAAGCTCTTGCGGAACAAACGCTTTGAATAACTTCGCATCATAGATCAGTTCCAATAGCCAAGCCTCTATCTCACCACGCTGTTCCCTTTCCAATGCGTTACTCCGTATTTTCTCCACTTGCGCATGATCATACAAGAACATGATGTTTATCTTCCTTTCTATGGATGAGATAAGTGAACAACCTGAGCCAAGTATAATATATCGCAAAAAAAGACAACAGAGCATTTGCTCCGCTGCCTTTTATCAGTCTGATCTTTAATCTATTAAATAAACACTTGCTCCAAATCAATTGAACGCTCGCGCGACAAGTCGCGGAACTGCTCCTCATCGACCTGCACCAGCGGCTTGAAGATGTCCATCGGATTGTTCCACACAATGGTAGCCGTCTCTCCGTTACTCAACTTGGCCCGCTTACCGATAAAGTTAGGCAGCAAATTGCGCGTTAACGCCTGGACAGCCTTCTCATTTAGCTTGCCGAACCCAAGCTCATAAATCTTCCGCAGCACCGTCAAGAGGTCCTGACGATTACGGTTCTCATCCGGCGAAGTGAGGCCAATGTAAGCATTAGCCACCGCTACGATCTCCGCATACGGATGAATCTTCTCCTTCGGCAAATTACCCGGATACCCTGAGCCATCCTCGTATTCATGATGCTGCAAGGCTACCAAAGCCGTGATATCCTCTCCGGTCGATTCCCGAATGATCTCATACCCGTAAGTCGTGTGGCGCTTCATTTCTTCCCGCTCTTCCTTGGTCAATTCATGATCGCTATTGCGAATCGACTGGCGGACCTTGCTCTTTCCAATATCATGCAGATAACCCGCTTTACTGACTTCATAACATTCCTCAGGGGAATAACCCAGCCAGGTAGCAATGTAATAGGATAAAAGACCTACCTGCAAGGAATGGTTGTAAATGGTTACATCCTCTTCGCTAAAGGCAATCAGCAAAGACACAACATCCTTATTGCGATCCAGTACCTCAAGCATGGGCACCAAATGGCGGTCGACCATCGATTGGTTGAACTTCCCGGTTGTGAGCGCCTCCAGGAACAAGGACTGATACCCCTTGAGTGTAAAATAGAAATTATCTCTCAGACGCTGAGTAAATTCCTTAGGGTCCTTGGAAGCAGATACCGCTTCCCCTTCGCGAAGTTCAATATCTACATAGTCAATGCTTTGCCGAATCAGGAGGGCAATTTCCTCCGTATGTATACTGGTTCCCTTGGGAAGTATGTGCAGCCCAGCCCGGTTGAAAATATCCGTCTTCAACCGATCTCCTTCCTGTAACTCCATGACATGGGTTCTCATGTTTTCCCCTCTCCTCTTCTCGAACGCGGACGAACGCCGAATCAAATTCTTCTTACCTATAAATATCGAGCGTTTTCCTCATTTCCTTAATAGTGCTTAAGGTGGGATTTATGAATCATAGTGCACCTTAGAATCAATGTTCATTAGGCATTTAGACCTTGAGATATGCATTTTCTCACAAATTAATCCATGCCAATCAAGCTAATGACACAAAGAACCGCCGGGCCTTTGGCCCGGCGGCAGATGTCTAATCTGATTCATTTTACTGTCCGGTTAAGGACTGGATATCGATAAATGGAGTTGCTCCACCCGTGACTTGCGGCAGCTTGCCATCCCATTTTTCCAGCGCCTTCTCCTGGACCTCGATTTGCTTCAATTGCACCAATTCAGGTGTCACTTCCTGCTTCTTGAGCTTGAGTGATTCCGCCTCGGCCTCAGCCTGAGCGATCTTCTGCTTGGCTTCAATCTCAATCCGCTTGAGGTCATTGCTCGCCTTGAGCGCTTGCTGCTGAGCAACCTGTTTGGCTTCAATGGATTGGTTAAACGCTTCGGAGAATTTGAAGTTGACGATGTTGATTTCATTGACAATCAAATCGTATTTAGCCAACCGTGCGGTCAAGTGCTCACTAATCTCGCTAGCCACCACATCCCGCTTGGCAATAAGGTCCTCTGCCTGATAGCGGGCCGTAACCTCCTTCACAATCTCCTGTACAGCCGGATTAATAATAACAGTGTCATAGTTCCCACCAATATTGTTCATCAGGTTGTATGCCGAATCCTTGTTCACGGAATAGTTCACCGACACATGAGTGGATACTGGCTGCAAGTCCTTGGAAGATGCCGTCGTATCCGTCTCGGTCTTGGTTACCTGCGTATTCACTTGAATGACCGTCTGAATAAAAGGAATCTTTAAATGCATGCCGGGTGTTAAAATATTGCTATTCAGCTTACCGAATGTCTTATACAAGCCAACATGACCATATTCCACCTGTGCATAGCTGCTAGACCCCACGACCAGTAACACGACGACCAATACAGCAGTCGATACCATTCTTCCTATGGGTATGTTCGTTTTCGGTTTCTTCGTAGTTCCTTGTTCCATCTATTTAACCCCTCCACATGATAATATGATCTATTCTCTTGTTGCCCGCTAACTATATCATGTAATACGGGAGAGGGACGCCATTGGTAGCAAAAAGTTATTTCCGCGACAACCAGGCCCGTCCCTGATTCCAGTGCAGGGCTACAGGCACCTCGAAGAATTCGGATAAATGCTTCTCATTCAGCACTTCTTCCGTTGGCCCTTGCATAAAGGTCGCCCCCCGCCGCAACAATAAGGTTCGGCTGAAGATCGGCAGCACTTCCTCAGTATGATGCGTAACATAGAGCATATGAGGTGCATCCGGCTCGGTTGCCAGTTCGGAAATACTCTCCAGCAACTCCTCACGAGAAATAAAATCAAGCCCGTTCGCCGCCTCATCCAGAATCAAGAGCTTGGGTGCCGCCATAAGCGCGCGTGCGATCAACAGCTTCTGCCGTTCGCCTTGTGAGCAAGTTTGATAAGTACGCCCCCGCAAATGCGCACAACGAAGCCGCTCCATCAATCCAAATGCCCGCTCGTAATCTTCAGGGCTTGGCTGCTCGTACAAGCCAATGGTTGCAAATTTACCGCTCACCACCAAATCCTCGCCCTTCTGTCCGCCATGCAGCCGCTCCTGCAAGGACGAGCTGACCCAGCCAATCCATTTGCGCAGGTCCCGAAGGTCTACTTCGCCAAACCGATTGCCCAAGACACTGATTTTGCCTGACGTTGGCCACAAGTAGCCGCACAGCATATTCAGCAGCGTTGTTTTTCCCGATCCGTTAAGACCTAGCAACGCCCAATGTTCCCCTTGCCGTACTGTCCAATCGATTCCGCTTAATACCGACTTCCCCTCACGCTCCCAAATTACGCGCTCCATCTCAATGATATTCATGCTCTAACCTCTCCCTTCTGTTAAGCTCAACCGTGCAATTGGCCGAATTGCGCTTGATGCAAGCGGCTATAATGACCTCCGGCCGCAATCAATTCCTGATGGCGCCCCTGCTCGGAAATTCCTTCCTCGGTGACCACCACGATCCGGTCGGCATTCTTAATGGTTGCCAGCCGGTGTGCAATAATGAGTGTAGTACGGCCAATCGCCAATTCAGATAATGACTGCTGAATGGCCAGTTCCGTCTCTGTATCCAGCGCAGAAGTAGCCTCATCCAAAATGAGGATCGGCGGGTTCTTCAGGAACATACGGGCAATCGCCAGACGTTGCTTCTGTCCTCCGGACAGCTTCACCCCCCGCTCCCCGATGACCGTCTCCAGACCCTCCGGCTGGGAACGGATAAATTCCTCCAGTTGCGCTCGCCGAGCGGCTTCCCACACTTCTTCTTCCGTCGCCTCCAGCTTGCCATAAGCAATATTCTCGCGTATCGTGCCCGAGAACAGGTAGACATCCTGTTGCACAATCCCAATATTACGCCGCAGTGAGTTTAGGGTCATCTTGCGAATGTCCATCCCGTCGATGGTGATCTCTCCGGCGTTGACATCATAAAAGCGTGGCAGCAAGCTGCACAATGTCGTCTTGCCCGCGCCGGAGGGACCCACAAAAGCCACGGTCTCGCCGGGACGTATCTTCAGGCTAATCTCCTCCAGCACCCGGGACGAGCCTTCATAACCGAAGGACACCCGGTCAAAATGGATATCTCCCTGCAAGGAGCCAACATGGACAGCGTCAGGTGCATCAGCCACATCTGGCTGCGTATCCATAATTTCCAAATACCGCTTGAACCCAGCAATCCCCTTCGGATAGCTCTCGATAATCGCATTGATTTTCTCAATCGGACGTATAAAGACGTTAGCCAGTAGGAGAAAGCCGATAAATTCTCCATAGGATAGCTCGCCCTGAATGACAAAATAGGTACCGCAGACCATGACGAACAAGGAAACGAGTCGCATCAGCATATAGTTAATTGACAGGCTGCCCGCCATGATTTTGTAAGCACGAAGCTTGGTAGCCCGGTAAGCATTATTGTTCTCCTCGAACAATCCCTGCTCATGCTGCTCGTTAGCGAATGCCTGAACTACACGGATACCACCGATGTTCTCTTCAACACGGGAATTAAAATTGCCCAGCGCCGAGAATAAACCACGGTACGTCGAAGTCATTTTCCGGTTAAAATAAAGTGCCGCCCAGACGATAATCGGGACAACGAGGAAGGTAAGCACGGCCAGCTTCCAGTTAATCGTCAGCATCAGCACGAATGAGCCAATAAGCGTCATTCCCGCGATGAATACGTCCTCCGGACCGTGGTGGGCAACCTCCCCGATATTGTCCAGATCGTTGGAAATTCGGGACATCAAATGTCCGGTTTTATTGTTATCGTAGAAGCGGAAGGACAATTTTTGCAGATGGTCGAACATCTTTTTGCGCATATTGGTCTCAATGTTGACTCCGAGCATATGCCCCCAATAAGTCACGATATAATTCAGCCCCGTGTTCAGGACATAAATACCCAGCAAAGCGACGCAGGCCCACATAATGAGCGACCAATTCTGCCCTGGCAGCAGCTTGTCGACAAATTGATTGACCGCAATCGGGAATCCAAGCTCCAGCAAGCCCGCGACCACGGCACAGGTAAAGTCGAGTATGAATAAATGTTTGTATGGACGGTAATATGAGAAAAAACGGCGCAGCATCTCTTGATCTCTCTCCTATCTTTTCGGCTATGTAAGTATGTTGATCAATCTATCACAGTTTTCGCATAAATTGAAGAAGTTTTCTCCAAGATGGTGGCATGAGCACAGTTAAATAAGGTACAATAACTACCGAATCAACTGACCTATGGAATGGAAAGCCCGGCAAGGGCTGTTCGCTTTAGGCGTACGGAAGGAAGGATTATTACATGTACGTAGCCAACGATTGGCAAGATTACGAAGTGCTGGACACCGGGAACGGTGAGAAGCTGGAGCGCTGGGGGGATATCATCTTACGCCGACCTGATCCACAGATCATTTGGCCAATTACCCAAGAGGATCATCAGTGGCGCGAGGTGCACGGTCATTATCACCGCAGTTCCTCCGGCGGAGGGCAGTGGGACATGAAGAAGCAGTTGCCTGAACGCTGGACCGTTTCCTATGACCGCCTGAAATTTTATATTCGCCCGACTAGCTTTAAGCATACGGGCTTATTTCCCGAGCAAGCCGCCAACTGGCGGTGGATGATGGACAAGATCTCCGCAGCGGGGCGGCCGATTCAAGTGCTGAACCTGTTCGCTTATACCGGCGGAGCGACGGTAGCAGCCGCTTCAGCGGGCGCTTCCGTCGTCCATGTCGACGCCGCGAAGGGCATGGTGCAGTGGGCCAAGGAGAACGTGGCACTCTCCGGCTTGACTGACCGACACGTCCGCTTTATTACGGACGACGTATTCAAGTTCGTGCAACGCGAGCAGCGACGTGGCAATCGCTATGATGCCATCATCATGGACCCGCCGTCTTATGGACGTGGTCCGGGCGGCGAGATGTGGAAGCTGGAGAGCAGCTTGTATCCCTTCGTGGAATCCTGTCTCTCCATTCTGTCCGACAACCCGCTGTTCTTCCTGATCAATTCTTATACGACTGGGATCTCCCCAACGGTGCTGAATAACATGTTGTCCATGACCGTGAAGAAGCGGTTCGGCGGGCAAATTTCGGCAGGAGAATTGGGACTGCCGATTACACGATCCGGGCTTCACCTGCCTTGCGGCATACTCGGACGCTGGGAGGAATAGTGATGAGCTCTCCGGTTATGCGGACGACAGGCAAGCCGGGCATGGCTATCCTGTTCGAAGACAACCATCTGCTGGGCATCGAGAAGCCCGTTAATGTCCCTACCCAGGAGGACGCCAGCGGTGACCCCGATCTGCTCAATTTGCTCAAGGCCGATCTTAAGGAACGCTACGGCAAGCCCGGCAACGTCTACTTAGGTCTGGTGCATCGGCTGGATCGCCCGGTTGGCGGCGCAATGATCTTCGCCAAGACGTCCAAGGCCGCCTCCCGGCTTGCCGAAACCGTTCGCACCCGCAAATTCGGTAAATCCTACGTTGCGATCGTACACGGGACGCCTCCGCAACCGCAAGGCGCACTGTCTGATACGCTATTGAAGGATGAGCGAACGAACACGGTATCCGTCGTCCCGGCGGGAACGCCCGGTGGGAAGGATGCAAGACTGGATTACCGGGTGCTGGGCAGCTCAGCAGCAGACAACCTGAGTCTTGTCCAGGTAGAACTGCACACAGGCCGTTCGCATCAAATCAGGGTGCAATTGAGTCATCTCGGCTGCCCTCTCTACGGCGATCAGAAATATGGAGCCTCCCTGAACCAGCCTGGTCAGCAAATCGCCTTATGGTCAATGTACGTCGGCTTTCCCCATCCAGTGACCAAGGAGCCCATCGACCTGGTCTCCCCCCCTCCGCGTCAGTATCCGTGGAGCCTCTGGGAGGAACGAACGTTTAGCCAGTTGGCAGACATGCTTCGTGCAGGAGAGAACGGATTCTAAAGTGAGGTAACATAAAGGCGGGAGTTCTGGAGCATCTGCTCCAGGCTCCCGCCTTTGTCATTAATTCCGCCTATTTGGTTCCGGAGATCTTCCCCAGCAAATAAACCAGTAACTGTTGATTATGGGTGGATATGCGATCAAGCACTCCGCTCAAATAAGCATTTCGGACAGCAACGCCCCGCTCTACCTCAGCTTGCCCTTTATCCGTAATGGACACCCACACGTTCCGTCGATCATGCTCATCCCGGTCACGGCGAATCAATTCCCCGCGCTCCATCCGATCCAGCAGCATCGTAACCGCCGCAGGCGTTGTGGATAGGAATGGAATGAGGTCAGACGGCTTCAGGCTTCCTTGCTGCTCCAGCAGTTCCAGCACGGTAAGCTGGGACGTGGTCAACGTCGGAGCCAGTTCCTCTTCCATATGAGTCTGATAGTCCTTGACGATAAGGTCCAGCAATCTGGAAAACTCGGCGGTATGCAAATCTTACCCCTCCTTGCCTAACATCACCATCCTTCCTAATTCGCTATGTTCCTATGGAATTCCTTCTCAAGTTCCATCATTTGTCGTACTTGGCTTGCCGTGGCCGTCTCAGGCTTCACAAACCGTGTATCTCCAGCCCCGAGGGTCTTCACGGTCTCCCCGCTGGATACCCGTGAGCGTATCATAGAGCCGATGGGACAGCTCTCCGGTTTGTCCACCGCAAATCTCAATCTCACGGCCCTCCCACTGCATGCTGCCGATGGGCGAAATGACCGCAGCCGTCCCAGTACCGAATGCCTCCAGTAGGGTACCAGCCTCATGTGCTTCAAACAGTTCAGAGATCGAAATTTTCCGTTGTTTGACCGTAATCCCCCATTCCTCCAGCAAACTGATGACCGAATTACGAGTAATTCCAGCTAGAATGCTGCCGTTCAGTTCCGGTGTAACAACTTCATCCCCAATCTTGAAGAACACGTTCATACTGCCAACCTCTTCAACGTAGCGGTTCTCAATACCATCCAGCCACAATACCTGTGAGAAGCCAAACTCCTTGGCCACTTCCTGCGCTTTAATCCCGGCGGCATAGTTGCCTGAGGTTTTCGCCTCCCCGGTTCCTCCACGCACGGCCCGTACATACTGATCCTCCACGTAAATGCGAACGGGGTGAATCCCTTCGGCATAATAAGCACCAACCGGCGACAGGATAACGATCAATTGATATTCACTGGACGCACGCACGCCAAGCCCTGCTTCAGTCGCAATCATGAAGGGACGGATATAGAGCGAATTGCCTTCGCCTTCCGGCACCCAATCCCTCTCCAGCTCGATCAGTTGGCGAATCCCCTCAAGTACTTCCTCCGTGTCCACCTGTGGCATGCTAATCCGGGAACAGGACTCATTCAACCGCCGCAAATTCATGTCAGGACGGAACAGCGCAATCTTCCCTTGCGGTGTCCGATAAGCCTTCATGCCCTCAAAGACCTCTTGACCGTAATGCAACACCATAGCGGAAGGATCAAGCACCAGTGGTCCATAAGGAACGATCCGTGGATGATGCCATCCCAATCCATCTGTATAATCCATCAATAACATATGATCGGTAAAATATTTCCCGAAGCCCAATTGATCAGCGGCAGGCTTGGGCTTCTTATCCGTAGCAGGTGTAATTGGCCATGAATTCATCGTTTAACAATCTCCTTTATTTTGAGAATCCGAATCGGTAAGTTGATTTAACTATAACGATTCTCCATTCATTGATCAATAATATAATTTCAATTATAATCATTGATAAAATCTATCGTTAGTGAAGGGAGCTGGCGTATTGGAGCATCGCTTGCTAGAGTATTTCATCGCGGTTGCCGAAGAATTGCATTTCACTCGGGCTGCTGAGCGGCTGGGCATTACCCAACCCACATTAAGCCATCAAATTCGGCTACTTGAGCAAGAGCTTGGTACTCCCTTGTTCCAACGTACTGGCAAGAAGAATTATTTGACCCAGGCCGGGGAAATTCTGCTGGAACATGCCCGGCGAGCCGTCTATGAGCTTGAACAGGCCAAGCGACAAATCAAGCTACTAAGCGGTTTGCAGCAAGGACATCTGCGGATCGGCTGCTCGGGTAATCATTTACTGGAGAGCAAGCTGATTTCCTTCCATCGACAATATCCTGGAATCGGGTTAACCGTACTGGAGCTGGCAACTGAGGAAACGTACAATGGTCTGATGAATAATCAGCTTGATCTAGGCGTGGTGTTCCTCCCTTTACAGGATGAACAAATCGTGACCCAGCCTCTGTACGACGAAGAGCTGGTACTGGTGGTCTCCGACCGTCATCCGTTTGCCCGCATGGCAGAGGTACCTGTTGGCCAATTAGCTGAGCTACCGCTGGTGCTGTTCCCGCCTAAATTTTATGTTCGCCAGTTGTTTGATGCATCCTGCGCTGAACAGGAGATCGTCTTGAAGCCAATCATGGAGCTGTCCACCATGGAATCTCAGGTGCATATGGTTCGCCAGCAAGCTGGAGGAACCGTACTGCCAAGCTCCTACGCCCGGACCTTAATTGGCACCCATCTGGGAAGTGGCGTGGCTGTTGTTCCCCTCAGTGAGCCCACGCCACGGAAGAAGGTAGGTCTGGTGTACCGCAAGAGTACCTCCCTGGACTTCGCCCTGCAAGCATTTATAGAACATCTGACTGCATAAAAAAGGATGCTCCCAAAGTAAATATGGAAACATCCTCAAGCAGATCTGTTTGTTACTTTTTCCACCAGGCATCAAAGGGGGAAGCTGGAAGCTCACGTTTGTGTGCCGTTACCTGATAGCGTCGCTCAATATTAGCCTTTGCTTCAGGAGCAACCTCTTGCCCTGTTAAATATAGATCCAATACATCATAGGATAAGCCAAGCTCAGTCTCATCCGCTTGCTGTGGCTTGTTATCGAGCAGATCAGCCGTAGGTACTTTAAGATAAATACGCTCTTCTGCTCCTAATGCTTGCAACAACTCACGACCTTGCCCTTTCGTAAGCCCGGTCAATGGGAGTACGTCTGCTCCGCCATCCCCGTACTTCGTGAAAAATCCCGTAATGGCTTCTGCTGCATGGTCTGTTCCGACAACAAGACTTCCATGCTCTCCAGCGATTGCATATTGCGCAATCATCCGCATTCTTGCCTTCACATTTCCCTTGTGATAGTCTGCTAACGGCGCAGACGCGGTCTCCTTGTAGCTACTAGCCACGGCATCTACACTATCCTGAATGTTGAACACAAGTGACTTATCCGGCTTGATAAATGCCAGTGCTGCTTGTGCATCGTCCTCATCATGCTGAGATCCATAAGGCAAGCGTACCGCGTAGAAGGTAGCGTCAACTCCTTCCGCACGCAAACCTTCCACCGCTAACTGAGCCAATCTTCCTGCCAGGGAAGAGTCCTGTCCGCCACTAATGCCTAACACTAGTCCTTTAGCGCCTGAGGATTTTAGATAATCTTTCAAAAATTGTACACGCTCTTTAATCTCTACCTCTGCATCAATGACAGGCTTAACCTGCAAACTACGTATGATTTCTGCTTGTAAACTCATCTCTATCCATCCTTTCTATACCTCATTTATCTTAGTCAGCTATTTAGTACAGCTCATGCTGTTTAATATACTGATAACAAGACTCAGGCAATAAATATCTTGGCTCTCCTCCACGGTGAAATTCTTCCCGGATATACGTAGAGCTAATCTCCATCGCGAGGCCTTTATCAATCAGATGAAACGTATGTCCATCGTCCGCATTACGCAAAATCGGAGACTTACTGATGGCCGCTAACATGCTAATTCCCTCTCGAGCCATAACTATAAATTTATTCTCCTGAATCAGTTCTTCGGATTTTTTCCATTTTCCTTCGCCAATATCCAGCAGCAGATCGGCACCCATAATAAAGTAAATTTCATCATCGGGATACACGCTTTTAAAGTGCTTTAAAGTTAAATAAGTGGCAATTTCCCAAGCTGGTAAATCCATTTCATAGCGATTGCTAGTAAACTTATCATTTCCACGGATGGCAAGTTCAATCATATTCCACCGATGTTCATCGGAGATCGTAATCGTTTTATCCGTCCGCTTGCTAGAGCATGGTAAGAAGATCACCTGATCTAGCTTGCAACGATGAGCAATCGTGCTTGCTGTCCATAAATGTACATTCGTGATTGGATCAAATGACGAACCATAAATCCCGATCTTACCCATGATTGACGACACCTCTCCTAAGCCTCCAGGCTCCCATTCACCTTTTCTCGTACCGCTTCAATCAATTTCATCTTATTATCCCAGCACTGCTGACTCAAGTTCACAGGATATTCCGCAGGATTTAACATCCGCTTGTATTCCTCCCATAACACTTCAAGATTATTGCTGGCAAATGCTTGTATGTCAGCGAGCGTAGGAAGAGCATACACTAGCTTTCCTTGTGCAAAAATAAGCTGATGCAGCTCCTGTGCTTCAAAGTTCGTTACGAATTTTGCAATGTACGTATGCACAGGGTGGAACATTTTCAGCTTCTGCTCGGCTTGCGGTTTCTCACTCGCCAGTGCCACATAATCACCTTCGGATTTACCACTAGCTCGGTTAATAATACGGTATACCTTTTTGATGCCAGGTGTCGATATTTTTTCAGGATTAGCGCTTATTTTAATCGTATCCACCATGGTACCAGCCTCATTTTCAATCGCAATCAATTTATATACCGCACCAAGCGCAGGCTGATCATAAGCTGTAATGAGCTTCGTTCCCACACCCCACACATCAATTTTAGCGCCTTGTGCCTTGAGGTTCATAATCGTATACTCGTCAAGATCATTGGAGGCATAGATTTTAGCGTCCGTATAGCCTGCTGCATCTAGCATTTTACGTGCTTCCTTCGACAAATACGCAAGGTCACCACTGTCCAAGCGAATCCCGCGGAAGTTGATATTATCACCTAGCTCCCCGGCTACTTTAATCGCATTAGGCACACCAGACTTTAATGTATCATACGTATCCACGAGAAAGACACAATCCTGGTGAACCTCTCCGTATTTACGGAATGCTGTATATTCATCCTGATAAGCCTGCACAAAAGCATGTGCATGTGTGCCTGAAACCGGAATATGAAATAGCTTCCCTGCCCTTACATTCGACGTTCCATTGAAGCCTCCGATATAAGCTGCTCGTGTCCCCCAGATCGCCGCATCCATTTCCTGTGCACGTCTAGTCCCGAATTCCATGCTGATTCCATCACCAATCACTTGCTTGATACGCGATGCCTTCGTAGCGATTAGCGTCTGGTAATTTACAATATTCAGTACCGCCGTTTCAATGAGCTGGGCCTCGGCCAAAGGGGCTTCAACTCGTAGAATCGGTATATTGGCAAACACAAGCTCCCCTTCACGCATGCCATATAAATTACCGGTAAATCTTAACTCCTTTAAGTAGGCAAGATAATCTTCGGCATAGCCCTCTTCTCTTAAATAAGCAAGATCACTGTCACTAAATTTAAAATCATGCAAGTATCGAATCACACGTTCTAGTCCTGCAAAAATAGCGTAGCCATTTTGGAACGGCATTTTGCGAAAATACACTTCAAATATCGCCTTACGATTATGAATTCCGTCTCTAAAATAAGCTTCCACCATGTTAATCTGATAACGATCCGTATGAAGTGCCAAGCTATCGTCGGTATAAGGACTTTGTGGCAGTTTAACTTCTGTCATATTCATCTCGGGTTGCTCCTTCTTCATCTTGTCGTGTTGGTAATCATCGTGTTGAGGAATAACTTATCTTATCTCGGCACCTAATGAACCTTTGAAATGACGTAATGCCCAGGCGTGGCCCTCTGCGTCAAAGCTTGCAATCGCTCCTTCATGAATTACAATCTCAAAGCCTTTATTATAAGCATCTACAGCGGTATGCAATACACAAATATCACTACACACCCCCACTAAATGCAATACTTCAATTTTACGTTCACGTAGTCTTAACTCTAAATCCGTCCCTGCAAACGCACTGTATCTCGTCTTATCCATCCAATATACATTTTCGTTATCACGATTACCATCGTACACGGTCTGTAGTTCACCATATAAATGACGTCCACTTGTACCTGCAAGGTTGTGAGGAGGAAATAGCTTAGTTTCCGGATGCAATTCATCCCCCTGCTTATGCAAATCAATGGCAAATACAACATAATCCCCACGTTCGATGAACTGCCTAGTAACGGCTACAATCGTATTTTCAATCGCTTGCCCCGGCTCTCCACAAGTTAACGCCCCATCCGTAGCTACAAAGTCATTCGTATAATCGATATTGATCAAACCGTGCCTTTTCCCCGTGTTGTTCTCCATGTTTGTATTCATAATGCTTCCTCCTCAACCCTGTTTATATAAAATTGATTTTACTACCGTTTGTTATGATAAATCGAGTGGTTGACCGGTACATCCACAAACCGATACAGTTGTGTTGGCTTCTTAGAGGTTCTTGTTGTTTTCTCTCCTTTAACCTCTTCAATGAAAGGTAAGGATTTAATTTTTCTCGCAAACGCTGCATCCAGAGTAATGGCTGAATCGTCACTCACCGTAAGCAGTACCGCCTGCAATTCCGAATACGTAAATTGTTCTGGTAGAAAAGATTGTGCTACCGTTGTCTCTAGTAGCTCACGTGTAATTACTGAAATGGCGTCTTCAATGATAATTCTATGATCAAAAGCAAGGTCTAGCTGTAGCACATCTTTAACCGAGAACAATTCGACTTCAATGGCATCATCATTGGCCTTACGCTCCTGTAGCTGATGTTCTGGCACAATCGCATAATGTGCGTTGGAAATGATCCAACCTCTTGGGTCACGTCCCGGAGTGTCATATACCCCATAATGCTTGAGGTGAATATCCTTAACCCCAGTCTCCTCCATCAACTCACGCCTAGCAGATTCATATGCCGTTTCATCAGGGTTAACAAATCCCCCTGGCAAAGCCCATTTTCCTGCTTCCATATTGGGTCTACCTTCACTATCCGTCATACTACGCTGAATGAGCATCAACTTCAGATCCATCACCGGAGGCTTAAATTCCTGATGTGATGACACAATGGTAAATACCGCAATATCTGAAGTATAACCGTCTGGTGTTCTATACTTTTTTACATCATATTGCTGCAATGCCTGTTCATTGGACACGTGGGTAACATCCTTTCCACCAAAAACTTTTAACATTTAACATTTTGTTAATTGTTATTATAGATGAAGTTTTTAGCTTTGTCAATATATACGATCTGTTTCTTTTTGTTGGACAAAATGAAGAGGATATCCCTTGGTCATCTACGATGATTTTCGGGACATCCTCTAACTTTAATCAGGCTATTCTTTGACGATGAGGTCGACGATCTCATCGTTTTTGTCTACAGGCACCAGCACCTTGCCAATGGATTTCCGCTCAGCCAGCGGTGCTGATTCGGTACTGAAGTTATGGGTGTACCCTTCACGGGTCACGACCTCAAGTGTGATAGGCTCCTTGCAATGAATTCCGCCAACCAAGCGGCTGCCATTCGGCTTCACTCGCTTGCCTTCCTTGAATTCAAACGTCTGAAGTCCCTTGCCTCCACGGCTCTGCAACGTATAATCCAGCAGCAAGCTGCGTTTGCCGTAGCCGAGATCGGACAGCACGAGAATTTCGCCCTCCTCGCCCTCGACCCACAAGGCGGACACGACCTCATCCTCATCCTTCAGGTTAATACCACGTACCCCGGCGGATACCCGGCCCATCGGATTGACCTCATTCTCCGCAAAACGAATCGTCATCCCCTGCTTGGTCAACAGCAAAATGTCCTGCTTGTTCTCACTAGAAGATACGCTAAGCACTTCATCTTCCGCCCCCACCTTGCAAGCTGCTACGGCTCCGGTGCGCTTGGTCTCGTACTCCTTCAGTTCCGTGCGCTTAACCTGTCCACGCTTCGTCACGAAGACCAGACTTTGCGCTTCCTCGAAGCTCTTGAGGGCAATGATGCTGACGATACGGTCTTCCTTGGCAAGCGGGATGACGTTAACGATAGCCGTGCCGTTATCCTTCCACTTGAACTCCGGAATTTGATGCACCGGCAAGAGGAAATACTGTCCACGCTGGGTGAAAATGAGCAAATTCTGCAACGTATCCACTTCAAACAAATGCTTGATGTAGTCGCCTTCCTTCACTCCCGAGCCGTCCCGTTCCCCACCGGAGCGGGTGAAGGACAACATCCCTGTGCGCTTGATGTACCCCTCACGGGAAATCGTAACCAGCACATCCTCCTGAGCAACCAGCACTTCCAGATTGACCTTAAGTTCTTCTACTTCGTCCTGAATCAGCGAACGGCGGTCAATCCCGTATTTCTCACGGATTTCCAGCAGCTCTTTCTTAATCAGAGCGATCAACTTCTTGTCACTCTCCAAAATGCCGCGCAGAACTGTGATTTTCTTCTGGATTTCATCCAGCTCTTTTTGCAGAGTCACAATTTCCAAGTTGGTCAAACGGTATAACTGCAACGTCAAGATGGCATCGGCCTGCCGCTCGGTGAAGCCAAACATCCATTGCAGATTATTCTGCGCATCCTGACGGTTCTTGGAGGCTTTGATGGCATCAATGACTTCATCCAGAATATTGAGGGCCTTGACCAGCCCTTCCAGGACATGAGCCCGATCCTCCAGCTTCTCCAGCTCATATTGCGTCCGGAAGGTGACGATTTCCCGCTGGTGAGCAATGTAGGCATCCAGCATAGGCTTGAGACCAAGCTGGCGCGGTGCCTTGTTCACGATAGCCACCATGTTGAAATTGTACGTCACCTGAAGATCGGTCTTCTTTAGTAAGTAAGCCAAAATTCCTTGGGCATCCGCATCCTTCTTGAGCTCAACGACAATACGTAGTCCATTCCGTCCGCTCTCATCCCGAACCTCGGCAATGCCGTCCACCTTTTTCTCCAGACGAATGTTTTCCATGGCCGTCACCAGCCGGGATTTCACCACCTGGAACGGGATCTCCGTGACGACAATCTGCTGCTTGCCTCCGCGAAGCGTCTCAATCTCCGTCTTGGAGCGTACATAGATGCGCCCTTTCCCGGTAGAGTAAGCCTCCTGGATGCCTTCCTCGCCCATGATGATGCCTCCGGTCGGGAAATCCGGTCCTTTGATGAACAGTCGGATCTCCTGAAGTGTCATCTCCGGCTTCTCCATCAACGCAATACAGGCATCGATGACCTCACGCAGGTTATGCGGCGGAATTTCCGTCGCAAAGCCGGCCGAGATTCCGCTGACCCCGTTCACTAGCAGATTGGGATAACGCGACGGCAATACTACCGGCTCCTTCGCCGTGTTATCGAAATTGTCCTTGAACGGAACAGTTCGCTTCTCGATATCGCGCAACAGTTCCATCGCAATAGGTGACAACCGTGCTTCCGTATAACGCATAGCAGCAGCCGGGTCATCATCCTGCGAGCCCCAGTTGCCATGACCATCGACCAGCACATGCCCCATCTTCCATGGCTGTGCCATGCGGACCATGCCCTCATAGATGGAGGAGTCACCATGGGGATGGTAGTTCCCCATGACGTCCCCTACGGTCTTGGCCGATTTGCGGTATGGCTTGTCCGGCGTATTGCCGGAGTCGTACATGGCATATAGAATCCGCCGTTGCACCGGCTTTAGCCCGTCACGTACATCGGGAATGGCCCGGTCCTGAATAATATACTTGGAATACCGGCCGAAGCGGTCACCGACCACCTCTTCCAGAAACGCCGGCAAAAAGTTTTCCAGCATGCTCACATCAATTCACCTTCTATTCCTCAAACTCCGTGAAATCCACGTTCTCCACAATCCAGCGCTTGCGCGGATCAACCTTATCTCCCATCAGCGTAGACACACGGCGTTCAGCCTTGGCGGCATCTTCGATCTGTACCTGCAACATCGTCCGTGTCTCCGGGTTCATCGTCGTCTCCCACAACTGCTCGGGATTCATCTCTCCGAGCCCCTTGTAGCGCTGAAGCTCAAAGTTCTTGCCAAACTCCTTCAGATAGTTCTGCAACTGCTCATCTGTCCAGGCATACCGCACAGTCTCCAGCTTGCCGGAACGGCGGCCAATCTTGTACAGAGGCGGCTGGGCGATATATACCTTCCCGGCGTCAATTAACGGCTTCATATAACGATAGAAGAACGTTAATAGCAGCACCTGAATATGCGCTCCGTCTGTGTCCGCATCGGTCATGATGATAATTTTGGAGTAACTGCTGTCCTCCACTGCGAATTCTGGCCCAATGCCCGCACCAATAGCAGCAATAATTGCCCGATACTCATCATTCTTCAGGATGTCAGCCAGTTTGGCCTTCTCCGGATTCATCGGCTTGCCCTTGAGGGGCAGGATCGCTTGAATCTTGGAATCCCGTCCTTGCTTGGCCGAGCCTCCCGCCGAATCCCCTTCGACGATGAACAACTCGGTACGCGTATAATCCTTCGATTGTGCTGGCGTCAGCTTGCCGCCAAGATTGGAACTCTCGCTCCGCTTCTTCCCGGTACGCATTTCATCGCGGGCTTTACGAGCTGCTTCACGAGCCTTGGAAGCTTGTACCGCTTTCTTGATCAGCGTCTGCGCCACCTGCGGATTCTCCTCAAGGAAGATCGCCATCTTCTCCCCGACAACCGATTCCACTGCACTACGTGCCGAGGCGCTGCCGAGTTGATCCTTGGTCTGGCCGACGAATTCCACCTCAGACATCTTCACGCTGATGACCGCCATCATTCCTTCGCGCAAGTCATTACCTTCCAGGTTCTTGTCCTTTTCCTTGATCATGCTGTTCTTACGGGCATAATCGTTCATGGCTCTAGTGTAAGCCGTCTTGAAGCCCGTCTCGTGTGTCCCCCCACCCCGTGTCGGAATAGAGTTAACGAAAGAGGCGAGCGTCTCCGTGTAACCCGCATTATATTGGAGCGCTACTTCGACTTCGATATCCTCCCGCTCGGCGTAGAAATGTACGACCTCGTGCAGCACGTCCTTGCCGTCGTTCAGGAACTCGACGAACTGGCTGGCTCCGCCCTCGTAAAAAAACTCGTCAGAACGGTCGGAGCGCTCATCCTTCAAGGTCACCTTCAGGCCCGAATTCAGAAAAGCAATCTCCTGTAAACGTTCCGCGAGTGTATCATAATTAAGTCCAATTCCACTGGTGAACACGCGAGCATCCGGCTTGAAAGTCACCTTGGTGCCCGTTCGGTTAGTATTGCCGATGACTTCAAGTCCCGTCACCGGTTCCCCCACATGCTCACGGCCCTGATCGTCAACCCAATATTCGAAGCGCATCCGGTGGATCTTGCCGTCCCGATAGATTTGAACTTCGAGCCATTCAGACAAGGCGTTGGTTACCGAAGCGCCTACGCCATGCAGACCGCCGGATTTCTTATAACCCGATCCGCCAAACTTGCCGCCGGCATGCAATATCGTATAAACCACCTGAGGCGTCGGGATGCCCGTCTTATGCATCCCCGTTGGAATCCCCCGGCCGTTGTCGATCACGGTGACCGATCCGTCCTTATTGAGCGAGATGTCGATTTTGGAGCAGTATCTTGCCAAGTGCTCGTCGACAGCATTATCCACGATCTCCCATACCAGATGATGTAGTCCCGACGAGCTCGTACTGCCAATGTACATCCCTGGCCGCTTGCGTACCGCGACAAGCCCTTCGAGCACTTGAATGTCGTCCGCGTCGTAACCCGAAGACGAGCTGCCGGAACGTGTGCCGGGTACGTCCTCGAACAAATCGATTTGTTCGGCCATTCATGCTCCCCCTTTTACCTCTTTTATGTAGTCTTTTGGTAAATCACAATCAAAAAAATGCAAACAGATGTTTTGGTGCCTTTGTCCATTTTAATTCAAGATGTCTTGTTTCGTAAAGACAAGGAATGAAACGAGTAGTGAACACCCCCCCCATACCGTCAGTACAATCAGTGAAAATCCCAGCGTCATGCCCTCGATCGGGGCCGGAGTTCCCGCCAGATAGTGCGTAAGCCCGAGATTGACCATAAATAAATATTTGGCACTCGTCCACGAAGCCGCCATATTTGTCAGGATATTACCTGCAATTAACGCCGCCATCATAATGACGATGCTGGCCGAGGTGCTCCGCACAAGCACAGAGACCATGAATGCCAGACAAGCCACAACCACGCTAACAAACCAGATCAACCCGGCCTGCATAATGATATACAGCCATTGGGGCACCGCGTGGACTCCCGAAATATCAACCTCGGCTCCTTGCAGTTGGAACCCGGTGAACACCGGCAAGCTGAGCCCACTGTAACCGAAGAACAAGCCGGAGATCAGGTAGCAGATCACACAGGTTGCGATGATGGTCAGTGAGACGAACATCTGTAGTGTAATCAGCTTGCTGAGCAGAACCTTCCATCGCCTGATCGGCCGGGTCAATAACATCTTGATCGTTCCACTCGTTCGCTCCGAGGACACGATATCCGAAGCTATCCCCATAATCAGCAACGGGATAAACAAAGTCGCCGCATTGTCCAAAAATTCCCGGGTAAACGAAACTCCACCAGGTTCACGTGGATTGACATCATGCTCCAGATAGTATTTCATCTGTTGAATATAGATCCGGCGATACTTCTTCCATTCCTCTGGTACCCGGTCACTACCCAGCGAATTCTGATTATCTGTAATAGCCTGCTGGACCTCGCGCCGCCAGTCGGTACCGAATTTCTCCCGCTTGTCCTCCGCCTGCCGAAGCTGGGCATAGGTAAACATTGGCACAAGCACGATCAGCACCAGCAAAATGACATAGAATCGCTTCTTCTTAATCATCTTGATCGTTTCATTTTTTACTAAAGGAAGAATGTTATTCAATGCTCTCACCTTCCGTCATCTCCAGGAACAGTTGCTCCAGCGTCGGATTTACCTTCTGAACCGCTCCCACCCGGACACCCTCCTGCACCAGACGAGGGATAAGCTCCCCCACCTGCTCGAAGGGCATCTGGGTCACGAGGGCTTCACCGCGAATACCCGCCACGACAGAATCGTCGAGCAGCCGGTCCACTTCATCTACAATACGCACCTCCGGCACAGACCGAAGCAGTGCTTCACCACGGTCTCGCGGCTCCAATTCCCACACCACAACGTTTGAACTGCCTGCCATTAATTCCTGAACGCCACCCACGGTGAGAAGCCGTCCACGACCAATGATGGCTACGCGGTCACAGAGCAATTGAATTTCGCTTAGTAAATGACTGGACACAAATACCGCCATGCCCTCCTCCGCCAAACGCCGAATAAAGCTGCGCATCTCCTTAATGCCTTTGGGATCAAGCCCATTGGTTGGCTCATCCAGAATCAGCAGCTTCGGGCGGCCAAGCAACGCTTGGGCAATACCAAGACGCTGCCGCATACCGAGGGAGTAAGTCTTGACCTTATCGTCAATCCGCCCTTCCAGCCCTACCGTACGCACTACCTCGGCAATCCGTCCGTCCGGAATGCCCGGCGTCATGCGGGCGAAATGCTCCAGGTTCTCCCGTCCCGTCAAGTAAGGATATACCTCCGGGTTCTCTACAATCGAACCTACGCAGCTTAAGGCTTGCTCCGGCTCCTGCCGGATATCATGACCGCAAATAACTACCTTGCCCGCCGTCGGGCGCACCAAATTAACAAGCATACGGATTGTCGTTGTTTTCCCGGCACCGTTGGGTCCCAGAAATCCAAAGATCTCGCCCGCATTTACTATAAAGTCAACCTTATGTACAATCCACTTGCGGCCGATTTTCTTCTTCAAACCCTGAACTACCAGCACGGGGGTTGTCTCCGGCACTGCAATCTCCCTCCTTGTCCTGTCTGACTGTCTGATCTGTTGATTCATCTGCTCTATTCACGGGCCAAGCCCTGAACCATCCGCTGGGCAATAGCTTGGTATCCGTCTGCGTTAGGGTGAAAATGATCACTGGCCAAATAACGTGCCGGGCCTAGTGTAAATAAATCATAGGTAGGCACAATGAGTGTACCTTCATATTCGTTTAAAGTCTCTTGCGCCATCCGATTCCAGCGGGCTACGGCATCATTCCCCGTCTCCTTGATTCCCTCCAAATCGCTAAACGGATTATACAACCCGACATACACCAGCAAAGCTTGCGTGTTAATCTCCTTCAACTCCGCCACAATCTGGCGAAAGTGCTTCGAATGGATAGAGACCGCTTCCTCAATCTCTTCCGCGGTAGGCATATGTTCACCCGATGCCATGCGCTCCGTACCATCAAACAGATCGTTGCCTCCAATCGACAAGACGATGATTCCTGCCTGCTGAAGCGCATGTCTCACGCCAGGATCATCCAGCATGGGTAGCAGCCTCTCTGTATCCAGCCCATTAATACCCAGGTTATTAATCAGCTTGGACTCATGGCCTTGCTCCTGAATCAACTCCACGCTGCGGCGCGCAAATCCCTTACCTGTATCGTCACCGGTACCTTTAGCTAGCGAATCTCCAATCACCGTTATATCCCAGGCTCCCGCCTGGGCTTCATGCTCCTCTAATGCCGAAGGAATGTTCAAGCTTCCTTTGGCTGCCGAGGGACTGATGATATCAGTGACTGCATAAATAAACCCACCTAACAATAACAGGGTAGACAGGGCGGATACAGTCCCCGCCAACCTCCATATCCGGGATGCCGACTTCATGTCAATCTTCCCCCTGTTTCGTCATCATATTTAAATAAACTCTCCAACTTATGTAAATAACATAAAACTTCTCGTTTCCAGATGCAAATTTCTCAAAAAAAAGACTAGCTTTTTAAAATCAGCCGAGATATAATAATTCCTGTTCCCAAAAAAGAACATTAACAATTATGGGTTATTAGCTTAGCTGGTAGAGCAGCCGACTCTTAATCGGCAGGTCGTAGGTTCGACCCCTACATAACCCATATACCGAATCTCCTCGGCTCTTTTGTAGCGTGAGGAGGTTTTTTAGATCCATAGCACATCCGCAGCATGAAGAAGCGCGAGAAACGAGACCTGCCGTCCCGTTTCCCGCGCTTTTGTCTATCCGCTATTAGTTGCCACGAATCACCTTAACATCCGCCGGAATGATCTTTGCGCCCTCATAGAGCATAAAACGCCCATGCTGCCACTCAATACGCATCAAATGTCCATCGTCGGACTGGTATTGCCAGACATGCTGCTCCCCACCTTGCATAAAAGGTGTCTTGCCTACCACCGCAACATGGCCGCCATATTCTTCTTCCAGGTAATATTGCGTTCCATCCAGCTCCATTTGCGCAGGCACCTGACTAGGATCATCAAGCCGCCCGTCAATCGGGTGATACAACTGATACTGCAAGGACTCTCGTTCCTCTATAAGCAGGTAGCTGATATGGCTACCGTCTTGCAAGGTTAGCACCACCGCATTGCGCCCGCGGTTACCTACCCTTCCGGTCACCTCATAAGAGACAAGGGACACCTCGCAGATGTCCCCCGGGCCCAGGTCCAGCATGCTCTTCTCCGCAACTGGTGGAGTTGGCTTCGCGAACAGATTGCTTATTCTCTTCAACACGCTCATATCCGGTCAAGCCTCACTTCGCCATAGGTCCCTTATTTTTTGTCCTCATATTGCTTCATCAATTCGGCCAACTCGGCTTCTACCGCAGCATCCTTGCTTAAGGTTTCAAATTCATCATCCAGAGATCTACCCTTGGAGCTCACTTCATTGCTGGCTTCCGCCTGAGCTTCCATTTGCAGCATTTTCTCTTCCATGCGCTTCATGCCACCTGCTGCCGAATCGGAACCAAATCCGTTCATTGCCTTGTTGATTTCATTTTGCGCTTTGGCCGCATTATAACGAGCTACCAACGTTTCGCGCTTATTTTTCATCTCGGTCAGTTGCTTGCGCATTTCATCGAGCTTCAGACGAAGATTGTCTGCGGATGCTTTATTTTGATCATAGCTGGCTTTGTATTCAGCCATCTTGGCTTCCGCTGCTTTCTTCTCTTCCAAGGCCCGACGAGCCAGTTCGACGTTCTGAGCTTGGGCCGCTTGATGAGCCTGCTGCGTGCGACGTTCGACCAAGGCTTCCTGTTCTTCATACAGACCTTTGAATCTCTTCTCAATGGCAATTTGCGCGGCTACCGCTTTCTCGGCGTCCTCCAAATCCTCCTGCATGTCCCGAATATATTGATCCGTCAATTTAATAGGATCTTCAGCTTTGTCGATCAAGGCATTAATATTGGACATGGTCAAATCACGTAATCTTTTGAATATAGACATTGTTTTATTCCTCCCGGTATAGAAATTCAGATTATGTTTATGTTTACGCTGCAACCGTCAGGAGGTTTCAAATTTAAGTTATTTATTTCCCGATAAATTCCTGAACCCAATGACCGTTGTAATAACCGACACCAATAAGCTTGAAATCCGGATTCAGGATATTCTCCTGATGGTCGGGACTATTCATCCAGTCCTTGACCACCTCTTCGGCGGAGCGTTGTCCCTTGCCCAGATTCTCACCAGCATATTTATACGTAATACCAAAGGAATCCATCATTTCGAAAGGAGACCCGTACTTCGGTGAGGTATGGCTGAAGTAACGATTATTATACATATCAATCGCCTTGGTTTTGGCCATTTTTGTTAAGTTAGTATGAACCATAAGCGGCTTCAGGCCAACGGCCATCCGCTCTTTATTTATAAGCGCGACTACTCTAGACGCATTTTGCGTCTGAATTTGCGCGTATGCTATCGCCAGAGCTTTCGATTTATTAGTTTCAGCCTTAGTTTGCGTTGCTGCATGGGCTGCTTCCGCACCCCAGCCGCCCCCGTCTGTTATAATAGTTGATACGGCCAGAACGGACAATAATAAGCCGGCCAGCCCAATTTTTTTGCCCCATTGTTTCATGATGCTTGCTCCTCCTCGGCTGATTTCCCCCACTTCTCGTTTCTTGTCACATTTTAACATATTTCCAGGACAAAGGCTCGATAAAAAAATTGGAAAAAGACGGATTTTCATCTTCCTTCATGATACAAATTCCTGTTATGTCGCCGCAGCGTGTACAAGACCTTAGTCCAGTATAAATTCCGTCTTCGGTCCGTTTTTGAATCAGTTAAAAACTAGTACGATATTCATATCGCAAGACGCATAGGTATAACAGTTATTATCATATATAACGGTGGTTGAATCATGAACAATACAATGAAGATCTACATATTGCTAAGCAATCCGAATACGATTGTAGCCAAAATGATTGGCTTATACACGAAAGCTCCCTTTAATCATGCCTCGATTTCCTTTGATCACGAGCTTCGCGAGGTGTATAGCTTTGGACGCAAGCACCCGCTGATACCGATTTACGGTGGTTTCGTCAAGGAGGACGTACGCTGCGGGGTATTTGAAAAGGCCAGTTGTGCGGTGTACAGCCGGACTGTCAGCGCGGACACTTATCTTCATATGCGGAGTTTTGTGCAGCAGATTGAAGCCCATGGAGAGCTGTATAATTATAATTTTCTGGGTATTCTCGGCATTATCCTTAACATGGAGATGGGGGGAGATCGGTCTTATTTTTGTTCTCAATTCGTCAGCCAGGTATTTCAGGAAGGCGGAGTCAAGCTGCTGAACAAATCAGCCGGACTTACCACCCCCGCCGACTTCTCCACCTGTACTTCTCTTAAGCTGGAATACAGCGGCTCACTGGAAGTCTATCGCAAGATGCACCGTTATTCACAGCTTTCGCAATCGGTATTTGAACCGAACCACCTGTTTGCGGCTAATTAGTCACTTCCCCTAAACATGAGAAAAGCCCATCTGGTCAAGCCAGATAGGCTTCTTTCACTTCTTCGTTGGCAAGTAATACCGCAGCTTCATCCTCCATGATGATCTCCCCGGTCTGCATGACATAACCCCGGTGAGCGATCTGCAACGCCTGATACGCATTTTGCTCTACAAGCAGCACGGTCATGCCTTCCCGATTCAACTGCCCGATGATGGCAAATATCTGCTCCACGATAATAGGCGCCAGCCCCATAGACGGCTCATCCAGAAGCAGAATTTTCGGGCCCAGCATCATGGCCCGACCGATGGCCAGCATTTGCTGTTCCCCGCCGCTCATCGTTCCTCCCATTTGCGTCAAGCGTTCCTTCAACCGCGGAAAGTGATCAAAGACCGTGTCCATGCGTCGCCTGATCAGCTTCTTGTCTTTGACGGAGAAAGCCCCCATCTCCAGGTTCTCCTTGACCGTGAGTCTGGGGAAGATACGGCGACCTTCAGGTACATGGGCAATCCCCTCCAACGCCGCCCGGTGCGGTGATAACGTGGTCATATCTGTCCCGCCAAACCAAACTTTGCCACGGGTGCTCACCTGGCCACAAATCGCCTTAAGCGTCGTCGACTTCCCCGCCCCATTTGACCCGATAAGCGATACGATCTCCCCCTCATTGACCGTTAGCGACACACCCTTTAACGCCTCGATCGCTCCGTAGTAAGCGTGGACCTCTCGTAATTCCAGCAAGCTCATGATATCCCTCCCTCCTTCACCGCCGACTCTTCAACTGCACTCGTACCCAGGTAAGCTTCAATTACCTTGGGATGTGAGCGTATCTCATGCGGCTCACCCTCAGCGATCTTCACTCCGTAATCGAGCACCAGAATCCGTTCGGAGAGCTCCATGACCAGCTTCATATCATGCTCGATCAGGATCACCGTCATCCCGGTCTCTTCCTGAATTCTTCGTATGAGCTCAATCAACTCCACCGTCTCTCGTGGATTCATCCCCGCTGCGGGTTCATCCAGCAGCAGAACCTTCGGTCTTGCCGCCAGCGCCCTGGCGATTTCCAGCCTCCGTTGCGCGCCATAAGGGAGATTGGCCGCCTGCTCGTTCAGCAAATCTTCCAGACCTACAAACTCTAGCAAATGGTAGGCCTGCCGGTGCACCTCATCCTCCTCATGACGGAACGCTGGCAAAGACAATAAAGTGCCCAAAATTCCGGATTTCAAATGGATATGCATGCCAACCATCACATTCTCTAGCACCGTCATACTGCTGAACAAGCGGATATTCTGGAAGGTCCGGGCAATTCCGCGTCCGGTAATCTGATGTGGCTTAACGCCAACAATCGAGTTCCCGTCCATTTTGATTAGTCCCTCATCTGGCGTATAGATGCCTGTAATCATGTTAAAAAAAGTCGTCTTTCCCGCTCCGTTGGGCCCAATAACCGCCGATATCTTCCCACGTGGAAAGGAAAAATCCACGCCCCCCACCGCGGTCAAGCCGCCAAAGCGCTTGACTAGCCCACTGACCTTCAGAATTGTCATTTCGCCGCACCTCCGCTTTGCGTCTTCGCCGGGGGATGAGCCGCCAGTGTCCCGGACAAATCATTCGCAGCCTTCAGCCGTGCGGGATCCACCTGCTTATTCTTGGCGGCTATCAGCCCGTTGGGCCTGAATATAGCGATTAGAACCAGCACCAATCCAAAGATCAAACGCTGCATTTTCGACGGGGACAGTGAATTGGGAATATGAATGACCCCTTGCAGGGTCAGTTGATTCAACCAGTTCGTCACCTCGGTAAGCACCTGCAGATTCAGGATTGTAATCAGCGCAGCCCCAAGTATGACGCCAGGTACACTCCCCATGCCGCCCAGCAGCACCATGACCAAGATAGTAATGGACTCCAGTAGCGTAAAGCTCGTTGGGTCAATGAATGTTTGCTTGGCTGCAAACACGACACCCATCACGCCAGAGAAGGAAGCACCGATCGCAAAGGCTGATAGCTTGGTACGAATAAGCGGGATGCCCATGGACTGAGCGGCGATCTCATTCTCCCGAATTGCCTTCCACGCTCTGCCCAGCCGGGAATGCTCCAACCGCCGAACACTAAATATAACAATCGCCAAAATACCGATAACTATAAAATAATATTGATTGGGAAAAGCAAACTGAAAGCCAAACAAATTGGGTGCCTGAATCGAAGATAACCCCATCGCCCCACCTGTAATGTTCACCGGCCGATCCAAATTGTTGAATATAATCCGAATAATCTCCCCGAAGCCAAGGGTGACGATTGCCAGATAGTCGCCCTTGACGCGCAATACGGGAAGCCCCAGCAGAAGCCCAAACAAAGCCGCCATAAATCCACCCAGCAGGAGGAAAATCCAGAATGCCCCACCTGATAACGGAAACAGATCTCCGGCAATAAATTGATTTGCTTGCGGTGTAGCAAAGATAGCATAGGTGTAAGCTCCAACTGCGAAAAACGCTACAAATCCAAGATCCAGCAGTCCGGCAAAGCCAACAACGATATTAAGTCCTAATGCCATAGCAATATAAATACCGCACTGTGTAGCTACCTCCATATACGACTGGTGTGCGGGCCCCCCTGAGGTCGCAAACGGAATAATGATTAGCAGCAACAGGGCACCGACGGACCACTTGATTCTGGCCGGGAACGTCGTATAGTGCAATAAGAGCAATGAGCCCAGCAGCAACAGGAAAGAAAGCACCGATTTATCTGAGAAATAAACACCAGCCGCAGTAACGAGCACGAATAACGCGAATAAGGAAGCCTGTGCACCTTGACGGCGTTGTATCCATTGCGTAAATTGATTCAAGGCACCCACCTACACTTTCTCTTTCACGGCCTTGCCGAATAAACCTTCCGGCTTGAAGATCAATACCGCGATTAGTATCAGAAATGCCACCACATCTTTATATTCTCCACCGAGCACGCCTCCCGTAATAATAGACAAATTCGCTGAAGAGAACATTTCCAGTACACCGATGAACAAGCCACCAAACATAGCCCCGCGGATATTCCCGATACCCCCAAGCACCGCTGCGGTAAAGGCCTTCATCCCTAAAATGAAGCCGATATAAGGATCAATTGTTCCGTACTGCTGAGCGAATAACACCCCGGTTCCGCCCCCCAAGGCAGAACCGATAAAGAAGGTTAAAGCTATCATTTTGTTCACGTTGATCGACATCAAGGAAGCCGTTTCCCGATCTTGGGCCACTGCCCGCATCGCTGTGCCCCACTTCGTCTTATTGACAAAGAAATCAAGGCCGATCATAAGCGCTACTGCCACCACTACAACAATGATCGTATTCGTCTTCAGGAAGGCGTCGTCAAATCCACCCCACCACGAAGAGATTCCGAGCTTCACGTTACCCCCGTATAACGAAATGCCGGTAACGACAAAGTTCCCTGTGCGAATATCCGCAATAAAACGCACGATATCCTGAAGCAAGAAGGAGACCCCAATAGCAGAAATTAACGAAATCAGCTTTGGAGCCTTGCGGAGTGGCCGATAAGCCACCCGCTCGATTCCAATACCAAGCACACCCGTGAACAGCATCGCCGTGACCAATATGAGAAAGTAAGCTACCCCATTTGGTAGTCCGCCAAGCACGCCTGCCGAGCTCATGGTCAGCAGCACAGCCGTCCCTACGAAAGCACCCGTCATGAAGATTTCCCCATGTGCAAAGTTGATAAATTCAAGAATGCCATACACCATCGTATAACCGATAGCTACGACGGCATAGACAGCGCCCAGCGTCAAGCCGTCCACCAAAACCTGGGGGAGTGTTTGCAGGATGATATCCATAAAGTCCGTACCCCTTCTACTTTAAAATCCGCTGCTGTGATTATTTGGGCTGTTCAATTTCCGACACTAAGGTGCCGGGGTAAGTTGCCGTTTGAAATTTGTAGATGAACACTTTGGCAAATTCATTGTCGCCCTTATCATCGAAGCTGACTTTGGTAGCAATACCGTCAAAATCACTCGTCGCCCGAATTGTATCGCGAACCATTTCACGAGAAGGTAATTTCCCCTCCCCCTCTTCAATCGCTTTCTTCACGCCATCCAGAATAATATTCATAGAATCATAGCCATAAGCAGAATAGTTCTCCACTGTTTTACCAAATTTCTCCTTATACTTATCTGCCCATGCCTGATTCGATTTTGTAATATCTGTAGATACAGAGCTGTAAGCTACATCCAGCACCTTGTCTCCTGCAATGTCTATCATCCCCGAGGAATCCAGAGCATCCCCGCCCATAATAGGTACTTTTATTCCTTTCTCCCGAGCCTGCTTGACGATTAAGCCCGCTTCAGCATACATTCCGCCAAAGAAGATGAAGTCCGGTTTCTTACTAAGTACCTGGTTCAATACACCGTTGAAATCCTTCTCCCCAATCGTAATCCCTTCATATCCCGAGATCGTGGCGCCAAGCTCTTCGGCGGCGCTTCTGAAGGCCTCAGCCAGCCCTTGTCCATAAGCCGTTTTGTCCTGAATAACAAAAATGTTGCTAGCTCCTACCGTATTGACCGCATATTCAGCGCCCGCAGGTCCCTGGAAGTCGTCACGAGCTACAATCCGGTTAGCAATCTTGAGCTTACGGTCCGTAAAGTCCGTTGCCGTACTTGCCGGAGATACCATCGGGATATTGTATTTTTCATACACGACCGAACTTGGGATAGATACGCCCGAATTCAGATGGCCCAGCACAGCAAGAACTGCCTGATCGGCACCAATCAACTCAGAATTGGCTACCCCTTTCTTCTGATCCCCTTGATCATCATAAGGTACAAATTGCAAATCGAACCCGAGTTCCTTAAATTCATCCTGCCGCTCCTCAAGTGCCATCTGGCCGCCAAGCTTGATCGATTCCCCTTGAATCGCAGAGCCCCCGGACAATGGTGATTGCGAGGCAATCTTGATGACCGTTAGATTCCCGTCTCCCGAACCTGACGATGCGCCTCCTCCCGTAGTGGAGGAATTACACGCCGAGAGCAACCCGATGAATAAGCAAGAGATTGTGAGTGATGCCAGTAATTTTTTGACTTTCATAGAAACGTCATCCCCTTCATTAATAGTTGCGCCGTCCTTACTGACGTTCAGCCAGTTCGTGCTTGCGCCCTGCCACATGTTCCTCATCTGTCTCTCGGATGTATTGTGTATGTCAGTAATCATGACATTTGAGAATAACCTTACTGCCCAAACTACCAAATACTATATTTTCCTACCTTTACATTTTGTGAACAAACGATATTTTTTCGATAACTCCTTATTTATGTCATATTTAGTGACTCGAAACTGACAAATCCCTTCATTCATAACATGACATACTGTCGTCTAGTATTGGGTTGTAAGATGAGAGAGGTTAATCCAACAGAAAGGTTGATCAAGATGCAAGAACGAGGAATAAGCTTTGAGGATATTATTGAACGGTCAAAAAGGATAAGAGAAAGTTACCACAAATTAGAGCAAAAACATCATGCAAGTCCCTGGTCGATTGAGGAGGATGCACTTGCCTTCCTGACAGACGCAGGGAGAGTTGGAAGGTTGACAATGGCGCAGCAACAGCGATGGCCCATTGCCGGCAATGAAGTAGAGGAACTGGAACATAAACTGAGTGAATGTATATGGTGGGTGATCGTGCTTGCGGAGCGTATGGATATTGACATCAGCCACTCATTAGAGCAGTTCCTAACCAAGCTGGAGCAATCATGATCGCTTAGCCCTTGGTTAGGTTATCTTCCAATGCCTTTATTTTACTAAGAAGAGTGTCACGAACACTTTGCGGCTCAATATGTTGCAGAGTAGCTCCAAAGGAGAGCAGGTAGTGATAAAGCCATTCGCCATCAGGGAACGACGTTGTAACTGTAAAAGACCCATCTTCGTTTTGCACAACGTCTTTTTCGTAGAATTCATCATATATCCTAAATGCTCCTAAAAGGGACACTCTCAATACAATAGGGATCAAGCTGCCGGCAAATCCGCTGTCTATAGGAGCTGGTGGCTCTGATCTTGGTTCAAACAACTCATTCGTCATTTCAATGTTATATATACGAGTTACCTTGAAGGTCCTGTAGGCTTTTTTCTCAAGCTGATAAGCAATCAGGTACCAGGCTCTATGCTTGAATACCAATTGCACCGGCTCACCATGACGTACACTCTTGACGCCCGCAGCATTGAAATAAGCAAATTTAATCACCCGAGATTCAGTAATGGCTAATCTCAGCAGACTAAACTTTTCTTTATGCTCTTCATTACTTCCCCAAGGAGAAAAATCCACTTCAATCCAATGATTATTCTTTTGTTGAAAAAGGCTGCTCAAACGCGATAATATATCATCCAGATCAGGATATTGAGTGGCGGAAAGATTCTGCAAAGCAATCAAAATCTGCTGCTGCTCTTGCTCGGAAAGTACAGATTTGTTCAGGACAAAATCCTCAAGCAGGGCAATGCCGCCGCCTTTGCCTTGATTCGTATATATAGGTATACCCGAGCTGCTGAGCGTATCAATATCTCGATAAATCGTTCTGACCGATACTTCAAAATGGCTAGCTAACTCCTTGGCGGTAACCCTCTTTTTATCGAGCAAAATGTAGACGATTTCAAAAAGCCTGCTTATTTTCATACGCCCTCCTCCTCTGACAAAAAAGCTTCACCCCTCCCTCAGGAAAGGCGAAGCTATACAGGTATATCCAAGATACATTCAGCGTG
Source organism: Paenibacillus sp. 1SOY10 (assembly GCF_056836745.1). Lineage (NCBI taxonomy): Bacteria > Bacillati > Bacillota > Bacilli > Caryophanales > Paenibacillaceae > Paenibacillus > Paenibacillus sp. 1SOY10. Next base: position 893,273 of record NZ_JBXENK010000002.1, on the reverse strand, counting down.
TATTAGTGTCTAAGCTTGTGATAACGGCTTGTTCATCCGATAGCCAGCACAGCGGAAGCCGCAATGCTCATAGAAAGCTTTCACCAAATGATGATTATCTCCGGCAGTAGACAGAATCAACTCAGAACTCCCGCGACTGCTCGCCCACCGTTCTGCTTCTTCAATCAGTCGTCTACCAATGCCCGAAGCACGATGCGCTTCATCTACAATCAATGCCGTAATTCTTGTCACCGGCTTCTTCATGTCATGAGTTTGATGCTGCTTGAGGAATGCCGCTCCTACTACAACACCGTCCAGTTCTGCTACCAAATTCCCGAATAGCGGCTGCTCTTCCAGCATCGCTAGCCTCTCCTTCAATACGCTGGACGTCGTTGGATAACGAAGCTGGCGCATCAAAGGAAGCATGTGGGCAACATCGTCACAGCATCCTTTACGAATGATCAACGCTGGAGCTAACACCTGTGTACTCACTTGGACCAAACCACCTTTAATGAATTTGCCGCTTCCTTGGCGCGGCTACGTGCCGTTTCCACATCTTCCGCCGCACTCAGGGCAACGGCCATCCGCCGGCCCGGCTTGCAAAGCGGCTTGCCGAATACTCTGACCTGAGTTCTCGGCAGACTTAACGCTTCCTCAATTCCGGCAATCTCAAAATCCTCGCCCTCCCGGTCTTCAGTGCTCTTCAATGTTGCTGAAGCCCCAGGCGTCAGCAAGGATACCGAAGGCACAGGCAAGCCCAGAATGGCCCGCACATGCAAGGCGAACTCTGATAAATCCTGCGTCACCATAGTGACCATGCCCGTATCATGAGGCCTTGGAGAGACTTCACTGAACACGATGCCTTCCTCCGTAACGAACAACTCTACGCCGAACAGACCATATCCGCCGAGAGCATCCGTAATTTTGCGGGCAATGTCCTCTGCCTCACGAAGCTGCGCTTCACTCATCAGATGCGGCTGCCATGATTCCACGTAATCCCCGTCACGCTGCACGTGACCTACCGGTGGGCAAAACACCGTACCGGATACCGAGCGTACGGTCAATAGTGTAATCTCGCTGGTGAACGGGACAAACGCCTCGACGATGACCCGTGTATTCTTGGCCCGGGCACCTTCCATCGCCATTTGCCAGCAATCCTCAAGCTCTGCGAGACTGCGGCAAACGCTCTGTCCCTTCCCCGAGGAGCTCATCAGCGGCTTGATCACGCAAGGCATGCCGATATCGGCCACCGCATCCTTCAGTTCCGCCAAGCTGTTCGCGAAGCGATAAGCCGCCGTTGGCAAGCCAAGCTCCTCCGAAGCCAAGCGGCGAATCCCTTCACGATCCATCGTCAACCTCGCAGCAGTTGCCGTAGGAATGACTTTAAATCCTTGTTGCTCAAGCTGGACCAGCGCCTTTGTCGCAATCGCCTCGACCTCCGGAACAATCAAGTCCGGCTTGGTACGAAGAATCAGCGATTTCAACGCCTCCTCATCCAGCATATCCATGACATATGACTCATGAGCCACTCCCATCGCCGGTGCATGCGCATAGCGGTCAACGGCAATCGTACGCACGCCGAGACGCTGCGCCTCAATGACAACCTCCTTGCCTAATTCGCCGCTGCCCAGCAGCAAAATCGTCTTAGGACTTTTTGATTCAGGAGCTCCCCACATAACGACGTCATGTCCCCCTTAACGCTTAGTTAACAATCCTATTCTATTTTCGGGCTTTATGTCGAATATTGCAATAGGGAGTAATTAAAAAATAGGATATATATTAAAGAAAAGTTACAAAACTTTAAACGCCCTTTACAATTCCTCCGCCTCTCCGCCAAGACGAGCGGAAATCTCTTGCCAATAAACCAATTGTTGGGAGGTGGCTCGGGCTCCCTGGATGCTCTCCTCCCATTCCTGCCAAAGACCGCCGAAATAGATCGCCGTGTTCTCCAGCGCAGCGGCAATTTCACGAGCATAATGCTCCCGGAACTGAGCCTCCTGTGCGCTCACGACCTCCTTGAGCTGCTTCACTAGTGGCTCTTCCAATTTATTACGCAGGGCTGCGCGACCTCCTCCTTCAAAGAAGGTCCGGGGGTTCTTGAACATCGGCCAGTACGTCTCAACCGGGAACGAAGCGTCAGCAAGCATTCCTTCAGGAATAGGCGGTGTACTCCACTTGACGACGCCTTCCGGCGGAGACAGCGGCATATCCAGTACGGCCTCATGCTTGTTACACCAAGCCTCCGCCGCATAGTTCAGCAAGTCCTGTGCTTTGCGTTCCAGACGTAGCGAAGTCGTCAGCAATTCACGTTCAAGCTCGGCAGATACCTGATTGAGCCAGCCTCTTAGCGCTATAGCAAAGTTGCGCTTCATCGGACCATGATGCTCTTGAAGCAGAGAGGGATGGAAGAACTCGGCGAACATCTCTAGCGCCAGCAATCTAAGCCTCTGGACCACATGATAGAGTAGCTCCTCATTCTCTTGATTCCATTCCCGGCTAATATTCATCTGCCGATATTCAGACAGCGCCTGCTCGAAAATATGCCGCTTGTCTGGCAAGTCAGATAATTTCCGCCCGGCATCCTTGGCATTTTCTCCGGCAGCCGTGATCCATTGCAGCAGACGTTCTTTCATTTGCCCCAGGAGGGAGTCCGCTGAGGAGGCTGCCAGTTGTCCCAAATCATGCTCCATGAACTCGGCGAAATGGCTGCGGAACAAGGCAAAGCCTTCGTCAGCAGCAGCTAAGCCTTGCCCGGCCTGAAGCGCCCGCAAGCTGGATACGGCGTACACACTAGGCTGCTGGATGCCAGCCCCGGTTAACCCTTCCCCTACATGTTCTACCACAGCAGCCAGTTCCTCCTCCGATGCCGCCAGATCAGCCGCATTGACCAGGAAGAACATTTTATCCAGCGCGAAGCTTCCTTTAATTCGCCCGAGTTGGCTTAATAGCTGCTTGTCGGCTCGGGAGAACGCATGATTATAATAGGTCACAAATAAAATAGCATCCGAGGTTTTCATATATTGAAAAGCGACCCCTGTGTGCCGGGCATGGATGGAGTCGGCTCCCGGCGTGTCCACCAGCACGATGCCCTGGCGGGTCAGTGGCCCTTGATGATACAAGTCAATCTCGGCGACAAAGCAAGCCTTCGTCTCCTCCGCCGCATAGCTGCGGAATTCCTCCAGCTCCACTAGCTCCGTCTGGCCAAGCTTGGAAGCCGAGGTCTCCCAGCCTGCAAGTGCGGCTTGCAAAAAGCTAAAATGCGGTCTGCCTGCAGCCGGAATATCCCCGGCCTTCAAACGGCGAACGCTGTCCATCCATTGCTGCTCCTGCCATGGTCCCAAGCCCAGCGCTTGAAAGGAGAAGGCCAGATCCTCCCGCATGGCTTCAGCGCTTTTGAAGCGGATGCTTGCGGTGCGGTGGCGGTTCTCGGCGCCGGGAGCCAGCACGCGGATAATCGCCGCGGTGGTCGGATGCGGCGATACCGGTAGCACAGCTTCGCCCAGCAAGGCGTTGGCGAAGGAGGACTTCCCGGCGCTGAACGCTCCGAACAGCGCCACAGTGAAGACGCCGCTGCGCAGCTCGGCCGCGCGGCGAAGCAGCTCCCGCACCCCCGTCCCGAAGGCGGGGTGGGGAGCCAGCAGTTCGGCCGCAACCTCAAGGCGCGCGGCCGCCTGCCTTGCCCGCCCGTGCGCCTCCGCAGCCGGGCCCGGGGCGATGCCCCCGGCTGCGGCCTGCTCCGGCGGCCCTGCGGGAGCCGCCGCCAGCGCCAGCGCCGCCTGCGATGCCGCAGCAGCGGCGGCGCCCTCTTGCGTTGCCACGCCGTCCGCTTCGCGGCGCGGCAACGCAAGCTCAGCCCTCACCTCGGGCAGCAGCCCGGGGGTGAGGGGCACCCGCGCGCCAAGCTGCGCGGCAAAGCGCGCAGCGCGCTCGCGGGCAGCCGCGTCCAGCGCAGCCAGAGCGCGGGCCGCGGGCAGGCGCTCCGCCAGCTCGGCGCGGCGGGCGACCCGCGCCGCCGCGTCTGCGGCAAGACGCGGCGAAGGCACTGCCAGCAGCGCGTCCAGCATGCGCGCTGCGGCCCGCCGGTAACGCGCTCCGATCCTGGCGGATACCGCTGCCGCGTAATGCAACGTCGCTTCGCCTGACAGTGTCGCTCCGGCAGGCAGCGGATCTATAATCCACGCCGCTTCAGGCCGGGGCATCGCTTCATCAAGCTGCCCCTCCCAAGCTTCACTCCACACTTCCAACTCCTGACCAATCCGCCGCAGCTCCTGCCTAATATGCCAATCCAGCCCTGCATCGACCTGCTCAGCTAAGGCGAGCAGGAACGCCTCCTGCCGCCCCGCCTTCTCCCCTTCCGTACGGCCTCCACCGAACCAGCCCTTAGCCTTGAATCCCGGCGCCTGACTTTCCAGGTACCGCCCTGCCAGCTCACGAAGGGGCGGCGTCATTAATTGTGCCGTATCGGCGATATGGCTGATCCGGCCAAGCCCATCCTGCTTCCACGCTTCCATATCCGATACGGCAGGTTCTCCACTCTCTTCCAGGTCTCGCAGTTCGCTCTCCAACGCTTCAGCATCGAATTCTCCGCCGGTCACTTCCTCAAGACGCTGACGCTCATCCTGCCTGGTATCCCGCACTCGCTCCAAATGAGCCTGCACCGTCCGTTCCGCCGAGGCATAGACGCCATACTCAATCAATTCTGGCCCCCTAGACAATAACGCAGCAAGCGTCTCCTTGAGCCCGTCCAACATATTCCCGGGAGCTTCAGGAGCTTTTAGAGAAATATAGAAAATGCCCTGCGGCTTGATGTTCCATATATCAAAAGCTTGAACCACAGAATCCTGAAATTCAGCCCAGGATAACTCTTCCTCCCGATGCTTATCGATTTGATTAACAATCATATATATAGGCTTGCCGTAATCCATCAACGATTGGGCAAAGCTCAGATTCGTCTCGGAAGATACATGGTTATAATCCATGACATAGAAGACGACATCCGCCAAATGCAGGGCTGAATAGGTAGCAAGCGCATGGCCCGTATCATTGGAATCCACTCCGGGTGTATCCAGCAAAGCCCCCCCATACAAGGGAAGCTCAAGCTGCGCCCACAGCTCGACTCGTGTATAGGCTTGACCGTCACGGCAATAGTCCGCCACCTCTTCAAGTGGCACCTCCACACGAGGTTCACTTGAAGTCGCTGAAGTCAGCAAAGCCCGGGGAGCCCCTTGGCGAATAAGCACTACATTGGCGCTGGTTGGTAGCGGCCCCGTTGGCATCACCGTCTTGCCGCACAGGGTATTAATGAGACTCGATTTACCTGCCGAGAAATGACCGCAAAAGCCTACCATAAATTGTTGTCCTTCCAGCTTCTCTTCCAATTCCCTAAGCTCCGCTACCGCAGGATCTTCTTCTTCCACCATCTCCCGCAGCAGCCGCAGCCGCTCCTGCAAGGAAATATCCGTCACCATTCCACTTAGACCTCCGCTCTCCTTGCACCCATATGTCTTCTTCTATATAGTGCCGTTTTGAATTATCAATATTTTAACATCTTCCGCTTGCCTTGCAAACGGTTTCTCTTTTGCCCATGAATGCAAAAAAACTCCCCGCCAGATCATGTCTGACAGGGAGCTCTTACCATCCTATGGATTCTTGAACATGTTAGATCAGCGGCGATTGCCGCGAAGTCATCGGTCAGCTTAGCTTACAGCACCCGCTGCTTCCGTAGGAAGCAGAATTTCGAACACTTTGCCGTGCTGCAAAATCGTAATACCGCGACTCTTGTCCTTCATAACCACAACCTCAGGTTTAGCTGACATTCTTTCCAGATAGTGCTCGGGCACCTCGCCGGAATCGCTGACCACCAGGCCTTCTACCTCGCGCTCGTCGTTTTCGCCAAGCTGCAAATCAATCACTTGCTCAAACACATCGGAAAATTGTTCAAAGTTGTCGGTATACACAGAAATGCATCTCATCTTGGTCTCTCATCCTCTGCTATCATTATCTTTTTTGGGTCATACGTTCCTTATTTTTTCTAGGTTGTGGTGATTTCATACGTTTCTTGCCTTCACGGCATACCTCAAGTAGCGGACAGATCTCGCAGCCCGGGTGTTGTGCCTTACAGTGATATCTTCCGAAGAAAATCAGGCGGTGATGCGTCAGGGTCCACTCATCCTTAGGCACCCGCTTCATTAACTTTTTCTCCACCTCCAGGACGGAATCATTCCATCCCGCCAGACCAAGCCGCTTGCTGACACGCTCCACATGCGTATCGACTGCAATGGCGGGCACATCAAACGCATTGGATACAACTACGTTTGCGGTTTTTCGACCAACGCCCGGCAATTGAACCAACAGCTCGTGTTCTTTGGGCACTTCACCGCCGTATTGCTCCAACAAAATCCGACACAAGCTTTGAATATGCTTGGCCTTGCTACGGAACAATCCGATACTGCGAATGTCTTGCTCCAGCTCCTCCAAAGGAACCGCTACGTAATCTTCCGGCGATCTATACTTGCGGAACAAATCGGCCGTGACTTTGTTCACGGTTGCGTCGGTACACTGCGCGGACAGCAGCACGGCAATCGTAAGCTCAAAGGCATTGCTATGGTTCAGCTCGCAGCGCGCATCCGGAAACATGTCCCCGATGGTGTCCAAAATATGACGGACATCTGCCGCATTCATGTCTCCTCACCCCTTCACCGGTTCATTGATCAAATCAAGCTCCTCATTCAAGAAAAAACCGCCTTGGTCCGGGAAACATCCCGCATCAAGACGGTTGAATTCACGAAAATGATTATTGCTTTTCCACTTCAACCAACTTGTCCCCGTTGAAATACAAAACAATTTTATCACTTTCTTGTAGCGATTGCACGGATAATGTCGTGTCACCTTGGTGAATATACGTATCCGCCGTGACTACGAAACGATATTTATTGTCCGAGATGCTTGAGCGGTAGACGATAATTTCCTTGCTAATGCCGTCATAGCGTGTAAATTTGCGTTCTTGCGACTCCAGCACCTTCACAACCACTGCATTATTCGTATCCTTACGAACTTCAACACGGTCGTTAACCGTCAGTGAATTAATAGTCGTGCTGACTTCTGTTCCCCGCTGTACCTTCACACCATTAGCTAGGGAATAAGCCTCGGTTGCTCCCGCAAACGATTTGACCGTCAAGGTCGAACCATCCACCTGTTGCACCTGACCCAAAATCAGCTTAACAACCTGAACGGATGTAGCCGTTTGACCGTTAAATGTAACGTTAATGGTCTGACCCGCCTTCAGATCGCTCACACGAATCGCTCCACCATTCTCGCCTAGCAGCACAGCCTGATTTACATAGAAGTCACTGGTGGTTTTGTCCGATGTAACCCGAATACGACCATTCGAGGTATTCACCGATGTAATTTCGAATTGAATTGCCGTCTTCACCGCCAAGGTTTGCAAGGCATCCTGATTGGTGCTTAGCATAGCCACAACCGAATCACCTACCTTGATGTCCGATAAGGAAGCGCTAGCCTTACCATAAAGGCTAATCGATGGAGACGTTCCTTGGTAAGGAATTTCCACGGTCTTCCCGTCAGACAATTGAATAGTAATTCGTTTGGCGCTCGTATTGGCAGATACAAACGTGCCTTCATACTTGTAAGTGACTTCAAGGTTTACTACGCGCGAACCTACCACCGTCAAGTCGATTCTACGTCCTTTGGAAAGTACGGCTTCCAGCCCCGCTAGTGTAGGTGCCGTAGAATTATAGGAATACTTCGTCTTGGAGTCGATGACAAATACGTACGGCTTCTCTGCCGAATCGACCACCGTCAAAGCCTTGGTCTTCGGATCGTAGTTGAGAACAGTAGCGCTGGCCAGCAACTCGGATTGACGTCCTGTTACGACAATCTTGGTTACTTCATCGTCGGGGTTCAGAGTCAATTCCACTTTGTCCCCGCCACTCGCATCGGTAATCAAATCATCGAGCGTTGCATCCAGAATTCCGTTGATCTCCACCGTGACATTCTTGGCTAACCGCTTGATTTCATCGCGACCGCTAGGATTGGTATAGCTCAGCAACGTATCTCCAGACAGGTCAAGTAGTGTACCTGTAACCGTCCGCTCGGTTGCCTGGGTGATTTCCAAAAGTGTCAAGACGCTGTTAGTCACTTTAAAGTTAACCGACGCCCCTTCGCTTACTTCTCCCATTTGGCTTAATACCTGACCCTGATAGAGCAAGGTAGTGTCGCTATCATATTTGAAAGTTTCCTCAGCTCCGTTAGTCGCCTTAATGGTTACTGTCTTCCCGGTGAGATCTATCTTGGCAACCGTCCCATTGCTGGTCTTGTTCACTAATGCAGATTCCACCTGTACAATAATCGGCTTCTTCTCTGACGTGAACGTCTCACGTTGTACAATGACTGTACTTTCTGGAGTGAGGTCCTGAGCCTTGATCGCATTACCGTTCTGGTCGAGGAAGGCGGTACTGCTATCGTACGTGTACGTTACGGGAGCATTATTGACCAGCAACAACAACTGATTGCCAAGCACCCGTAATAGCGTTCCTTCCACCTTCTCAAGTTGCTGCTCCGCATCAATGACTTCTACGTAAGCCGCAGCCCCCACTTTATCGACTGCTAACACCTTGGTATATAGCTGCAAAGCGTTTTGTGTCGTACGCGTCTCCGAATCTTTCGTGAAATATGCAGTACGGCTATCAAGTGTAAAGCTCTTTACCTGGCCGTCCGTATATAACGTAAGCTTATTGCCTGTCAATTCGGTCACAATGCCTTCATAGGCATTCGCGTAACCGGCATTGTAATGATCGCCTCCACGACTGAAGAAAGTAGCGATTTGAGCTCGGGTCACCTTACCCAGTGGATCAAAACGATTGCCTTCAACCCCCTTGGTCAGGTTGAGCTGAACAGCTACATTCACATAACCGCGGGCATTAGCAGAAATGCTTGTCTGATCGGCAAAGCCTGTTGACATCGTTGCCGAAGCCTTGGCTTCCGCATCCTTGCCCAGCGCCCGAACGATGATCTTGGCGACCCACTCCCGCGAGGCTTGTTGCTCGCCCCATGATTCATTATCTTTGGTAGCCGCAATCTCTTCATTCTTATCCAGCAGATTCTTGGACAGCGCAAGCTCCAGGTAAGGCTTGAAATAATTGCCTACCTTAATCTCTTCCGGAGCCCCTGAACCGTCACCCAATTGGGAATCCAGATTCATGAAGCGTACAGCCATCGTAATGGCTTCCTGGCGGGTAACACTGTCACCAGGACGGAATTTTCCGGCATCGCCCAAAATGATTCCTTCCGCTGCCAGCTTGTATATATGCTTCTCCGCCCAAAATCCGTTCTGTACATCGCCGAACAGAGGAACCGAAGCGATATTTTGCGTAATGTTGTTCACTGTCGTTTCGTCAGCAAATGCTGCAGTACCGACACCGCCGAGGCACAAGGCCGTAACTAACATGGTTGAAACCGCTCTTTGTGTGCTGCGTTTAAAAGTACGTTGATATGATGCCATCAAATTCTCCCTTTCTACAAAAAAGATCTCTATAAGTGTGTGTTCAAAAAGTCATCTCCTTGAACACGCACTATAACCATGTTCGACGGCAGGCAAGCAAGTTCCTCCCTAATGGCTTAATTTCTTGTTAACGGATGCTCCAATTCGACATGTCCCATCAAAGTATCGACCTGCTGTCCATCAACAAGCAATTCGATAGCCTCGACCTCGCTGAACTGAAATAGCGTATTACGCAGCGCATCAAGGGCAAGCGCTTCTCCACCTGCGCCGAGCCGCGCGTCATCAGGCAACGACAAGTCAACCGTCAGCGTTCCGTCCTTTAACTCTGCCTTGTGAAATTCGGCTTTATCCCATAACGACAATAGCTGAGCGTCGCGACTATCTTGCAGTGCCTTTAACGCCTCCAAATATTTATCCGCATCCGCTTGAAACGTAATTTCACGGCTCACCTTGCTCAAATCCAACATCTGCTCGTTCGTAAAATAAACCTCAATCGAAGCAGTTTGCTGGTCTGGCTTATCCACGTTACCAGCCCCTTGAGACGGGTCCGTGACCTGTGGATCGGTTACCCCGCTTCTCTGATTCGTCCCGGCGTTTCCCGCTCCTGCCTCCGGAGAGGCCCCGGGCTTTTGGCCACAGCCGGTGCTAAGCACCAGCACTAGCGCAAGTACACCCAAGATCATTCCCTTTCTGTTCACGGCTTGCTTCCTCCTTCATCCAGCACTCAGTTGTAACCGAGATATTCTTTGATGCCATCCGCAATGCCCCGCGCAGCCTTCTCCCGGAATTCCTTGGTCGCCAGCAACGCATCATCGTCCTTGTTACTCAGATATCCGCATTCCAACAGTACGGCTGGCATGCTTGTCTCCCGCGTCACATGCAAGCTTTGCGTACGGATCTTACGGTCTGGCGATCCGGTGGCTTCCACCAAATGTTCATGCATGACTTGGGCCAGGTTCAAACTTTCCTTCCGGGTGTAATAGGTCTCAATACCGCGAGCCGTAGCCGAGCCTGCATTAGCATGGACCGAAATGAAGATGTCCGCCTTGGCGTTCTCCGCAATCTTCACCCGTTCAGGCAAGGTAGGATAGGAATCATCGTTACGGGTTAATACGACCTCCATGTCTGTCTCCTGCTCCAGCAGCTTCTGCACCATTAATACGACGGCCAGATTAAAGTCCTTCTCCCGTTTTTTGGTCACGCTAAGAGCTCCCGGGTCACTTCCTCCATGGCCAGCATCCAGTACGACCGTATTCTTGCCGTCATCGAATCCTGCACCAGGATCCACATTCAAATGCACAATGATAAGTCCATCGTCTTCATTAATGAGTTGATAGTTAACTTTGTTATTTAGATCCAGCACAACCCGGATGGTAGATGGGTTGTTGCTAAACAAGGCATACCTTACCTTGGAAACATCGGGGTAATCCGTCACTTCAATTGAACCGCTCTGATTGGCGTCCAAACCATGACCGTCCGTCAGTGTCCCGGCAAATTGCGCTTGAGGCAAATCGATAACAAGACGTTCAGGCTCCCCCATCGTAAAAATGCTGGGGTTCACATTCTTATCGACCGCAATCATCAAGCTGTTGTTGCTAAAGGTAATTCCTTGAACGGTTGCCAGTCCATTATCCGCTGGCGGGGTCTCCGTTCCCGACTGGTCTGTCCCGCTGTCCTTGTCCGGAACCGGAGTTTTCAGATAAGCGGATTTGGACGCGTTATCCCAGCTCACCTTCAGCCCCATTTGTTCCCCGACAAAACGCATAGGCACCAATGTTGTGTCCTTGGTCATCGTCGGAGCAATAGGTAACTTTACTTCATTACCGTTGACCGAAGCCAACGTCTTGTCGACGGTCAGAATAAGCGTTGTACCCGATTGCTTTATGGTTACCGTGCCCGTCTTTTTCTCCCAGTTGACTTGAAACCCTAGCTCCTCCGCGACGACACGAATTGGAATCATCACATTTCCATTCACATTTTGTACTTGTCCGCTCTTGGGTAACGCAAGCGCTTTCCCGTCCAGATAAATACTTGTACTACCCGCCGCTGCATGTCCCATTTGCGCAAACGCAAACAGCAACATCCACGCAAACATGAGCGTCGCCAATCCTTTTTTCTTCATCTGTCACCCCTACCATCCTCAATTTTTTGACTCATGACGTCGAACCAATTCCTTCCTGACTTCGACATCATCAGACGACATATTAGACGTGCTTGCCTGTAAAAAGTTGCGAAATTATGGCATTATTCGCTCAGTTTCCTCCTGACCGTCTCTTCGCACTTTCCCCTTCTTCCTAACTGGAAAATAAAAAAATGCCCCCTACATCAATACGATGAGGAAGGCATTCTATATTTGTTTCTTATAGTTTTATCTTGTCATAGGGTGTTCCAGATCGGCGTGACCCATCAGTGATTCAACCTGCTCACCATCAACAGTCAATTCAATCTGTTTCACTTCTTCAAATTGGAACATGGTTTGCTTCAATGCTTCAATCGCCAACGCCTCGCCCCCTGCTCCCAGACGGGACTCAGCGGGAAGCTGAACATCCAACAGTAATTGCCCGTCAGCTTCCGTATAGCTCACACTGCCCAGAACGACCTTCTCCCACAGAGACAACATACCGTCCTCTGCCGTTTGCAGTGCTTTAAAAGCTGACTCGTATTTGGAATGCTCGCCCGATACCTCAATCTCCCGGCTTGCCTGCTTAAGCTCCATTAATTCATTATCGGTGAAGTACACCTCAATGGTCTGCTTGCTTGGAGTGGCCTCTTCTTGCTTCGTATCTTCCGTCCCCTTGTTCTCAGGACTATTGTTCTCGGAATCATTGCTTGCCGGATCAATCTGCTGTGCGCCACCGCCTTGAACCTCGACGTTTGTCCCGCTTCCATTCCCTGCCGGGGCAGCCGTGGGCTTATTACCGCAACCCGCAGCAACTCCCAACAATACTATCAAGGCTAGTAACATTCCTATCTTTTTCATTCTGCTCCCCCCTATCATTTCGGTCTCTTCTCATATTATAACCCAAAATACTCCTTGATGCCTTCTACGATGCCCTCGGCTACCCGTTGCTGAAAGGCTTCGGTGTACATCAAGGCCTCATCATTCTTGTTGCTGAGATAGCCTGCCTCCAGCAAAACAGCCGGCATCAAGGTCTCCCGCGTCACGTGCAGACTACTGTATCTGACCTTGCGATCCGTCAGACCTGTAGCGTCCACTAAATGCCGATGCATGATGTCGGCCAGCGGAATACTTTCCTCTCGGGTATAATACGTTTCTGAACCACTTGGGTTGCTTGGCGGATCAATACTGTTCCCGTGTATGGAAACGAACACATTTGCTCCCAACTCATTGGCAATCTTCACCCGCTCCTGCAAAGACATCGTAACATCCGTGTCCCTCGTTAATACAAAATCGATATCCGGCTCCTGCTGAAGCAAGGCCTCTACCTTCAAAGCCACCGCTAGAGTGAAATCCTTCTCCGGCTTCTTCGTAAGGCTGATAGCGCCTGGCTGTGTGCCTCCATGGCCCGCATCAATGACAACCACCGGCTTGCCGTCCAGTCCGAGGCCATGCCCCGGCGTCGCGGGGTCTGCGGTCAATTCAACCGTCACAAGTCCACTTCCGTCATTATTCACGTGGTATTGCATCTTATGATTGAGGTCAACAACAATCCGTATCGTAGACGGGTCCGTGCTGAACAAGGAATAGCGCACCTTGGATACATCCGGATATTCCAGCACCGTCAATTCTCCCCGGCCAGTCTCATCCAACGGGAAATTAGTATCAAAATGCTCGGCATAAGCTGCATTCGGGATATCCACCACAAGTCGATCCGGTCCTGTCATGGCAAACACATTAGGGGTCACTTTACCGGATACTGCAAACATCAAGCGATTTTCGCTGAAGCTGATTCCTTGAATCAGTGCCAATTCGGAAAAATTGCCCCCATCGGTGCTGCCAGAGTCCGGGGAAGACGTATCGCCATCCTTTCCGCCAGGCTGCTCTACAGGTACAGTTACAGGCTGGTCCTCCTCAGGACTTGGGCTGCTCGTCCCCGGGACCACCTCACTGGATTCTCCGCTGTCAGGATGATTCAGGTAAGCCGATTTCGTCACGTTATCCCAACTGACCTCTAGCCCCATCTGCTCACTAACGAAACGAAGGGGAACCAGCGTGCGCTCATTTTTCAGTATAGGAGCCGCGTCCAGTTCAACCTTCTCGCCGTCAACAAGCCCCGTGGCTTGCCCTACAACCAGCTTGAGTTCAGTGTCGTCTTGCTTAATAGTGGCTGTGCCGCTCGTCTTCTCCCAGGCTACCTCGAAGCCGAGTCCTTCGGCCACTACACGAAGCGGAACCATAACCTTGCCACTGACCAGACCTGCCTCGGCACCGGCTGGCTGCTCCAGAGCCAGACCATCCAGATAAATATGCGTCTGCGCCGCTGCAACCGCTTCCCTTGCTGCTGTCGGAAATACGATCGAACATATCATTACAAACAAGATCAAGCTGAGCTTCTTCATCAATTAATCCCTACCCCATCCTCATAATTTGCCGGATCAATAACTCACTGACGGACGAATACATCACATACACTTACCATTAAAGCTTCATCAAAAAGCGCCAATAATCCCAGAACGTTGCTAATTACTTCCATAGTACCAGAAAAAACACCCGTCTGATAGACTTATATTTTCATAGAATGACAAAAAAAGCCCCCGGCCCATAACAGCCGGGAGCAAGTCTAAGTCGAATTAAAAATGTTGCTTATGCAAGGCGGGCAGATCTCTTACTCTCATAAGCCGAGATCAAGTCCTCATGTTGCAGCGTCAATCCGATATCATCCAGACCTTGCAGCAAGAACTGCCGACGGTGCTCATCCAGATCGAAGCTAAGGTTCAGACCATGCTCATCTGTAATTGTCTTCTGTTCCAAATCAACCGTCAGCTTATATCCCTCATGCTTGGCTGTCCGTTGGAACAAATCTTCTACCTGCTCCTCCGACAACTTGATAGGCAAGATGCCGTTCTTGAAGCAGTTATTGTAGAAAATGTCAGCGAAAGACGGCGCAATCACGCAGCGAAAACCATAGTCCAGAATTGCCCAGGGGGCATGTTCCCGTGATGAGCCGCATCCGAAGTTCACCCGTGAAACCAGGACGGAGGCTCCTTCGTAGCGCGATTTGTTCAATTCAAATTCAGGATTGACATTGCCTTCCGTATCAAAGCGCCACTCGTAGAATAAAAATTGTCCAAACCCGGTACGCTCAATGCGCTTCAAAAATTGTTTAGGTATAATTGCATCGGTATCTACGTTCACGCGGTCCACCGGACCGACAATCCCCGTATGCTTTACAAATGCTTCCATGGATTGTTCTCCCCTTCTTCGCCTAGATTAGCTTACGACTTCGTTTCTGACATCCCACTCGCGGACATCCACGAAACGGCCCTTGATTGCTGCCGCTGCCGCCATTGCGGGAGAGACCAAATGGGTTCTTCCGCCACGTCCTTGACGACCTTCAAAGTTCCGATTGGAGGTCGAAGCACAGCGTTGTCCCGGCTCAAGAACGTCAGGGTTCATAGCCAGACACATACTGCATCCTGCTTCCCGCCATTCGAAGCCCGCTTCCGTAAACACCTTATCCAGGCCTTCCTTCTCGGCTTGCAGCTTAACGCGTCCCGAGCCTGGAACGACAATCGCCGTTACTTTGCTGGATACCTTGTGGCCCTTGGCCACCTCGGCGGCTGCACGTAAGTCCTCAATCCGTCCGTTAGTGCAAGAACCGATAAATACATAATCGATTTCAATTTCTGTGATGGACGTCCCGGGGGTCAATCCCATATATTCCAAGGCTTTCTCAGCAGCCTTACGCTCGTTCTCACTCTCAAAGTCAGCCGGATTCGGTACCTTGGCGTCAATGCCCGTACCCATACCAGGGCTGGTTCCCCAAGTAACCTGCGGAATCAATGAATCCACATCGAATTCCACAACCCAGTCATAAACAGCACCTTCATCGGATACAAGGCTCTTCCACTCAGCTACGGCCTGCTCGAAAGCATCTCCCTGAGGCACATGCTGGCGACCACGCAAATACTCAAACGTCGTATCATCAGGGGCTATTAAGCCCGCTCTAGCTCCGCCTTCAATAGACATGTTGCATACTGTCATCCGCTCTTCCATGGACAATTCCTGAATAGCCTCGCCCGTGTACTCAATAACATAACCGGTGGCGAAGTCGGTGCCGTACTTGGCAATGACGCCCAAGATCATATCTTTGGCCGTAACACCCGGCTTGCGCTTGCCGACAAAACGCACTTCCAGCGTCTTCGCCTTGGCCTGCTGCAAGCATTGGGTAGCCAGCACGTGCTCAACCTCACTCGTACCGATTCCGAAAGCCAGGGCGCCAAATGCGCCATGCGTCGAAGTGTGGCTGTCTCCGCAGACGATGGTTTTGCCCGGATGAGTCAAGCCCAGCTCCGGTCCCATTACGTGAACCACACCTTGATCAATCGTATCAAGATCGTACAGCGTCACACCGAACTCATTACAGTTCTTGGAGAGCGTGTCGATCTGTTGCTTGGAGATCGGATCAGTGATGTTGTAACGGTCTTTGGTCGGAACGTTGTGGTCCATCGTCGCGAACGTCAATTCCGGACGGCGAACCTTACGACCACTCAGACGCAGGCCTTCGAAGGCTTGCGGCGAAGTCACCTCATGTACCAGATGCAAATCGATGTACAGAATGCTCGGCTTGCCTTCTTCCTGAAAAATAACGTGATTGTCCCAAATTTTCTCATACATTGTTCTTTTGTTATTGCTCATTTCATTCACCCCACACAAGGATTCGAACTATTTCTCAAAGCGCAAATCAGGACTTCTAACCCAGCCCATTCGGCCTTGAATACTGAGATCAATATAACATGACAGTGTTAATTGCTCCAAGATATAATTTCTATAATAGTAATAGGAAATACCTATAAGTAAGAGGATGTTCAAAATCTATGGGACTGGATTCACCAGGGCCAGCAGCACCGGCAGGGCAACAAACGAAGCCAGCGTCGTCCAGACGATACAGCGGGAGACCAGACCCGGGGAGGCATCGAAGCGTTCGGCAAGCACGACAGCATTCACCGCCACAGGCATAGAAGCCAGGATCAGCAGGACGGAGAACAAGGTGCCCGTGATTCCGAGCAGCAGCAGCCCCCCGCAAGCAGCAAGCGGTGCAATTACCATTCTCATAATGATTCCCATCCAGAAGGCTGGTGGCTTAATCTCCTTGACTTCCGGACGACCCACCTTGATCATTTGCGCCCCAAGTACAGCCAGGACGACCGGTGAATAGGCTGCCGCTACCATAGATATGCCTTGCTCCAGCTCTGTGGGGAGATGTAGATCGCTGATCTTCAGCAGGGAAGCCCCTATCGCAGCATATATCGCCGGGAGAGTAAAGACAGACCGAACCGCATTTCTTACAGAGAACCGGGAGCGGGCCGCAAAATATACCCCTACCGTGTTCACGATAATCATCTGCGTCACCACGTAAACCGTCGCCTTATCAAGGCCCAATTGGCCAAAAGCGAGCAGGATGAGCGGGAGTCCATAATTGGCGCTATTGGTTAGCGTCGAGATCAGAGTCAATCCAGCAGTCTCCGGCTGTCCCAGCCTTCCAATGGCAGCAAATAGTTTGGCAATTGCCCACATAATTAGTAGATTTACAAATGCAAAGGTAATGGTAGCGTACATTTCATCCAAGGAGATACGGGCATTTCTCAAAGTATCAAAAATGATGGCCGGACTAAGCACGTACAAATACAAGGTTAGGAGCGGCTTGGTATCCCACTGGAGGAAACGCGCCAGCAGCGCCCCCGCTATCACTGGAATTGATAGCGGCACAATGACTTGAAATAGGGTAGATATAACGGTTTGCAGCATAGCCTGCTCTTCCTCCACTCGCTTTAATGTCTATCTAATTGCTTTCCATATTGTAACGTCCCTGGGCTCCTGTCGTCCAAGATTAGAAAGCAATATCATTAATAGACATAGCCTATACAATACTCTCAACACGGGCGCGTACGAAGACGCGACTCAGCGTGCCATAGCGCCGAACCGGTCTGGCCGGAACGCCTGCTGCCACCCCGGCAAGGCGCGACCTTCCGCGCAGTCGGCAGCCAGCTTGGCGGTGATCGGGCTGAGCAGTATGCCGTTGCGGTAATGGCCCGCTGCGAAGAGCACACGCTTTGCCCGTCCCAGCCGGCCGATCAGAGGGCGACCGTCAAGCGTTGCCGGACGCAAGCCAGCCCAGCGGTGGAACGGTTCCTTGCCGCCCAGTTCCGGCAGTATGTTCTTGTTCCACCGTAGCAGTCGCTGAATACCTCGCTCCGTGACGCTAGTATCGAAGCCTGCGACATCCTCAGAGGCGCCGCAGACCAAGGTCCCGTTCGCTTTCTGTACCAGATACCCCTGGCTGCCGAATACCATATGTCGCAGCGGCGTTTGTTCTTTAGCCCATGCATAGGCGCAAATCTGTCCACGGATGGGCTGCACGGGAATTCGCAGACCAAGCCGGTCGGACAATTCTCCCGCCCAGGCACCGGTGCAGACCAGAACCTGCTCCGCCGCAAACACCTCGCCGCCACGCGAACGTACTTCGACCCGAGGCTCCCAGGCCGCCAATTCCAGCGCACCAAGCTCATCGTGAATGATCACCCCGCTACGCAAGCAGGCTTCTTTCAGCGCCGCTACAAAGTCCGGCGCGTAAATATGGCTCTCCTCCGGCGTCCACAGGGCCGCCTTCACCTCGCTTGACAGCCCCGGCTCCATGCTTCGCAGCTCCGCCCCGCGCAGGATTGCGCCGCTAGACCCATGCTGACGCTGCCAGTGAAGCCGGCTCTCCAGCGCCAGTAAATCTGCCTCGTGGTATGCAGCGTAGAGACTCCCACATTCCGTATACTCGAACTCCATGCCCGACATCTCTCGCACTACGCGCTGCCAGGCCGGATATAGTTCCAGACTTTCACGGCATAGCATAAAGAACTCGTCTGGCGCTTCCGGATTCTCAGAATACGGTGCCAGCATACCCGCCGCTGCACCGGAGGCCTGTCCGCCACAGACACCAGTCTCAAGCAGCGTAACAACCGCCCCCCGCCGACGCAGCTCAAGAGCGCATGACAGCCCGATAATACCACCACCCATTACAATCAATGAGTTGGTCATTCCCGTCCCCCTTCCCGGATACGCAATATTACGATTGACCCTGCTCATTTCACAATGAGTTCATCCAGACCACTGCTGGCTGATGCATAGCGCTTCCTGGGGGCCCGGCCCGACAAATACGCGAGCCGGCCGCTCTCAATGGCCAGCCTCATAGCAAGCGCCATATTAACGGGGTCTTTCGCTTTGGCGACAGGGGTATTCATGAGCACAGCGGCTGCGCCCAGTTCCATGGCCAACGCCGCTTCACTTGCCGTGCCAAGTCCTGCATCCACGATCACCGGAACGTTCGCTTCTTCGGCGATCAAGCCGATATTGTATGGGTTGAGGATGCCCAGACCCGTGCCAATCGGTGCACCGCCCGGCATAATTGCAGCCGCGCCCTCCGCTTCCAGCTTGCGGCAAATTACAGGATCATCAGATATATATGGCAGTACGGTAAATCCTTCTTTAACCAGTATCTCTGTAGCCCGAAGCGTCTCGATCGGATCGGGCAGCAAGGTGCGCTCGTCGGCGCTGATCTCCACCTTAATCCAGTCGCTCAGACCCGACGCCCGCGCAAGCCGTGCGATACGCACCGCTTCTTCCGCCGTTCGTGAACCTGAGGTATTGGGCAGGAATTGAAAAGCACGCCATTCAATATGCTGAAGAATAGAATCGTCTTCGGTCGATTCCAGATCAACCCGCCGGATGGCAAATGTCAGCACCTCCGCGCCAGATACACGAATGGCTTCAGTCTGAACGAAAGGATTGGGGAACAATCCGGTGCCAAGAAAAAAACGCGACCTCATTTCCCGATTCCCAATGCGCCAGATGTCTCCTCCGCTTGTATCAACACCTGCCAACTCCTGATCACTCCCCGCTTCTCGTCCCGCCTGCTCGCTCTTTCCAATCATACTCATCATCCTCCTCCCACAAAATGAACCAACTCGATGTTCATCCCCGGCTCGGTTGCCGTATCCGCCCATTGCTCCGGCGTTAATACCTCGCCGTTCACCTCCGCCACCACCGGGCGCCCTTCGAGTCCGAGCAATCTGACAACGTCCTCGATCGTGGACGCATTAAGCTCGCGCTTACTGCCGTTGATGATCAGCTCTTTCATCTGCGTCACCCTTTCCCTTGCTCCAATTTTTGAATAAAGCTTCGACACACGCCCGCTATATCGTCGCTGCCAACGATCTCGCTTATGGCGCATACCCGCGTCGCCCCCGCTTGAATGACCTCTTCCACATTACCAAGCTTGATACCGCCAATCGCCACGAATGGAATTGCGATTTGCTGCGACACGGCGCGAATATAGTCCAACCCCACCGGATCCACCACATCCGCTTTGGTCTGCGTCGCATAGATCGGGCCCACCCCGATATAATCCGCTCCCTGCTCTTGTGCCAATAGCGCCTCTTCCATCGCGTGGGTCGAGATGCCAATAATCCGGTTCCCTACCTTGCGTCGTGCTTCGTCAAGTGACAGATCGCCTTGCCCCAGATGTACGCCATCCGCATCAACTTCGAGCGCGAGTTCAACGTCATCGTTTACGATAAATGGCACGTCGTACCGTCTCGTCAGTTCTCTGAGTGCTTGGGCTTTGCGCAGCCGTTCTGTCCGCGCTCCCGTTTTATCGCGGAACTGAACAATATCCGCGCCTCCCATGATTGCCTGCTCCATGACCTGGACCAGATCACGCCCCGGATGAAAGTTCTCTCCGGTAATCACATATAGCCGAAAGTCCCTCATACTTCTCCCGCCCCTTCTTTGTTTTTCTGTACTGCTCATCCTCCAATATACCGCGCATAAATCGTCCGGGCCCGGGCCAGATCAGCCGTTCCTTGCACCAGCACACGCCCATCAGCGAACAGCACAATTCGCTCGCCTTCCGGCAAGAAGCCGCGTAACAAGTATGGATTGGTCTTAAGGTCTGGCATCACCTTTTCCAGCTTCTGTGCCCAGACCTGCAGATCAAACGGCGCGTGTCCAGCAATCTGGACGGAATCACGCCCGCAAAGAGAAATTGCCGTTTCCTCTTCGCGTTCCAGCGCCGGATATTTGTTCAATCTACAGCAAGGACAATGGTCCCGCGGCTGGCCCAGCTTCAGCACATGATGATGGTTATTCCATACGTCGAAGGAGATCAGGCCGTCCCGTCTCGCCTTGTCGTCTCCAATAAGGAATTTCAGTGCCTCTGCCGACTGATACGAAGCGACCAAATCGACAACAGGGGAGATGACGCCCACTGTATCACAGGTTTCACCGCCGGAATCAGCAGACGGAATCAGGCAGCGCAGACACGGGGTCAGATTCGGTATAAAGATGGCGCTCATGCCGCGAGAACCAACCGCCCCACCGTAAACGAACGGGATGCCTTCATGATAGCAGGCGTCATTTAATAGAAACCGGGTTTGAAAATTGTCCGTCCCGTCCAGCACCAAGTCAACGTTCTCAATGAACTCCAGTACATTCGCTGGTGTGATATCGGCCAACATCGCTTCAATGGATACCGATGAATTAATACGCCTTAGCTTACGCTCGGCCGCGACGACTTTGGGAAGTGCCAAATCGGCGTCTTCTTCGTCATACAGCATCTGCCGCTGCAAGTTGCTGCGCTCCACATAATCACGATCGACGATACGTACCTTTCCCACGCCCGCTCGGACCATATGATTCGCCAGCACCGTTCCGAGAGCGCCCATGCCGATGATGGATACAGAGCGTTCCTCAAGCTTACGCTGTCCTTGCGTCCCAATCGGTGCGAACAATATCTGCCGCGAATAACGTTCGTCCGGAGCACCCGACATAGGCGCATTGCTCCCCTCACTGGCCGCCACTGCCTGCACTTCGTTCACAGTCCGTTCAGCTTTCACTTTCATTCACGCCTCCTTGCTTCAGGCGATGCTGGCCAAGCTTCGCAGTCTAATTGTCTCGTTCTGCACCTCGTTAACGATACAAAAAAAGCCATTCGAGAATATACGAATGGCTTAAACAATTCGAATGAGGTTCTCTACGCCAGCATTACCTGGATCAGATTAACGGTCCGAAGACACAAGGCCTTCATCTCAGCCGGACTTCATCCAGCACCCGCATTCTTATTTGGTTTGAATTCAGCATAACGAATCGCTTAGAAAATCGCAACCGCAAAGCTCGTTAAAATTTAGAAACGGTTATCTTCCCCAGGAAGGAAGAGCTTCGATCAATTCCTCAATATCCGCAATCCGGGTAAGTCCCGTCTCCGGGTGGATAATCGACGTATAAATATGCGGCACGATGGTCTGTGCCCCGTGCTCCGCACAGACTTCAACCACTTGGCCGATGGAGTGGGCATCGATCCCTCCGGTCGGCTCGAGCATGACGATGCCTTGACGCACCGCTGCCTTGACCATATCCGACACCTCGTCCAGTCGCTCAGTCCCTTCTATCGGGTACAGCTTGACCGAATGTACACCAAGCTCTGCCAGCATCGCTGCCGCTGCGTCACAGGATAACTGTTCGCGATAAGCACTGCTTCGTGGACCGGTCGTCACCCATACCCGTCCTGGTGTCCCGCTCGGTGTGACCAAGGCATTAACCAAGGTGTGTGGGCTACCTGCCACCCGGAGCCCACCCAGCGTATATCCGGCTGCCGGGAATACCTGGTTCACATGCTCTGGCCGAGTCTGCACCGCTACATCGACAACTCGACTCCACATGGCGGGATCTCCACCGCCCAGACCCACGGAGACGGGAATATTAGCTCGTTGCAGTTCGAGTATTCGGGCCACAGCTTCCTCATTGGTAGCGAAATGCTTAACCATAACGCCGATGTAAATTCGGCCCCCAGCCGCCGCCGAGATAGCGGCGGCATTGGCAACATCCTTGGCTAATACATTTAATTTGACAACAGGATTTTGAGTTGGCATCTCACTTCTGCTCCTCTGACTTACTTTATTGTCCTTGCACAATTTGCTTGATACGGGCCGCAATCATCCGCTCTTGCCCTGGCAGGAGTGGTCTCGGATCGATATACAACACACCGATAGCAGCTTTGTGACTGCGCGTGTAGATCGCCGGATTACCAGACTCTAGCAGTTCAGCCAGCCGCCGGGCGCCGAAGCCCAGCACTTCCTCATCCAGTTCCAGCTTCGCCCGGAAGATGGCTCTGCCTGCTTCATCCTGTACGATGCTACCCCGAATGCCGGAGATGTCCCGCAAGTCTTCGACCAACCCGACCATGCGCTTCTTCTGATGCTCGGAGTCGTCCGTCCGACTTGCATAGCGCTCTAAAGCCGCAAGAAGGCCAGCAATGCCTTCCTTGCCAATCTTCATCGGTCGGCCGATGCCCGTGTACTGCGCTCGGCAGGCCCGCATGTATTCCGAGCGCCCGCAGATCATGCCGGAAGTCGGTCCCTCCAGCGCCTTGGCTCCGCTGTAGATAACGATATCCGCTCCACCCGCAATATAGCTTCGTAGATCCTCTTCCGCAGCAGCGTCCACAATTACGGGCAACCCATTCTCACGCGCGGCCGTGATCATCGTTTCCAAGCTTTGCATACCCGTCTGTGTGGTGCGGTGAGACTTCACGAAGAACAGTGCCGCTGTTTTTTCGTTAATAGCTTCGCGGATATGCCGCTCCTCTGTAAAATCGACATGGCCGACTTCCACCGTTCGTCCTCCGCCCAACGCAATCATCTGTTTAATGAAGGCGCCAAAGGGCTCGGAATGTCCCTTCTGAACCACAATTTCGTTACGAATTCCATCCGAATCGGGCATGCGTTCAATTAGCGACGGATCATTGCCTGCAATCACCGCAGCTACCGCGATCGCCATTCCCGCCGAAGCTCCTGAGGTGGGGCAGCCATCCTCAGCTCCGGTCGCTTCCGCAATGACAGCACCTGCCGCCTCCATAAAGTCGGAGATATCCACATAATCCATCGCCGCCTCGCGGACCGTTGCAGCGACTTCTGAAGCCACCGCACTTCCTCCGAGAGCACTCATTTTGCCGCTTGCATTAATTACCGGCTTACAGCCGTACTGCGCGAATATATTCATTGCACCATCCCGTTTCTGATCTATTACGGTGCGATGGGGAAGAAAATCCCCATAATCATGGCGCCAATAATTGCTCCACCCGCAATAGGTTTTTTGTAATAATAGAAGACAGCGGACATCAGCGTGGCACCAATTCCAACAGGAATGGAAGCCATAATAGCAGAGATAATGAGCAGAGGACCGAGATACCGTCCGGCCGCATTGCCCGCGCCCATCACAACATCGGCGCCGTAAGTCGATTGAGCCGATTTAATCGTGAATTTGCGAATTGTAATGATCAGCAGACCTATCAAGAATCCAATTAGTGCTCCAGTCGCCAGGGACAAGGGAAAGTTCTCCAGCGGGGCCGTCAGACCAGCGCCCAGCAAAATCGCCGGAATGCCGATGCCAACACCGGTCTGAATCGATCCACCCACGTCAAGGATTCCGACCAGCGGACCTTCCAGCACCCGGGCGAACAGGAAGCTCGCCCCAAATGCTGCCGCTGCGCCAAAGCTGCCACCTTCAATCCCGGCCTTCAGCAGTGATACGATCGCAATATCGTTGAATGCGCCCACGCCATAGATATAATACAAATGCGTACCAGCAAATGTTCCCGACGCTACACAGGCGACGAACAGAGTAAAAGCCCACTCGGAAAACCAAAAACCCTGCTTGGCCGTGTCATTTGTCTGAATATCCGTATTTCCCACGTTATTCCACCACCGTTCCAAAGAATGCATGTAGATCAATCAATCCTTGAGGAATATCAATATTTAAGCTGTGCAACAAAGCTACGTCGAAAGCCCTGAAGAAGCCACTAAAGATGAAGAGCAGTACAACGGCGACTGTAATTGACTTGGTGACTTTATTCCAGCCACTATCATCAAGGCCTTTACCAATAAGAATCCCTAGGACCAGCCCTGGCACCGCATTGCCCATGACCAGATGGGCACAGCCACCCAAAATCGTGGCCCATATCCCTGTCCGCTTGCCCGCGTCCATGGCCGCCGTCCAGAAGACCAGCGGCATGATCGGATTCAATAGCCAGTTGGCTGCCGGCACAATAACACCACTTGCCACCGTTTGCAACCCGGCCGGAATCGAGGATGCCGTAAAGTTCAGGAACGTCACGACGACAGCGCCGACAGCAGCTCCGGCAAACGCCATTTTTTTAGGATTATGCATGGTGTCTTCAACTTTACGATTGCGAATCATTAGCACAGCGGCTGACCAGTGAGGTACAATTCGGTGATCCACATCGCCCGTCAGCGCACCGGCCCCAACAACAGATGCCCAGGCGTTGAACAGAAAGCCGAGACCAAAGGAGAAGTGAGCGACGGGATCATCTTCGCAGGCGTTCAGTTCCCCGAGGCTGCGAAACGCCCCCAGACCCTGGACGGTCGGGGCATGGAACATTCGCGCTGCACCCGCACTGACACCAAAGCCTACCAGCAAACCAATAATGATGGATTCAAAAATGATAACTATACCGTTCAAGTGAGTCCCTCCCAATCTTTAAGTAGCTAATCAACGCAAGCGAAGCGCATGCTGGGCTAGAGACAGCTTCTCTTTCCGTTCTTCGTACGGAATATCAGATAGCTTCACATAACGCAGACTTACCGTTACGTTCATTCGAATATCACAACAGGTTCTTGTGCGTGGGAACAGAAATCCGAGAAACCGCTCCTTGTAGGTCAATTCAGTGGCAGAAAGAACCTCTACGTCTTGTGGGACAATTTGAAGAATGATCTCCGGCAACTGCTTGGTTACTTCCACCTTCACCTGGCTTAAGGCGCGCTGGAAAGCTCCTGCCCTACTCTCTGCGCTTCCGCTTACGGTAACGATCATTTCCTGTTCTCGATACACGATGTGGTCACCCCCTGTTTTGCTTGATATATGCTTCCGTCAGACTCTTGCCCAGTTCTTCAATATCGAGAAACCCGAAGCCAATTGCTTTCTTGCCTTCCCGGATAGCCGTCACACCGCTCTCTACGGAACGAAGGCCGTAAACCATCGGGTATTTATATTTGTTGTTGGCATTGATAGCGCCCGCACCACCACTGCCGCAGAAAGAAATGCCGAAGTCAGCCTGCTCGGCGTTCATCACGTCCCCCAGCTTCATATCCGCGCCAACACCAGGAATCAGAATAGCGATTCCGCCCGCAGCTTCCACGCCTTTGGCTACGTTTTGCCCTTTGCCTAATCTATGACCAATCACAACTTTGACCTTCTCTTCCATATTTTCCACGCTCCTGCTCTTAGGATTTGGTTTAGGTTTTAGCTGCTTCAAAATGCACTGTCAGATAAAAAATTTCAGCATCATCCAATGTTCTATTCTCTGGTAGTTGATAACTTGCTAGCACCTGTCTGCTCACTTCAACAAGCTCTTTGCTGACCTCATCGAACATGCCTTCTTCCAGTTCCGGTAAGTAGCTGTCACTGCGTACCCGGCGAACAAAAGCGGTCAGGTGAACGCCCATCGCGAGAGCCCTCTCGAAGGACAGCATGACTCCCTTCTCTGTTGCCAACTGCTGCGCCAGCCGAAGTAAATCAGTGATTTCGCCAACTTCCTCCGGTCTGATTGCATCCTGCCGCTTCATTTCCTCCAAGGCTTGTTCCGTTATTTGCATATTACAATCGCTCCGTCTTTGACCGTATAACAAGCCTTTAACACTTGCTGCCCGGTTAATATTTGCCCATCTGCATCCACAAGCTCCACCGACTCGTTCACGAGCCGTAACAGCGTAATATCGGCGGGCGTTCCTTCCTTTAGTGTTCCGATCCGGTCGGCCTGCTTAAGCACCTTGGCCGGAGCCAGCGTCGACATCTCTACTACCTGCTCCAGTGAATAGCCAACCGCCAGGAGCTTTGACATCGTTAAAGTCTGGCTATATACCGGGCCGTTACGCCAGTTGTCCACATAAATATCTGTGCTAATCGAGTTCGGGTTAACTCCAAGCTGGCGGGCTTGCTCCATGACCCGAAAGCTAAAGCTGGCGCTACCGTGGCCAATATCCAGCAATACACCCCGATTCAGCGCGGCTCTCGCTGCCGGAATCAACTCTCCAGCCTCCGAAAGAAGGCCTCCTGGCTTGCCGTGAAAAGCATGCGTAACCACATCGTCCGCTTCGAGTAAATCCAGCACCTCATCCAGTTGAGGGGGTGCGTTACCGATATGCACCATCACCGGGACCTGCGCTTCGCGAGCTGCCACCTTGGCAATCCTTAGCGGTTCAACACCACTATTCCTGACTACCGAACCGCTCATTCTGGCCTTGATTCCCACGATAACCTGCGGGAACTCGCGAATTCGTTCAACTGTACGATCAATATGCAGTGTGGTGATATCTTTAAGCTCCGACTTGCTACCTTCCAAGCCCAGGCTTGAAATATTTAGCCACGCCTTGACGTCTGTCTTGTTCTTCTTCACACTTTCCGCCATGAAGTGATGAAAATTCTGTTCGCCTGAACTGCCCGCATCCACCACCGTCGTCACACCCTGTTGCACGCCGACAATATCTGCTTGCGCGCCCATGCCTTCAACCGATTCGAAGACGTGGGCATGCAAATCGATCAAACCGGGAACCACGTAGCACCCCGTCGCGTCTAGTTCATTTCCACCTGCACCGACAAGACTTCCCGGTTCACTGAATTCTGCAATCTTTCCGTTCGACACAGCAATATCGCAAATACCGCGGCGCCCGGTCAAAGGGTCTATGACCTGCCCTCCGCGAATGATTAAATCCGGCTGCATCTCTCTGCCTCCCTGCTGCTTCACTCCAAATAGCGGAGTATCGCCTGAATTTCACTACTGTTAATCTGGATATGCTCCTCTTCCAGGATCTCCCGAAGCGCTTCTTCGGACAAAGAACGAAACTCCTGCTCAGCCGAAGTCGTATCAGTTTGGCGATATTCCGTGCCGAATGCGATCCGATTCATCATATACAGCAGATGAAGCGTTAACCCATCAACTCGCTCCGGCGAGAGGCGATCTCCAAACCGATCTATAATTCGCTTGCCGAGCATGTAGCCTTTGAAAATAATATTCTGGAAACGGTAGGCCAGCGAAGAGGGGCTGCCTCCTGTCAGAGAAGTCTCCGCGTGGTCTGCCCCTCGCGGTACCCCTCCCGTATCTTCAATCCGTTTTAACTCCGCCCGTATAGCCTGAAAGTCCGGCTTGCCCGGAATTACATTTACCACCACAACCGGCACGTTTAGTACGACAGGAACACTGGCGGAGAGCGGGAATACACTGATGGTCAGATCGTAACGGGCCTGATCCAGCACCTTCTGAAGCTCCATAATAGAGCACACTGCAGCGACATGGATCATCGGTATCTCTTTTTCAATAAGGGTCTTGAGTAGCGTGGAGGTCCCCATACCTGTGCCGCAAACCACGATTGCCCGATACTTGGGAAGCTCATCTCTACGTTCGTAGGCTGTCTGAAACAGCAGGGCTAACGAAGCAACATGCGAATCATTCAGCACAAGAGCGTATGCGTTGAAGGCAATCCGCCCCGCTTCCTGCACATGCTCAAACATCGCCCTGTAAGAACGCAGCACTTCCTGCAGTAATGGATGCGGTTCAACGACCCCATAGCTGTGCTTATTCAATATCTCGGCAACGCGGGCTAGCAGGGAATTGAACAGTTGCATGTCTTCTGCGAAAGATACCCCCGTACGCTCTCCGACTTCATAGAGCAACGCTCGCACTATCGCAAAGGTATCCGACGAGTCGAAGCCGCTGCTAGGCACACTACTCGTCCCAGGGTCGATCGCCATCGTTGCCTGTAGTGAAACATAACGGACGGCTTCGTCGGTCATCTGGAACCCCCATTTTTCCGAAGCATCGGACAATACCTCACGGAAAATGGTGTATCCCTTCATCCCTTCGATCATTCTTCCGGCTTCCGGGTCTTCCGGCAGCAATTGCAACTCGTACTCGCAACGCTGGACGACGATGCACATCCGGATAAAAACGGACACGATAACACGATCTGACAGGAGCACCCCAAGTCGTCGCTCCATCTCTTCGACCACACAACCCAACGCTTGAAATAACCGCTCTCCACCTTGAATGCCGAGCCAGAATCGCTCCAAAATAGTGCTGTAATGGGGCGGTGCCTGCCTCCGAGCTACACCCTGCACGATTTCAAACAAATCGCTGCCGTCCACTGAATCCTGGACAACGCTCTCTAGTGCCATTCGCCGGTGCTTCTCCTCGCCGACGATCTTCAGCCCTAACCTGGAGCGTTCGATAGACAGTTCCCATCGGTTCAAAAATTCCTCAGTTAGCAGCAGATCGGACTGCGTGGTGCTGCGAGTGACCTGATTACGCTTCATCAAATCTCCGATCGTGATATGTGAAGGACTCATAATCAAGTCCAGAATGATGCAACGGACCCGCTCCCATTGATTCATAAATACCTGACCGGCGGCGTTCTCTAACTTGGCCAGCAATTGCGCCCGTTCTTCATCCTCACAGTCAATCCAGATCCCCACGCTTGGCTTGGACTGCACCTCAATATTCTCTTCACGCAGCCACAACCGAACGGACTCCAAATCATATTTGATCATCCGCTCACTGACCTGAAACTCATCGGCGCAGTGCTTGATACGCAGCGGATATTGCACCTGCAAAATCTTTTTGAGAAGAGCTCGTGATCTCATGGATAGCGTCATCCTGCGTCTCTCCTTTTTGACGGTACATTAGTCCAGGAACGATTCCAGAAGGCCTCCGATTTCGCGTAAAGCCTCTTCTTCCTGGCTGCCTTCCGTTTTTAACAACACTCGGTCCCCAGGTTGGAGTTCCAGGGTCAGAATGCTAACTATACTCTTTGCATTCACCTCTCTCCCATCTTTTGTAAGCGTAATCATACAAGGGTAAGCTTTGGCCTTCTTCATGATTTCTCCAGAAGGTCTTGAGTGAATTCCCTGTGGGTTGGAAATAACAAATTCTTTCTGCATAAAGCTCCTCCGTGTCTCATCATATTTCATTCTCTCTGTTCTGTCGTTTCAAGCATGTCAGGAAAATATACATCGACTGCTGTCAATAATCACAAAATAACTTAGATCCCAGCTCCTGAATAGATCCAAACTGTTTCACCTTCTATGAGGCAATAGAGTTTTAAACGCAAAAAAAAGCCGTCCGCTTATCAGAACAAAGTCTGATGCGAACAGCTTTTACTTAAGCTGAGACTAAATCGGTTTCCAATTAGAAAGAGTCAACTCCCATAACATGATCGAGCGGCACCGGACCAATGCTGCGACTATCATTGCTGTTGTTCCGGTTATCTCCCATCACAAACACGTGCTGATCAGGAATTTCCCAGATTTGCGGGGCTGCACCGGTGTCCATCGCTTCTTTGATGTAAGCTTCCTCAAGCTGTTCACCGTTGCGATATACCTGTCCATCCTTCACCTCAATGGTATCCCCCGGCAAACCGATGACTCGCTTCACATAGAAAACATCGTGATCTTTGCCAGACATCCAGGTAATAATGGGGTGTTCCTTAACATCATCCAGGAAGGTGCGATCTCGCTCCACCCGACTATCAATAATGACGATGTCGCCAAATTTGGGTGCCTTCTCTAGCACGTGGGCGAACTTCCAGGCATAAATCCGCTGTTTGTCACTGAGGGTGGGCTCCATTGAATGCCCGTCTACTTTATAAGGTTGGATAATAAAAATACCGATAATCATGCTAAGCACAAAGCCGAGTACAATGGATATGCCCCAGCCGCCAATTTCTTTCCACCATCTGTTCTTGTTCAAACCTACGTCCTCCAAGCCTTTGTTGTTTGATCTTATTATACCGGGTATTGAGGCGACAAGACAAATCCCTCTGATTTCCCCTATTAAATATGTTATGCTTATAGGTATATACTATAAGTGAGTGTTCAAAAGTCATCTTTGGATAAAAATAAAGGGGTTATTGCCATGGAATTACGCCAGCTTCAATATACTTTGCAAATTGCCGAAGAGAAGAATTTCTCCCGGGCAGCAGACAAGCTGCATATCGCCCAGCCTTCGCTCAGCCAACAACTCTCCAAGCTGGAGCAGGAGCTTGGGGTCAAGCTGTTTCAGCGCAATACAAGCACTGTAGAATTGACCTATGCCGGATCTAGCTTCATTGAGCACGCGCAGAGAATTATGGATGCCGTTGCCGAACTGCGTCAGGAGATGGATGATATCTCCCAATTACGCGCCGGACGCGTTGTCATCGGGAGTATGCCAATCACGGGCTCTCATCTGCTACCCTATGTGCTGCCCGCCTTCAAGCAGAACTACCCGGATATCCGCGTAACCCTGCTGGAAGATACCTCACTTAATCTGGAGAAGCTTACCGCCGGCGGAAGCACGGACCTGAGCCTCTTGTCCTTGCCGTTACAGGAACCAACGCTCTCCTACGTCCCCATTGGCGAAGAGATTATCGATTTGGCTGTACCGCCGGATCACCGGCTAACAAACATCCCCGGCATTCGGGAACAAGGCGTCCCGCTGGAGGAATTAAGAGACGAAGCATTCATCGTACTCAAAAAAGGCCAGGGCTTCCGCAAACTTACCGTCGATCTGTGTCGTAGCGCCGGATTTGAGCCAAATGTAGTATTTGAGAGCAATAATATGGAGACGGTGCAGTCCCTAGTGGCCGCAGGTATGGGGATTACCCTCGTCCCGCGCTTTATCGCTCGGGCGAAGCGTAGTGAACTGATACCGGCTTATCTTCCACTAACCCAGCCTGTTCCGAGCCGTACCCTCGTCATTGCGTACCGCAAGGGACGGTATTTATCCAAGGCCGCCGAAGCATTCATCGATACTTTCAAAGCCACGATGGAACAGCGCGAATCGCTCTATAATTCGTAAGTTGCCGGACAGCGGTCAGTAAAAACAGGAATACTGCTGCGCACCTGCTCCACCAGCGACAGATCGATAACCCCGCGAACGACCGTTTCGCCCTCCCCACCTTCCGCAACGATTTCACCCCAGGGATCAATAATGAGGGAGTGCCCGAAGAAATCATTCTGGCCACTTCGGCCAGTGCGGTTGCAAGCGATGACGTACATCTGATTCTCAATAGCCCGGGCCATCAGCAGCGTACGCCAATGATTCAACCGGGGATGAGGCCACTCGGCCGGGACGAACAGTACCTTCGCTCCCTTCAAGGCCAAGGTGCGTGCAAGCTCCGGGAAGCGGATATCGTAACAAATGGCCGCTCCAGCAAGCGTGCCGTCCATTTCGAAGATCACATTCTCCTCACCTGGCTGCAGATGCTTCTCCTCCTCCATTAAACGGAACAGATGGATTTTGGAATAGCGACCGATGTTTTCACCCAAGCGGTTGAAGACATACATCGTATTGTACATGCGTTCTCCCCGACGCTCGGCAATGGACCCACCCACGATATGAACACTATGGCGGCGGGCAAATGCTGATAGCCAGGCTCGGCTATCCCGCCCGTCAGGATCAGCCAATTGCTCCAGATTAGCCAGGGCATATCCTGTGTTCCACATCTCCGGCAGAACAAGGACATCCGGCTTCTCCGAAGCCGACATCGCAAGCTTCATCGCTTGCTCCAGACGTTCCCTGTTAAGCTCTGGCTGACCAAGGGCAATATCGCTTTGAATTAGCGCAATCTGCCAATTCATGATTTGCTTCGCTTCGTTCCTCATCTTTTCCCGTCCCTTCGCTATGGGCTTTGCTATCATCATAGGTGGATCAAACAGCTTCCGCAAGCTATCCGTATACCAAGATGGGACTAACTTCTTTGTGTCTTTCCTTTGCAATGGCGCCGAACGCGTGGTATTCTAGCATTAATTAATTTCGTTTATATGAGTCCAAACGCAAAGACGGGACCAGTAAGAAAGATAGCAGCGCAAAGAGAGTAAATTCCACCGGCTGAGAGAATTTACAGGCTTGCCCTTTCCGAACCCTACCCCCGAGCGGCCGGCTTCCAGGCCGGACAGCGCCCCTGTTAACGGGTATTCGAGTCGGATGAGAACCTCATCAATTAAGGTGGTACCGCGGAAGTCATACTTTCGTCCTTTGCATGCAAAGGCGGAAGTTTTTTTGTTTTTCGCGAACAACCTCCAAAGGACAGACATCATCTAACCAAGTTGTAGGAGTGATTACCATGCTGCGTCGCATTGTTGTCAAAATTGGAAGCAGTTCACTGACTTCATCGGAAGGAGCGTTGAACCGAAACGCCGTGGCTTATTTTGCCGCTGAGCTCGCCAAGCTGATACAAAGCGGCTATCAACCGTTGCTCGTATCCTCGGGAGCCGTTGCTGCCGGCTTCCGCGAGATCGGTTACCCCGAACGTCCGAAGTTGTTGCATGAGAAGCAGGCCGCAGCCGCCGTCGGGCAAGCCCTTCTGATGCAGACCTATCGGGAAGAACTTGCAAAACACGGTATATCCGGGGCACAGGTACTGCTCACCCGAGCCGATTTTCAAAACCGGAAACGGACCGGCAACGCCAGCATGGCTATTGAAGAGCTGTTGCAGCGAAATGTGCTACCCATCATTAATGAGAACGATACCGTCTCCCTTGATGAACTGAAATTCGGAGACAACGATACCCTCTCCGCACTCGTCGCCAACTTGATTCGGGCCGATCAACTTTTGATCCTTACGGATATGGCTGGCTTGTACACCGGTGATCCCCGCAAAGACCCTACGGCAACACGGATTAGTCATGTTCCTGAAATTACGGGCGAAATCTATGCCATTGCGGGAGGGGCAGGCTCATCGGTGGGCACTGGTGGCATGCGTTCCAAAATCGATGCGGCCAAAATCGCCTCGATCGGTGGCATTCCCATCTTCGTTGGTAGAATGGCCAAGGAAGGTGACTTGCTTGCTGCCGTGCTTGGCAACGGAGAAGGAACCTACTTTGAAGCGCACGGAGCTGCCATTCCACGGAAGAAACAATGGCTGGGCTTCTTCTCTATCCCGATTGGCACGTTAACTATTGACGCCGGAGCGGAGGAAGCCATGATCCATGGGGGATGTAGCTTGCTGCCGGTAGGAGTAAAGGCTGCCCAAGGGCATTTCCAAACAGGCGACGTCGTTGAGGTGGTGAATCTGGAGGGTGAGGTACTGGGACGAGGAATCGTGAATTATGATACGGAGCAGCTTCTTGGTATCCTGGGACTGCCCAGTGCAGAAGTGGTCAAGAAGATGGAAGTCGTTCACCGCCTGGAGGTTATTCACCGGGATGAATGGATTTCATTGAAAGCCTGAATACATTAGAGGAGGTTATATCATGAGCGAAGTGAGACAAAAAGCAATATTGGCCAAAGGGGCCGTCGCGGAACTGAATAGATTAACAACAGCGCAAAAAAACGAAGCGTTGCTGGCAGCAGCCGAAGGCTTGGTGAATGGAACGGCTGCCATCATCGAAGCAAACGCCGAGGATCTTCAGCGCGGCAAAGAACAAGGCACCTCGGCTTCCATGTTGGATCGGTTGACATTGACCCCGGACCGAATTGCAGGCATTGCCGAAGGCTTGCGGCAAATCGTCGCCTTACCCGACCCTGTGGGCGACATATTGGAAACGCTGGATCGGCCAAGCGGTCTACACATCGTGAAGCGCCGCGTACCACTTGGCGTCATTGGAATCATATATGAGGCCCGGCCTAACGTTACCGTCGACGCTATGGGACTATGTCTGAAGACAGGCAATGCCGTTGTTCTTCGTGGCGGCTCCTCCGCCCTCTCCTCCAACCGTAAAATCGTGGAGATTATCCATCAGGCGCTGGCTGCAACTGCGCTTCCACCGGCTGCGGTGCAACTCATCGAGGACCCAAATCGTTCTTCCGTCGACGAGATGCTTAAGCTGAACGGCTTGCTGGATGTGATCATTCCACGGGGTGGCAGTTCCTTGATTCAGAATGTCGTGCAGAACGCTACGGTTCCTGTCATTGAGACAGGCGCTGGCATTTGCCACACATATCTTGATGCCACCGCCCAAGTGGACATGGCCACGGCTATCGCCCTGAATGCCAAGGTACAGCGGCCCTCCGTCTGCAATGCGATGGAGACTTTGCTTGTCCATGAAGCCTTTGCCAAGCAGCATTTAGCGGATTTGGCGGAACGCTTCAAGGAGGCCGCCGTTGAACTCAGAGGGTGTGAAGAGACCCTACGTCTGGTTCCTTGGGCTGTTCCCGCTACAGAGCAGGATTATGCGACAGAATATAATGACTATATCCTGAACGTCAAGATTGTTGGCAACCTGGAAGAGGCGCTGGAGCATATCTCAAGGTATGGCACCAAGCACTCGGAATGCATCGTGACAGAGGATCATGCTCTAGCCGAGCGATTCCAGCAGGAGATCGATGCTGCAGCCGTATACCATAATGCCTCCACTCGCTTTACCGATGGCTTTGAATTTGGCTTTGGGGCCGAAATCGGCATCAGCACGCAAAAGCTTCATGCCCGGGGTCCTATGGGGTTAAACGCTTTGACTTCAAGCAAGTACATCATTCAGGGGAACGGCCAGATCCGGCAATAATGCCCGGACCGCCCCTCTGTTCATATCTTACACCCGGGAGGTTATCCATCGATGAATTCCAATGAACCTCTAGCTTCTGCTTCAATCTGCTTCTATGGAGCGGGCTCCATGGCCGAGGCTATAGTACGCGGGCTCCTGCATAAGCAAGTGGCCCAAGCTGACCGTATTATCATGCTGAACCGTTCCAATCAAGAACGGCTAGCTTTCTTATCCGAGCAATACGGCGTTGTAACCCCGCAAGATGAAGAAAGCAAGCAGCAACAATTACGACAAGCCTCCATTATCGTGCTGGCCATGAAGCCGAAGGATGCAGGCGAGGCGTTAAGCGCTCTTGGACCGCTACTCCACCAGGACCAACTGGTCGTCTCCTTGATTGCCGGCTTGTCCATCTCCACGATGCAAGCTTTGCTGGGCAGCAAGGTGGCCATTGCTCGCACCATGCCCAATACGTCCAGTTCTATTGGTTATGGGGCAACAGGAATCTCCTTCTCGCCAGAAGCAACAGCCGTACACCGGGCCCAAACGCTTTCCATGTTTGAAGCCGTAGGCATCGTCAGCGTCATTCCCGAGCAGCAAATGGAAATTTTGACTGGCGTATCCGGTAGTGGACCAGCATATGTTTATTATATGATGGAAGCCATGATTGCCGCCGGGGTGGAAGGTGGCCTCTCGCCGGAACAAGCCCGCGAATTGACCGTGCAGACCGTGCTTGGCGCTGCATTGATGATGCAGGAGACCGGCGAAGAGCCCACGAAGCTTCGTGCGGATATCACTTCTCCGAATGGCTCCACACAAGCTGCTATCGGCGTACTTACCTCAGGCGGCTTCCAGACGAGTGTCAAAGCAGCCGTACACCGGGCTGCCGAGCGTTCCCTGGAAATGGGAGAAGCCGTGAAGCAGGCATTGCTATAAGCTGCCTATCACAGCAATGAGGGGAGGAGGGGACGGATGGAGTTCGAAGCCATAATGCTGGAAGAGAAGCTACAGGCTCTAAGAAATCTGGAGGACGCCAGGGAGCAATTAATGGCTTGCGGTCAGCTTCCGGCGGCTAGCGGAAGCCTGTCTGTTCGGGTTGGAGATTACAAGCCGGACGAGTTCTATTTCGCGGTTACGGCCCAGCAAGATATCCGGGAAGAAGCCAGTTGGCCCTCCCGGGGACAATTTCTATTTGCCGATTCCACCGGCTCTCCCTGCCAATCAACCCGTCTGCTTCCCAGCGATGATATATCACTTCATGCGAAGCTGTACCGCATGACGGGCTGTCAAGCAATTATCCATGCCCATAGCGTGTTCAGCAGCGTCATGAGTAATTATTACGGGGATAATGGCTACCTCCATGCTCAGGGCTTCGAGTTGATTCAGCAGCTTGGGATATGGGAGGAAGCGGCTGAAATCCGCATACCAATCTTGTCCAACCATAGCTCCCTTCCTGCTACAAAACAGCTCCCGCAAGTGGTAGATACCCGTATTCAGGTCTTGTTGTTGCGAGGTGGCGGTATATATGTTTGGGGAGATACCATTCAACAAGCCAAATTGCGGCTTGAAGCCATGGAATTTATTTGTGAGGTACTGTATCGCTCCCTGCTGCTACCTGCCAAATAAAGTGCAAGCCAAACAAGAGGTTCGTCTCAGGGTGCTGATTACCCGAGAAGCGAACCTCTTGTTGGTTGTATGGGCAAATCGGACCTAATTGATTATCTGTCCACAAATGCCGCATACGCTTTGGCATCCATCAATCTGGACAAGGCGATGTTCGGGTCCTCCTTCAGCCGGATATGCACCATCCATCCCCCATCATAAGGCTCCTCATTGACAAGCTCCGGTGCACTTTCCAGCTCCCCATTGATTTCAAGGACTGTTCCGCTAACCGGGGTGAACAAATCAGCCACCGTCTTGACAGATTCAATCGTTCCAATAACATCATCGGCCTCGATTTCTTGTCCCAGGTCCGGTAGTTCCACAAACACAATATCGCCCAGGCGATGCTGAGCCACATCCGAAATTCCGATCTTTACGGTGCCATCCCCTAGGTCCAACACCCATTCATGTTCGTCACTGTACGCTACCTGTTCCCTGATCTCATTAGCCAAGCAATTTCCTCCTCTACCGACTGGTCTCCTCCACCCTATGCCTATTTTACGTTCAGATTATGACAAACCCGGGCTTCGTGTCAAGAATATTAACACAATTTTAAGAGGTTGGCGTCCATATAAGATCAAATTAGGGATAACAAACTATTTTTCGTAAATTTACGACATATTTCTTAACATCCAATTCTATTTTTCGACAATTCTTTATTGTCGCTTTTCTTTTTCACTGCGCTCCCGGTTCCTTAGCGTAAGCAATACCTCATACGCCTCCTCCGGGCTTTGCATGGCCTTCTCCGCCTCTTGCGGCGTTACTTCAATAGTGCGATAACGAACGAACAAGCCTCCATCATCGTAACTAAGCAAGTAACGTCCGTTTTTCTTGGTAATGAGAATGCCGTATTTGGAAAATAACACACTCATATAAACTCCCCCATCCGTTTCTCGCGATGCGCTTTTATTTTTTGCAACAGCATGGCGGTCTGCGTATTAAATGATTGGGCTGGAATCTCCCAAATAGAATATACCCTTTTGCTTCACCTTCTGAATCGGCTTTTCCCAAAGCTCAATAGCTTCATAACAGATAACTCTCTATTTGCCTATGAAGCAACCCAACACTACGTTATTAAAATTGACACAATATAAGTTTCAAACTATGAAGAAAACGTTTCACTTGTAAATAAGAGATATTTTTTGATTTTTGTGATAAGTTTCTTGACATCAATAAGGAATTTAAGTATTAATGAGATGTATATACGTCGCGGTTGAAGGCAGAAGGAGAGATTACATGCAGCAGTGCATTGTAACGCCGAAGGAGCAAACCGTCATACGACGGTGAATCTCTCAGGCAAAAGGACTTCTGCCGGACGCATCTCTGGAGAGAATTCGCACAGGACGTTGGTTAAGAGCGAATCACCCAAGGGGTAACCTGTAAGCAGACCCGTTTTTTACGTGAGTCTGGAGCAGGGTAACTCTCAGGTACAAGGGACAGAGCCGAGAAAGACCGTCATGCTTCAGGCATGCGGAATTTCTTTGCCTGTCCTTTTTGCGTTGCAAGGTAATGACCGAAAATACGGCCTGCTGGCCCATGAGGTGATGAAAATGACTGAAGCCCAATTGCTGCGAACCCCGTTGTTTCCCCGCTATGCCCGTTACGAGGGGGTCAGATGCATCGATTTTGGCGGCTGGGAGCTTCCGGTGCAATTTAGCGGTATTCAAAAAGAACATGAAGCCGTGCGTGAGCGCGCAGGCCTGTTCGATGTTTCGCATATGGGGGAATTTTACGTCGAGGGTCCTGAAGCTGAAGGCTTCTTGCAGCAGTTGACGACCAACGATGTAAGCTTGCTTAAGCCGGGCAAAGCGCAATATACCTTCCTTTGTTACCCGAACGGTGGTGTGGTGGATGATTTGTTGATTTATAAGCTGGAGCAGGACCGGTACATGCTGGTCGTTAACGCCTCCAACATCGATAAGGACTGGGAATGGCTGGTGCAGCATGTTCCCCATGAAGGGGTGGCTCTCCATAACGCATCGGCCGACACCGCCTTGCTGGCCTTGCAGGGCCCCCTGGCGAAGTCCATACTGACTCCCCTATGCGAGGAAGTACAGCCTGGTTCCTTGCGGCCCTTCACCTTTGTCTCTGATGCTCTCGTGGATGGCATCCCCGCCCTATTATCGCGTACCGGATATACCGGCGAAGATGGCTTCGAGCTATATGTAGCTGCGGAGGATGCCCCGGCCCTCTGGGATGCGCTGATGAAAGCGGGCGAACCTGCAGGGCTGCTTCCCGCGGGGCTTGGTGCAAGAGACACGCTTCGCTTTGAGGCGGGCTTACCGCTTTACGGCCAGGAGCTGAGCGCAAGTATCTCTCCGCTCGAAGCCGGGCTGGTTCGCTTTATTAAGTGGAATTGTGGAGACTTTATCGGCCGCGAAGCCTTGATCAGACAACGGGAGGAAGGAGTTCCCCGAAGTTTGGTTGGCTTAGAGATGATAGAGCGCGGAATTCCAAGAGCCCATTACCCGGTTCATGCTGCCGGAACAGAAGCCGCGATTGGAGAAGTCACGACGGGGACACAATCTCCTACCTTAAGAGCCAACCTTGGCTTGGCCCTGATCCACCACTCTTACGCCGATATCGGTCAACTTGTTGAAGTAGAGATACGTGGACGACGGCTGCAAGCCAAAATTATCCCCCTGCCCTTTTATCAAAGAAACCGTGTTACTAAATAGTGCTGAAAGGAGTTGCTTTGAACTTATGCCTAAACATCGTTATCTGCCATTAACCGAGCAGGATCGCAGCGAGATGCTCCGCACCATCGGAATTGATTCCGTACAGACCTTATTCGCAGATATTCCGGAGTCAATCCGCTTTCAGGGAGAACTCCCCATATCCTCCCGTTTGGATGAGTATTCGCTGACCCGGCATATGGCTGCCCTGGCGGACCGCAATGCTGATAGTGACCGTTACGCCAGCTTTCTGGGTGCGGGAATTTACGACCACCATATCCCTTCTGTTATTCAGCATGTGGTCTCCCGTTCCGAATTCTATACCGCCTATACTCCCTATCAGCCGGAGATCAGTCAGGGCGAATTGCAGGCCATCTTTGAATTTCAATCGTATATCTGTGAGCTCACCGGACTCAAAGTCGCCAACGCCAGTATGTACGACGGGGCGACAGCACTGGCCGAGGCCGGATCGCTAGCCGCTACAGCTACCAAACGCAAGCAGTTAATTGTAGCCCGCACTGTGCATCCTGAAGCTCGCGAGGTGCTAGCAACCTACGCCCGTGGCCTCGGCCTGGACATTGTTGAGATCGGCTGGCGTAACGGAGTAATCGATCAAGAGGCCCTGGCTTCCGCCATCTCTGGCGATACCGCCGCGGTACTGGTACAGCACCCGAATTTCTTTGGCGCTCTGGAGGATATCCAGACGATCGGTCAATGGGTCCATGAGCATGGTGGCCTGCTGGTCGTCAGTAGCAATCCGCTCTCCCTTGGTCTGCTGGAAGCTCCCGGCAAACTAGGCGCCGATATCGTTGTAGGCGATGCACAGCCCTTGGGTATTGCTCCCTCCTTTGGCGGCCCAACCTGTGGATTCTTTGCCGTAGCGGAGCCGTATATGCGCCGCATCCCTGGACGAATCGTCGGCCAGACGACCGACCGGAATGGCAAGCGTGGCTTTGTACTGACACTACAAGCCCGCGAGCAACATATCCGCCGCGAGAAGGCTACCTCCAATATTTGCTCAAATCAGGCTCTGCTTGCATTGGCAGCCTCGGTATATTTGTCAGTCATGGGCAAGCAAGGTATGCATGATGTGGCGGAACTGAACTTGCAGAAGAGCCATTATGCCAAAACCCGTCTCACCTCTATACCGGGGGTGGACTTAGCCTTTCAAACTGCAACTTTCAACGAGTTCGTCATCCGGCTGCCTGAAGGAGTCAATCCCAAGCTACTTCAACGTAAGCTGCTTGAGGAAGGCTTCATTGGGGGCTATGATCTGGACCGCAGCTACCCTGAACTACCAAATCACGTTCTGATTGCCGTCACTGAAAAACGCAGCAAAGCGGAAATTGACCAATTTGCCAAGGTTATGGAGGAATGGATATGCTCAATATGAGAGAGAACCATTCGGAAGAAAGGCTGATTTTTGAACACAGCCGTTCCGGGCGGATCGGTTATTCCTTACCCCCTTGCGATGTTCCCGCCATGCCCAAGGAGAATCTGATACCAGAGGGTATGCTACGCCAGGAAGGTTTGGCTTTTCCCGAAGTCTATGAGGTAGACGTCATCCGGCACTACACGGCCCTCTCCCGTCGCAATTTTGGCGTGGATAACGGATTTTATCCTCTTGGCTCCTGCACCATGAAGTACAACCCCAAAGTCAACGAGGATGTAGCCCGTTATGCCGGCTTTGCCAAGATTCATCCCTATCAACCGGAAGAAAGTGTGCAGGGCGCTCTGGAACTGATGTATACCCTGCAACAGGACCTGGCCGGAATTACCGGCATGGATGCCATGACCTTGCAACCCGCCGCTGGTGCCCACGGTGAATGGACCGGATTGATGATGATACGTGCCTTTCATGAAAGCCGTGGTCAGCAGCAACGGTCCAAGGTTATCGTGCCTGATTCCTCTCATGGCACCAACCCGGCAAGCGCTGCTGTAGCTGGATTTCAAACGGTAACCATCCCTTCTACAGCCAATGGAATGGTTGATTTGGAAGCCCTACGGGCTGCCGCCGGCGATGATACCGCTGCACTCATGCTCACCAACCCGAATACGCTTGGTTTATTCGAGGAGCATATTATAGAGATTGCCGATATTGTGCACCAAGCCGGAGGATTATTATATTATGATGGTGCCAATTCCAATGCTATTATGGGTATTACGCGCCCTGGGGATATGGGCTTTGATGTGGTGCATCTCAATTTGCATAAGACCATGAGCACTCCGCATGGTGGTGGCGGACCTGGTGCAGGACCGGTTGGCGTGAAGCAATGGCTGATCCCCTTCCTGCCAGAGCCTTTGGTTGTCAAGGACGATCAAGGGCATTATGCTATCTCTGGGATCCGGGCGGAGAATCACAGCGCTGAAGGAGCAGGCAATACCTTATCTACGCACTCCATCGGTCGGGTGAAAGCCTTCTATGGCAACTTTGGCATTCTGGTCCGTGCCTATGCCTACATTCGCAGCTTTGGTCCGGATGGACTGCGTCAGGTATCGGAGGATGCCGTACTGAACG
Organism: Paenibacillus sp. 1SOY10; assembly: GCF_056836745.1. NCBI lineage: Bacteria > Bacillati > Bacillota > Bacilli > Caryophanales > Paenibacillaceae > Paenibacillus > Paenibacillus sp. 1SOY10. Next base: position 851,226 of record NZ_JBXENK010000002.1, on the reverse strand, counting down.
CCAACTATATGATGAAACGGCTGGCGCCGTATTATGACATGCCCTATCCCGAGCAACATTGCAAGCATGAATTCGTTATGTCAGGCAGCAGTCTCACGCCCTACGGCGTGCGGACCCTCGATGTCGCCAAGCGCTTGCTGGACTTCGGTTACCACCCGCCAACCATCTACTTTCCACTGAATGTAGAGGAATGCATCATGATTGAACCGACAGAAACGGAAAGTAAGGAGACACTGGATGGCTTTATCGAGGTCATGATTGCAATTGCCCAAGAGGCCAAGACGGCCCCCGAGATGTTGCACAATGCTCCACATACAACGCCAGTGACCCGCCTGGACGAAACCGGGGCCGCACGCAAGCCCGTACTGAACTGTACCTGCGGATAGTGTTATGGATAAATAAAGGCCCTCCCCGTCATCATGCACGAGGAGGGCCTTAGCCATAGCTGAAACTTAGAAGTAAATAACCCAGATCAGGATGGCAAGCACAATGCGGTAAATCGCAAAGGGCAACAGCTTGATTCGATCAATCAGCTTCAGGAAGAAGCGGATTGACAATAGCGCGAACACAAAGGCGCTAATAAAACCGAAAATAAAAAACGGCAGAACCTCCGGCGTAAAATATTGTAGGTTCTTCATTAATGATAATGCACTGGCTCCGGCCATAATTGGCACTGCCATAATAAAGGTGAAGTCTGCCGCCGCCCGATAGCTTAAACCAAGCAGCACCCCGCCTGAAATCGTCGAGCCGGAGCGGGAAAATCCAGGCCAGATGGATATACACTGGAACAGTCCAATCATTAAGGCCTGCTTGTACGTTATTTGATCCACAGTCTCCGTATGTATACGCTTCGGTCTAAACCGGTCTGCGGCAATCATCAGCAGTGCGCCGACCACCAGACCGATCAGCACCGTCGATGTAGAGAATAAATGCTCGTCGATGAAATCCTCGAATAGTAAACCAAGAATTCCGGCCGGAATCAGGCCGACAATAACCTGCATCAGCTTAAGCCGGGGCCCCTCGGATGGACGGCTTCCAGGCATAAATCGCGATAGGCCCAGCAAGTCGATAAATCGATTGCGAAATACGACCAGCACCGCCAAAATGGAGCCAAGTTGTATAACTACTTTAAACGTATTGGCTACATATTTAGATGCCAGCAGTTGCTCGGTTTGCAACCACATATCATCAACAATAATCATATGCCCTGTGGAAGAGACAGGAGCAAATTCCGTCAGTCCTTCGACCAGACCCAATATGATAGCCTTCATTATTTCCCAAAAACTCATTGTACCTGCATCTCCCTTGCCTATCCCTGATTTTCCTGGCTGCTATTTTGCTGGGCGATGGTATTCCTGCGTTTGCGCAACCATAACAGTAGCAGGCATATTCCGCCGATGGCAATGACAATATAGGCAAAGGTGGAATAGACGTCCATGAAGTCAACGATTTGTTCCCAGGAGCCTCCAACAGCCGCTCCAACCCACACGAGCGCAATATTCCAGATCAGCGTACCCATAGTAGTAAACAGCAGGAACAAGCCTAATTTCATTTTCGCCATCCCAGCAGGCACCGAGATCAGACTCCGAATCAAAGGAACCATACGGCAGAATAGCACCGTCCAATACCCGTAGCGTTCAAACCACCGGTCTGCCCGGCGAATATCTTCCTTCTTCAGTCGCAAGAATCGTCCATAGCGATCAATCCAGCCCTCTAGCCGGTCTACATTGACCAAATAACCAACACCGTACAGAATCACGGCACCCAGCACCGAACCTAATGTCGAAGCGATAATTACGCCCGGTATCGTCAGATTAGTGTAGGTGGTCATGAAGCCTCCGAATGTCAGAATCACCTCCGATGGAATCGGGGGGAACACATTCTCCAGTGCAATGAGCAGAAAAACGCCAAAATAGCCAAACTGCTCCATAAATTCCGTGATCCAGTTATTCATGGTGTACCTCCCATGGGATTTAGCAAAAAGCAGTCTATTTTGCAGTTACTGATCACCTGCAACGATTAACATACGGGTGACCTGGCGGATAAGTTACAAATATAGCAGCTAATTCACTTCTTGCGGTGTAATAAATATCCCATGGGCATCTTCTCTCTATGAAATCCAGCCTATTACAATTCCTACAATTCCTCGTCGTATCTGCTCCGACTTTGCCGCTTATGAACAGCAAGTAACTTGATGCCTCCGCCAATCAGCAATACGGATACAATGACGGGACGAAGATACTGGTCGATTCGGAAGTACAAGCGAAGCTCGGGATACCAGGAATTCAGCCAGGGTACCACTAGCTCCATCCCGACAAAATAAATTCCCAGAATAATAAGAACAACACCCAGCCAATGCTGGTAACGTCCCCGCATCTCCATTAACGGCTGATCCTCCATCGGCAGAATTCCATACCTGCTGGTCTGCTGCAGCCCATCAAAGAAGCAATAGAACCAAATGACCGGAACCACGAATAGAAACACGGATAGTCGCAGGACATCAATAATATAAAAGCTTCCCAGAAACAGTACCATCATTTGCAAGCCCCGCTTCTGGAGACCAAGGTACATCTGTCCCGCGCCGGGAAATGCCGACAATAGCGTGGCCAGCACCTTGCTACGCCGCCCTTCCACGCGTCCTTGCTCCCATTCATCAAGCAAGGATCGATCAAGCAACAACTCACCCGCCTGCTTCCGATGCACAAGCTGTACCACATCAAACATACAGTAAAGCCAGATGATCGGCAGCAAACCAAGAAGCAGGAGGAACACCGACTCCCCGGTCACTCCGGTAATAAAAAACATCATGGTAATGACACCGAAGAAGGAAATTAGAAAAGATAATCCCCGCTGCATCAGACCAAGTTGGAAATGACCCAGCCCCGGCACAAAAGACAGCAATATGGTAAAGAACTTCTCCTGCTCCATTCCTGCATGTGAAGGAGCAATCGCCGGATCATATCCTCCTGAGGGCACTTGCGGATCACGAAGCATGGTAATTGACAAATCCAGCATCGATATCCCCCATAGAATAGCTGCACAAATCAATGTAATAAAGAAAAGCTCCTCACTCTGTGCAAGCAAACTCACTACAACGCCAAACAGCAATCCTCCAAACAGCAGGATCAGGTAGGCCGCTCCCTTAAACTTTCTTCCCCAATATAAATGCCCGAAGCCCGGGATTAAATTTAATATACATGCCAGCATTCGGCTACGTTGATAAGGCATGGTTCATCCTTCCTTTCTATGTTCAAAACACTATGCTATAGATCTTGGTTAACGTCTCCAGGTATCTACCCATTGGACGGTTATATCCAGCATCCGTTCACTCAGTGGAGCACTCTGCTGAGGACGATGTATCCACTCACTCGTTCCTGAAGACAATTGGTCAAATAAGCCACATCCCATCAGCAGCCCGGTAATGGCTGCCGCCACGGCGTAATGAAACAATGGATGCCTGCTCCATGTTTTTTTGCGCTCCGCCTGTACAGGCTCAGCTTTCTCCTGTGGTATTGCGCCTAACAGCCTTTGCAAATAAAGTTCCTCATCTTCCGGCCCCGGCAGCGTTGATTCCTGGGAAGAAAGAACGGCAGCATAGGCCTTGAACGCCTGCTCATCCTGCAACAGCAACGCCTCCAGACGCTGCTCTTCTTCCGGGTCCATAGTTCCGCTGATATAGCCATCCCACAAGACTTGTTCGGTTACCTTCTTGCCACTCATCCCCATTCCTCCTTCGGCCAATGATCTCGGATATAAGCTCTAGCCCGATATAATTTCGATTCTACCGTCTTCAGCGTTACGCCTGATTCTTGAGCAATCTGTTCATGGCTCTTGCCTTCCAGATAAAACTCCGTAACAATGCGGCGGTGTCCCTCTGGCAATCGTTCGATCTTCTCACGAAGTTCCTGGTTCCGCTCGGCTTCCAACAACCCTATGATATGATCATCCACTTCTCCGGGTAACTGCATTTCAAGATCGGCAGGGTCCCATTGCTCCTCCTGACGGCGATCCCGCTTGCGCTTGATATCGATCGACTTGTTGACAGCAATGCGAGTCATCCACGTTTTCAACCCTTGGGAACGGTAACTCGGGAGAGATTTATATATTTGCAGGAAGGTTTCCTGGGCTGCATCCTCCGCCTCTTTCGCATCATGCAGTACGGAATAGGCAACCCGGTATATATAGGTTCCATATTCACGAACCAGCCACGGAAATACGGTATGCTCGCCCCGCTGGAATTTTAATATAAATGATGCTTCGTCGATGACTCTCCCCTCCTCCCAAATAAATAGACGACACTCCTCTGCCTTACCCCTGCATATCCCGTCAAACTTTTTTGAAGCTATTGCGCCGTTCCCGTACGAATCCGAAATAGATCACCACAAATAGCAACATGCTGGCTGGCAGGACCAGGAAGCTGCGTTCGTAACCAACCAGATCCACCATTTTACCGAAGAAAATGTTAAACCCGATATCAAATAACGAAGCTACACTAATGACAGCCCCCGTCGCGGTGGAGATCATACTTGCAGGGAAAATAGACTGAAGCATCATGACCATCGTTGGGTATAAAATCGAGAAAAACAATCCACTCGCACTTAGCAACCATAGGGTAGAAGCACCGCCTAAAATTCCGACTACATACAAAAGGCTCGCTCCCAGGGTAAATATCGTAATACTTCGGTGAATGCCTAATCTATCAATAAGCGGTGAGAAAATGAATCGTCCCGCCGTAATTCCACCAAAAAAAATCGCTAGCGCATTTGCTGCCGTCCCCTTGGATAAAGCCAAATGCTGCGTGCCATAAGCTACCAGCCAATTCATAATCCCATGCTCGGCTATAAAATAAAAGCCAAATAACAGCACCACCGGTATAAAGGAACGGTTGGCTAGTATATTCCTGAATCGGTACTCTCCCGATTCATCTGCTCCTGCTTGTCCATGAATGCGATGATCAGGAACCCGATTCAGCATAATAAGCAAGAAAGCCACCAGGCCCAGCACAAGCAAGAGCACATTGGTTAGCTTCCAATCGTGGAAATCCGATGCCAAATTCCCCGTGAGACCCTGACTTCCGCTTGTCCCCACACCTTGCACAAAGAACAAGAAGTTCACCGCGAGTCCAGGGGTGGTCGCAAACAATAAAGGTGTCACAATATTGATCGTCGTGCTCAGCAAGGTGGAGGCCCCCATAGCAAAGAACATCCCAATCAAGACAACATAGAAGTTATCGCTAAAAATAAACAATAATAAGGCCAGCATCCAGATTAACAGTATGGCTAGCATCGCTGTTTTGCGTGGGAACCGGTCTGTTAATCTACCGCCAATCAGCAAAAAAACAAGATTACCGGCATAGCTGACCGTCACAATTTGTGCCGCCTGATGTGTCGTCAGATGAAAGTGTTCAGCAAAGATCACAGAAAAGACGCCTCGCAGACTATCGCTGGCGCCCAGGGTCAACATCAATATAAGAAATCCCCAAAACACAACATTTTTTTGCTTCACTACAGTCTGTCTCCTATGAGCGTATCAAAAAACCTCTCTTATACGCGATGGTAATATTCGTCATTTATTGAAATACATTTAATCTTACTCTCAGAAAATTGTATATTTCTTCAGCGATATTAACTTGACAGCAGGACTCCAAGCCTTCAAATCCAGGAGACGAATTGGCTTCACAAATTTTATAATGATCGCCGTCAAAGAGTAGATCAATGCCGGCAATATCCAGATTGAGCAATCGTGCTGTTTCCAGAGCCAGCCATTCAATTTCCGGGTTAATCTCATAAGGCTCCACAAATCCACCCCGAGAAAAATTAGCCTTAAAGCTATCATTGCCAGAGCTTCTTTTCATTGCAGCTACGGCTCGTCCGCCAATCGTCAGCACCCGCAAGTCCATGCCTCGGCTGGATTCCACGAATTCCTGCAAGATCATAGTGGCATTTTCTTTGTAGGCACTGATCATTTCTAATAAGTCCGTAAATTTGGATTTCGTTTCGGCCAGAAATACTCCACTCCCCTGTGACCCCGATATCGTCTTCACAACTACCGGAAACCCCAGATGCTTCTCTACCAAATCAACATCCACCTTTGAGCGAATAAGCATCGTCTTTGGCACGGGCAAATTATATTCAGCAAGGATTTGCAACGTAAATAGCTTGTCCTTCACAGTGTCGATGCTTTGGGCAGAGTTAAAGGTACGTACTCCCAATCGCTCCAAATGGCGGATGAGTGCCAGACCAAAGTAGTTGGTGTTCGCCCCCATGCGAGGCAGTACAAAATCAGGAAGCTGCACAACTTCCCCATCAACCATCACACTTTTGCGATCATCTCTGGTCACAATTAGCTCTAACTGCTCGGGGGAAAGCACCCGTACATCAATATCTTGCTTGTTAGCCTCTTCGACCAACCGCTGCAGCTCATACGTTTCCGGCTTGACGTCATTCACCGAGCTCTTATAGATAATCCACCCTTGCATCAACAACTACCCCCAGCTTCAAATTCGCCTAACCTCTGATTTCTTCTCCCAGCATACGATGTTAATACGTGATTAGTATATTCTGAATTCCACAAGTATGTAAAATGAACAAAGAAAAAACCAGGAACCTCCACTGCGTATTACAGTAGTCATTCCTGGTTGTAGGGTTATCGATAATTGCTACGAAAACGTTGCGTATATGCCTTGGCATCCTCGGCAGTGCGCACCCGGTTGCGGCTCCACTCCAGCAAAATCCTGTCGATATAACGAAAGTGCACCTTGCCGGCAAATACCGCTTCCTTCAAGGCTAACAGAATTAGCTCCTCTGGGTAACGGTCCTGATCGACCCAGCCGGAGATCGTTTCGAACTCCATGGGAGATAGCGTACGAGCAAATTCCTTCTCAAATATCACAAACAGGTTGCGCTCCTGCTCTTCTTCCCGGCCAACATCCTTCACTGGTTCCGCTACTTTACGCTGCCTGGAGGAAGACGAGTTCTCGGCCAAGAAACGGCCAAGTTGATCATACATTCCCGTCAAATTATAGCGCTCTGAGCGAATGTCGGTCAGTTCATCGGTGTTCTCGTCAATGCTGAGCCACCCATCCTTCAATAAGCGGCGAAGGATGGGAGCGATCATACCGGGCTCGGTCTCCATCCGGTGCTCCAGTTGCTCAATAGATGGAAATTCATTATGCTCCGCCTGTTGAAAGGTCAACAATTGAATGAGCAGCATGGCCTCCATGTCGCTCAGGCCCAGCTTGCGGTAATGAAGCAGTAGTGGGAAGGGAACCTGAACCGTTCCCGCCGCCAACCCCAAGGCGATGCCTTTGGCCCATGACTGATTGCTCTCATACATAGGTTATTCTCCCCCTGTTATCCAAATCAAGGATACAGGCGATACAGCATCCGTGGGAACGGAATGGTCTCACGCACATGATCCAGTCCGCATAACCAAGCTACGGTCCGCTCCAACCCCAGACCAAAGCCTGAGTGCGGTACTGAGCCGTATTTACGAAGGTCAAGATACCATTGGTAGGTCTCCGGTGACAATTGATGCTCCTTGAAGCGAGCTTCCATCAGCTCGGGGTCATCGATCCGCTGGGAACCCCCAATGATCTCGCCGTATCCTTCCGGCGCAATCATGTCGGCACATAATACAACCTCCGGACGATTAGGATCTGGCTTCATGTAGAACGCCTTAATTCCCGCAGGATAATGCGTGATGAAGACTGGCTTGTCATAACCTTCGGCAATTGCCGTCTCATGAGGTGCTCCAAAATCCTCACCCCAAGGAATATCAAAGCCTTGAGTATGCAAGTAGTCAATTGCTTCATCATAAGTAATCCGTGGGAACGGTGTTTGGATATTCTCCAATTTGGATACATCGCGCCCTACCGCCTCAAGCTCAGCCCGGCAATTTTTCAGCACAGACTGCACGACAAAGGTAATGAAATTCTCCTGTACCTGAAGGCTTTCCTCATGATCAGTGAAGGCCATCTCCGGTTCAATCATCCAAAATTCGATCAGATGCCGACGCGTCTTGGACTTCTCTGCCCGGAAGGTTGGCCCAAACGAATACACCTTGCCAAGCGCCATTGCCGCTGCTTCCATATACAACTGGCCACTTTGCGTCAGATAAGCATCTTCCTCAAAGTATTTCGTGTGGAACAGATTTGTAGTCCCTTCCGCCGAGGTTGGCGTAAGGATTGGCGGGTCAACCAAGGTGAACCCGTTTTGATCGAAAAATTGCTGTACCGCGCGGATAATTTCGGCCCGAATCACCATTACCGCCCGTTGCTTGGCCGAGCGCAACCACAAGTGGCGGTGATCCATCAGGAAATCAACACCGTGTTCTTTTGGCGTAATCGGATAGTTCTCGGTCAAATGAAGGATTTCAATCTCCGTTACCGTCATTTCATAGCCCGATTGGCTCCGGGGCTCCTCACGGATAACACCCGTTACGTACATCGAAGACTCCTGAGTCAAGCTCTTGGCATTGTTCCAGGTATCCTCCGATACTTCGCTTTTCACCACAACTGCCTGAATATAGCCCGTTCCGTCGCGAAGCTGCAAAAATTGAATTTTGCCGCTAGAGCGTTTGTTGTTAAGCCAGCTACCGATAACTACCGTCTCTCCAACGTGCTCATTCACTTGACGAATCACAGTTTTGACCGCCATGCCTTTATCTCTCCTCTAACATCACTCTAAAATGGTTTAAAATTCTTATGCTTATAATTCGCCGCTACTAATTCGATTCCTGCACGATGTTCAGGGTATCACGGGCAATCATCAGCTCTTCATTTGTCGGGATAACCAGAACCTCTACCTTGGAGTTCGGGGTAGAAATGCGGCGCGGATCGCCGGAACGTACTTTGTTCAACTCTTTATCAATCTCAATACCCAGGTAAGTGAGGTTCTCAAGCACTTTCTCCCGCACAATGACCGAGTTCTCGCCAACACCCGCAGTGAAGACAATAGCGTCAACGCCGTTCATGGCTGCTGCGTAAGCACCGATATATTTGCGCAAGCGATATTCATACATTTCAAAAGCAAGCGTTTCGTTCGGCTTGCCTTCTTCCCAGCCATCCGTGATGTCACGCATATCACTGCTGCTGCCGGAAATCGCCAAAAGTCCACTATGCTTGTTCAGCATGGAATTGACTTCGCTGATCGACAAGTCTTCCTTGTTCATCACGAAGGTAACGACCGTTGGGTCCAGATCGCCACTGCGCGTTCCCATCATCAGACCTTCCAATGGAGTCAGACCCATGGAGGTGTCCACAGAAACTCCGCCCTTAACGGCTGTCAGGCTGGCACCATTGCCGATATGGCAAGTGATAATCTTCAAGTCTTCGATCGGACGGTCCAGATATTCTGCTGTTATCCGGCTGACATATTGATGAGAAGTACCATGCGCACCGTAACGGCGAACGTGATGCTTCTTGTATAGCACTCTTGGAATAGGGTACAGATAAACCTTCTCTTCCATCGTTTGGTGGAAGGCCGTATCGAACGCAACTACCTGTGGTATGCCCGGCATATTAATCTCTGCCGCGTTAATCCCCATGATGGCTGGCGGATTATGTAGCGGAGCCAAGTCGAACAGACGGCGAATCTCCGCTTTCGCCTCAGGTGTTACTAAGGCTGAGCCTTTGAAGTATTCCCCACCATGCACAACACGATGTCCGACGGCTTCGATCTCACCGATGGATTCAATCACGCCATGCTCTGGGTCCGTCAGCTTATCAAGCACTTTACGAATAGCCGTTGTGTGCTCCAGAATTTCACTAACTTCTGTCACTTCTTCCTTGCCAGTTGGCTTATGGTTAAGGATCGAAGAATCCATGCCAATTCGCTCTACTAGGCCTTTGGCCAATACTGATTCGTCTGTCATGTTGTACAATTGATATTTAAGGGAAGAACTGCCCGCATTGATTACTAATACCTTCACAGTCGATCACCATCCTTGTCGTATTTGAAGAACCCTTCACCCGTTTTTACACCCAGGTGTCCGGCACGAACCATCTTCTTCAGTACAAAGGAAGGACGATATTTCAATTCGCCAAATTCACGGAACATACGCTCCAGCGCGGCAAGCACGGAATCCAGACCAAAGCGGTCCGCCATTTCCAGCGGGCCATATTGAAATTGATATCCAACGCGCATAGCTTCGTCAATCTCTTCCGCTGAAGCCACGCCTTCTCCGAGCACATGCAAAGCTTCGTTGATCATAACGCAAATAATCCGGGACGTCACAAAGCCCGGCGATTCATAGACCATCACACCGCGTTTCTCCACTACTTCTTCTACGAAACGTTTCGTTTCTTCGAAGGTCGTTTCAGAGGTTTTCAGACCACGAATGATTTCGACCAGATTAATTTTGGCAACAGGATAAATAAAGTGCATGCCAATCACACGTTCCGGATAAATGGTTCCTCCGGCAATTTCGGTCAGACTCAAAGTCGAGGTGTTGCTGGCAAGAATAATATTGCTAGGACATACCTGATCCAACTGCTTGAATACCTCTTTTTTGGCATCCAAATCTTCCGAAATACTCTCGATAACCATATCGCAGGTACCAAGTTCGGCAAAATGAGTTACTTTATGGATTCGGGATAAGATCAATTTTTTCTCAGCCTTCGTAATTGCCCATTTCTCCAATTGCTTGTCGAGGCTTGTCTCAATCATGCTATAGGCATGGTTCAGCTTCTCGGTCGTTTCTTCCACGAGCAATACGTCCAGGCCCTTGGCCGCGAGCATCTCACTGATGCCTTGCCCCATTGTGCCGCCACCGATGACACCTATTTTTTTGTAATTCATGGTTCTCTCGCTCCATCCTTTCATCTTCTGTACATAATATGGTTCCCTGGATGTCGAATAATACATCTTCCTATACCCAACATATAATAATATCTTAGCACGAAGAAAAAGTAAAAAGAATAACCGGCATAGCGAATTATGCCGGTAAATCCATACTGTCACTAAATTGGCAACGGAACTGTTCCCCCGAAAGGCGTTCCTCCTGTAGCAAAATATGCAGGGATTTGTCGAATACGGCCGCATGCTTCAGCAGCATTTCCTTGGTTCTGCCCGCAAGCTCGTCCAAAATCCGTGAATTTTCGTTCATCAGGACTTCGGTTGTCACCATCTCCATATTCACAATTCCTAGTGAAGTCAGGCCCGAAGTCATCATCGTCTGGACGATATTCAATGCCTGCTCAAAGTCATTGCTGGAGCCCGTGCTACGTCCACCGTAATAGATTTCTTCTGCGGCTGCTCCTGCTAGGGCAATCATAATTTGGCCTTCCAAATAAGGCTTCGTATACAGGTACTTCTCGTCCTGAGGATTGTGCCGAACATACCCCAGCGCCCTACCACGTGGACTAAGCGCAACCTGGCTGACACTGCCCGGCGCTACAACCTCGGCAGCAATCGCATGTCCCAGTTCATGAACCGCAACCCGGCGTTTCTCTTCTTCCGCTGCTTGACGATCGGTCTTCTCGCCCATGAGTACCTTGTCGATCGCCATCGACAAATGCTCGGGGGCAATTTGCTCCAGCTTATCACGCATCGCATAAATCGCTGCCTCGTTCATGACACTCTCAAGCTGAGCCCCGGAGAAGCCAAAGGATTCTTCGGCCACCTTGTCCAAATCGACGTTGTCCTGCATCGGCTTGTTGGCCGCGTGCAGTTCCAGAATGCTGCGGCGCCCTTTCTTGTCCGGCAAGTCTACCTGAATATGCCGATCGAAGCGTCCCGGACGCAGTAAGGCACTATCCAGCATCTCCTTACGGTTAGTCGCGGCAACGAGCAAGATGCGTGGGGTATCCGAAGAATAAATCCCATCCATCTCGGTCAGCAACTGGTTCAAGGTCTGATCATACTCGCGTTGCTGTCCGCCTTCCCGCTTGCCACCAATGACTTCAATTTCATCAATAAAAATAACAGCGTTCTCTTTGTTTTCCTTAGCTGCACGAGTTCGGGCCTCCTTGAACAGCTCACGAATCCGGCTGGCCCCCACGCCAACATACATTTCCACGAACTCACTACCCGAGGCCGCTACGAATACAGCATTGGTGTAGTAAGCAGCCGCTTTGGCCAGCAACGTCTTCCCGGTTCCCGGAGGTCCGGTAAGCAAAATCCCCTTAATGGGGCGAATGCCAAATTTGCTGATTTCCTCATGCCGCACCATAAAATCCAGTGCTTCCCTCAGCTCTTGCTTGGCGCTCTCTTGACCTCCAATTTGATCAAACGTCAATTTGGCCGGAGCGCGCTTCTTGCGTTTTCGTTCCTGACCGGCTCCGATCGCCAGTCCGCCTCCGCGCATTTTAATCGCCATCAACAATGCGCCGAGCATCACCAGCGATAACAGGAGGGGAATCATGTTCACTACGCCGGTTATCCCTAGAAATATAAGCAGTACAGGGACAAAACCAACAGCAACCTCCACCATCCATCTACGCATTAGGCCATACCCCCATCCGCTGTGGCGTACGCGGCAAAATAATAAACTTACTGCTTTGCCCGTCCGTTAATGTGATATAGACATACTCATTGTCCATTTCCGCCGTGGCTTTGAGTTCTTTATGATCTTGTTCCATTTGCTCCAGAGCTGCCGTAATCTCCGTATATTGCTTGTTCTCCATCGCCTGAGCGACAGCAAACATGGCATTCTCCCATAGCTCGTTCAATTCCGGAGAAGCATTGTCCGCCACATCTATCTTCAATTCACGGGTGCCGATTTGCTTCTTCCCATCCTGCTCCAAATGCCGAATCACAGCTCCCAAATCGGTACCTGGTACCAAATCCAGCTTGACACCAAGCTCCTTAGGCTGTATATCCAGCTGCACCTGACTCACACCTTCAACATCCTTTAACAAGTTCTCCAGCGGGCGTTCTATTGCCCATTCTTGGTAAAGGAACCAACCGCCGAACAGTACAACTCCGGAAATGACGATACTGGCAGCAACTCGTCCAACACGCAGTTTCACGCGTTTGCCTCCTTTATCTGTAATAAATTATTCCGCCATAAGGCAGCTTCAAATATAGAATTAATTATATCTTTTTGTATATCATTGTTACAAACAATAGTATATCATACCGTATATCAAAATTCGAAAAAAAAGAATGGAAAACAAAAAAACAGTTTCGAAAGATCAGGTCTGCATCCTGAACTTCGAAACTGCTATGTCATGTCAACGATTAGGTAACGTAAATACCTCTGACAAAGGTTCGCCGGTACTGAAGCTGAAGAACCGATAATAATGATGGGCTTGCTGCTTGTAGAACAATTGCCAGACCAACTGGTCATTATAAATTCCCGGCAACAGACGGACCACCTCGATATCCGGCAACGTTTCCTTGATGATCCCTCTGATCTGGTCTTCGGACTTGCCTTCAGACAACAGGCGGACTTCCGGTTTCCCGTCTTGCGGTAACCAGACCATAATCTCCCGCCCATCCTCATCCTGTCCTTGAATCACAAAGCAAACCTTGTCCCAGACCGACTTCCATACCTCATCGCTGCGGACCAGTTCTGTCTCCTGTTTGGCTTGCTGAACCGCCGCCCTTTCGGCTTCCCAAGTATCCTCGTGAATATATATGTAGAACCGGTAGAGACCGATGAGCACTATCAACAGAATAATGATGGAGAGCAGGATCCATTGGGTTCGCTTCCTCAACCTTCTCTTCCTTTCTCTAAGCAGGCAACTGTAAGCCTCTTTTATCTTTCACCATGTATACTCACAGTGTACACCTGTATCTATATCAGTTGGACGGAACGATTAACGTGTCAATAACCCGTCAAATGCCTCTTGAGCCTCATAACGGATACGCTCTTCATCAAGTGTCAGGCAAGCCCCGTTCTTCACAACTTGCTTCCCATTAACCCATACATGCTCTACATCCCCTGAACCAGCGGAGTAAACCGCATGAGATACATAGTCCGTCTTCGGAACGAAATGTGCCTGTTCCGTGTTCAGCGCAATGAAATCTGCCTTCATTCCGGCAGCAAGCTTACCCGTCTCGGGCAAGAATACGGAACGCGCTCCGTATTCGGTCCCCATCTTCAGCGCTTCAAGTGCCGGAACAGCCGTAGGATCCCCAGATACTCCTTTATGAATCAAGGCCGCCAGACGAACTTCCTCCAGCATATCCAGATTATTGTTACTAGCCGGACCATCTGTGCCGAGGGATACGACGATGCCCTTCTTCAGCATTTCCGGCACACGGGCTACTCCGCTAGCCAACTTCAGGTTACTGCCCGGATTATGCGATACCGTCACTTGATGAGCCGCCAAAATATCCAGCTCCTCATCTGTTAAATGCACAGCATGGGCTAATAGAGTAGGCCGTGAGAACATGCCCAGATTCAATAAATGTTGAACCGGACGGACTCCGTAATCTTTAACATTTTGTTCAACTTCAGCCCGGGTCTCCGACATATGAGTATGCATCGGCAAATCCAGATCATGGGCCGCCTGTACGAATTTCTGAATGAACTCTGGCGGACAGGTATACGGAGCATGCGGCGATAACATCGTCGTAATCCGTCCATCCGCCTGACCCTGCCAATTACGAGCAAAGGCAATGGCTTCGTTCAGCTTCTGATCTTGTACCTCGGGTGGACATAGACCAATGGCCCCCCGCATAAGCACAGCCCGAATACCGGATTCCTGGGCGACCTTGGCCACCTCATCCATATGATCATACATGTCCAGGAAGGTCGTAGTCCCCCCCTTGAGCATTTCCAATACCGACAATGCCGTGCCAACACGTACATCCTCTGCTGTAAATTTGGCTTCCATCGGCCACATCTTTTCTTCGAGCCAGGTTTGCAGCACCATGTCGTCACCGTAACCTCTTAGCAGTGACATAGCAGCATGGCCATGGGTATTAATCAACCCGGGAAGAAACAGCAGGCCTTTACCATCAAAGCTTTCTGCACCCTCCACACCTTCGGGGCGTTCTTCCCCAATGTAAGTGATTGTATCACCCTCAACCAGCATATAACCTTGAATAACCGGACGCTCCTGATCCAATACCGCGAACGTCCCGTTCTTTATTAACCATTTTCGACTCATACTTCAGCATGTTCCTTTCCATTTTCCAGATAATAGGCCAGACTCAATAAGTCCGTTGTAAAGTCAGCCGCATGAATCCGTACTTCCGGCGGAACCTTCAATATGGTAGGGGCAAAATTCAATATTGCTCCGATGCCTGCGGCTACCAGTTGGTCTGCAACTCGTTGGGCTTCGAAATCCGGTACGGTAATGATGCCGATACGAATTTTTTCCTTCCTGACTGTATCCACCAACTCTTCAATCGGCCGGATCGTAATATTATTGATCTGCGTTCCGATTTTGTCTGGAGAAGCATCAAACACCGCCACAATCTTCATGTTATCCTTCAGATAAGCATTGTAATTGGATAACGCATGACCAAGATTACCAGCACCCACAAGGGCTACATTGATCTGTTGGTCGAGATTTAAAATCTGTTGAATCTTCTCAATGAGATAGGCAACGTCGTAGCCGATGCCCTTACGTCCAAAGTCTCCGAAATACGCCAAGTCCTTGCGAATTTGCGCTGGATTCAAATCCAGCTTCTGGCCCAGTTCCTGGGATGATACCGTAGGAACTTCCCTCCGGCTTAATTCATTCAAGAAGCGCAGATACACCGGCAATCGACGGACCACCGCATCAGAAATTTTATCTGATTTCATAATCATTCCCCCTCATCAACTTTACTTCATTTCATCAGCTTGATCAGCTTCATCAACCTGCAGCCATTCCGAGATACGTGAGACCATTTGGCCTAGCGGCATATGCTCCATCTTCGGTCCGGGCAAAGAATATAAGAAATACTTTCCGTAGTAGGATTCCAAGATACGTGTATCATAAACAATCACAATGCCGCGGTCCTGTGACGAACGTACCAGTCGTCCAAAACCCTGCTTGAAGCGGATGACCGCCTGCGGCACAGATAACTTCATAAATGGATTCTTCTTCTCGCGTTGTAATCGTTCGCTCTTCGCCTCCACCAGCGGATGGTTCGGCGGTTGGAAGGGTAAACGGACAATCGCCAGACTCGTCAGAGCCTCGCCAGGAATGTCAACACCTTCCCAGAAGCTGCTTGTGCCAAGCAGAACGGAAGCATCTTGCCCTTGGAAGCGACGCGTCAATTTGGTTCTGCTCCCGCTATCCATCCCCTGCCCAATCACTGTAATGCCCTTCTGGGCCAGCAAGGTCTTCAGCGGCTCATATACTTGTCGCAGCATCCGGTATGATGTGAATAACACCATCATTCTTCCCCGGGTTACTACTGCGGAGTCAGCAAGAGACTGTACCAGTGTATTGACGAAATGATCGTCACCTACTCCGCCCTTGACACTAGGGAAATCCCGCGGGATGACGAGCAGCGCCTGATCACGGTAATTAAACGGCGATGGGAGCATCGTGGTGACAAGCTTGTTCTCGCTTGCCGCCTCCGCTAAGCCCAGTTGTTCCACCATATACTGAAATGATTTATCGACCGACAAGGTAGCCGAGGTCATCACCACGCTCTTCTTCTTGTCGAAGAAATATTCCTTCAGTTGGGCACTGACGTCAATAGGTACCGCGTACATCTGCAACGAACGACTACGATAGTTACCGCTCGCTTCCATCCAGTACACCGTATCATCGCTCTCCAGCTTCATGAAGAACCGCAGTGCTTCCCGTTCGGTCGCCAGATCCTTGAACAAACCGCTGATGTCAGTCAGCAAGCTCTCAGACCCGTAATCATCCTGGTCCTCACGAATTTCGCTGAGCATGCGTTCACCCTTGCGGAGAACATCCCCCAACGCAACATATATTTGATTCTCCAGAGCGGTCAAGGTATCCCATTCCTTGGGCTCCTTACCTGGCAAGAGTCGATACACGAATTGCCCCGGATCACCAGGTGCCGCGTCACTACGATCCGGCATCAATGAGAACAATTGCTCGCTTAACTTGTCCCAGTTCTCCTTCACCTCAATCAGGTTCGGGTAGATACCATCAATGACCGTACACCATTCGCCTGACTTCTCGCCTGGCGAGGCTTGTAACGCAGCCCGCAAATTAGCCAGCTGACCGGTCTTGCTGTCCTTGAATAAACGAGTCAGAGTATGAACCACTGTAAAGTATTTCATATGGATACCCAAATGTTTGCCTGCTACATCCTCCAGATGGTGCGCTTCATCAATGACCAAATGCTCATAGCCCGGTAATAATTGATGTCCTGCCTGAATGTCAGTAAACAATTTGGAGTGATTCGTAATGACTACATCGGCTACTCCGGCCTCATGCTTGGCGCGGTGGTAGAAGCATTTACGGAACCAAGGGCACGATCGACCCAGGCAGGAATCCGATTCACTGGCCACCGTCTCCCAGAAATCACCTCCGCGATTTCCCAAGTTCAGTTCTTCATCATCGCCGTTACCCGTTTGAGTCAGCCACACAATCATCTGGGCAGCGATCATCACATCTTCTTTGGGAGTGGCGAAATCTTTCCTGCTTATTTTATGTTCAAATTTGCGCAAGCACAAATAATGCTGCCTTCCTTTAAATACCGCTGCCCGGAACGGGAACGGCACGACCTCTGTCAAGAGCGGGATGTCTCTCTCCCGAAGCTGCTCCTGCAAATTAATGGTATGGGTGCTGACCATAACCTTCTCATCTTGTTGAACACTGTGGTAAATGGCAGGCAACAAATAACCCAGCGATTTGCCCGTGCCTGTACCAGCCTCCACCATGAGGTGCTTCTCCTTAGCAAAGGCCTGCATCACTTCTTGCAGCATCAGGTTCTGTGCCTCGCGTTCCTCGTATTGTGGAAGGCGTTCCCGCAGCCGCTCACGTACTTGCTCCATAAATTGCTCGAAGCTGATGTTCTCAAGCGGGTTCCCCTCTATAGGATCCCGGGCTGGCTGAATATCCATCCAGTCCTCCGCTTGCAACGCGAATTGCCGGTAATACGTGAACCCGTCGTCAGCAGGCAACGTCTCGCGTTCCTTCTCCTGCACCATCGCGTCAAAAAACCAGCCAAGGTCGCTGTCCTCGCTGGCAAATAGATCATTCAGGCGCTGCAAGGTGAGCAAAGGAAGCTGTTCGCACTCCTCCAGACATTTCTGGAAGATGAGCGCGGTTGCCAAGGCATCGCTGTCCGCCCGATGTGGACGGTCATGCTGCACTTCGAATTCGGCCGAAACCATGCCGAGCTGATAGGAGGTCAAGGACGGAAACAGGATCTTTAAGAAATCCATCGTATCCAGTATTCGACCCGTGAACGGCAGATATCCCGTTTGGTCCAAAGCGGTCTGCAAAAAATTAAAATCGAACGCTACATTATGTCCAACAAGCACAACATCATTGAGAAGCGGCACCATCTCCATCATGACTTCATCCAAGTCCGGAGCGTCCTTCACTTCCTCCTCTGTAATTCCCGTAAGTCCGGTAATGAAGGGAGGAATCGGAACACTGGGCTTGACGAGGGATTGATATACCTGTGAAATGCTTTTATCTGGCTCTATAATGGCAAGTCCCACTTGAATAATTTCATCAGAGGACTGGTTACCCGTCGTTTCAAAATCAAGCACGGCATATTTCATTACGATTATAAGTCCCTTTCGTTCCAGTCTCTCTACAGCATAACAGAAGATTGCTCATTTGAAAATTAATACAAGACGGAATTTGTAATTTAAATCACAACAGAAAAACAAGCGACGCCCCGCTTCATACGGATAGCATCGCTTGATCAAACCTAGATATGAAGTACCTATAAATTCGGGTCCACTTCCGGTTTAAAAGCCCGGTTTTTCAGCATCCATTACAAGAGAGATGTCAATTCATTGCCATAAGAGAGCTTCCCCGTACTGTGAAGGCAAGCCTCCAGATTGGCCAGGGGTTCCGTCAGAGAAGGGTCACTATGGTGTGCCAAGGTAAAATACTCCTTCGCCTTGGCGAAGATCCCCTTCTGTGCTTCAATACAGCCCAAGGCATTATAGATGATCGAACGAAGCCGCTTACTCCCCGCCCGCTCCAGCACGAACCAGAAATGCTTCGCTGCATGCTCGCCTTGTTCCATGTGCAGATGGCACATCCCTAAGCAGGTGCGAGCCAACACACTGTCTGGATACTGCCTGATGACCTGCTCGAACTCTTCGAGTGCCTGGGGGAACATCAATAATTTATAATACCCCTGTCCCTTGATAAAACTTGGCGCGTCCATTTCGGGAAGCTCCGGCATATCCTTAAAATCAGGATTCCCCAGCTTTTGGCGTACATCCCCCATTTTCTCTTCGAAGCATAGCCATTCCTCAATAATTCCATCACTCATATGCTTGAGCAGATTCCACTGTTGTGCAAGCTCTTGCTTCTGGGCATCCCCAGCTAAATGAAACTTACGGGAAATATCCTCCAACATCTCATTCATTTCCGCAAACACATGCTGAAACATCATTCGCCATCCCACCCTTCACGAAAATGAAATCAGTCCGCGCCATACGTTCATTTTTTGTTTCGGACGGACTTTTCATTCCCGCAGGCAGGAATTGCATTAACGGATCATCGCGTGAAGCTCTTGCCGAGCCTTCTCAACAGGGTGATTACTCTCATCCACGAACACAATCGTTGGTTTATGACTGCGAACTTCTTCCGGAGACATCTGAGCATAAGAGATAATAATGACATTGTCCCCTGGCTGCACCAGACGGGCAGCAGCACCGTTCAGGCAGATTACGCCGCTTCCACGAGGCCCCGGAATTACATAAGTCTCCAGCCGTGCACCATTATTATTGTTAACGATCTGCACTTGTTCGTTCTCCAACAAATCGGAAGCCTCCATCAAATCCTCATCAATCGTAATGCTGCCAACATAATTCAGATTGGCTTCTGTCACCGTCGCGCGGTGAATTTTGGATTTCATCATCGTTCTATACATCAGACGTTCACCTTCTTCGTCAGAATTACATTGTCGATCAATCGCGTACTTCCAAATTTGACAGCGACAGCCACCAGAATATCTCCGTCTCTTCCTTGGTCGTCTACACGTTCCTCCGGTCCCAGCGGCTCAAGCCCCGGAAAGCTTACAACCTCTACATAATCGATTACTGCTATAGGCTCGGAGCTAATGCTATTTCGTAATTGTTCGCGCAAAGTGGAAGCCGTCAAAACCTCTGCTGTCCCCGTAGCCGCCTGTGCACCTAATAGGCTACGCGACAGCACCAGCGCCGCTTCACGTTCCTCAGCGCTCAAATAAACGTTGCGTGAGCTCAAAGCCAGCCCATCCTGCTCCCTTACAATGGGGCAAGGTACAATCTCCACATTCCAATTCAAATCCTGTACCATCTGAGTAATGACGGCAACCTGTTGAGCATCCTTCTGCCCGAAATAGGCCCGGTCAGGTTCCACAATATGAAGCAGCTTGCCCACAACCGTCGTAACTCCGTCAAAATGCCCCGGGCGCGATGCTCCGCATAAGAGTTCTGTCAGGCCAGATACCTTGATTTGCGTCTGGGTCGGCGCAGGATACATCTCTTCTACTTCAGGCAGGAACACCAGGTCCACACCTTCCTGCTCCGCTAGAGCCAAGTCTTGCTCCGGGTTGCGAGGGTACCGCTCAAAGTCTTCACCGGGTCCAAATTGAATCGGATTGACGAAGATGCTGAGTACGACCAGTTCATTCTCTGCCCGAGCCTTCCTTAGCAGACTGGCATGCCCTTCATGCAAATAACCCATGGTGGGTACCAACGCCACCTTGAGACTCCGCCCTTCCCGGGCCGCTGCAAACCGTGCAGCTTCCAGCTTAGCCCGAAGCGTATTTATTGTCGTTAAGGTCATCATGACCGTGCTTCCACCTTTCCCTTGCCGTACAAAGTGTCCAACGTATCGGTAACGCTCTGATCTGCCCGGAAGGCATGCTCTTCGGCAGGGAACGCCCGGCTCTTCACATCTGCCACGTATTCCGAAATCCCTCGGCGAATTTCAGCTCCAATATCCGCATACGTCTTTACAAAGCGCTTGTCACGATAATTCGCACTGTATTTCAACACATCATGGAATACCAGCACCTGGCCATCGCAGCCCCGGCCCGCTCCGATGCCAATGGTCGGAATTGACAACTCACGAGAGATCGCCGTAGCAACTTCCTCTGTGACCAATTCCAGCACCACGCCAAACGCTCCCGCCCGCTCCAGCGCCTTGGCATCTTCCATCAAGCGGCGGGCATCAGTTGCATCCTTGCCTTGGACACGGTAACCACCAATTTGGTTCACCGACTGCGGTGTTAATCCGATATGCCCTATGACGGGCACCCCGGCTTGAACGATGGCTCGTACGGTCGGCTCAATCTCCGTTCCACCCTCAATTTTGACGCCATGAGCATGGCCCTCTTGCATCAAGCGGCGTACGTTCCGCAGCGTCTCGTCAATACTTCCGTGATATGTCATGAATGGGAGGTCCGCCACGATAAAAGTCTGTTGTGCCCCGCGGGCCACAGAGCGAGTGTGATACACCATGTCCTCTAAAGTGACCGGAATCGTTGAATCATAACCCAGCACTACGTTGCCGAGCGAATCGCCTACCAGCAAAATATCCGCTCCCGCCTCCTCGGCCAATTGGGCCGAGGGATAATCGTAGGCGGTAATCATCGCCAGTGGAGTACCCTCCTGCTTCATTTTCTTCATCTTCACAATATTTACAGGTTGTTTCCCTGCCATTTCCGTCATCTCCTTCGGTTAAATACCGTTGTCCGCTTGAAGTTAAAAACTGCGCACAACAAAAAAACCTTTTAGTTTGGCACTAAAAAGGTCCGAAATCCAAAGAAGAGTCACTTTGCCCGTCCCTTCTGTCTCGGTCCTCTTCGGCTCAGAGCAGAATCCAACGCATACTAAAAACTATAACTACTAACGAACGCCCAGAGTGCAGCTCGAATCATTACCGATGCCGCCTCCTGAGCACATTATAACAAATTACGTTATTTTTTTCATCCTCCAAGTTGTACTTCTCCTGAGAAAATCATGCGTGTATTCCCGCTATCCTCCAGCAGAAGCAGCGCTCCGTTCTCCGCGAGCGCGGTAGCTTGACCGGAAATTTCTCCGTCCGGAGTACGCATAGTAATTCGTCGTCCCAATGTAACGGACAGGGCTTCCCACAAATGGGCAATTGGCGCAAAGCCTTTCTCCGTATATAGCTGATAAAGCTGCTCCATCTCCATCATAACTGCCCCTATTAATTCTGTTCGCTCAACTCGGCGACCGCTGGCGATTTGCACAGAAGTCACTCTGGGAAGCAACTCCTGCGGAATATCCTCCAGTTGCAAATTTACGTCAATCCCGATGCCGGCAATAGCATACCGGATCAATTCATCCTCGGCAATCGATTCTACAAGAATCCCGCACAATTTGCGCCCATCCACCAGAACATCATTTGGCCATTTAATCCCGGCATCCACCCCGAATTTGCGAACCGCACGGCAAACTGCCACCGCTGTCAGGAGCGTTAATTGCGGGGCAATGGATACAGGCTGACGATCGGGACGTAACAGCAAGCTCATCCAGATCCCCTTACCTGGTGGGGAATACCAGCGTCTACCTTGCCGTCCACGCCCGGCTGTTTGCTCTTCGGCCACAACCAATGTGCCATGCGGAGCCCCCTCTTCCGCCAGACGACGAACCTCTTCCTGCGTGGAAGTGACTGAAGTCAGAAGCTTGATGCGGTTACCCAGACTTTGATTCCCGGACAGAGCATGCAGCAAGGCGGTCTGACTTAACCGATCCGGCTGGCTGATCAAACGATATCCTCTGCGTGGAGCGGACTCGAATTCATAGCCTTGCTCCCGTAGCTTGGCGATTTGCTTCCATACCG
The DNA here is from genome assembly GCF_056836745.1 of Paenibacillus sp. 1SOY10. NCBI lineage: Bacteria > Bacillati > Bacillota > Bacilli > Caryophanales > Paenibacillaceae > Paenibacillus > Paenibacillus sp. 1SOY10. The sequence continues at coordinate 828,368 of NZ_JBXENK010000002.1, read as the reverse complement.
CCGTGCGGCTAATGGATAGTCTGCGGCTCATCTCCTCGCCAGATATATATTGCCCCGGATGCTCCAGCAGCATGTTAATCAGCTCGCTTGTCCCCATCCTCTTCCACCACCGATTCTACATATTCCATGATCGACTGCCGTTCATTAGGCAACTCGCCAAGTGCAACGTGCAGCAGCAACCGCTTCATTAACTCCCCTAGCCATGGCCCACCGGAGCGGCCACTAATCTCCAATATGTCCCTGCCGCTAACAGCAAGCTCGGACAAGGTATGTACCGATACTTCTTGATGCCACTTCAGCGCAACGGACATTCGTTCTGCTTCTTCCTGCTCGGTCATATCCCCGTACGCCGAAACTTGCAGCAAGGCGGATTGCCGGTGCAACCACCCGTGAGCTATGTCACGACCGAACTCAATTTGTAAATAAATCCATTTACGACGAAGCGCTTGTTCTTCCAATAACTCTGGCTTGGTAGCTTCCCAAGCTTCGTCGAAGCGAACGATGGCGGCCGTTTCCTCCGCGATTTGATTAGGGAACGTCCAACTCTTCAGCAACCGCGATACTTCCTCACCGGGAACCTCTAGGCCCTGAAGGAGCAAGGACCAACGTAAGACAGGATCAGGTGGTAATAGCGGCAATGCGGTAAACCATTCAGGCCGCGGCGGATTACGGTGCAGTAATCTCCAGGCCAAAACCGTAGTCTCGTCGTGTGCATGTCCCTCGTCCTTGCCATCTGCATCCAATTTATTATCCTTTGGCAGTAAGGCTGCTTTGGCATACTGTAGCAATCCGCTGCGCTGAAGTAGCGCCAGCCCGCGGAGCGGATCAGGTCCCAGCACAATCTTCTCCAATTCCACGCGAATCCGTTCCATGGCAATGTATGACAGCTTATCTCTTCCGGCAAGCAAGGCAGCCCATAGACTCTTGACCGGGCGAAATCCAAAAGTCGACGCAAAACGAACCGCCCGCATCATACGCAAGGCATCTTCGTCGAAACGCTCCTCAGCCACACCTACACAGCGGAGGATACGGCGTCCAATATCGGACTGGCCTCCGAATGGATCCGTTAATGTACCATCCAGTTCCCGGGCAATAGCATTCATGGTAAAATCACGCCGACGCAAATCCTCGGCGACAGCGTCGACGAATTCCACCGACAACGGGTGCCGATGGTCCTCATATTCAGATTCCTTGCGAAAGGTTGTCACTTCATACGCATATTTATCCATCAGCACCGTAATTGTTCCGTGCTGTATGCCGGTAGGAACAGTGCGCTCGAATAAGGCAATGACCTCTTCCGGCTTGGCTGAAGTCGCAATATCCAGATCATGCACCGGCTGACTCATCAACTCGTCGCGTACGCAGCCTCCCACAAAGAAGGCCTGATGCCCCGCATTCAGCAACGTGCGCAGCACGTTTTCCCCCTGATGAAGCATCAAGGGGTCTACCTGATTCCAATGATTCATCTCGATGTATGACACCTCCAGATCTGGCCCTTGTTCAGGAGCAAGCCGGGTCCAACGCGGGCAACCTGCGATTCAACACGCGATAATAAATTTCTTCATAGGTGGCGGTTGTCAGTTCACTGCTGAATTCCGTTCTTGCCCGATCCAGGCAGGCCTCTCTCAATTTCGCGGCCAATTTTGGATCTTGAAACATTTGAATACAATACTGCGCCATTTGTTCCGTATCTCCAATAGGAGCCAGGAATCCGGTCTCCCCATGCTTCACAAGTTCAGGAATTCCACCGGCGACCGTCCCTACGGTAGGAACGCCACAGGCCATCGCTTCCAGAGCTACCAGCCCAAAGCTTTCCTTCTCCGAAGGTAACAGAAGTACATCTGCCATGGAGATGACATGGGCGATATCATCCTGCTTACCCAGGAAATGCACACGATCCTCGATCCCCATCTCCTTAATCTTGTGTTGAATTTTCGGCAGATCAGGCCCTTCACCAACGAACAGCATTTTTGCCGGCAACTCCTGATTCACGCGATAGAATATGTCAACAACATCGTTTACCCGTTTTACCGGGCGGAAATTTGAGATATGCATCAGGACTTTCTCACCAGGATCAGCAAAGTCGCTGCGACATTCCTTGGCATCGCGTGGGTAATATACCCGTTCATCCACAAAATTGTAGGTCAGATCAATATCGCGAACGATATCCAGCACTTCCCTGGTTTCCCGGGTCAAATCCGAAGATACAGAAGTCACCGCATCACTTTCATTAATGGCCAGACGAATTAAATCCTTCAAAGATTCATCTTGCGCCAGCACCGTAATATCTGTACCATGCAGCGTAGTTACAACTTTCAAAGAATCGCCAACCATTTGCTTGGCCAAAAAGGCACACACAGCATGAGGTACTGCATAATGGACATGCAAAATGTCCAGCCCTTCGTTCTTGGCCACCTGGGCCATCTTGGTGGCCAGAGACAAATCGTAAGGCGGATAGCGGAACACGTAATAGTCGCTTACTTGCACTTCATGATAGAAGATATTCTTATGGTAACTTCCCAACCGGAAAGGAACGCTATGAGAAATAAAATGGACTTCGTGGCCCTTCTCTGCCAACAATTTGCCCAGTTCGGTAGCCACAACCCCCGAACCGCCTAAAGATGGATAACAAGTAATGCCTATTTTCAAAAATGGTTCCATATGGTGGGGGCCTCCTTTATTTGATATAGTCCTCGGCTCAGGCTTATGAGCGTACTGGACCGAATAAATGCACAGGATATGCCGTCTTGCTCATAAAACCTTCAGCAAGCGGAAGCAACATGCGTTGTCCCATCAACGAGTCGCGGGCCTTTACACGCTCAACATAACCTTGATTCAGGGGCGTAGCGGCGATATCCTCACCGGATACGCTCTGCTCAAATTGCGAGCGGTAGCAACGAAGCGCCTGCTCCTTCCTGGTATAGTATGCACCAACCTCCACAACCAAGTCCGGCGCGGTCCAGTCGTTAATAAAATAGAAATAAAGCTGTGGGGCAGGTACCGCAGGCTTGTCCGGCATATAGCGGCGTAGCTTGGCATTAAATACCGCAGCCTCTACCAGGCGGCCGCAGTCGATATGATCCGGATGGCGGTCCTCCCAATAGGGTGCGAAGACAATGCTTGGAGCGAAGTCGCGAATCACTCCCACGACAGCGGAGAGTTGCTCCTCTGATCCCGTGAGCCCGCGATCCGGCAGTCCCAGATTCACACGGGCAGACAACCCGAGCACCTCCGCTGCAGCCGCCGCTTCCTGCTTACGTAATACAGGGTTGCCATTGGAGGACAACTCCGCCTCCGTTAAATCGCAGATACCCACACGAAGGCCGGACGCGACATGCTTGGCTATCGTACCAGCCATACCGATCTCGGCATCATCAGCATGAGCTCCGAAGACCAGAATGTCCAGCTTGTCACTCATTTCGACAGCCCCGGCTTATTAAGTTCTACCAGTTCCCGCCATCCGAAATCACCACGGTCCAGCGCACGGACAAGAATCTCTGCACTAGCCATATTAGTGGCAACCGGAATGCCGTGTACGTCGCACAAACGAAGCAAGGCCGTAATATCCGGTTCATGCGGCTGAGCCAGAAGTGGATCACGCAAGAAAATAACCAGATCCATCTCATTCTGTGCAATCATAGCGCCGATTTGCTGGTCTCCTCCAAGTGGTCCCGACAGGAAGCGATGAATTTGCAGTGATGTATTCTCCATGATTTGCAACCCGGTTGTCCCAGTGGAGAACAGCCTTTTACCCTTAAAAACATGTTCATAAGCAATGGCAAAATTGACGATATCCTCTTTTTTGCGGTCATGGGCAATAAATGCGATGTTTAACATAATCTTTAGTCCCCTCTACTCATCCATAAAGTGTTCAAATCCGTAAACCATGCCTTGGCATTCCAGCACTTTCTTAATAGCCAAATTCACGCCTGGCATATACGCGGCCCGCTCATAAGAATCATGGCGAATCGTCAGTGTCTGGCCGAAGCTGCCGAAGATAACCTCCTGCTGTGCAAACACACCAGGCAAGCGGACGCTATGTATCCGGAAGCCATTGTAATACCCACCACGCGAACCCTCGATGGTCTCTTCCTCGTCGGGGTTGCCTTGACGCAGCTCTTCCCGGTTCTGGGCAATCAACTCAGCCGTTTTTACCGCGGTTCCCGAAGGAGCATCCAGCTTCTGATCTCCATGGTACTCAATGATCTCCAGATGAGGGAAATATTTAGCGGCTTGGGCAGCGAAACGCATCATCAAGATAGCTCCAATTGAGAAATTCGGGGCGATTAAGCCCCCAAGCTTGCGAGCACGACACTGCTCGTCCAGTTCTTCGATTTGCCCTTGAGTAAAGCCCGTTGTTCCAACGATCGGCGATACACCATAACGAATGGCCAGCGCCGTATTTTCATACGCCGACTGCGGCGTTGTAAAATCAACCAGCACCTGGGGCCGGGTCTCCTCCAGAGCCCGCTCCAAATTATCCGTTAATGTAATGCCGCAAGCTGGCAAACCAACCAGCACACCGGCATCAAGGCCCATATCCGACAAATTCACAGCAGCGACGAGCTGCAGCTCCGAATCCTGGAGCACCATCTTGACGACTTCTCTGCCCATACGGCCGGCAGCGCCGGCCACGGCTACTTTAATAGGTTGCGACATCTGTAATCTCCTCACATTCTCTACTATGATGATTGTCTGAGCTTGGCCTTGAATCGTTGCTCCATTTCCTTTAATTGCGCAGCCACGGCAGGCTCCAGTGGAAGGGCAGCCGCTTCGTGTACCGCCTGCAATGCCTCAGAATAACGCTCCAGCTCGCCGTAAGCCACGGCAAGCCATACCTGCGCGTCTACCGATAGCGGGTCCAGTTCCACCGCCCGCTTCAGCATCCGCGATGCCGGCTCCGCTGCTGCTGGTCTCCGGCTCTCCGCCTCTTCAAGCTGCCGCTTGGCCATCCGGGTCAACTCCATGGATTGGAGCCGATCATAATGCAACCGATATTCCTCCAGCCCAGGGTCAAGGGCAGCCGCAAGCCGCGCATGCTGGAGCGCTTTATCCAGTCGACTGCTGCGGGCGCAGGTAATTGAATATCGGTAATGTATATCCGCATGATCCGGCTGAACGGCAAGTGCTCGCTCGAACCAATGCTGCGCCTGCTCGAAATCATTATCGTAAATGCTTCGGTAGGCCTTATGCAAATAATCCTCCGCCTTCATATGCTATCCCTCCTTACTGTAGGGATGATCCTGCTAACAGCATATGAAGAATACACCTATTCGGTGTTTTTTTTCGTCCAACGGTCCGCATCACGTGTGTTAAATTTATGCATGACCTTATTATGGGCCTCTGTCAGATCAATTCCCAAAGCGTTGGCAAAACAAATGGTAATGAACATAATATCGCCAAGCTCCAGCTCAATGGAATTATCCGGCTCATCCGTCTTCTTAGGCTTCTCACCAAAGGCGTGATTGACCTCGCGGGCCAATTCTCCGACCTCCTCAGTCATCCTTGCCAGCATGGCTAACGGACTAAAGTACCCTTCTTTGAATTGCGATATGTAACGGTCTACTTCGCGTTGCATCTCCGCGAGAGATTTGTCTTTGTCTGCTTCCAAGCCGAGATCCCTCCGTCATGTGTCCCGTTTTTCCCTATGTTAACGTAAGTAAGGGGCGAAAACAAATCATTTTTTAATCCACACGTAAAAAAGGTATACTAGGAAAGGTGGTTCCGATAGACCAGTTCACGCTGGCTGGAGGAGGCCAATTTTTTAACTTGAGATGGGTGTGAGAATGGATGAAGGCAAATCGAGTAACTGTTTTTCTAAAAACACTGCCACCTATTTTGCTGGGGACGGCCATCTACGCCTTTGGACTTCTCTACTTCATATTGCCCAACCAACTGATGGAAGGCGGTTTGACGGGCGTTACACTACTGCTCAACTATGCATTCGGGATTTCGCCCTCGTTATCAAACCTACTACTTAATATTCCTTTGTTCCTGCTTGGATGGAAGATCCTCGGGGGCAAGCAAATTGTTCTGACTGGCATCGGCATCGGCTCGTTGACCTTCTTTCTCTGGGTCTTTGAGCGCCTGATTAGGCAAGGCTGGATCGTCCCGTTCGCCACCGAAACGGATTATATTCTCGTCTCCTTATATGCAGGGGTCACGTTAGGGGCGGGGTTAGGGATCGTCTTTCGCTTTGGGGGCACGACCGGGGGCTCGGATATCATCGCAAGAATTTTTGGCCGCAAATATGGCTTTAGTATGGGGCAGGTCATCCTGACGCTGGATATTATCATCATTGGACTATCGTTGTTCTATATTAGGAAGGAAAATATTCTATACACGCTTGTAGCCGTATTTATCGCTTCCAGAGTCATCGATTTCATTCAGGAAGGGGCCTATTCAGCTAAGGCATTTACCATTATTAGCGATGAAGCCCCTGCTATTGCCGACATGATCACCAAAGAGATGGATCGTGGAGTTACGCTCATCCCTGCCATTGGCGCTTACTCCAAGCAAGCCAAGCATATGGCTTACTGTGTAGTATCACGTCAGGAGCTAAGGAGGCTGCAAAGCATTGTCAAATCCATCGACCCCAGGGCCTTTGTCATTATCAGCGATGTAAATGACGTGCATGGGGAAGGGTTCAGAGAAGAATAGCCGCCATATTAAACACCAATTCAACAGAGAGGGCCAGGGATTGCATACAATCCCTGGCCCTCTCTTTGACTTCCGGCTACTACGCAAGTCCCATACGCTACTACAGGCGATATTTAAAGCCTTCTTCCTTTGTACGCCTTACCGGCGTGACGTTCTGGTTACCCATGAACTTGCGAATTCCTGCATAGCCCAAAGCAAGCACGATCCACAAACCAATCATGCCGCTCCAATACCATGGGCTGTCCGGCCCTGTAATCGGCAAAAACACCGGCTCGTCACCCCGGCGACCAAACAACCCTTTGAGCGCACCTTCACCTTGTGCCAGCGCCTCGCGTAGTGCAGCCTCGTCCCAAGTCCGCTCTTGACTCAAGCGTCCCACATAAGACAACCACGAAGTAAATTGATTGATCTCGGGTGAGGAGCGCCGGATGATGGCTGCTGGACGGATCATTTCATAATGATGTTGCAGAGTTTGAAGCGCCGCACGAAGTGAGGCTGGTTTGCCTTCGGCGCGAGCTTTGCTCATTTGCTGCAAATCATGGGCCATCACCGTATAGTATTGCTGCCATAACGCATGCTCCGGGTGCAATAGACTATTGACGGCAAGACGCAGGCGAGCAGAGGATTCCGCCCATTCCTCGGGGTTCACCTCAGCCTTGGCCAATGTCGCCTTCGTGTCCATAATCGCTTCCGCTAGTGCGTGAATGCCTTCCACCGAGGTCAATCCCTGAAAGGACAAACCCTCTAGCGTAGCGATCAGCACCCCCATATCAGCCGCAGCCTCGCTGACACTGCCTTGCTGCATATGCGTGTACAGTTGCTCCGCTGCCGCTTCCAGTTGCTTCAGCTTCTCCCCGCGATCAGGCTCCTGGGCTAACGCCGATAGGCTCCATGTCAGCAGCGAAGCCAGCAGAATGAGTACGGCGGTCAGTCCCACCCTTCTCTTGAATTTCACGGACATCCCTCCCTTACCATCATGGTATGGCAGGCTGTCCCACGTTAGAACCGAAGGTCAGACCCTTTTGGACGCCCTTAACGCTATGAAGCCGGCTACCACGCTGGCAGCCGTTAATACAACCGTGAAGACTGCTACCGCAGGCACATCATCCCACAACGTTCTGGGCAACCACGGGTACACTCCGAAGGTGTAATCTACCCAATCGTTAAGGAAGGTCCACACGCCAGCACAAGCTAGCATAAACACTCCAAATTTATACAATCTGACGAACAGCAGAGCCTCCACAGCCATGGCCAGATGTGAGGCCACCAGCATTCCATCCTGCCACACCAGAGGACCTCCCTGAAAGGCACCGGCAAAGATCATGGCCACCGCCCAAACTCCATATTTCACGCTCGTTACCACCGCCAGACCTTCCAGTAAGGTGCGGATACGAACAAACTTGCCCAGCTTCCCCGGAAAGAGCAGGAACAGCAAGGTTAAGGTGAAGAACAAGCTTGCCGTTGGGCTATCTGGCACAAAGACAATCAGCCAGCGAGGATAATGATTCCACGTGTCTAACAATTGGGCATCATACCAGATGTAGCCATAAATAGTTCCCAGCAAATTACACAGGAACAAGGTCCATAACATCAAGCGCGAGGACAAAAAGGAGGTACTCCAAAAAGTGAATAGCTTCAACAACGTTCTTCCCTCTTCTTCTATAGAAATAGCCTGGCGTCAGCATCCACAGCAGACCTCAAGCTTAAAAAAACCTGACCGCAGACTACGATCAGGTTCTCACATATTTCCTATTTTACTGTTCTGATTTTTGTTTCGCAAGCCATTCCGCCAATTGGTCGATGTCCTGGTCTGTTAACCCTGCGCTGATCGCAGCATCATACACGGCCGGCATCTTGCCATTGTAGCCTTCCTTGATGATCGTCAGGATAGCTTCCTTGTCATGCTTATCGCCGACTCCACGCAAGGACGGAGCTCCTGCTCCCTTCAAATCAACGGCATGGCAGGATACGCAAGTGGCCTTCTTGTAAATCTCCATAGCTGGATCATCCGCATCGACAATAGCCACTTCCTCTTGCCGGATGGCACTGGAGGTCGGCAAGCCCTTCTCCCGCTTCTCACGCGCCTCTTCCTCACGCTGGATATGCTCCGGTAATTGTCCTCTCGCTTCCAACTCATGCTGATAATGCGTCCAGGCAAAGTTAGTCAGATACACGACGGCTGCGAGTGATAGAAGCATCAAGGATGAAGCAATCGGGCGTTTGTAGAAGCGCCGCTCCTTTCCTCGATCAAGGAATGGGGCGAGCATCAGCCCTCCGAAAGCAATCCCGGGAATGCCCATCGTCCCCAGTACAACAAAATCTCCAGAAGCATATGGATACTTCAAGTATTGATACAAAAATAAGAAATACCAGTCCGGCATCGGAATAACCGAAGCCGCAGGATTAGCGGGATAGCCTAGCGGAGCTGGCTCTGAAATCGTCAGCACCAGAAACCCTACCAGCACCACGACCCCTACCATCCATTCTTTCAGCAAAAAGTTAGGAATAAAAGCTTCCGATTTGCCGGGATATGCCGTGTAATCCGGTGGGGCAACAAACCCCTTCCCCTTACGGACACGCGAGTCGCCAACATATACGACCTTTTCCTTCTCTTTCGAGTTGTCCACATGAGCCATGTTCTTGTTCCCCTCCCTTCTTCATTCAGAGCTATAGAGGTTATTCAAAAAGTCATTTCGACTTTTGAACCCAGTCCTATAATGGACCGGAAATCCCTTGTCTGCGAATCATAATGAAATGGCCTACCAATAGGATTAATAGCACGGCCGGAAGGAAGAACACATGGATGGCGAAGAAGCGGGTTAACGTCTCCGCACCAACAATGCTGCCGCCCTGCAACAGCTCCTTCATCACCGGTCCAAGCACAGGCACCGAGTTGGCGATTTCCAGAGTTACCTTTGTAGCAAAGTAAGCTTTGTTGTCCCATGGGAGCAAATAACCGGTTAAGCCAAGCCCGATCATTACGAAGAAAATCAGCATCCCTACAACCCAGTTCATTTCACGCGGGGCTTTGTACGATCCGGTAAAGAATACGCGCAGCGTATGAAGAAACATCATCACAATGACCAAGCTGGCCCCCCAGTGATGCATTCCCCGTACAATTTGCCCGAAAGCGACCTGGGTTTGTAAATACTCCACGCTAGCATAAGCGTTAATGATGTCCGGGACGTAATACATCGTCAGGAACATCCCCGATAAAATTTGTATAACTGTGATAAAGAACGTTAATCCTCCAAAGCAATACACAAAAGCGGAGAAATGATGTGCCGGGTTAACATGCTCCGGAACCTCGTGATCGGCTACATCGCGCCAAATCGGCGTGATATCAAGACGTTCGTCTATCCAGTCGTATACGTTTTTAAACATCCGATTCTGCGCCCCCTCTTCATTTCACGATGGTGTTCGGGATAATATCCCCCAGATATACCCAGTCGTCCTTAATCATGACCTTATACTCGTCAAGCGGACTGGATGCAACCGCAAGTTGCTTACCTTCCTTGGTATAATGCGCACCATGGCAAGGGCAATGATATTCATCTGGAAAGTTGCGGTCACTGTCCCATCCCACTGTACATCCCAAATGCTTACAAATCGGTGAAAGCGCATAAATTTTTCCGCTCGCGTCTTTACGAATCCAGGCTGTGAGCTTGGACGTGCTCAAATACCATCCGTCCTGTTGTTTTAATTCAAAGTTAAATTCCTGTGGTTCATTCGTAATCTCCCGGGCCTCAACCACTTTGACGAAGTCGCCTTCCCCTTTCTTGTGCAGGATCGGATCAACCGCAAACCGAACCATAGGAAGTGCTACCCCGCCCATCATAAATGCGGTGGCTCCACCAAGCGTGTATGTAAGAAATTGCCGCCGGGACATTTCCTTGCGAGTAGGCGGTTTATGTAAAGATTCATGCGGGTCCTGCTGATGGCTCATAAGTCTTCAACCCCCTTTGCAAACAAAATTCCTGACGGTTCAATGACATTCATCACAAACCGCGGCAGACACATTTATCATATATTAGGCTTTTAAGACCGTCAAGAATTAGACACATTTTTTCCAAGTAACATTCCCAATCTATCACGAAATTGTCGTTAATTAGTCACATTTAAACATTGACATGCCCTTGCCATAATCGTTGGATTTCCGCCTTCACCCACTCTTCTGGTGTCCCGCCATCGATATCGGAAAAGCCGCGTGGGGACAAGATAAAATCGGCATCCGGCACAGCATCCTTAGGCCAATTCTCCTCCATGACAACCACGATGGAATAGACAAATCCGTTAGACTTGACATTTCGACAAATATCGTTAACGTTCTTCTCCAAATTTTCATTGCTGTATTGTACAGCCGGATAAGTAACAACTCTTCCCCTGAAAGGAATATCAATCATATCGATTAGCTTCTGAAGCCTTCTCAATTTCTCTGTGACTTCGGCGGGCGCCTCATGTCCCGTTAATCCAGTCACCGGAAGGAGACAAGTATCCAAGTAAGGCTGCAGCTCTTCCCAGGCAGCAGGCTCAATCTCGCTGAATTTCATAGGACGACCTCTTTTCTGATATATTTCTTCCCAAATTATATACATGCAGCCAAGACAATACCACCCGCTACCAAAAAAACCGCTCCAACCCATCACACATCATGATGGTCAGAGCGGTTCATTCAAGCTAACGTTCTTCCAATGTCTTCAGTTCATCCGTCAGGAGCCGGAAGGCAACCTCATCCCCCTGCGCCAAGGCGGAGTCAATCTCGCTGTAGATTTGTTCCGAGCGGTGTTTGCGAAGCGATTCGTCCCATATCATTTCCGCTGCCAAACTGAGCATTGCTTCATAAGTAACCTTCATTTGATCCATAGGATGCACCTCCAAACTATGGTTTAAGAGATTATGTCCGGCGCTGATAACCTGCTCCTACTAAAGCATATTCACCATTATCACCACCGTTTAGGGATAACCGCCCCCATTCTGACGAATATGCGCTTGCCCATCATAACGGTACAAACCTCGATATGTACTCAGGAAAGCCCTAGCTCAGCGATAACCGTCTGTCCAAAAGGAGTCGCCTGTACGTAACGCTCCCGCTGCTGATCCTCGCCAACGCGCACAATCCCCAAATGAAGCATCATCTGAATCAGGCGTTCCTCAAATATAGATGTAGGGGTATCGTAGAAGAAAGGCTTAATCAGGCATTCCACCCTCTCATACAACGAAGACAACGTCACCCAGTCCTTGGAACAGCATAAAATCCAGTAAATCAACGAAAGCAAGTTAGGGATCGGACCTTTGTATATTCTTAACCAAAAGCGGACGAATTGCATCATCGGCTCTTGGCGCTGCTCCGTTAAATACTCTCGGCCAGCCTCCGTTAACTCCAACGCATCAGCGTTCTCGCGAATCCAGCGGCAGTGATGGGCGTAATCGTATAACAGGGCCATGCGATTCGGGTAATCCCTGAACCTCCGACCGTAGCCAAACCGCCAACCTTTCCCGATTAAAGACTCGGATACATGCAAGGTCTCCATAAGCTGCAACTGATTTCTTCGATACATCACGCCTTCCCCGTTCAGGGGAATGTCATGACCCGCTACATACTGCAAGAGAAGTAACAAATCGGCAGCGAGCATATCAGGCTCCTCACGGTACATGAGCGGCTCCGGAGCCGCTTGTATTCCGCTGACAAAACGTCGTTCCAATACTTCGCGGAAGCGCCGCTTCAAATCCTCCGGAATTTCAAACAAGTAGCGAGTATGATGGGTGGTGCCGTTAAACAGCCAACCCCTCTGCCGAAACCGTGTAATCATATCTCTTGGACTTTCCCGCTCCTTGGCGTCTTCGGTAAACCGGGCTGCCTGAGCACAAGCTACCAGTTCCTCCAGACTGAATTGTCTGCGGCCATCAAATAACAACGTATTCAAAAAACGCAGGTCTTCCGGACTCATTTCACTCACATGACGGTCAATAAAATCTCTTCGGCTCACGGTCTGCAGGATGGACTGAATCAATTCATGCTTGGAATGTCCGCTGCATTCACATTGGTAATGATTAGCGATTCTACTAAGCTGTCCAATGTCCGTATACGTCAGCATATCTGCCAGATCCATCTTTCATCCCCTCGCGCCGTTTTAATCCCATTATGGGAAGCTTTTCCGGCATTTATTCCCAAACGGAGAAATTTCTATGCAGGATCAGGGTTAAATCGCTTTCGAACCTATAAAAAAACAAAAAAAATAAACCGGGCCACTGCCGATTTATTTCTTCTCCTCTATCATTTCCTGCAAATGACGGGTGCAATTGTATAACCGCATACCCCAATGCTCCGCTTGCTTCTCCAGAACGGTTAACGACAAATTGCCAATTCGCTCCATGTAAGTTTGCTCATACAGGGCAATGTATAGCTGGGCCAGCAAGCCACCGTGCGAGACCACAAGCACCTGCTTATCCGGATATCGCTGTGCCAGATCACTCATAAACGATAAGGCTCGCTCACGAATTGCCTCATCCTTCTCCTGCCCTAAATCCTGTTGATCCCAATCGATGCCCCAAAGCGTCTCACGTTCCGTATGAGTTAAGCCCTCAGCTTGACCAAACGCTTTCTCCATCAGACGTGAATCCGGGTCATACAACGGAATCTGCAATGCCTCGGCAATAATGCTTCCCGTCTCCTGTGCACGGGACAGGCCGCTTGTGATGACAAAGTCCCAGCGATACTCAGATTCTTCCTGCAATGGCCGGGCCAACCTTCTGGCTTGGCTACGACCTTCATCATTCAGCGGAATGTCACTTTGCCCTTGTATTCTCCCGGCCTGATTCCAATCGGTTAAGCCATGACGTACCAACCCTACCAACATAAGCATCCCCCTCAACATAAATAAACGCCCCTGCCGCCTCAAAAGCGGTAGAAGCGTCTAGCCTTCTTGGTTATCGTCTACTACGGCGCAATCCCTTCCATGAGACCAGTGCCAGCAGCATACCGCCCATGGATAACATCATCCAATATTGCGGGTAAGCAGGCCCCATCTGCACAGCAAACGGCTCTACGATTCCTCTTGATTCACCAGTTAACGAAAATGTTAAATCACCGTATATTTCGGCATTGCTCTCCGCAGCCGCTACCGCCGTCGGCAGTATGCCGGTTCTTGGTTCAGCCACTTGCTGCCCAGGCGTAACCTGATCCATCAGCATAAGCGCAGAGCTAAACAGGAATACGGCCAAGAAGCTTGCCGCCCAGATCATGACGCGCCTCCGGAATCGTCGGCTCACGCCACGCTTCACGTCAGGAGCGAGCCAAGGAGATTCGGCATAGATTCGATCCATAACCCGCCGATTAACCTCTTCTGCCTGCTCTTCCGTGACTCCCATTGGAGTGTACTGCAACATCTCCAGGCTTTCTTCCCATTGCCGATATTCCGCAGCACAGGAATCACAGCCCAGAAGATGCCACTCCAGCATCCGTCGCTGAGGATCTTGTTCGGGCAAATCTCGCATCAAGCCGAACAGTTCCTGGGCCTCTCTACAATTCATCTGCTTTTCATCCCTTCATATTGCTCGTAGATCGGTTCGTAAAAGTAGGGTTCAAGCTGACTCTTGACGCTGGTTCGCGCACGAAACAACAGCGACTTGACTGCACTGACGCTCTGTCCCAGGATATTTGCAATCTCCTGATAATCCAGTTGGTCATATTCGCGCAGAATCAAGGCGGAACGCTGCTTCTCCGGCAAATTGTTGATGGCCTCTCTCACCATACCAACCTTCTCGCTCCGCAGCACCGCTTGCTCTGGAACGGCCTCACTTGAAGCAACGGGTACATAACCGCTTTCGTCCAAGGAGATGTTGCCGCTTCTTTGCTTGCGAAGTTCACTTAATACGGTGTTACGAGCAATGGTGTACAACCAGGTCGAGAAAGAAGCATCCACCTCCCGGAAGGAGTGCAGGCTGCGAAATGCTTTGTAGAACGTTTCCGAGCATAAATCTTCAGCGAGCAGCTCCAAATGAGCGCTCTTCAACATGTGATAAACGAAGGCCAGTATCTTGCGCTGATATCTTCTCATCAGTTCCGAATAAAGCTCCGTATTGCCTTCCTTGATTTCACGAATCATTTGGGAATCCGTCATTTGGGTGCGATCCTCCTCGCGCTGCCATGGGCCTCTTCCCGTTCGATTCTTGTATCCATTATTACCGAACAGGGTCCGAAAAGTTGCGGTTTTCTATGTAATATCTATATAAATATTCAGATCATGGCGAAATTGAACTTACCAGCTTAACCAAACATTGCACATATTATACCACAGGACTTGGAATTAAAAAAACACTTCTCCGGGCTCAATTCAAGAGAAGCAGATTTTCCTGCTCTTTCCCCTTCATCCTAAAGCTTGCAGCAAAAGGCAGTTCTTGTTTCCACTCAACCAAGAACTGCCAATTAAATAGATAATTCACCGTGAGGCCCCTTGCAGGCGGTAAGCAAAATGGTTCGTAGGTCCTTGTCCCTGTCCCAAAGCCAGCTCATTCTCTATAGCTGCCTGAATAAAGGCCCGGGCAGTCATAACCGCCTGTAGATCTGCCACCCCCTTGGCCATTTCCGCCGTAATGGCTGCCGAGAAGGTGCAACCTGTGCCGTGCGTATGTCGCGTTGATATGCGCTTGCCAGCAAGCTCTGTAAATTCACTGCCGTCATAATACAAATCAATGACCTGCTCCCCGAGGTCGTCATGGCCACCCTTGATGACCACCTGCCGCGAGCCAAATTCGCAAATTCGCTTCGCTGCGTCACGCCGGTCAGCCATATTGTTGATCTCCATCCCGGAGAGAGCCTCCGCCTCCGGAATATTCGGTGTCACTATAGAAGCCAAAGGCAGCAGAGCTGTCTTTAACGCCTGCATCGCTTCCGGCTGCAGTAGAGATGCTCCACCCTTGGCAATCATCACCGGGTCCACAACCACACGGCTCCATCCAAAAGCTCCGATGCGCTCCGCCACCGCCTCAATGATCTCGGCGCTGAACAGCATGCCCGTCTTTACAGCGTCCACCCCCAAATCATGGCCAACGGCATCGATTTGCTCGGCTGCGGCAATAGGTGGTAACGGGTAGACCTTGGAGACACCCAGCGTATTCTGCACCGTAACAGCGGTTAGTGCTGACATGCCATACACTCCCAGCTCCTGGAAGGTCTTCAAGTCAGCTTGTATACCGGCTCCGCCACCGCTATCGGAGCCAGCGATGGTTAATGCTCGGGCAATCCGATTCATCCTACCCACCATCCTCCGGCGCCTGTTGCTTCATTCTCTCTCACCGCAGCATGCCCTTTCAGTGAATGTGGATGCAGCCTCGCCAGTTCATCCAGAAAAGCAATCTGGAAGCTACCCGGGCCGTATTGTGCCGTTCGCTCTGCCGCCCGGGAAGCAGCAGCTCCGTAGAAGGTTAACCCGGCGGTACCCGCGAGCAGCATATCTTGCTCTACCGCCGCAAAAGCTCCCAGCACCGACGTCAGAAGACAACCCGTGCCGGTGACCTGGGTCAACAAGACATCCCCCCCGCTGATGATACGGCAGCGTTGTCCGTCGGTAATGACATCCTCGAGTCCGGTCACGGCTACTGTTGTGTTCAAGGCCCTTGCAGCCTTTACCGCAAGCTCGGCCGCTTCTGTCCCTGAGCTATCACCGGCATCTACGCCCTTGATCTCGCGGGATTCCCCCACGAGATTGGCGATCTCTGCGGCATTTCCCCGCACCAGCGATACCTCCACTTTACGTAAAATACGCAGCGCTGATTCCGTACGGAAAGAGGTCGCCCCCGCCCCCACCGGATCAAGGAGCACCGGTACGCCATGGGTATTGGCTGATCGACCCGCAACAATCATGGCATCTACCTGTGGAGTGGACAACGTACCCAGGTTAAGCACGACTGCCCCCGCTATTTTCGCCATATCAGCCACCTCTTCCGGGGCATAGGCCATTACTGGTGAAGCCCCTAATGCATACAAGCCATTAGCTGTAAAATTAGTCACGACAACATTTGTCATATTGTGAACAAGCGGCTTTGCTTTCTGTACCTTTACGAGCAAATCCGAGCATTGCTTTTCCAGTGTATCCATAGGTTCCAACCTCTTTCCCGGTTTAGAGTTCAATTAACGCACAGTCAGGTTCTCCATCGACAATGACGCAGTCAGCGGCACCGGCCATTCCTCCAGCCTGTAGGCCATCTCCCAGAACTGATACTCCAGTTGGCAGCTTTGCAAGAAGTGCTCCGTCATCTTTCTCCGTTCCAGCGCATTGGAGGTCTCCGCCCAGCGGTCCAATGCCAGTCCAAAAGCTCCGGTCGCACCACCTGCCCGGCTGCCATAGAACTGCATCCAATCGTAGAAGGGATGCTCGGGAGTAGGCTGTACCTCGGCTAGCAATCTTTGACCGATCTCTACGTATGTCCATGGACAAGGGAGCAGCACAGCATAAATTTCTCCAAGACTGCCTTCATGAGCAACTGTTAGCATATGACGAATATAGTGATGTGCCGACGGAGCCAGCGGAAAGCCTTGCAAATCCTCGAACTTAGCCCCGGCCACCCGGCAGAAATTTTGATGCGGATGAATTTCACTGTTCAGAATAAATCCGATTTGCTCATGGAATATGGCCATCTCCTCACGGCTTGCACTCTTGGATATCGCAATACCGTAAATCCGCATGTAGGCATTCAGATATTCAAAGTCCTGTTTGACATAATGAATTAATTGCTCCCGTTCCAGTTGCCCTTCAGCAATTCCCGTCACAAAAGGGTGATTGAAAATAGCCTGAAAAATATCATCTGCTTGCCTGCGCAGTTCTTGGGCAAAGCTCATTCTTCCCCACCTCCAAATAAATGTTGTTGCATCCTATTCCAAGGGGATTTTAAAGCCCGACTTCGGCTGATACTCCGCTTCAAACCCAAGCAAAAAAGCCGCTCCCGTAGAGGGAGCGGCTTATAAATAGCAAACTTGGGATGAACTCCAAAGATGCATGAACGTCAAGACCGACTCCACTTTCCTACGCTAGTACGAACTAGATCAGGTTCAAAGGGTCCAAGATACTTCTTGTCTCAGCCGTTCACGGCTCCCCCAGTGGATTTGCTATGCAATTTAACTATTACTGTACCCATCTCTACACGGGATGTCAATCCTCTTCAGGCAAAATGAAAGCGCTAAAAAAAGTTGTTGACAGAATGAAAACGGATACATATAATAAAAGTACAGTATGGTTTCTCTCCACTCCTATCCAATAACTGCATGTTCTGAAAATGAACATGGGACCGCTCATAGAGCGGTCTTTTTTTTATCCCAATAGCCTTCTCCCTAGATAAAAACAGCGACTCTCCCGGATTGGAAGAATCGCTGTCCTGCGTGCCTGCTCATACATAAACGGTGTATCCCAACGACTGCAAATGCGCTTTGCCCCGCTCCATCTCCGACTCCTGACGGAAGGATAGACGCATCACGCCCGGCACGTCCTCACGGCTCTCAATAATTTGCATATTACTCAAGTTGATGTGACGAAGACCCAATTCCGTGGCAATCTGGCCGATAATTCCCGGGTGGTCAGGTACATCGATATAAAGATCGAACAAAGAGGTAATGGCCCCCTTACGACGTTCAGGCAGCTCCCCACGGAACTGATTAGCCGTTTGGAACGCCTCTTCAATACCTTCCCCGTTGCAATCCTCCAGAAGCTGAACAAAGCCTTCAATCTCACGATTCCAATCCTTAAGGAGCCCTAGCAGTACCTTGCGGTTGCTGAGCAAAATATCACGCCAAATCAGCGGATCGCTGGAAGCAATCCGGGTAATATCGCGGAAGCCACCAGCAGCCAGCAATCGATAAAGCTCGTTGTCTCCGTTGTAGCCACGCACTTGATTCACTAATGCTACGGCAATAATATGCGGCAAATGGCTAATCGCACCGACAATTTGATCATGCATGACCGGGTCAACGCGAACGATTTGGGCTTTGGTATACGATAACAACTGGGCAAGACGTACATAAGCTTCCTCCGGCACGTCCAGAGGTGGAGTCAACACATAGTAGGCGTTCTCAAATAATAAGGTTGAGGCCGCCTCCACTCCGGAGCGTTCCGAACCCGCCATCGGGTGTCCCCCAATGAAATGCACACTGGGGCTAACAAGAGTAGCCGCGCATGAAGCTACCGATGCCTTTGTACTGCCTACGTCCGTTACGATACAGCCCGGCTTTAGCGACATTCCGGACAACCTCTGCAAATATTCCTCCAGCTTCCCTACCGGTACACATAAAAAAATAAAATCGGCATCTTGCACCGCTTCTTCCATAGACAGGGTCGCCATGTCGACGACGCCACGTTCCTCCATCCGTTTCAGCGATTCCGGACGATGGGCATGCCCCACCACCGTAATCCCGGGCTTGCCCTTGAAGCAAAGCGCCAGTGAACCCCCGATTAGACCTACGCCAAAAATGGCAATTTTCATTGTCATATACGCTCACTCATTTTCTGCAAATAAAGTAGGATTACACCCGAGCCGCCGGCTTACCGAGCACTTGCTCCAGGGCGGTGACGAACTTGGCATTTTGTTCTGCGGAACCAACAGTGACCCGAACATAGCTTGGATATTTGGCAAATCCGCCGCGAATAATGATCCCCAGCTTCAACAAAGCATGGAACATTTCGCTTGCTGGACGCTGAACATCAACCATAATAAAATTGCCATGAGCCGGAAAATAGGATAAACCGAGGCGGTCAAACTGCTGATAAAGATAAGCGATACCTTCCCGATTTTTCTTCCGACATTCTTCAACAAATTGCTGATCGCGAAGCGCCGCCTTGGCCGCCGCCTGCCCAAAACGCGAGGTATTAAACGGCTCACGTACCTGGTTAATCAGTTTGATCACACTTGCCTGCCCAACTCCGTAGCCAATCCGCAACGATGCCAGACCGTAAATCTTCGAGAAAGTCCGTAGTACGACCAGATTTGGATATTTGTTCAGCAGTGAAATGCCACTTGGGTAATCCGCATCGGTCACATATTCCGCATAAGCCTCATCGAGCACCACCAGTACGTGCTCTGGCACCCGATCCAGGAATGCCTCCAATTCAGCACGAGTGACAATCGTCCCGGTCGGATTATTAGGATTGCATATCCAGACGACTTTGGTTTTTGCTCCGATAGCTGCCTGCATAGCTTCAAGATCGTGAGTACCTTCCTTCAAGGGAACTTCGATACTCACAGCACCTTCGATATCGGCATTGCTCTTATAAACGCTGAAGGTTTGATCAGCCATCACGTTCTCATCACCGGGCAGGAAGAAGGCCCGAGCAATCAGGGCAATGATCTCATCCGAGCCGCAGCCGAAAATAATCTGCTCCTTGGTTACACCTAGTTGCCCTGCTAGCAGCTCCGTTAGTTCGGCAGCACTGCCATCCGGATACAGGCTTATATTCGCCAGTTCCTGCGTAATTGCTGCCTGAACTTCCGGCGAGGAACCAAACGGATTCTCATTGGATGCCAGCTTGATGACTTCCTCAAGGCCAAGCTCTTTCTTAACTTCTTCAATCGGCTTGCCAGGTTGATACACCGGCAAATTCACGATCTGGGGTTTCGGTAGCATGGTAAATCCTCCTCATAACAATTCACATAAGTTGAACCCATGGTTTAGGCAAAGAAGCTTGTTATATCTTTTGAGTTCAACTTATATAACGCCTATAAGTTTTTATAGCTTTAATTGTGCCACAAAGTCGCGAATTTGCAATAAGGCCTGTGGTTTCGTGTCCCGGTTCTCCAGTAAGGAGATGCTATCCTCGATTTTACGGACAATAGCACTGCCGACCACTGCACCGTCACAAAGCTCCGCAAACCGCTGCACCTGTTCCCGGCTGGAGATGCCAAATCCGACCGCAACCGGCAGGTCAGTTTGTGCTTTAACAGAAGCGATAAATTCATCCACCCCGGTATGGAAGGAGGTCCGCTCTCCCGTTACTCCAAGCGACGATACGCAATAGATAAACCCGCGGGCGCGGTCCAAAATACGTGATATGCGTCCACTGGATGTCGGTGCGACCAGCGGAATAAGTTTAATATTTGCAGTATCCGCTAATTCCAGCATCTCCTCCGATTCCTCGAAAGGCAGGTCAGGGATAATGAGCCCGCTAATCCCCGCAGCCTTAACCTTCTGCAAGAAATCTTCTATTCCCATTTGCAACACGGGGTTGTAGTAAGTAAACAGGACGAAGGGCAAGGAAATGCCTCGCTCCCGGGCCTGCGCAGCCGTACGAATACAAGAAGCAATCGTAATCCCATGACGAAGCGCTCGCTCGGAAGCGCGCTGAATGACGGGACCATCGGCAAGTGGATCAGAATACGGAACGCCAAGCTCAACCACATCTGCCCCGGCCTGCTCCAATACCTCCAAAATGTCCAGCGTTGTTTCAGGATCAGGGTCTCCTACCGTAATAAAAGGGATTAGCGCCGTCCTTCCTTCCGCTTTTAGCTTGGCAAATGCAGCGTCCAGCCCATTCATCTTCTGGTTGCTCATCACGCTTCTCCCCCTCCCGTGTAGGCCATAATCGATTCCACGTCCTTATCGCCCCGACCGGACAAGCAGATGACGATGATGTCGTCAGCAGCCATTTTCGGAGCCAGCTTGACGACCTGAGCCACCGCATGTGCCGATTCTAGCGCAGGAATGATGCCTTCTGTCCGACTTAATAATTGCAGCGCATCCAAGGCCTCCTGATCCGTGATCGGGTAATACCGGGCACGCTGAATATCCTTCAAGTAAGAGTGCTCAGGCCCAATGCCCGGATAGTCCAGACCTGCGGATATGGAATGAGCCGGCTGAACCTGGCCAAATTCATCCTGCAACAAGTAGCTCATCGAGCCTTGGAAGACCCCCTTCGTCCCCTTGGTCATGGTCGCAGCATGGAACTCGGTATCCACGCCGCGGCCTGCGGCTTCTACGCCTATCAGTTGAACGTCCGTATCCTCGATAAACGGATAGAACATGCCGATCGCATTACTTCCCCCGCCAACCGCTGCAACCAACATCTCCGGCAGTCGGCCCTCGGCCTGAAGAATTTGGGCCCGGGTCTCATCCCCGATAATACGTTGGAAATTACGGACCATCATCGGATAAGGATGAGGGCCCGTTGCCGATCCGAGAATATAGAAGGTGTCCTGCACATGGCTAACCCAGTAACGTAGCGCTTCGTTACACGCATCCTTCAATGTCCGGGTGCCGGATACGACAGGAACGACTTCCGCCCCAAGCAGCTTCATGCGGAATACGTTGAGCTGTTGGCGCTTGGTGTCCTCTTCTCCCATGAACACCTTGCATTCCAGACCCAGCAGCGCCGCTACGGTAGCAGTAGCCACGCCATGCTGGCCGGCTCCCGTCTCCGCAATCACCTTCTGCTTGCCCATTCGCTTGGCTAACAGCCCTTGCCCGATGGCATTATTGATCTTATGGGCGCCGGTATGATTCAGATCTTCACGCTTCAAATAAACCTTGGCTCCACCCAAATGCTCGGTTAGCCGCTCTGCGTAATAAAGCGGCGTCTCCCGACCGGAATATTGCTTCAATAAGTAAGTGATATCCTGCTGAAAGGCGGGATCATCCTTGTATGTCAAATAGGATTGCTCCAATTCCATTAAAGCGTTCATTAAGGTTTCCGGCACATAACGGCCTCCGAAGGGGCCAAAACGTCCATGCTCGTCCGGTACTTGCTTCATCTTCCCTTCACCCTTTCCACGAATTGTGTAATTTTAGCCAGATCTTTGACGCCTCCAGTCTCAACGCCACTTGATACATCCACGCCATCAGGCTGAAGCGTCTCGATCAACAATTCAACATTGCCCGGATGAAGACCACCTGCCACAAACAACGGAATGCGCTGGGTCTTTGTCCAGTCACGGTAAGGGTTCACGGCTCTCCAATTGAAGCTATGCCCCGAGCCGCCGCCGTATTTCGGATCATACGTATCCAGCAGAACCCCGTCCAGTACATCAGCATAAGCAGCCAGTTCTGGCCTTCCATGCACCGATCCGTCCTCCTTGACGGAAAAGGCCTTCAGTACCTGTACGCCAAAGCGAGCTTTGACTTCCCGGCAGAAGGCTGGATCTTCCGTGCCATGAAGCTGTACAACGTCCAGCGGCGCTGCCCGCAGCACATCCTCCAGTTCATCCATGGAAGGATTGAGAAACACCCCAACGCTGCGTGGCGCTATCCCGGAACGGAATGCCCGGAGAAGAGGGAGCAGCTCTGCCGCCCGCTCACTGCTGATTTGACGCTTGCTCCTGGCAAATACAAATCCGATGTAATCCACGGGTAAGTTTATCATCGATTTTAGCACTTCAACGCTTTGAAGTCCACAAATTTTTACGGCGGTTTCCTTCATTACCTGACTTCCTTCCCAAGCCCGTAATTCGCCTTGCTCCCGGTAAACAGCGGACCCATCAGTTCCTGCACGGCCTCTTCGACATGCTCACGCCGCATAAAGGTTTCGCCAATCAGTACACCCTTCGCTCCCTTGTCGCTCAGGTATTCTATATCCTTACGAGAAGCAATCCCGCTCTCGCTAATGAGTGTCACATCCGAAGGTACCTGCTTAGCCAAATTAGCTGTAGTATCAAGCGATACCTCGAAGCTACGCAAATTTCGATTGTTGATGCCGATAAGCTTGGCCGTGCCTAGCGTAAGTGCCCTTTCCAGCTCCAAATGGTCATGAACTTCCACCAATACATCCAGGCCCAGCGCCTGGGACAAGGCCAGATAATCGCGTAGCTGCGAGTCGGTCAAGATGGCAACAATCAGCAGCACCGCGTCCGCGCCCAGTAATCGGGCTTCGTAAATTTGTCGTTCGTCGATGATAAAATCTTTGCGCAATAGCGGTATGCTAACCGCCCCACGAATAGCTTCCAGATAAGCACCGCTCCCCTGGAAATACGTCTCATCCGTCAATACAGAGATACAATCGGCCCCGGCCGCCTCATAGCTCTTTGCCAAGGCTACCGGGTGAAAATCCGGACGGATTAACCCTTTGGAAGGCGATGCCTTCTTCACCTCGGCAATTAGACCCATATCCCGCTTACGCCCTTCAGTCAAGGCAAGGTGGAACCCTCTTGTCGGGTCCAGCTTCGCAATACGCTGCTCCGCCTCTACTTGTGAGAAGGTTTCAGCCAAACGCTGAACCTCCTGCTTCTTCGTCTCTACAATCCGTTCAAGATACATAGCTCAATTCTCCTGTCGTTTGAATAAGCTGTTCCAGCTTGCTATACGCATGGCCCGAATCAATAGCTTTCGTGGCGATACTCACGCCGTCACGGATACTGTCTGCCAGCCCCGCCACATAGATGCAAGCCCCGGCGTTCGCCAGCACGACGTCGCGACAAGCCCCTTTCTCTCCTTGTAGAACCTGCCTTACAATCATAGCATTCTGCAACGGATCACCGCCGATCATTTCTTCCAGCGGATAAGAGCGCAGCCCTAACTCCTCGGGACGCAGATCATAAGTGGAAATGACACCCTCCTTAAGCTCCGATACCTTGGTGACCGAAGACAAGCTGATTTCATCCAGTCCCTCTTCGCTGCTCACGACCAGCGCCCGCTTCGAACCAAGCTCCCGCAGCACTTCGGCAATGGTCGTCGTTTTGCTACGATCGTAGATACCCAGCACCTGGCGGTCCGCACCGGCTGGATTAGTGAGCGGCCCCAGCATATTGAAGACGGTACGAATGCCCAACTCTCTGCGAGGTCCGGCAGCATGGCGCATGGAAGGATGGTATAACTGCGAGAACATAAAGCAGATACCGATTTCATCCAGACAACGCTTGGCCTGCGATGCATCCAGACTGATATTTACCCCCAGTGCCTCAAGCACATCAGCACTCCCTGAACGGCCCGAGGCGGAGCGATTCCCATGCTTGGCAACCCGAACCGAGACCGACGATGCCACGATGGCAGCCGTGGTTGATACATTAATTTTATGGATTCCCGAGCCACCCGTTCCGCATGTATCCAGCAGTTGCTGTGCTTCCGTATCCACCCGGCTGGATGCACCGCGCATCGCCTCGGCAAATCCGGTAATCTCTTCGACCGTTTCTCCTTTGATACGCAAGGCCGTCAACAAACTGCCGATTTGTGCAGGTGTCGATTCTCCGTCCATAATGGCCTGCATCATGCCTCGTGCCTCTTCGCGCCGTAAGTTCTGACCTTCAATCAAGCGGCTAATCCCCGCCTG
The DNA here is from genome assembly GCF_056836745.1 of Paenibacillus sp. 1SOY10. Classification (NCBI taxonomy): domain Bacteria; kingdom Bacillati; phylum Bacillota; class Bacilli; order Caryophanales; family Paenibacillaceae; genus Paenibacillus; species Paenibacillus sp. 1SOY10. The sequence continues at coordinate 803,472 of NZ_JBXENK010000002.1, read as the reverse complement.
TACCGTTTGCTGTTCCATCATCATGATTCGCTCCTCTCTTTATTTTCCTGGGGTATATTCATACAGATAATCCTGATTAATTACGTCATCACAGGAGGATGGTACCGGAAACATTTGCTCAGCCGTGCGAATTGCGGTTAACAGTGCCTTCGCTTTATTGACCGATTCCTGATACTCGTTCTCTGGAATGGAATCCCATACAATGCCCCCTCCTGCTTGCACATAGGCTTTGCCTCCTTTGAATACGATCGTACGGATCGTAATGCAAGAATCCATGTTGCCAGAGAAGCCCAGGTAACCAATCGCCCCGGCGTAGGTTCCGCGAGCTTCACGTTCCAGTTCCGCAATGATCTCCATCGCCCGCAGCTTGGGTGCACCGGATACGGTCCCGGCTGGCAGGCAAGAGAGGAAGGCATCGAAGAAATCTTTATCCTCGCGAAGCTGACCCGACACCTTGGACACCAGATGCATGACATGAGAGTAGCGTTCAACTTCCATATAAGACTCGCATTTGACACTGCCGAAGTCAGACACCCGGCCAAGATCGTTACGTCCCAGATCCACAAGCATCAAATGCTCGGCACGTTCCTTCTCGTCTTGCAGCAGTTCCGTCTCCAGTGCCAGGTCACTCTCCTCCGTCTCTCCCCGAGGTCTTGTGCCAGCAATTGGACGGGTCTCTACCCGACCATTCTCAACCTTGACCAGAACTTCCGGGGAAGTTCCGACGATGATCTCTTCACCCAGCTTGAGATAATACATATAAGGTGATGGATTCATAGTCCGCAGAACACGATACACATGCAGCGGGTCTACCTCTGTTTCGATATGGAAGCGCTGGGACAATACAACCTGAAAAATGTCCCCAGCGCGAATATAATCCTTCGCTGTCTCCACATTTGCAATAAATTGTTCCTTAGTCAGATTAGAGCGGACATCCCCAAGATCGGTTACCGATGGCACCGGACGACGATTGAAGCTCTCCCCGGCCCCCTCCTCCTGCAGCAAGTCAGCAGCTTCATCCAGCTTCCGCTCTGCCAGCTCATAAGCCTGGCGAATCTCTTCATCCCGGGCGCCTGGCTTCACATGCACGTTGGATACCAGCAATATCCGCTGTTTCACGTGATCAAATACAATAATTTGGTCGCAGAACATGAATTGCATATCCTGTAAATTCAGGTCGTCCACCGGGTGAGACGGAAGCTTCTCATAATATTGCAGCAGATCATAACCGAAAAACCCGATAGCTCCACCAGTAAACGGCGGCATTTCCGGAAGTTTAGGACTACGGTATCCACGTAAGATGGCTTTCAGCTCATCTAGAGGCTTATCGGAGCGAAGCCGTTCCTTTACTCCCTCCCGCTCGATCGTCACTTCCCCTTTCTTTGCTGATATCAGCAGAAACGGATCTGTACCGATGAAGGAATAACGCGCCCATTGACTGCCACCTTCTACACTTTCCAGCAGGAACGCCCGCTCCCGCTGGGCAATTCGACGAAATATCCGGATGGGAGTCTCCAGATCAGCGAGCAGTGTACGGGTAATCGGGATTAAATTATATTGACTGGCCAAAGCAATGACCTCTTCAACTTGCGGATTTGCCATGTCTTTCACTTCCTTTTCGGATAATGGGTTCGTTATGGACAAACAAAAAAACCTCTACCGAAGTAGAGGTTTTGGATTTGCGGTTTATTTGAAAATGCCTGATTCTACATAAGTCATGATAACTGAAGAAGCCACACTTGGACATTCTGCACAATTCTCCTCGCATACCCTGAAGAAACGCGCACAACTCCCCGCTGCGGTCAACATTCATAGTTCATCTACTTATGGAACCTGCACTTACTCAACTAAACTCAGCTCATCTCGGGCTCGGCTCTACTCAGCTCTAAACAAAACAATCATCTAATCTAAAACTCACTCAGCTAAAACTATCTTTAATATAACTTATTCTCTATGAATTTGGCAACCCTGCCTGTCAGCAAATTTCTCCGTATTAAGATGAGGACACGCCCAAATCAGGACGGAGAATTCTGGCTTCATTTAAATAGACATGCTTCATATCGCGCTGCCCCTTCGTCGTGTTCACATGAATCAGCAACCGAATGCACATGGGTAACGCACCCTTCACCGGTATCTCGGTAGAACACATTAAGGGCACCATATCCCAGCCCTTCAAATCCCGAATTGCTCTTGCGGGAAAGGTAGCATCCAAATCCGGCGTTACCGTGATCCAAACGCTGCTGATGTCCTCAGGGACGATTTGATTACGTTCCACGATTTCCTTCAGCATGTCGGCCGTTGCCGCCAACATATCCTGCTCCTCATTGCGGGTGACCGTCGTTGCCCCGCGAATGCCACGGTTATACATGTGGTTCCTCCTCTTTCAACTCGGCGATGACCCGGTGGACTTCCTCCAACGTAACATCATCCACGATTTCTACTTTTCCGATGTCTACCGGCAAAACAAACACCATCTGTTGCTCCTTGAACTTCTTATCATGCATCATGGCGTGAATCAATTCGTCGCCCTTTAACTGACCTGGCATAGCGGTAGGCAAGCCGTATCCACCAAGCAAGGCGACCGTATCCTCATAAAGCTTCGGCGAACGGCCCCTGTTCACCGCTAGTTTGGCTGCAGCAGCCATCCCGATGGATATCGCTTCCCCGTGCAGGAATTCACCATATCCGCCAATAGCTTCAATAGCATGCCCCAGCGTATGGCCCAAATTAAGAATTGCCCGCAGGCCCTGCTCGCGCTCATCCACAGACACTACCTGAGCTTTGACGGAGCAGCCTTGTATCAGGCCGTAGCCCAGTGCTTCCGGATCAAGAGCCAGCAGCTCAGAGGTGTGCTCACGGCACCAATCAGCAAATTCGGCATCCCAGATCAGGCCATGCTTGACCATTTCGGACAAACCGGCACGAACATCACGGAGAGGCAGGGTTTGCAGACTATCTACGTCATACAGCACCAACTCCGGCTGATGAAAGGCGCCAATCATATTCTTCGCCAGTCGGTGGTTGACGGCGACCTTACCGCCAACGCTGCTGTCATGAGCCAGAATGGTTGTTGGCATCTGCACGAAGGCAACCCCGCGCATATATGTCGCCGCCACGAATCCGGCCAAATCGCCAACAACGCCGCCACCCAAAGCAACCACGACAGAGCGGCGGTCCAGACCGCCCTCAATCGCTGCCGTCATCAGGTTCTCATAAACCTCCAGCGACTTGGACTTCTCTCCCGCCACAACGGTTACACTGACGGTACGATAGCCTGCCTTCTGGAGCGAAGCCTCTACCACATGGAGATATAGAGGTGCCACATTATCGTCGGTTACAATCAGCACGGGGCTCTTCATCGAAAGCTTGTGCTCTATGAAAAATTCTCCCGAGCGTGCCAGCAGCCCGCTGCCGATATAGATGGGATAAGATCGCTCGCCCAGATCCACCTGCAGCGTTCTCATCAATATTCCTCCAACTGTGCCAGGTACCCCTGCACGTTACGTTCAATCTCCTGAATCGAGTCACCGCCGAACTTCTCCAGGAAGGCCTTGGCTACTTCCCAGGCTACAACATGCTCAAGCACTACACTGGCGGCTGGCACGGCGCAAGCATCCGAACGCTCCACCTGTGCTGCAAAAGCTTCCTTCGTATCAATGTCCACACTTTGGAGCGGTTTGTATAAGGTTGGAATAGGCTTCATCACACCGCGAACCACCAGAGGCATTCCGTTCGTCATGCCACCCTCGAAGCCACCCAGCCGGTTGGTAGACCGGTGGTACCCACGTTCCTTCGTATATACAATCTCATCATGAACCTGCGATCCAGGAATCGTACCCGCCTCAAAGCCAATACCGATTTCTACTCCCTTAAAGGCGTTGATCGACATCACAGCCTGGGCAATTCTACCGTCCAGCTTGCGATCGTATTGTGCATGGCTACCCAGTCCCACCGGAACGCCTTCTACGATGCATTCCACGATCCCGCCGATGGAGTCGCCTTCTTCCTTGATTTTATCAATATAAGCTTCCATCTTCTTCTCGGTCTCGCTGTCCGCTACCCGCACCGAAGAAGCCTCGGTTACGCGCGCCAGCTCTGATAGCGGCAGGTTATGGGGCGGAGCCTCAATTTCGCCGATTCGAATAACATGACCGGCAATGCGAATGCCGAAATGCTCCAAGAACTGCTTGGCAACGGCACCAACGGCAACGCGAATCGCCGTTTCCCGGGCACTGGACCGCTCAAGCACATTACGCAAATCCTTATGGTTATATTTCAAGCCGCCGTTCAGGTCGGCATGGCCAGGACGGGGACGATGCACTCTACGCTTCTCCTCATCCGTACCTTCCATCGGCTCTATGTTCATGATCTTCTGCCAGTGCTTCCAATCGTTGTTCTCTACAATCAATGCCACAGGAGCACCCGTGGTATAGCCATGGCGGACACCTCCGGCGATCTGGGCAGTATCCTTTTCAATTTGCATGCGGCGGCCGCGGCCGTACCCTTTCTGGCGACGAGCCAGTTCAAAGTTAAGCGCCTCAAAATCGAGCTGCAAGTGGCTCGGCAATCCTTCAATAATCGCAGTCAGTTGGGGTCCATGCGTCTCCCCCGCTGTTAAGTAACGTAAACTCATGATGTTGCGTTCCCCCTTTAAACTGTTAAACTGTAAAGAGCTAAAATCTAATCATCTTTGCCCATTATAATATTGATCGCCTGCTTCTGTCACGTGATGTTTGCATTTTCCGGAAAAAAGTCGCTCTGTTTGATAACAGCCAGCTTGCGAATGCGGTGCTGTCCTACCTCTCGTACAGCGAATATATACCCCCGGTATTCAAATTCGGGCTTCTCCTGAATCGTAGGAATCCGCTTGAGTCGTCCGATCATAAATCCGCTTAGCGTATCATAATCCTCTATCGGCAAAGGGATATCCAATACGTCCTGAGCATCATGCAGCGACATGGTGCCACTGAACAAATAATTCCCCTCCGCCACTTGCTCGAATTCAAGCTCTTCACTGTCATGCTCATCATAAATATTCCCGACGATCTCCTCCAGCAAATCCTCCATCGTGACAATCCCCGCCGTCCCGCCATATTCATCAACAATGACAGCCATCTGGATGCGGTTCTGCTGCATTTCCTCAAATAATTCATTCGTTTTCCTTGACATCGGCACAAAGTGAGGTGGCGTTACCATTTCCTGCAAATTCCAGTTCTCTTGCTCTCCACCCCGCAAATAACGCAGCAAATCTTTACTATGCAGAATCCCAATCACATTGTCGATCGTCTCCTCATAGACCGGGAAGCGAGTATACTGCTCCTTGTCGGCCAGTTCAGCAACCGTCTGCTGATCCGCCTCTACAGGAATACCGACGACATGAATTCGATGGGTCATAATTTCATCAACCGTCAAATTATCAAAGTCAAAGATGTTGTTAATCATCAGCTTCTCAATCGGCTGAATCGTCCCCATTTCTGTGCCGGTATCCAGCATCATGCGAATTTCTTCCTCGGACACCTCTTCATCATTGGCATTCGGGTCGATTCCGAACAATCTGACAATCAGATTCGTCGAACCGGTAAGCAGCTTCACAAACGGCGCGGTCACCTTGGACAATACCATGAGTGTAGTGGCCGCAAGCATCGCCATGCTTTCAGCTCTCTTCATCGCTACCCGCTTGGGAACGAGTTCGCCAAGCACCAATTGGAAATAAGATAACAGCAACGTAATGACAATCAATGAAATTGTACTGAGTACGGAAGGCGCAAGCGGCACACCGAGCAGAATCAGATAAGCGGCCAGATCTCCAGCAAAGCTCTCTCCTGCAAAGGCACTGGCAAAAAATCCAGCAAGCGTGATCCCGATTTGAATCGTTGCCAGGAACTTGCTGGGCTCGCCGAGCAAGCCTAGAATAATCTTCGCCTTACGATGGCCTTGCTGGGCCATTGCCCTTATTTTATTATCATTCAGGGAGATCAAGGCAATTTCCGATGCTGCAAAAAAAGCATTAATCAAAATCAAAACAAGAATAATAAAAAGCTCAACCAATCCCACACACCTCCAAATATTTCCCCGTTATTTTGCCGTAACGAATCCTTAGATATACGCAAAAAGGCACAACCCGCCGTCAATCACTTGACGCAGATTATGCCCGATCATCCGTTAAAGACGGATGTTAAAGGATTCAGTTGTATTTGCTGGCTACTCTCGGGGTCGTCCGAAGCATTCATGGATGAAACCTCTTCCTGACATTAATTATAGATTATTATAGGAAGATCCTCACCCCGCTGTCAAGATGGACCCTCTGGACCTATCTGTTCAGCGTAACGTTAACTGCCTCTTCATAACCGCTTAGCCAGAAGCCGGCTGGTTATCCAAAGGGCAAGGGCGGCTGCCCTCAAGCGGAACGTCTTCCAGCATCCGCTTCAAGTGGGTGCTTTCAATCCCCAGCACTTGCGCACATTCCTGCGGCGTCAGAAATCCCCGCTGATAAGCTTCGATCACCTTTCGCTTGTCCATGACCTGACCTCCATTGACCGTATGCTTCAAGTATAGGAAAGTTCAGGAGATAATATACAATCAGGACTTCTTGCGATAGAAGAAAGTTTCCGCTGGCTCCAGCCCATATTGACTTGGGGAGAAGATCTGCTCCGTACTGCCCACGAATAGAATGCCACCGGGGCGAAGCGCATTTGCAAATTTATGATAGAGTACCTGCTTGGCTTCTTCGGTAAAATAAATCATGACGTTCCGGCATACGATCAGGTCAAACCCTTCTTCGAACGTATCCAGCAGCAGGTTTTGCTTCTTGAAGGTAACCGCCTTCTTCAGCTTGGCATCGAAACGAAACATCTGCCCCTCCGCCGTGAAATACCGCTCGGCCACCTCCTTAGGCACATCCTTCAACGAGCGCTCCAGATAAAGCCCTTCCTGTGCCTTTGCCAGCGCTCCCTCATCAATATCCGTAGCTAGCAGATAGGTTCCACTGAGCAATCCGGAATCAGCCAGAATCATGGACAGCGTATAAGGCTCTTCTCCGGTCGAGCAGGCAGCGCTCCATACCCGCAGCTTCGGCCGTCCAGCAGATAGCTCAGGCAGGGCTTCATCCCGAAGCACCTCCCAGCGATTCGGGTTTCGCCAAAATTCAGAGACGTTAATCGTCATTTTATCCAGGAACTCGTAAAACAACGTCTTATTGCCCATCATTGCCGTATAGAAATCTGTGAATTTGGTATATCCGTTCTTGTTACGCAGCGTAGTTAACCGCCGCTTCATCTGGGCCTCCTTGTATTGGGCCAAGTCGATGCCCGTGCTCTTCTTGATGCCATGAATAAATTCAAGATAATCGGGGTCTATACCCGTCTCTGCTTGGTCTGCCCGGGGAAGTTCGGGAAAGATGCGGTTCATATCCATGAGCTCACGCTTCTCGAATACTTTACGAGCTCCGCTTCCGTAAAGAAATTGGCGATTTCCCGTTCCGCGCTTTCGCTGCCGTCCGAGCCATGTATTAGATTGAACGGCGTATGTGCGGCAAAATCCCCGCGAATAGTTCCAGGCAAAGCCTCCGTCACCTTCGTCTTGCCGATTACCATACGAGATAACGTAATGATATCATCGCCCGTCCATACCATAGCAAACACCGGACCAGAAGTGATAAAGCCTACCAGTTCATCAAAGAAGGGTTTCCCCTCATGCTCGGTATAATGCTTCTTCGCCTGAGCCTCCGTCATCTGGGTCAGCTTGGCCGCAATCATTTGGAAGCCCTTATCTTCGAACCGGCTAACGATCTTGCCCACCAATCCGCGCTGTACGCCGTCTGGTTTAACCATCAAAAAAGTTCTTTCCATGGTTCCCCTCCCGAAAAAAGTCAACATTCTCCATTCGTTTGCTAGACGCCTCGCCCGATCTTACGGAAAGAAGGCGGTTTCATCTGCATTTTACCAGATACTCACGAAATAGGTAAAGATTAATAGGCACGCTTATTGATAAAACGGGCAATGTCCTGCAAATGTGTCCGTGAAGCCGTGTCCGCCAGTCCTTCCAACGCCTTGAGCGCCTTGTCAATAAAACGGTCCGCCAGTACCTCTGCTCGTTCAATTCCCCGGCTCTCCCGAATCATCTCAATCGCCCTCTTCTCGTGTCCGGTACCATCTCCCGCTTGAATACCGCGGATTTCTTGTAGTAGGGGCTCTCTTAGTTCCCCTTCCTGCAAGGCGAAGATTACGGGAAGCGTAATATTGCCCTGACGCATATCGCTGCCTGGCGGTTTGCCAATCGTCTTCTCCGTCCCGAACAAATCCAGCAAGTCATCGCGAATTTGAAAGGCCATGCCTACATTGTAGCCATATCGGTAGAGGGCAGCGCTTACCTCATGGGAAGCTTCTGCCGCCATCGATCCGAGCTGGCAGCTTATCGCAATCAGCAGAGCCGTCTTGCGGCGAATCCGCAGCAAATAGTTCCTGACGCTCTGCTCGGTATTGAAAAAGTCACGGATCTGCTCCATCTCACCGATGGACATCTCCACCATAGCTTTGGCCAGTATTTGATGTATGTATGGGTTGTCCAGCTTCGCTACCTGCTGAAGCGCTTTGGCGTAGATATAATCACCCGTGTACATGGCAATTCGATTATCCCATTTGGACTTGACCGTAGCCTTCCCACGCCGTGTGTCAGCATCGTCAATCACATCGTCATGCACCAGCGATGCCGAATGGATCATTTCGAGTGGCACCGCGATGTATTGCAGCTTCTGCAAATCGTAATTCCCAAACTTGCCGCCTAGCAAGACGAATACAGGACGCAGCCGTTTCCCTCCCGCCTTCAGCAAATGCAAGGACGTTTCGCTCAGCAGACCATCATCGTCTTCAATTGCTAGATAGAGCTGCTTCTCGATATAATCCATATCCTTCTTTAGTGATCCAAAAATATCCAATAGTTTCATTCTTTCACCCGTGTCAACGAATTATGATTCCATATTTCCATGTCTACCCGATGATTCAGCAAGCCCATTTCATAAGCGTAATCGAAGTAGAGCGACAGACCCTTACGGCGTTCCGGTCCAAAATCATAACGTAAATTGTGAAAATAGTGCTGCCAGTATTCCCTGGTGCCGCCCAATTCTTCGCAGGCCTTCATAACCAGAGGCATCACATCAGCAAGGCTTCTCTGCTTGCTGGCTTCAAAGGCCGACGTAATCTCCTCCAGAAAGTCTTCATGACTCCGGGCAAATGACTGCTGCACAGCCCAGACGGCAAAGGTCATACCGTAACCAGTCCATGCCTTCCAGATTTCCCCAAGGTCCGTCATGATATAACCGGGATGATGCCAAGAGGCTTGAATGGCCTGATCTCCAATCAGCAGCGCCGCATCGCTGTCTTCCATCATTGCCTCCAGATTAGGGTCGCTATCCCAATAGCTTGGCTTGCCACCATAGGCCTTTTCCATAATAATCTTCAACAAATTCACCGAAGTGGCTGACGTATTTGTCAAGGCAATCCGGCCATTCGCCACTTGCTCGGGCGGCTTCCGCGAGAAGAGCAGAATGGAATTTACCGGGCCGTCGGCGCTTACCGAGAGATTGGGCAACAATACTAACCGATCACTACCATGTCCATAAGCGAAGGAAGATACCGGCGATATATGGAGTGACCCCTCCAACATCCCGCGATTCAGCTTGGATGGCACCTCGGTCACCAGTCGGCTGGGTTGCGAGAGCTTAGCCGTCTCAAAATAGTGGAATACAGGCCACACGTTGCTATATTTGATTTTACCGATGAGGATGTCTTTATCGCTCCGGCTCTGCATCGTGATCCCCCCATCTATGAAATAAGGCATGCTCAATACCGAGATTGTCCAATACCTTGCCCACCATAAACGCCACAAGATCATCGATGGTCTGTGGACCAAAATAAAACGCTGGCATCGCAGGAATCATCCGAACCCCTAAGCGGGACAGCTTCAGCATGTTCTCCAGATGAATGGCATGCAGTGGTGTTTCGCGGGGAACCAGCACTAACGGCCTCCCCTCCTTGAGCATGACGTCCGCCGCGCGGGCCATCAAATTATCGGATGCCCCCGTCGCGATCGAGGATAAGGTGCCCATCGAACAAGGCATCACGATCATGCCGTAGGTAAGAAAAGAGCCGCTGGCGATCGAAGCGCCGATGTCGGCGATCGGATGGTACACGAGCTTGCCGGGAAGTGCACCGAAGCTCGTCCGCAGCACCTCTTCCCGATTTGTCGTATCCCAGCCGAGCTCTTCCTTGATCACCCGCCAACCCGCATTGGAAATAACCAGATGGACGGTAAACTGCATGCCGAGCAGCGTCTCAATCAGCTTGACACCGTAAATGGAGCCACTGGCCCCGGTTATGCCAATGACGATTGTTTTGGTCTTATTCATCTGTAATGACGCACCACCAAGTCGATCAAAGTAAAGGAGAAGACCACGATGCTAAGTACACCGTTCATCGTAAAGAAAGCAGTCTGCAGACGGCTTAGATCCCCCGGAGACACGATATGATGCTCATAGAACAATATCAAATAAGCGATAATCATACCTGCAATATACCACCAGCCCAAATCCATCATAAGCAGCATGGCGATGAAGCCTAACGCCGTGAGAATATGGAAGGCCTGGGCAATCTTTAAGGATTTGGCCACTCCGAAGCGCACCGGAATAGAATGAAGACCCTCTTTCTTATCGAATTCAACATCCTGGCAGGCATAAATAATATCAAAGCCGGCAATCCAGAACGTAATCGTAGCAAAGAAAATCATTGCCGTCCAATCGACCTTACCGGTCACCGCAGCCCAGCCTCCCAGTGGGGCCAGAGCAATCGTCAGACCTAGCACCACATGGCAAAGCCAGGTAAAACGTTTCGTGTAGGAGTAAAACACAAGCATCACTACAGCGATAGGCAATAATTTGAGCGCCAGTGGCTCAAGTTCGGCCGCAGCCCAGAACAATAGCACAAAGGAAACGATAATAAATATGAGGACTTCGCCAATCTTGAGTAAGCCTGCAGGGATGGCACGACCCGCAGTTCGTGGATTCTTGGCATCACTGACCCGGTCAATCAACCGGTTAAGCCCCATAGCTGCACTGCGAGCTCCAAACATGGCTAGTAATACCCAACCAATTTGTGCCCAGGAGGGCAGCGTATTATTGACGACCTCGGAACCAAGGAGCGCCCCCATAAATGCAAAGGGCAGTGCGAACACCGTGTGTTCAAATTTAATCATTTGCAGAAAAATACCGATTTTCTTAAACATGCCTACGTCTCCTTCGTTCCGATGTGCAGAGCGGCAATTCCACCGGTCAAAGGATAGGCTTCAACCCCGATTAATCCGGTCTCCCGGAAAATTTGGGCAAGCTCTGCGCGCCCTGGGAACTGAACCAGTGACTCCGGCAGCCACTTATATTGCTGATACCGCTTGGCCACTAGCTTGCCGACCATCGGCATAATTTGCTGGAAGTAAAAATAATAAAGTCCCTTGAAGGGCTGCCAGGTCGGCTTGGACAATTCCAGACAAACGACCATGCCGCCCGGCTTCACAACCCGCTTCATCTCCCGCAAGACTTGGCGCAGATCAGGCACGTTACGTAAGCCGAACCCGATCGTCGCATAATCAAAGGTATCATCCTCAAACGGCAATGCCATCGCATTTCCTTGAATCAAGGAGATTTGCGATTCCAACCCGCTCTCCTCGACCTTGCGGCGTCCAAACTCCAGCATATTCTCACTGAAGTCGAGGCCGGTAATCGTCCCTCCGCTGGCCTGAGCCATACTGATCGTCCAGTCGCAGGTCCCGCAGCATAAATCAATAGCTGTATCCCCAGGGGACATCTTCATCTTGGCCATCGTAAATTTACGCCAGGCCTTATGGCGTCTAAAGCTAATTAAATCATTCATCATATCGTATTTTGGAGCAATGCTCTCAAAGACGGAGTGTACAAACTGTTCCTTGTTCTCCGATGAAGTCGATGGACTCATTCGCAAATTACCTACCCTTCTTGCACGGAACGGCGCACAGGCGACAATACGGCGGCAAACGGCTCAACAATCGCCCGCAGTTCGGCCCGCACCGTTTCTTTGTTGCATTCATGGAGCAGTGATTGCACATGGTCCACCGATTGGTGGAGCATGGATGTCAGTTGCTCTCTGATGTTATATTTGGCTAATAGTAACGTCCAGTCGCGTTCCCCGATCTTGCGTTCGGAGAGCGTCTCCCGTTCCTCGGAGGTTGCGGCTTCCATGATTCGCAGGTAGGCGTAACCTTTGCGCTCCTGCGGCAATTGTCCAGCCAGGCGAATCTCGTCCATTACAACCTCGCAATGACTTAATTCCGCCAGTAAATGCTGCCACACGCTTTGGGCCGATTGGTCCAGCAAATGCGTGAAAGAAAGAAAAAGCCCCATCCTCACATGGACGCATTCCTTCACATATTCCTCCGCCGGAAGCACCATCCGCTTGAGCCGGCTATACAAACGTGCCTTCAGCCGGTTCACCTCGCAAATGGCCGCACTCATCCGGGACACCATACCAATCTCTCCGGCCTGGGCCAGCAACTGATAGAAGGCGCCGCTGAAGTAATCCCCCGCCAGCACCTTAAGCTGCCTTGCACGCATCTCAGGCGAAGCCTCGGCTAAGCCCTGCTCCAAATCAATCTGATCATGGGTATCCATGCCTAATTGCACGAGGAAAGCAGCGAGCGAACAAGTCTCCGCCGTCGAAGCCGAGCCCTCCTCCCGATCGTTTAGAAAGGTATAAAGCAAGCGAACACGGGGCACCGGAAATTCCGGAAGCGCCGTGTATGCGGTAATCATGTCATAGCTGACATATTTATGTGCCAATTCAGTTATGCGATAAGGTTTCATCCTTTGCCTCCGAGCCGCTAGTCCTTTATCATTCATTGATTCACAATAATTCTGTCACAATCTTGTCTATTATAGCATATGTTATTTCACTGCGCACAGAGGAGAACGGTGATCCGCAAGAGAAATATGGACACTACTCATTCAGAAAACGAGACTTCCATAGCTGCGTCTCCGTGATATGCATTTTTGACTGCAAATCCTCCGTTAATGGACCGTTTCCTGTATCACGCAAGCCGGACAATTCCTCGGTTGATACTTCCTCCCGCTTCACATCGGCGGCAATAAGCAGATATCTCGTTCCCAGCCAACGGTCCTCGGCTAGCACACGCAGTAACAATTGGTCTACGTTGCTAGTATGCTCGAAGGCAAAGGAGATCAACTCGGCCATTCCCTGGTAGACCTGTTCCGTGCTTGCCGCCTCATCCGTCACCTTCAAATCAACAGACAGGATGCCCGCATTCAAATCTACCTTGGCAAGTGGTAACGGAAGCGGCAGGGTGGACAACCCATCGACCAAATTATCCTCGGTTAACCTGGCAGGCTTTTGTCCGGCAAATACGGTGGTTGCATGTGATGTCTGCTCCCTTTGCGGATGGCCAAGTGCAGATATCGCTGCCCACAAAATAGCACAGCTCATGGCCAGCAGCACAGCGCGGAAGACTATTTTCCCATACATGGGGCACTCTCCCTTCTGATGCGCTCGGGCAGGCAGAGTTATCCTATCCTGTCCGAGAGTCCTATACCCCATTGTACATAGAAAAAAAGCAGGCTATGCCTGCGATTTAAAAAATCATTCTTCCGTATCGATAATTCCATGCTTGGTGTACACGAGTGCTTTGCCGCGGACCTTGACCGCCGACGTATGATCCGTGAATTGAGCGATTAACACTTCGCCTTTGTCCAGCTTCTCCGTATGGTGAAAGCGAGTATCTTTCCCCCGGGTCAGACCGATCACCGTAATTCCTTGCTCCTTGGCCTTGACGACGAAGTAATCCCCGCCCGTAACCCCCGGTTCATTGCCGCCTACGTTCTGATTGTCCACCATGGCTGCGCCTCCCTTTGCATATTTAATCAGGCTGCTCTCTACTCTACAACCTTCCGTGAAAAGAAAAAGCCGTGAACGGAAAGCCCACGGTCTTTTGCACGGAAAGATATATAGAAATCTTTATTTAATTCCGTCTTTGAGCGCCTTGCCTGGTTTAAAGGCAGGAATTTTGCTCGCAGGGATTTCGATTTCCTCTCCGGTTTGCGGGTTACGGCCTTTACGAGCGGAACGTTCACGAACTTCAAAGTTGCCAAAGCCAACGAGTTGAACTTTGTCTCCACTTTGGAGCGCTTCGGAAATAGCTTCGAAAACAGCATCAACCGCTCTCGTTGCATCCTTCTTGGACAATTCCGTGCTTTCAGCCACTTGAGAAATCAAGTCGGATTTGTTCATTTCTGATTCACCTCCCTGTCAAGGAAAATTATACCACTTGTTATTTGTGTTTCCGTTTTATCGCAGAATATACGCGAAATGAGCCCTATTGGCATATTTTATGGGGCGCGGAACAAACTTATAGTAATACAGCCAGGGCATAATTTCAAGTATTTCAACCCGGAGCGGTATTTTGGCAACAAAATAACCGCACGCGGCCAGCCTGGCACACGCACGGTTATTTAAAGAGGTTGCTCAAATGCACTTAAAGTAAAATCGGTTTTAAAGAATGATCGCGATCAGCCCTCCCGAACCCTCGTTGATAATGCGACCCAGTGTTTCCTGTAGCTTGTAGCGAGCGTTATCCGGCATCATGGCAATCTTGCCCTGAATACCCTCGCGTACAATGGAATGTAGCGAGCGACCGAAAATATCAGACTCCCAGATCTTGATCGGATCGTTCTCGAAATCTTGCATCAGATAGCGAACCAGTTCCTCGCTCTGCTTCTCGGTGCCGATAATCGGGGCAAATTCCGACTCCACATCGACGCGAATCATATGGATAGATGGTGCTGTCGCTTTCAGTCTGACGCCAAACCGCGAGCCTTGGCGAATGAGTTCCGGCTCATCCAGAGCCATCTCTGCAAGCGATGGTGCAGCGATGCCGTAACCGGTCGTCTTGACCATTTCCAGCGCTTCGGCGAACCGATCGTATTCCCGCTTGGCATGAGTGAATTCCTGCATAAGCTGGAGCAAATGGTCTTTACCGCGAATCTCAACGCCCACCACTTCCATCAGGATACTATCATACAGATCGTCCGGTGCGTACAGGTCGATTTCTGCTACACCTTGCCCCATGTTCAGGCCGCTAAGTCCCGCCCGGTCGATGAATTCATATTCCATAAAGTTGCCCACAACCCGGTCCACATCGCGCAATCGGCGGATGTCCTTAACCGTATCGCGAACCGAATTCTCATAATTACTGCGTAGCCAGTGGTTCTCATTCAGCACCATCACCCAGCTAGGCAAGTTAACGTTCACTTCATGCACAGGGAATTCGTAGAGCACCTCACGAAGCACGCCCGTTACATCTTCCTCGGTCATGGTTGCCGCGCTTAGCGTAATCACCGGAATATCATACTTCTCGGCCAGTTCGCCGCGAAGCTGCAACGCTTCCTCGCTATTAGGTCTTGTAGAGTTAATAACTAGGACAAATGGCTTGCCTACTTCCTTCAGTTCCTCGATAACCCGCTCCTCTGATTCCACATATGAATAGCGCGGAATATCGGCGATTGTACCATCGGTGGTCACGACAACGCCCAGCGTAGAATGCTCCTGAATGACCTTGCGCGTACCGATTTCAGCCGCTTCCTGGAACGGTATAGGCTCTTCGAACCATGGCGTCGAGATCATCCGAGGACCATTTTCGTCCTCATAACCTTTTGCGCCTTCCACGGCATAGCCGACGCAATCGACGAGTCTGACATTCACCTCTAGTCCTTCAGCCACCTTGATTTGCACCGCATTGTTAGGCACGAACTTGGGTTCCGTCGTCATGATGGTTTTGCCAGCGGCGCTTTGCGGAAGCTCATCCACTGCGCGAACCCGATCGGCTTCGCTAGCGATGTTAGGGAGCACAACCGTTTCCATAAAACGTTTAATAAAGGTTGATTTCCCTGTTCGTACCGCCCCGACGACTCCCAAATAGATATCGCCTCCGGTGCGTTCAGCAATGTCTTTAAAAATGTCCACTTTCTCCAATACCAATGATATCCCCTCCTCAAATTTCGCCGAAGGAAAAATGCCTTGAGAGCATCCGCTTCGTTATTCACCATTCCTTCAGAACCACTGCTACGAACAGGAGCGGCAGCCCCTCTTGCCCGTGTCCGCCGCCGCCATCCAAGGTGGAAAGAACCTGAACGAAGCGACGTTAACTCGTACATGCATTTGGACTAGTAACATCTTATGTACCAGATGCGCAAATATGACGGAAATAACCGTACAAGCCCACTTTTTTTGCAAAGCCGCTCGTTCAGCCCGAACCAGGCGGGCAATAAACGCCACATTTTCATTTGTATGACTCTAGTGAAAAGAGTATTCCGCCAATGGTATAACAACAAAAGCCCTTCGGATCTCTCCGAAAGGCAGGATTGAGGCAAATGGACAACATTTGCAGTCTATAATTATTGATCCGGAGTAAGCTGAGCCAGTGGAGCGCCATCTGCCCAACGGTAGGGCAGCGATTTTACCGGCACCTGAGATGAGCGGTCTGTTAACCATTGCCGCAAATCCTCTTCCCCTTGAGGCATACGTCCAGATTGATCGATGG
This sequence comes from Paenibacillus sp. 1SOY10, assembly GCF_056836745.1. Classification (NCBI taxonomy): domain Bacteria; kingdom Bacillati; phylum Bacillota; class Bacilli; order Caryophanales; family Paenibacillaceae; genus Paenibacillus; species Paenibacillus sp. 1SOY10. Next base: position 786,846 of record NZ_JBXENK010000002.1, on the reverse strand, counting down.
CCTGCATGATATCATAGGCATAGTCTACATAGACATGTCCAGCTTGATCTACAAGATAAGGCAGAGCCTGGTTAGAATATACGCTTAGCAGCTCATATTGCGAGGCTTGGGCCAGTGATAGATCTACTTCGTACAGTCCGGGATAGGCCTCTCCTTCCGCCTGGCCTGGGAGCTGTCCTCCATGCTTGGAACGGTAGAGATCTACCTGACGCTGTACATCGTTAACCTTTTGCACCGTATTCAAATCCATGACTTTCACAGCAGGATCAATCTCTTCGTTGATGACCAGAAAATAAACACTGCCCCCTTGTTCGAAGGCGGCGGCCGGGATATCGTCCAGATAACCCAACTGCTTCATTTGGCTCAAATTCAGGCGAAACTTCTCATAACGTGGGGTCTCTTCCCCTGCAGTGAAGATGGGCAAAATCCCCCGTTCCTCCTGAAAGCGGTCCAAGGCTTGCTGAACACGTTCCACGCTCTCGGCATAGGATACGGGGCCGACCTTCTGCTGTTCCTCCCGGTACATACAACCGGTGGAGAACATCAATAGCAAAGTGGTCAGGCCAAGCCAGACGACAGGCCTGCTCCACTTGCGCATTAAACTGCTCACTGCCAGCATCACTAATCCTCCTACCACAAGCTATCCTCCTGCTGCTGCTCTAATTGTTTACGGATGGCCGCCTTAAGAGGGTCTTCAGGCACTCGCACCACGCCTTCTCCGCATACTTTCGCCTGGCAAGCCAGCCGATAACCCTGTTCGATCTGATAGCCAAGCTTCCGCCGCTCCGCCTCCGTAGGCGAGGTCAGTGCAGCAGCTTGATCGGGTTCCACCAAAATTTTGCACATCAGGCAACCCGCTTTCCCTCCGCAACGGGTAGAGATAGGAACTTTCGCTTCGCGCGCGGCCCCGAGGACCGTAGTTCCCGGGCGTACCTTGACGGACTTATCCAATGGTTGAAAAGTTACCATTATTTTCTCCATAATTTAATCCTCATTTTTCCTATCCATGGTACTCCTGCCATGGCTGGGACAGAAGCGGCCGATCCAGCAATTCGGCCATACGTCCCACTAAATCAGAAGTCCAAGCATTTCTTTTTAGTAATTCCAGCAACAAGGGCAAATGCCGTTCCGGCTCCTTGCGCATGACCGCAGCAATTGGCAAATAACGATCATGCCGCTCACGCAGCAGATTGAATATAAATTCATGGGCCAGAGGCATGACTTGTATGACTGCCTTCTCCAAGGCAACCTGATGTGAAGATCCGGCCAACAGCTCATTTACCTCTGTACGGTAGTAGGCACGTGCGGTGCGTATTTCGAACCCTCCGGCCATTTCCACCTCCAATTCACCCAGTCGATAATGGCTAAGTACAGAGGCATAACGCTCGTTGCGATCATAGGCAGGCTTGTCTATAGCCAGCGAACCTAGCCGTTCATGCAAGCTGTGGGCTGCCTCCGTATCGGCATAAATATCTATATCCCTTGGGGGGGCCTCCAGCGGTACACCCTGGAGCCACAAGCCACAGCTTCCGCCTAACAGCCAGGCCTCCGGCGAGCCCGCAAGCTGATCCGCAAGCTCCTGGAGCGCTACAGTCAACCGGGCATACACCGCGCTTTGTGATTCAACCATATCAATTCCTCTTCTCTATTCACCAATGTCTACAGAGCTTATGTGATGGATACAAGACCCGCCAGAAATCCCGTCAGCATGATGATGAAAGCAATGAATGACAGGACCCATTTCACAATCCCTTTAGTTTTTGTCCGTGCAAACGTAATCAAAAATACGGATATACCCATAATTAGAACCGCCGCGATCGACAACCACATCTTCGTCATAGCATCCATCGTTCAATTCTCCCATTTTCTATCGTTTAATATGATCCATATTATAGCATTTTTCCGCCGATGAGGCTACGTCATGAAAGCGCAACCAGATCATGCAAAACCAAATAAAGCCCTGCGACACTATGCCGCAGAGCTTTGGAGTTCCAAGGAAGCATCCTTATTTCTTCATCATCAATTTCATCAAAGCTTCCATATTGGACGGATTCATACCGCTTTTCTTCACGGCATTGACAATTTCCGAAATGGTGCTTTCCGTAACCGGCACTTTGGCCATGGCCGATACTTGTTTAATCAGCTTGCGCAATTCAGCTTCATTCTTCATCGTAGACGGTTTGACCGTACTAGCCAGCTTCTTGACCGAGCCTTCCGAGATCGTCTTGCCGGTCTTCTTATTAATGGCATTCAAGGCCTCTTTGGATATTTTGCTCACGCTATCGCCTCCTCCGCTGTCCTCTTCAACCAATGTATGAGGAGGACAAGCGAAAGGTGACGACGTCCCGGAAAACAGGCTTACGTGTGCCATTGCTCCCAGGTTTCCAAGGATATAACTTCCATCTCGGTCTTCCGGTCCCGGCCCATCAGTGTTTCAACAGCAGTGCGCGGGTCCATTCCCTCGAACAGAACATGGTACAATTGGGCAGCAATAGGCATCTGCACTTGATATTTCTCAGAGATGGCATGGGCGGCCTTCGTGGTACGAATTCCCTCCACGACCATCCCCATAGAGCTCAGCACCGTTTCCAAAGAATTGCCTTCACCCAGCATAAAGCCAGCTCGCCAATTACGGCTATGCCGACTCGTCGCCGTGACGACCAAATCCCCGATACCAGCCAGTCCGGCAAAAGTAAGCGGGTTAGCCCCCATTTCGACTCCGATTCGCGTAATTTCCGCAAGCCCACGCGTCAATAATGCCGCCTTGGCATTATCGCCATATCCGAGTCCATCGGACATCCCGGCTCCCAAGGCAATGATATTCTTCAAGGCCCCGGCCAGTTCTACCCCAACCCGGTCACGATTGGTATATACTCGGAAATAAGGATTCATGAACAGATCCTGAGCCAGATCGGCCTGAGACTCGTCTTCCGCAGCAACCACTACCGTTGTGGGGCAGCGCTTAACGACTTCTTCGGCATGGCTCGGCCCGGATAACACGACAATCCTGCCCTCATCGCAGCCTAATTCCTCGGCAATAACCGTAGACACCCGCTTCAAGCTTTCCGTTTCAAACCCCTTTGTCGCATGAACAACCAGCATGTCCTCATGCCAATAGGGCTTCAGGGCTCTAGCAACCTCACGGACCGCCGAAGACGGGGCAACTATAACTACAGCCTTGGCACCGCTTACGGCGGCTTCAAGGTCCGTAGTCGCCTTCAAACGAGGGGATAACTCGATATCTGGCAAGAAACGTTCATTGCGATGCTTGGTATTAATCTCTTCTTTTTGCGTTTCGTTGCGTGTCCACAGGGCCACATCCATGTCCTTGTCGGCGAGCACACTGGCTAGTGCCGTTCCCCAACTGCCCGCCACCAATACGGCAGCTTTATTAGACAACGCGATCTCCTCCTTTGGAACCCAGCTTATTCTCCTTGCCATGAACAAGCTTATCTATATTGGTACGATGTCTCCAGAACGCGAACACACAAATAATCAGACTCATCCAGAAATAAGGTCCCAGTTCTCCGGAGATCGCCACCAGAAATAGGGGCGTCAGCAACACAAAGATCAATGAGCCCAGCGACACGTAGCGGGTGAATACGATAGAAAGAATTGCAACAACCCCAGCGTACAATGCGGGCAGGAAGAATAGTGTTGCCATGACGCCGATCGTTGTCGCAATGCCCTTTCCACCTCGGAAGTGGAAATACAATGGCCAGTTATGACCGATAATCGCAGCAATACCGCAGAGCGAAGCTGTCCATGGATCCCCTGCGCCCAGCCAATGACCAAGCCAAACTGCAGCAATCCCCTTCATTACATCAAGTAGCAGAACGAGAATGGCCGGTCCCTTGCCAAGCACGCGCAGCGTGTTCGTTGCTCCGGCATTCCCGCTTCCATGTTGCCGAATGTCAATCCCCTTCAAGCCTTTGGCCAGCACGACACTGAAGCTGACCGAACCAAGCAGATAGCTAATGATAACCGCAACAACAGGTAAAATCACCTTATTCTCCCCTAACCTTCATCAGACTTGCGCCGTGTGAACAGACGGATGGGCGTACCCTCAAAATCAAATGCCGCCCTAATTTTGTTCTCCAGGTAACGCTCATAAGAGAAATGCATCAGCTCCGGATCATTAACAAACACCACGACGGTAGGCGGCTTAACCGCTACCTGAGTGACGTAGTTGATCCGTAAGCGCCGTCCTTTGTCGGTAGGCGGAGGATTGATCGCGATAGCATCGGACACCACGTCGTTCAGCAAATGCGTTTGTACGCGTTTGGTATGCTGATCGGCAACATGCTGCACAACGGGCAACAGCTTATGCAGGCGCTGCTTGGTCTTGGCCGACAGGAACACGACCGGTGCATAAGTCATGAACAGGAAGTGATCACGAATTTTTTGCTCGAACTGCTGCATCGTCTTATCATCTTTCTCAACAACATCCCATTTGTTAACGACAAAAAGGGAAGCCTTGCCTGCTTCATAAGCATAACCGGCAATATGCTTGTCTTGCTCAATAATGCCTTCTTCTCCGTTAATCAGCACAAGTACCACATCCGCACGCTCAATAGCCTTCATAGCGCGCATTACGCTGTACTTCTCCGTTGTCTCATACACTTTGCCACGTTTGCGCATCCCGGCAGTGTCAATGAGGACATAACGTTGTCCATCCTTCTCGAACGGAGTGTCGATTGCATCGCGGGTGGTTCCGGCAATATCGCTGACAATAACACGTTCTTCACCAAGAATAGCATTGACGAGCGAGGACTTGCCTACATTCGGGCGACCAATCAAAGCTACACGAATAACATCCTCATCATACTCATCGTCCGCAAGCTCTGGAAGGTTATCCGCAATCGCATCAAGCAAATCACCGATACCCGTGCCATGGCTGCCTGAAACACCGATAGGCTCACCAAATCCCAAGTTATAAAATTCATAGATGTTATCAACCCGGCCGATATTGTCAACCTTGTTCACGGCCACTACGATCGGCTTGCCCGATCGGTATAACAGGGTTGCCACCTCTTCATCTGAAGAGGTCACCCCCGCCTTCGCATCGCACATAAATACGATGACGTCTGCCTCTTCAATCGCTAACTCCGCTTGCATGCGGATCGATTTCAGTATCGGCTCTTCATCATCAAGCTCGATGCCGCCAGTATCAATGATACTAAACGCCTTGCCGTTCCATTCCGAGGCCCCGTAAATCCGGTCGCGCGTAATCCCCGGCTTATCTTCGACGATTGCAAGTCGATCACCGATGATTCGGTTGAAAATTGTGGACTTCCCCACATTTGGCCGTCCAACGATAGCCACTACGGGTCTTGCCATAGACATACCTCCTATTGCTGATCATTCCATCCACCCACATCTTTGATCTATGTTTAATGGTTTTATTGACCGTAACATGTAAATCATCATAGCAAAAAAACGTTGGCTTGGCTAACCTCAGCCACGCGTTCAAGTGCCGTTCTTGTAGATGTTGGAATGGCTATATTTATTTATTAAAAAAACGGCGAACCCGCTTCTTCAGGGTCCGCCGATGTTCGAGCCACAAAAAACCTGATTATTTCAATTTGCTAAGCTTATCGCCGAAACGCTCACCCAGCGTGATGCTCAATCCTTGGTTGTTCAAGGATACGTTAGGGTTATCACCCAAATCTTCTTTTCTCACGCTGCTGCCTTTGGACGGTTTTTCGCTTCTAGGCGTTGGAGCCGGAGCTTCTTCCGTTTCCTTGATGCTGAGGCTAACCCGTTTCTCCGAAGTATTTACGTCAAGAACCTTCACTTGTACCGTTTGGCCTTCCTTCAACACTTCATGCGGAGTACCGATATGCTTATGAGAGATTTGAGAGATATGAACGAGTCCTTCCACTCCAGGAGCGATTTCTACAAATGCTCCGAAGTTCACCAGGCGTCTTACTTCACCGCTGACGATATCCCCAGTGTGGAATTGCTCAGCCGCTGTATCCCAAGGACCTGGGAGCGCTGCTTTGATGCTCAGGCTGATTTTGCCCTTCTCAGGATCAACCTTAAGCACTTTAACCTTCACTTGGTCGCCTTCGGACAAAGCGTCGGATGGCTTCTCAACATGGCTCCATGCGATTTCGGAGACGTGAACCAAACCGTCAACGCCACCCACATCAACAAATGCGCCAAATTGAGTCAAGCGTTGAACCGTGCCTTCAAGCACTTGGCCTTCGCTCAATTCGCCCATAACCTTCAGCTTGTTAGCTTCGAATTCTTCGTCAAGCACGTCTTTTTGCGAAAGGATAACCTTGTTGTTCTCACGGTCCAGTTCTTTCACTTTAACGCGAAGTGTGCGGCCTTTGTAGTCGCTGAAATCTTCAACGAAATGACGTTCTACCATGGATGCAGGAATGAATCCACGTACGCCAACGTCTGCAACGATTCCGCCCTTAACGACATCGGCAACAGTCACTTCAAATACTTCTCCACTCTCAAAGCGCTTCTCAAGCTCTTCCCAAGCGTTTTCACTATCGATAGCACGTTTGGAAAGCACCAGTCTTTCCTTCTCGTCGTCGATGCTAACTACCTTGGTTTCTACTTCCTGACCAACGGCAACCGCGTCCGAAGCGTTGTCCAGGTGGACAGAAGATAGCTCGCGAATAGGAATCACACCGTCATATTTATATCCAATGCTTACATAAGCTTGGTTATCTTCGATTTTTACGATCGTTCCTTTGACGGTGTCCCCCTTTTTCAAGGAAACGATTTGTTCCAATTCATCCTGATTTGTTACTTCTGTGTCCTGAACATTTTTTGTTTCTTCCGACATGTCAATAACCTCCTCAATTCAAAAAACCATTTATTTAAACCCGCTTGAAGCGAAGTTCAAAACTTGCCTGTAACCTATTAAAGGTTATTTTCCCAAATATCCTCTGTCTTCATGCATGCTGAGGGGAAACTTCAAAGCCTACTGCTTCTTCAGTTCTCCGATGCTTGCCATGATTCTTGCAGTGGCCAATTCCGCTGCATCCGGGCCGCCGTTCTCCTTGAACTCCGTCAGGTCAACCGGTGGACCATACACAACGCGCATTTTTCTGAACCAGCGGTAATTACCGATGATCGCCACCGGAACCACTGCCGCATCACTGCGAAGGGCAAAGGTAGCCGCGCCTCTCTTGCCAACTGCCTGATCTTCTCCCTTGGAACGTGTACCTTCCGGGAAAATACCCATAACATGACCATTTCGCAACAATAATAACGATTGCTTAATGGACTCTTTGCTGACTCCACCCCGTTTGACCGGGAAAGCGCCAAGCTGCTTAATTAGCCAGCCAAAACCAACGATATCGAACAATTCCTTCTTCGCCATAAAATGCACTTTACGTTTTAACATAATGCCGATGGTGGGAGGGTCAAACAGACTAATGTGGTTAGAACATAGCAATACGCCGCCCTCTTGCGGAATATGCTCCAAGCCGATAGGCTCCAAGCGGAACACCAATTTGTAGAAAATGCGTAGCACACCTCGACAAAAATTGTAAATCATCTCTGGTCAACTCTCACTTCCGTAGGTTCTGCACAAGAAAAATGATGTGATCCACGACTTCATCCAAAGACATGTCCGTGGTATCGAGCAGTATAGCGTCCTCGGCCTGGCGCAACGGTGAAACTTCCCGTTCCTGATCCAGTCGATCACGCTCCGCAATCGAACGCACCAATTCTTCGAATGAAATTTCGTCTTGCTCCTTCATTTCCTTGTAGCGACGACGCGCTCTCTCCTGGACGCTGGCGGTCATGAAAATCTTCAATTCCGCATCGGGCAGAACCGTGGTGCCGATATCGCGCCCGTCCATCACGACGCCTTTGCGCAAAGCCATTTGCCGCTGCAGAGAGACAAGCCTGCTACGCAGCCCCTCGATTTGCGCATATCGGGATACCTGGGCGTTGACGGCTAGAGAACGGATGTCCTCCGTAACGTCTCCACCGTTCACCCGAACCTGCTGCCCTTGCTCGCCGGGCAACAACTCAATGTCCAGATCCGGCAAAATGTGCATGATTTGCTCCACGTTATCCGAATCGATGTCCCTTTGCAGAAAATACCATGTTGCCGCTCGGTACATTGCCCCGGTATCGACATATACATAAGCCAATCTGCGGGCCACCATTCGGGCTATCGTGCTCTTCCCGGCTCCGGCAGGACCGTCAATTGCAATGTTGATGTTGTCATGAGCTGTAGACGCCTGACTTGCCAAAGGGGTACTCCTCCTCAAACACATCCTCAATAAAAAAGCAGGCATTGCCTGCGACGTGAAAATTATACCACATAACATAGAGGGATGCAAAAGAATCAATATTGGATATTCCAAAGCTTAATTGCTTTCTTGGCCTGCATCCCTGAGGATGGGCACCCCCTCATATCGATCTGCCGAAGCGAGATAATAACGTAATGCCGGAATGCGCAATAGCCCCTGGAACAAGCAAAGTCCTATCAGCAATATCAGAACCAGTCGCCTCAGCCATTTCTCTATTCCATCAGAGAATTGCAGAAACAATCCGGTAAACGCCTCAGCATCCTTGATATCGTCAGCATTTTTCACCTTGATCCCTCCTAGCTCAGCCTTGTTAGCTATATAACTATAGCTTATCCAATTATGAGCAGCAGGAACCGAATTCTAACGGCAATCAATGGTCCTTCAAATTAAGCCGCTGCCTCTCGAAGCTAAAGCGAACCAGCTTCTGGCGTTCTGCATCCAGAATGGTAATAAAGCTGAGCATAGCCACGATTCGGCCATTATCCAGTTGCTTGGTGCGAACGACCTCGGCATCAAAAGGGACATTATCAATCAGCCCATTCTTGAAGGGCACGCGCAGCCAGCAGAACATCCGATCTCCCTCAGAAATCGGATAGAAACTGTCACACTTGAAGGAGACACCTCCTCCGCCAACATCCTCCGTATAGGTCACGAAGCGCGTCTCATCCCTCAACTCTATCGCGAGTTCAAGTTCAGCGGCCACACGCAAGTAATTGCGCCGTTGCACCTTCGTAATGGCGGCCTGCTCTGGCCGCTGTATTCTGACCAAGGGAATGCCGTCCTCGGCAAAACCCAAAACATATGTATTAAAATATCTGAGTCCCGATTCCGTAGTAAAGGATATCGATAGCTCCTCCCCAATGCCGGGTTTTCTCATCCGTCCGCTTCCGATTTCAATCGGCATTTCTATCAGGAACGCATCTTCCTCCACATCGGCAATCCGGGACTTTCCGGCTTTGTCCGCATCTCCGTTGTCCTGGGATACGACTTGGATGTGCACAAGGTCGTTCACTTTTGGAAACAAACTACCCACCACCTGAGTTTTATTAAGGCGCGCCACCTTTTCCCTGATTATAGCACGGCTTAAGGCCTCCAAGTTCGCGAATATTGTTAAGCTTTGTAACGCAAAAAAAAGAATGCTCCGGCAAGCAGACCGAGAGCATCCTTAATATCATTTAGGAGCCTCAGGATTGGATAGCCTCTTCCTTACCTGCTCTAATCTCCTCCACAATCTCTTCATTTCCGTTATCGGCATTAATGTAAATTCGGTACTGAGACCCGTTGACTGAGCCGCCGAATTCATACGTCAATACCTTTTCCGACTGTTCATTTTCAATCAAGGCCAGACGCTGATACTTTTCTTTGTATTGCGTATTCAGAAATTTACGGGCTTCCTGCACGGTGAGCTTGGGCTTACCAACCTCATTCTGATTTTCCCGCTCGTAAACATAATCGCTGGCTTGCATGCCGGTTACCTCACCGTTATCCAATGCGACTCGCAAGGTCACTTTCTCAGGATAAATCAGCACCTCACCTTGCTTGGTGACATACGTAAAGTTCCCTTCATTATCGAACTCGTCGAAGGAAACGGCTGTCAGCCCCTTATACCCTTTATCTGCTAAAAACTTGTCCGCCTGGGCTCTGGCCTTATTTGTGTCCACCGCTTTCTTTCCGACTTCACGATTGTAGGAGTAGGAGATTAAATGTCCACCGTTCCGTGTAAAGTCAAGACTCCACGACTCCCCTTTCCCCTTATCCTGGACATTTGCTGTATAAGAAGCCCATTCCGTTCCTTTTCCGTTCTCAATTACTTCAATATTGGCTGCATCCTTAACGCCAACAAATGCTGCTGCCTTCTTCTTGATATCCTCTGTCGTGATGGGCTGGCCGCCAAGCTTCTTGACGGAACGCTTGTTATACATACTGGAGATCGAAGGACCCCAATCCAATTCAGGATATTCTCCCACCTTCTTGTCAACGGTCTTGAACCCGTCGATGATGGTGTTATCATTGGGCTCCTTCTGGCTGACAAGCGCCGTTTCAACATCCATCCAGCGCAACCGATTGGAAATGACCTTATCCTGTACCTCAACTAAATCCTTGGAAATCTCCGCTGAATTTTTATAAAGCTCCTGCAGGTTTTTCATCTCATTTTCGCTCAAGGGCTGCTTGGTCAAGTCACGGATGGCCGTCTGATACGAAAATTTTGCAATTCTCGACAGGAACTCCTCCGTTTTATTGAACGGTAGCAAGGTCAATGGAAGCTGGTTAATTTCATTTTGGGCTTCACTCGTAATCCGCCACACGTTGACAAGACCTTTGCGCTGCGAGCTGGTCGAAGCCGAGTTCAACGCCAGCGTAGTCCCAAGCTCGCTGTGTAGTTTGTCCACATGATAGGACAAGTCATGGAACGCACGCTGATATTGATTTTCCGCCTTGATTAGAATCGCATTTTTCTCCTGGTTCTCCTGATAACCCCAAACAAGGGAACCGATCAGCAAAAGCGCCGTCACCGGAAAAAGAATGGCACTCAATCTTTTATACATCGGCTAGAAGCACTCTCCCTTCTTCAACTAGATTGGGATTAGTTTGACATGAAGGAAGGAAGTTTATACACGTCCTCTTCGATTTTGAAATGCTCACGATTGTTGCACAAGCATTGCTTGAAGCCGGTCTCGATTCTTCCGTTCTGCTTGTTGCCCCTCAATATGAAATGCTCGCCACAGTATTTGCACGTAATCTTTACTTTGACACGCACGAAAAAGGCACCCCTTTCCCAACTTCACAGCGACGATAACCGCCACCTAATATTGGAATCAGGATGCCCTATTTTTACCTAAATTAGTCCTGCCCCTTCGCTCCAGTTAACCGGAACGGGGAACGCTTGTTGGCCCGATACATCTTGCCCAGACCGCCATACCAGAAAAATGCCATCAACGGGACGATGAACCATATCCAGTATTGCGAAACATTGTTCAAGAACCAGTCGTAAACACCATGCCAGAACCAGGGGAACAACAACGAAAACCAGATAAACTTCCGGCTTCCCCAACCGGTAGAAAATTTAGCCCGCCCCAGGTAATACCCCATCATCACGCCAAACATGGCATGACCGGAAACAGGGAGCAAGGCGCGAACCATCATCGTTCCGATGGAAGCCTGGCTGGCGAAGGCATAAAGCACGTTCTCCACCGTAGCGAACCCCAGTGAAATCGCCGTAGCATACAGGATGCCGTCATACGGTTCGTCAAACTCAGTATGATTGTAAATCATATGGAATAATACAAACCATTTGAGCGTTTCCTCTACACCCGCCGAAATACCAAAGGCTGTAACCAGTGAACCATCACCGAGCCATAAGGTTAAGCCACGCTGAAAGATCATGACCGGCAAAACAATCAGGAATCCCAGCAGAAACACCTTAATAACCATATGCAAAGGCTCAGCATCATACTTGTCCTTGAGATAAAAGTACGTAAGCAGAGCAATACCGGGAGCTACCGCTGCGCTTGCAATTGAGAAAAAGAGCAACGGTTATCCCCCCTTATTGACCCGCTTGCCGTTCCGCGTTTCTCTTCCCTATCAGACTCGTGCCCGCTACATGGGTGCACGAGGTTAGTCTTGACGTTTGAAATAGCCGCAAATAGTGTCAATCGCATTCTCGGCCATCACCAGATTACCATATTCCTCAAGCATGGCTGTGGTGACAGAGGTCGCCTCGCCGAATTCGGCCAACACTGCAATCAATGCAGGATGCTTGCCTTCCTCCAATTCCTCCGGCTCCAGTTGAAGAATCCATTTCCCATTATATTTATACAGTCTGCCGGCATTTTGAAGCATCGGCCGCAACACATGTGCCGCTTCAATCAAATTCTCAAAATCTTTAAAGGAATAGAGAATGGTATCGCTCTGCTCCAGCGTAACTTCCATCTCGTAAACTTCTTCCGGCAGCTCATCCTCATAGGGCGATCCCACACCATGGTGATGGTGATCGTACTTCCCGCGCGTTACGATGACGACCATTCCCTGAGCAGGAAGGGCGAACACTTCAACGGCCAGAGGCCCGGTGGCATCAAAGCCCACTTCATTGTAAGCCTGATCCATCATTTCAGTGAACAAATCATGGACCTTAGGAATTTCCTGCCACATGTCCTCTTTCTGAATACCGCGTTCGCTTAAATCGTCAAACGTGAGGAAAATCCGTACCTTATCCTGGCCAAGTCTTTCTATCTTCATATACAGGATCCTCCTCTCTCTATACCGTATTATAACAGATTATGAAACCTGCTGTAATGTGTGATGGAAATGGTTCTTTGTATGTATGTTATCATTTATTCCCCCTAATTGCACGTAAATAAAATAGACAGAAAAGAATCATTTTCCACTGCCCTGAAGGGAGTAAAAAATGATTCTGATCCTCGTCTTTTTGTACCCGTTTACAGACCGGGAATTACGGTATGAGTTTCCTTGAGAATCGCTTCAACCTCGCGCCGCACATTGGCATCGCTCTTAATGAACTGAAGCAGTTGCTTCATATCGTATTCCTTCGAATGATGCGAGTCCGCTGTGGAGCCTGGACTGGGATACACCCGGGCATTTTCAGCCCCACCCGATGCCAAATGTTGATCCGTCTTAGCGGTATCCGTCGCACATCCATTGCTTTTGGCCGAGGATAGTCCGGCAAATTTCAGCATACTACCGGCTCCCCCCATGGCCGACATTAACCCCCGCTTCCTTTTGGAAGCCCACATTGTCGCAAAAGCACCTACCAGCACACCGCCTAAAAATGAGGAAGATTTCACGCAAACGCCCTCCTTGGATATGTTAAAATCATCTGTAGTGTTCACCTCTTGCAGCAAACTCATGCGGCATAAATACAGGAAAGCGAGTTGACCCCATTGTTGTACAAAAAGCTTTTGCTTATGATTACCTTTGGCCTGGTTCTTGCTTCGTGCAGCCAGCCCGTTGCCCCCACAGGGCAAACTACACCTGAACTGCCAGCGCCAGCTTCCACCCAAGCTAACCAGGAAGCAACGGATACAATCCCTTCTGTTAACCCTCAGGAGGAGAACTCAGACAACGCCAATATAGAGGAGGCTCCGCCGGAACTGTTGTACCATATTAATAAAGCCTACCGCGTAGTCCCTAATGAGGAGATTACCAACAAGCAAGTTGTGCTGCTAACCTTCGATGACGGCCCCAAAGAGAAGGAAATGATCGATGGTCTGATCGATACACTGGACAAGCATGAGGCCAAAGCCATTTTCTTCGTCAATGGTTACCGGGTGAAGGAGCATCCTGAATTGCTTCACCTGATTACGGAACGCAACCAAATCATCGGGAATCATAGTTGGGACCATATTGACTTGAAGAAATCAAGCAACGAAGAGATGCGCAAGCAAATTGAAGACGTTCAAGCGATTGTAAAAGAGACGACCGGCGAAGCTCCCCGCTTCTTCCGCCCGCCCTTCGGGTCCGGCAACACCATGACCCATCAGATCGCAGAGGACAACGACCTGATCTATATGACCTGGTCCAACGGTTCGCTGGACTGGGATAGCAAGAATAAAAATAAACCGGATGCAGTGATCGCAAATGTTCTGGAGCAACTACATGACGGTAGTAACATTCTGATGCATGAGCTCCCCTGGACAGTGGATGCGCTGGATGAATTGTTGACCAGACTTGAGCAGAAGGGCTATGAGTTCGTTGATCCACGCAGCATTGGTCCTGCCCCATCTGAAGGGGATTCCTGAATCAAAGCCCGTACTTGTCGCCCCACGGAGAGTCGCTGACTCCCCACCATAATAAATAAATTAGAATGATGACAAAAATGTACAATAGCGAGTTGTAAAACCAACGTGTCCACTTAAGCCGCTGCGAAGGGAACAATTCCTTTCGCGTCGGCATTTTCTCTACATCCATAACCTCAGGTTCAAACTCTTCCAAATCTGGCAAATGAGCCGCCAAAGGTTCAACCCTCTCTTCACTACTCACTATAGTGCGGGAACGGGAAGACTTTGACCTGCTACCTCGCTGCGTCTTCGTTCTATTACGCTGACCATATCGGTCCATTCGACTTAATCGTTCGTTCATGACTCCCTCCGAAACTTAATCACTAAACCCGACACCAAATCAATGAGGAAATGACATAAAATAGGTGCCCACAACGTGCCTGTATGTATATAAATGAAACCCAATCCATAGCTACTGGCAAATACCCACGCGGTTGGAAGCCAATGCTTCAGGTAACGGACATGGATGACAGCAAACAGGATACTTGTCCAGTAAGGCCCAATACCATGCTGGATCGCTCCTCTAAACAACAACTCCTCGCAAATAGCAACTATGGCTGCGATCACCACGATATGCCAAATCGGTCTTCCACGAAATAACATCTCATTAATTCCGCCATCATCCATACTATCTTCAGAGCCAAAGTGTGACAATATCATGTCGGCTCCGAACATAATGACAGCCAAACCGGCACCCCAATACAAAAAGTTCACATTTTCGGGCCAATTTAACAGAGAAACAGGGTTTCTCTTCTGAAAAAACAAAATGATTAGACCGATAAATAGAGTAAGTCCTTGTGTCAGATACAAATTAATCAGTAGCATACGGTCGTTAAGCTGACTCGGGTCGACTTTTTTTATTTTTATGTCCCTTAGATTGAATTTTTTCATAGTTTTTGTCAAACCCTGTCCTTTATTATTATTCTAGCTCATGCAAATACAAATAAAAATAGTAAGGAGCATAAATGATGATCCGAAAAAGCAACTCCAAATTTGAAATGATGTTTGTCCTCGGCTTTTTGTTAACGCTTATTATCTCATTCGGTACTTTTTACTTCGGTCTTAATATCGGAATTGAGAAGACGGAAGCCCGGTACGCTTACCTTAAGGAAATTCCGCCCGGACAGGAGACCGCATTATCTTATCAGCAACAAGACCTGGTCACTTTCTACTACGTCGTGTTCCAGCCTTATCAACAGTTTAAAGAAGACTATCTTGCCCTGGTTGATGAAATGGCCCGCAGCAATTCGAACGCCGTTGCCAGTGATGCCATCAAGCAAATTAGCGAGAATGCCAGCACACAATATGCTCAAATCGCCGGACAGTACATCAGTGACTCATCGCCACTGTTAAAGCAAGCGCAAACCGATTACTTAAAAAGCTTGAAACTGTTTGAAGAAGGAACGAGTCAGGTCAAATCTGCCGTCAAAGGCAAAAAAGGCAACGAGTTGATTGAAGCCCTGGCCGCGGATGAGTTCACTAGCAATGCACAAAGCTTTGGTCTGCAAGCACAGCAGAAGTATTACTCCTCTATCCTGAAGTGGACGGCAAAGACTAATCAAGAAATTCCGGATAATCTGGTATACAAGGACACCCTCACTATTAAGGAATGGTCTCAGTACCCCCTTGCAGTGAAGAATAAAATAGTCACCGATATGATGACTAATGAGAAGATTTATGCCTCTTATCTACCGCAAGACTTAACCGTGAAGATCGATCAAATGATCGACAGCAGCAAAGCCGAGACTCTTCAGCTCAAATCTGTCGCTTCCATTGTGAAAGTTCTCACAGAAACCCAAGCTGTGAAGGAACAAGAGTTCGTAAAATGGAGAACGGCTTACTATGCTTCCGAGTCACTCCCTCAGCTTCCGTTCTTTACTGGGGAATAAGTAGAATCATAACTAAAATTTAAGGCGGATTCAAGCGCAGCCCGTGGGGTCAACTCGGCACAGCGCGGATTCCGCCTTTTTTTGCAGGTGGGTGTTGACACCTTGCCGGGGCCGTGTTACATTATGACAAATTACATCCAATGAAACACGTTGAAGGAAACAATGCATTCGAGGAACTCCCAGAGAGCCGGTGGTGCTGCAAACCGGTAGTGAAACGAATGTCTTTAGCGCTCCTGAGTAGCTGCGTTGAACTTGTAGTAGGCGCAGTCGGTGAACTCCGTTATCGTTCTGTCAGCAATGACAATGAGGCTGCCCCTGCAAAGGCGCAGTGAATTAGGGTGGTACCACGAACAACTCTCGTCCCTTACTACGCAAGTAGTGTGCGGATTGAGGGTTTTTTTGCATCCTTTTTTAGCCGCTCCGCCTATCAAGGGAAGTTAATACGTCTCTCGTTCTACCTTTGTCCTTTGATGCAGTATAACGGTAATTGAACACAGTGCTAATGCTTTCTAAGAGAGTTTTGTACGTAGAACTCTCAAGAAGCCTTGCTATACAAAACTTTTAGGAGGGTCAAGAATCATGTTTAAAGTGTTAGTATCGGATCCAATCAGCGATTTGGGAATTCAACAGTTAATGGATGCAGCGGACGTTGAGGTAGAGAAAAAGACAGGGCTTAGTGAGGATGAGCTGGTAGCCATCATTCCGCAATACGATGGGCTTCTCGTCCGTAGTCAAACGAAAGTAACCGAGAAAATCATGGAAGCTGCGACCCGCTTGAAAGTGATCGGCCGTGCTGGCGTTGGGGTCGACAACATTAATCTGGAGGCGGCAACCAGCCGCGGGATCATTGTTATCAACGCGCCGGATGGCAACACCATCACTACCTGCGAGCATGCTTTTGCCATGATGATGGCCCTGGCTCGCCATATTCCCCAAGCTTATGCCAAAACAATCAAAGGCGAATGGGACCGTAAGTTCCTCGGTGTGGAGCTGCGGAACAAAACGCTGGGCGTGCTGGGCATGGGCCGAATCGGAAGCGAGGTAGCCAAACGGGCTAAAGCCTTCGGCATGGATATTCTCGGTTATGATCCGTTCCTGACCGAAGATCGCGCCGAGAAGCTGGGCGTCAAGCTGGCGACCGTTGAGGATATCGTTAAGAATGCCGACTTTATGACCGTTCATACACCGCTTACGCCAGAAACCAAGCATATGATCGCTCGTCCTCAATTCGAGATTATGAAGAAAGGTATGCGCATCATTAACTGTGCCCGGGGTGGCGTCGTTGATGAGATGGCGTTAATCGAAGCGATTGACCAAGGCATTGTAGCCGGGGCTGCCTTTGACGTATTCGAGAAGGAACCGCCAGAAGCCGACCACCCGTTCCTGAACCATCCGAAGATTATCGTTACTCCGCATCTGGGAGCTTCTACCGTAGAAGCCCAGGAGAACGTAGCCATCGATGTATCCGAGCAAGTGCTGCATATTCTGCGCGATGAGCCGTTCAAGAATGCCGTGAATATGCCTCCGGTTGCCGCAAGCGTGATGAGCAAGCTACAACCTTACTTCGAGCTAGGCGAGAAGATTGGCGTATTCCTGACTCAATTGAACAACCAGGCTGTCAAAGAAATCCACGTTGACTATGCTGGAGATCTGGCAGAGGTTGATACTCAACCACTGACCCGCTACATTATCAAGGGCGTGTTATCCCGTCACTTCGGCAATGACGTCAACATCGTCAATTCCATGCACTTGGCTAAAGTTCGGGATATCAATATCGTGGTGTCCAAGGCGGTAGCCACCAAAGGCTTCACCAACCTGATCACCGTGACACTCAAAGCTCAAAACGGTACTGAACGGCGTACCGCGGGAACGCTGCTCAACGGGTATGGTGCACGAATTGTACAGATCGACAAATTCTCCGTAGACGTAGCTCCAGAAGGTCATCTTATCTTCATCTCCCATAACGACAAACCGGGAATTATTGGTAACGTGGGAACCTTGCTTGGCAAGAATGACGTCAATATCGCTTCCATGCAAGTGGGACGTAAACTCGTTGGCGGTGAAGCTATCATGGTCCTCACCGTGGACAAAGACGTTCCGAAGGAAGTCCTGGATGAGTTAACCCGTCTGGCTGAGCTCAACAAAGCATTGCCTATTACTTTTATCTAAGAAACTAATGTTCTCCTGATTACTGAACAAGCCGCCGGAATTCCCGGCGGCTTGTTCTAATATCAAGAATTGTTCCACGGTGAACAAGATTTATCTGCGGCATTCAACAAAAAAACATCCTTCACGCGAAGGATGCTGGCTTGTTTTTACGTAGTTTGTTGCATTTCGACAGGTAATCTAAATTGAAAGGTTGTTCCCTGCCCCATCTCGCTATCGGCCTTAATGGTCCCATGATGAGCATCCACAATATTCTTCACAATGGACAAGCCAAGTCCCGTTCCGCTATTCCCACCACGTACACGAGCCTTGTCGGCCTTGTAGAACCGCTCGAAGATAAAGGGAAGGTCATCTCCCGGAATACCTACGCCATTGTCCTGTACAGCCACGTGAAGCTCCCTGGCCCCCTGCTCTGTTCGCTGTATCACAGCGCTGAACACGACTTCACCGTTCTCAGGGGTATGTCTGAGCGCATTATCCAGCAGGTTCGTCAACACCTGCTCCAGACGGTCCTCATCGGCCTGCACCACAAGATCTTCAGATCCCAGCTCCAGCTTAAGCTCCACGCCGCTCTCCTTGGCCCGCACCTGAAATTTACGATAAACCCGTTCAGCCAGCTCACGGAAATCCACTGGATGCATGGTCATATCCGTATGCCCTGCTTCCATTCGGGCCAAATCCAGCAAATCCCGAACAAGACGACTCATTCTGAGTGATTCCTCGTGAATGACCTGGGCCAGCTCAGCGCTTTCCTCCGGCGAGGAGGCCATACCATCCAGCAGCGCTTCACTATACCCCTGCATCATCGAGAGTGGTGTACGAATCTCGTGGGATACATTAGCTACAAAGTCGCGGCGCATCTTCTCAAGACGAACTTCCTCCGTAACGTCGCGTAATACCGCAACCGCTCCACGGATCTCCCCATCCGAAGCTAAAGGAGCCATATGAACCGACCACACGCCCTTCATAACGTGGACGTTCATCTTCTGGTCCCCCTCCTGCTCCAGGACACGACGAAACATCGGTAGCAGCGGCTGAAGCACAGATTGGCCTTCTCCTGTGGCAACGGCCTGCTCATCCGCTTGCTCCTCAGGAAGGTTGCCCCACATCTGCATAATTTGATCCCCTGGAGGATTTGTCAATATGACATATCCCTCTCGGTCCAGCGTAATTACCGCATCATTCATGCTGCGTAGCACGCTTGCCAGATGCTCCTTCTCATGCTTCAAGCTGCGAATGGTATTCTCAAGCTCTGCTGCCATATGGTTGAACGCAATCGCCAGCTCGCCAATCTCATCGCTGGTCCGAAGAGACACACGGGTATCATACTTACCTTTGCGTATGGCATCCGTTGCCTTAATGAGCCGCTGCATCGGCTGCGTAATCTTGGTAAACAGAAACAGAGCAAAGAAAGTCGTAAGAGAGAAGCCTATCATGGCAACAATCACGAACAGCCGTTTGACAGCTCCCGAATTTGTAAAATTCGTATCGATATACGGCAACAGGAACAAGCCCATCAGCATCATAACGCAAGCTACCAGACAAATGATCGTAATCCATAGCTTACCGACAAGCGTTCTCCAAAAGTTCACGTTACTTCGCTACCTCCAGCTTGTAGCCCACGCCCCAAACGGTCGTAATCATGGCCGCTGATTCGGGAGATACTTTATTCAGCTTCTCACGCAAGCGTTTCACATGAGTATCCACCGTCCGCAAATCACCGAAAAATTCATAGTTCCATACGTCCTTCAGCAGCTCTTCCCGGGAAAACACCTTATCCGGCGATACAGCCAAATAATGCAGCAGTTCGTACTCCTTCGGTGTCAAGCTAACCTCCTGACCACTTGCCGTAACCCGGTGAGCATCATGCTCGATGACGAGATGGGGAAATACGATATTGTTACTGGTCCCACTTTCCTTGGACAGGTACGCAGTGGCCGAGGCACGCCGCATAATAGCCTTGACCCGGTAAATGACTTCCCGCGGGCTGAACGGCTTCACGACGTAATCATCCGCTCCGACTTCAAAGCCCTGAACCCGGTTGATCTCCTCTCCCTTGGCCGTCAGCATCAGCACCGGCGTTGACTTGACCTGTCTGAGACGATTGCAGACCTCTACGCCATCAATTCCCGGCAGCATGACGTCAAGCAGAATCAATCCATAATCCCCGGCAGTCGCTTTTTTCAAAGCTGTCTCACCGTCTTCCGCTTCATCGATTTCGTATCCTTCTTTTTCCAAGTACATCTTCAGCAGCCGGCGAATCCTCTCCTCATCATCGACGACCAGAATACGGTTTGCATGATCTGACATATAACAACAACCCCTTCATCATCTTACCCAAAGCACTTGAGCAGTCCATATGGTTTTGTGATTCTGTTAATCAGTACCCGCGTAGGAATGTAGACCGGCAATAATCAGGTTTACCCCCACGAGCGTAAACATAACGACCAGAAATCCCAAGACGGCAAGCCAGGAGGCTTGTCGACCCTGAAATCCCCGGGATAAGCGAAGATGCAGGTATGCACTATAGAAGAGCCATGTAATCAATGCCCATACCTCTTTCGGGTCCCAACCCCAGAACCGCCCCCAGGCCTGCTGGGCCCAGATCATCGCGAACACCAGCGCCCCGAGAGTAAAGATCGGAAAGCCAATGGCTATCGCCCGGTAGCTGATCTCATCAAGATCATCGGGATCGATTCCGCGCAGCACCGGAGATAATGCCTTGCCTAATGGCTTGCGAACCATTAGTCGAAGCAGCAAATAAAGCACGATACCTGTTAGTATTGCCCAAATGACCGTATTCAGTTTACGTCCCGCATTTTGCCCGTTCATCCATGATGGGGCTTCGAACAAAGGCTGCGAAATTCCCAAAAAAGGCTGTATCTCCGCAGGTTTGCTGTCATGTGGACCTACGATCGGCGGAAGCTTATAAACTTCTTTATCCTCTATTGTACTATCTTGATCTACTTGGCTGTCAATCACTGTCTGATTTTGTATGAAAATAGCTTCATATCCGGCTGCCCGAAAAGCAAAAACGGAAACAATAAAGCCCACTACTATAATAATAGAAAAAAGCGTAAATTCAACCCATCTTTTTTGCCTGCGGCCTGACCGGTCTTTAGCTCCAAAGTCGACGGACCGCAGCAAATACATCAATCCGGCAATAAAGCCCACTGCGAAGAAGGCTTCCCCTGCCGCAGCAAGGGTGACGTGAATGTATAGCCAGATTGAACGAAGGGAAGGAATCAGCGGTTGCACGTCCTGTGGAAACACAGCGGCATACGCCATAATCATAATCGCCAGAGGCAAAGCGAACATCCCGAGCAAAATTTTGCGATAGATGAGAAATACAATCGTAAAAGCAATCATAATCATCATCGATAAGAAGGTCATAAACTCGTACATGTTGCTAACAGGTACATGGCCGCTATAGGCCCATCGCGTGCCACAGTAAACCAGATGAGACAGCAACCCAAGCGAGGATACAGCAAAAGAGATGCGCCCCCATTTCCGTTCATGACGGTACGGGTCGCGACCTCGCCACGTTCTTCCCGTCACGGCAACCACATATAAGATGAAAGCAGCGCAGTATAGCAAAAAGGCAGTCATAAAAGCAGTTCTGCTAATTTCCAAGAAATTCATGGACGTTTCCCCCTGTTTTCCAAAGACTTCTCATCCGCTTCCACGCCCATAGCAGCCAGAAATGAAGCTACCTCTCGGCGCATGCCAAACCAATTCTTGGCGGTATGTCCCCCTAGCGTTAGCTTTCCGTCATCCACCCGCAGCCATATCCGGCGATGCTGCCAATAGAAGCCAAGAATCAAGCCCAGCATCACAATGCCAAGCCCCAACCATACAAACGGCATCGCCCGATCAATCCGGATGTTCAAGTAACTTGATGAGGCTATAAAATCCACATCCTCCATCCCTTGTACATCCAGTGTAACGATCGCTTCTTGACCGCTTAACTGCCGATTGATGGCATCTTGTTGAAAACGTTCCTTGTCGATTTGCTTGGGAAAGTACAAATACTGTACACCCTCTGCGGGTAATTCCGGACCTTGAATCAGAAATAAGAAGGCAGGTGCATTGGGCTGCCCGGAAAGTGAAACCGGCTGACCCTGTTCATTCAAGGAGAAATCCATATATTTGTTATGAAGTGTTAACTTATATGGTCCTGCTTCATATTCACGCTGTGGATTCTGCATGTCCAGCTTGAATTTACCGTAAGACTCCCCAGTCTTGGTATTAACCACCGCTGGTTGAACCGCTCTAAGCTTGGGCGTTAGATCAAAATCAAACTGATACGCCTTAAGCCCTTCATACACCAGGGGATTGTTCACCTGGATGGGATGACGCGCTACCTCTTCAAGCTGCGGTTCTTTGGAGGGGTCCTGGCAGTCGGCTACGCACTTATACAAGATGGCCTTCGTTTCATACAGCTTCGGAACAATCTTTCCTGTCTGCTTGAAGTCCTCGGACATTTCATCCTCAGTATAGTATTCCACCGTAAATTGCTCATTTTCCAGGTAATAGTCCGTGCCCGGAATTCGCGTAGCTTCCCCTTCAGGGAACCAATGGTGTTCGTCCATATGAAGTCCCGGAAATCCCCGGAACAAGACGGCCAGCAAAAATATAATCAGTCCGATGTGGATGACGTAAGGCCCCCAGCGACTGAAACGCTGCTTCTCCGCCAGCAGAGCATTTCCGTCTGTATGAACACGGTAGTGCCGCTTGCGCAAGGGTTCAACAGCCTGCTGCACGAAGTGTTCACCATCTAGCTCTATATCCCCTTGATAGACCACCTTTTGCCTTGTCAGGAACTCCATATGCTTGCGTATCTTTTGTTTTGAAAGCGCTTTGTATAATGGCAACACCCGGTCCAGACTGCAAATGACCAGAGAGGCCCCGATCATAACCAGTAGCAGAATAAACCACCAGGATTCATAGGTATGAGACAAACCAAGCCGATAATAAATCTCCCCGATAGTGCCATATTTGTCTTTATAAAAGGTAGAAGGATCAAACCGGACAAAATTGCTCTCCTGCTCGAAAATCGTCCCGAACATCGCACCGATCAGCGTAATGATAATTAAATAGACCGCAACCTTGACCGAAGAGAAGAAATTCCAAATGCGGTCGATGATATTGGGATTCACTCGTTGCGATCTGCGGGCAACCCCGTCATAGCGCATTTCCAGCAAATCCCCGGCGGTATCTTCCTCTAGCAGTGGCTTGCCACAGGCTTCGCAAAGGACGGTGCCTACCCGATTCTGATGGCCGCACTCGCACTTCGTATTCTCAATCAACGTCCGCTTCCTCCTCCCGCGCTCAAGGATTCACCAGTTGCCTGATTTGATCATCTAACGTGTCCAGGTTAAGCTCGCCTTGATGTATAGAGGATATCTTCCCGTTCCTGCCCACAAAAAAAGTCGTTGGCATCGGCACAATGCCGTAATCACGCGTAACGGTATTATCGGAATCATAGAGAATCGGGAAGCTCACGCCTGTCTGCCTGACGAAGCTCTCGACCGTTACCGGGTCTTCGCCCGTATTGATGCCAAGCACCACCACGCCTTGATCGCGCCACTTCTCCCACTGAGCTTGCAAAGCTGGCATTTCCTTAACACAATAAACACACCAGGTTGCCCAGAAATTGAGCACTACCACCTGATCCTTGTAATCTTTCAAGCTATGTACTTCTCCGTCCAAGCCTAGCAGCTTGAAGGCCGGCGGTGTCCCGCCTTGCACCGGCTTCTGTGCTTCGCCACCGAATACTGCTGTGCCAATAGCATATCCTCCCAGCACAACAATGAGCAGTAAGACAACAATCTGGATCGGCCTTCTCGCCTTCCCCATAGTCCTCTCCCTTTCCACGACAATTGTCATAAGTGTTGAACAAATCGTGAACACTCTATGAACATTATAACGAAATGCGCGCTCATTTCAGCCAGAATAAATGTGAATATTATGTGACATCCATAATTGACGGTCCAGCAAGGAAGACGCCGCAGGTTTACGGCGTCCTTCCAATAGCTATTAAAGCCGGACACATCATACATGGTGGAGCTTAGCGGATATTAACGTTTCTTGGGTGTGGATCGTCTCGTTTTTGCAGGTCTATTTGAAGGGCCTGGTTTTCTCGGTTTGAGGGGTCTCCCCGATTTATCCACCTTCGTCTCGTTTGTTGTCTTTCTTGCTGGTTTTGCTGGTTTTGCTGGCTTGTCGGTCGAAGTTACCGGATTCGTAACCGTAACGGGTCTCGCTGGTCTTGGCACACCCGCCAGTTTATAGAAGCTTTCAATTTCATCCTTGGTCAGATGTCGATACAAACCTCTCTTCAAATTACCTAAGAACAGTTCGCCAAAGGAGATTCGTTTCAACTTGATCACAGGGTGGGAAATAGCCTCAAACATCCGGCGTACCTGACGGTTTCTGCCCTCATGAATCGTAATGGTGATCGTTGAGGATTTCCCGTCGCTATCGAGATCGTGATATTCTACTTCTGCCGGTGCCGTCATCCCGTCCTCCAGCATAATTCCTTGCTTCAGCTTGTCCAGAGCTGTGCCATGCGGCACACCCTTGACAGTAGCCAGATAGGTCTTGGGTACATGGTGCTTGGGATGGGTCAACAAATGGGCAAATTCCCCATCATTCGTGAGCAATAGCAGTCCTTCCGTATCGTAATCAAGCCGGCCTACCGGATATACGCGTTCGTTAATTCCATTTAGATAGTCGGTGACAATTTTTCTGCCCTGTGGATCGGATGCACTTGTGATTACTCCCTTAGGCTTGTTGAAGACGAGATAAAGCTTCTTCTCCACGCCGACGGTCTTCCCGTCCACCGTAATCGTATCCACAGCAGGATCGGCTTTCGTGCCCAGTGTGGTCACAGTCTCACCATTCACCTGCACCTTACCGCTTAATATCAGTTCTTCGCATTTGCGGCGAGAAGCAACTCCTGCGCCAGCTAAAATTTTCTGCAATCTTTCCATATTCAATAAGTCACCTCATAAACATGATACCTAGCCGCAAGCAAAATCACAATAGCCACAGGATGCCAATATAAAAACCGCCCCTGGCAGCGTGGGTGCAAGGGGCGGCTCTTCTTAGGATGCCGAGCTGAATTTAACCGAACAGGAGCAAGCAAACGGCAAGGGCAGCAATAAAACCAATCACATCAGAGAACAAGCCAACCTTTAAGGCATAACGTCCATTGCGAATGCCTACGGCCCCAAAATAAACGGTGAGTACATACAGCGTTGTATCTGTACTGCCCTGGATGGTGGAAGCCATCCGGCCAATCATGGAATCAGGGCCGTAGGTCTTGATCAAATCTGTTGTGAAGGCCAGCGATCCCGTTCCGGTCAAAGGTCGAAGGAAGCCTAGTGGCAGCACCTCCGCCGGGATATGTAGAGCCGCCAGAAACGGCGTCATCCATCCTACAAGAAAATCAAGGGCTCCAGAGGCGCGAAATACGCTAATGGCTACCATCATGCCAACCAGATGCGGAATAATGCCGATAGCCGTTGAGAAGCCATCCTTGGCTCCGTCCACAAATGATTCATAGACCGGGACCTTTTTAAAATACGCATATAGAGGAATGAAGGCGATCATCACCGGTACGGCCCAAGCCGATATCACATTGATCCAGTCCAGCACGTTCCCCTCACCTCTTTAGCGAAAAAGTTGGCGGTATTGTTCGCTGTGGTGGCGTACGGTAGCTACTCCGTGCACGATACCACCGGTCCGCCATGATGGCTGCTGCGGTGGCGATAGCCGTCGCCAGTAATGTAGAGCCTACGATTTCAGCCGGATTGGCGGACCCGAAGTTGATGCGGATGGCAATTAATGTAGTTGGGATGAGCGTAATGCTCGCCGTATTCAAGGCCAGAAGCGTACACATCGCCGGAGAAGCAGTCGTCTTGTCGGGATTGAGCTCTTGCAGCTCTTGCATGGCCCTAATTCCCATAGGCGTCGCAGCGTTGCCCAATCCTAACAGGTTGGCGCTCATGTTCGACAGAATATACCCCATGGCTGGATGATCCTTAGGCACATCCGGGAACAAATAAGCAACGACCGGCCCAAGCCAGCGGGAAATGGTCTGAACCAGGCCCGACTCCTCAGCGAGCCGCATGATGCCAAGCCAGAACACCAGCACGCTGATCAAGCCGAAGCATACCGTTACCCCCGTTGCAGCCCCCTCAAAGGCTGCTTGAGTGACCGTACTGATATCCCCCTTGATCGCGGCAAAACCGAATCCGATTAATATCAGTGCGAGCCATATTTTATTGACCATTTCTGTTCCCCCTCCCTTACCCTCACCTTGGCCAATTGCTCTTCTCTCTCCTATGCACCAAGCAACAGGGATCGCAGCACCTTCTGCACCGAGCTTGGCCAGATGCCGCTGTCCAGAATATCAAGGCTCCCTCCCATTGTGGCTAGGGCGCTCCCGTCTTGCTCTCCTCGCCTATCCACACCAGGCTGGTAGTTCTTCTGCTCATAAATGGGCACCGAGCCGATAAGCTGTTCATTTAAGGTGATCGAGATTTCCCCGCGATAGCCGAAGGATGCCGTCCGGCTCTCCTTCAGCTTCAATCTCTTCTCCACATGAACAACTTCCTCTGGAGCTAACGCATATTGAAAGGCAGCGCCTGTCACCAATCCACCTTGTACCTGCTGCCCTTCCTTAATGATTGTGGCCAGCGGATAGTTGGCAAAGCCAAAATCCAACAGCTTCCGATGATCATTCCAATCATCTCCATCGTTCAGTGTGACCACAACAAGCTGCTGCCCGCCTCGGGAAGCGGAACTTACGAGACAACGCTTGGCGATCTTCGTGTAGCCTGTCTTGACCCCGTCGGCCCCCTCGTAAAAACGCAGCATTTTATTTTTGTTAAGCCATTTGTAGTCCCAGGGATCATTGGGGTTAGGTGCCGTCTTGTCCGGGGTGCGCACAATTTCCTTGAAATATGGATTTTTCAGAGCGTAAGCGGTCAGCTTGGCCAAATCATTGGCCGACGAGTAATGACCCTTGGCATCCAGCCCATGAGGGTTTTGAAACTGCGTGTTGGCCAGTCCCAGCAGCCTGGCTTTCTCATTCATTAGGTGGACAAAGCCTTCCTCCGAACCGCCAACATGCTCCGCAATCGCCGAAGCCGCATCATTGCCAGAGCGAAGCATCAGGCCATACAGCATGTTTTCCAGGCTCATCTCTTCCCCTAAATGCAAATAGATGGAGGAGCCTTCTTTGGCATAAGCATTTTTGCCTACCTTGACTATGTCAGATAGCTTGCCATGCTCAATAGCTACAATAGCAGTCATAATCTTCGTCAGACTGGCGATAGGCAGCTGCTCGTCCCCTTTCACATGAAAGATCAAGCGCTCCGAGGTCACATCGATGACGGCTGCAGCTTGAGCATGAATAGATGGCGGAACAGGGGCAGCTTGTACGGCTTGTGGCAGCCACAGCAACGACAAGATCAATAGGCCGACAGTTGCGCGACGGAATGCACGCAGAATGCCAGATGGTTGTCTATTATAGGTCATAAGTAAATTCCTCCGGTAGAGTACAGGCTTCTTATATAACTTATATGCGGTGGCAAAAGGGAGTATGTCCCACTCAAAAAAGACCCCTCCCGGTCAACCGGAAGGGATCGGTACATATACCTAAGCAGATCGGTTAAATGATCGGCCCTGACGGCTCGCCCGGCTCATGATCTACGGACGAGGCTACATGCACATGATGTTCGCCCGGGAACATGGACTGGATTCTGTCGATGACCCCAGGAACAGCATCGATAATTTTCTCTACGAGATGGGTCTGATTGTCCAGAGGTACGATGTGTACGCCCGGCTTGCCGACAACAAGGAACGCAATCGGATTAATTGAGACCCCGCCGCCACTACCACCACCGAAAGGTCTGGATGCACGGTGTTCCTCTGTAGACGAGCCAGAGGTATGCTTCTCATGTCCATCATCAATGTTAAAATCGCTACCGCCGGCAGCAAATCCGAAGCCCACACGGCTGATCGGTAAAATAACACTACCGTCCGGCGTTTCCACCGGTTCGCCAACAATGGTGTTGACGTCAACCATATCCTTGATGTTCTCCATAGCCGTTTGCATTAGCCCTTGAATAGGATGGTCAGCCATTTCTTCACTCCTCCCTTCACTTTTAACACGCGAACTCCAAGCAATAGTCCAGCATATATAGCATAACCGCAGCGAATTTGCGCTATGCAACGGACTTCCGTGGAAAATAACGGCGCACGGTCAAACACGGGAACAACAAATAGCTTGGGGCGTTGCTTTAACGAAATATAGCAGGTTAGCCAACCAATCAGAGTGGCCTTGACGCCCCATAAAGCCCCGGTCAAGGTAGCCGTATGGGCTGCGTCCTGCAAGCCAATATTGGTAGACCATTCCAGCTTGTGAAAGGTAATATGCCTCAGCGTAGTCTTGATCCAAACGCGAAAGCCTTTGGTCGCCTCAAGCACCCGCTGAACCTCATCCATCCATTTCTCTACTTTCTCCCGGTTCACCTTCGGTTTGGTGCTCGAAGAATCTTGCTGCAAAATATTCTCCGGACGATCCCGCTCGATCTGCAGGCCTTCCTTCCAATTTTTGAGCCGAATGGAGGGAACCTGATAATGGATATGGACAAGTCCGTACAACAAGTAAATATCGAACAGAATCAGGTCGTCCCGGTTCTGCTTCCTCATCGTCAAATGAATCGTAATGGTAGACAGCAAAATCAAAGCAGCCAGAATCAGCAGCAGGATCAGGATGCCTCCGAGCCAAATCCACACGGGAAAGCCCTCCATCCCTATCAGATAAAATGCTCCCGTATAGTATGGCTTGCCAAATAGGAAAAAATGCAAAAAACTGCCTCATTCTACTGACCGAACGGTCAGACAGAAGCGAGACAGCTTAACGAATTCAATTTTCAATTTTCACCAATTCCTCTGGCAACGGCTGAGTTTCCTCATCAACATCATCGAACGTTAGCTGCTGCTCCTCCAGCTTCTGGAAGAGCAATTGAGTCTCTTCTTCGAGCTGATCCGTACTCTCATAGTCAGCCAAATCAGGTAAATCCTTGAGCCCGGCCAGCCCGAAATAATC
The DNA here is from genome assembly GCF_056836745.1 of Paenibacillus sp. 1SOY10. Lineage (NCBI taxonomy): Bacteria > Bacillati > Bacillota > Bacilli > Caryophanales > Paenibacillaceae > Paenibacillus > Paenibacillus sp. 1SOY10. The sequence continues at coordinate 757,580 of NZ_JBXENK010000002.1, read as the reverse complement.
AAGAAAAGCCTTGGTGGTTCCGTACAGAATGGGCCGACCAATTGCTTCAGCACGGCCAACCTCCTCAATCAAATCCTTATTGACCAGGGAATGAATGGCGCGTTCTGATTTGACCCCGCGAATCTCTTCAATCTCTACCCGGGTAATCGGCTGGCGATAAGCCACGATGGACAAGGTCTCAAGTGCTGCTTGGGATAAGGAGGATCTGGATGGTGAGTAAGCCAATCGTTCAAAATAAGGCGCATGATCCGGCAACGTAGCTAGCTGATAATGACCGGCAATCTGTACAATTTGCAATCCCCGACCGGTCCGTTTGAAGGAGTTCTTCATATCCAGCAGTGCATCTGTAATTACGTCCTGACGTTGCTCCGTGACTTCAGCCAATTGTTTAAGACTTAAGCCCTCCTCTCCGGCCAGAAACAAGAGCCCCTCAATAATCGATTTCAATTCCTTGAAATTCATCAGTCTTTCCTTCCCCTCTCCACTCCATAACAATATCGTCAAACAGCTTGTTCTGGAAGCAAACAATCTGTTTCATCTTCATTAGCTCCAGCACGGCCAAGAAAGTAACGACGATCTCATGCCGATACATCTGCGGATGTAGCAGCTTGGAGAACAACAGTCTGCCGCCCTTACCTGATTGCTCCAGCGCCGAGACAACATCTTTGATCCGGTCCTTGACCGATATTTCGTCGCGATGAATGCGTGCTACCGTGTTACGCTTGGATGCCCTACGCAATGCCTTCTGAAATACTGCGATCAAATCGCCCGCATGCAGCCCCTTCACCGGATTCTCCTGTACCTCCGGCATAAATGGCGTTAAATCGTCAGGCTCCTTGGAGAAGATTAAGCTCCGTTCCCATTCGCGTTCATGAAGATGCTCGGCGATGCCTTTATATTTGCGATATTCAATCAGCTTGCGAATGAGCTCGTCCCTCGGGTCCTCCTCATCCTCCAGCAAATAATCGAATTCATTGTCGAGTTCAATGACAGGTGGCTTGGGCAGCAATTGTTTGCTCTTGATGGACAGCAGCGTTGCTGCCATGACCAGAAATTCGCTGGTCACCTCCAGCTCAAGCTCCTGCATGTCATGCAAATATTCGAGATACTGGTCCGTGATCTCACTGATGGAGATCTCATTGATATTAATCTCCGCTTTATCAATAAGATGCAATAATAAATCAAGCGGGCCCTCGAAGGTTTCCAGCTTGTACGTTACTGTCGTCAATGAACATCCTCCACCCATAGCCAAACATATATGTAACTAATTTTACCTTAAAAAACGGAGTTGCAAAAGATGCGATTCTTTACTCCTTTACCCACTGAGCTCATTTACTCAAAAAAAATGTAGTGCCCTGAAATCGGACACTACATTCAAGTAAGCATTATTTCAGTTGATTCGTCAAGTTGGCCATTTCAATCGCCGCCATCGCTGCGTCCCAACCTTTGTTACCGGCTTTGGTGCCGGCGCGTTCAATCGCCTGCTCGATGTTCTCGGTAGTTACTACGCCGAAGATGGTTGGCACGCCAGTCTTCAAGCCTACCGCAGCCACGCCCTTGGCAACTTCGTTGCAGACATAATCATAATGGGTCGTTGAACCACGAATGACTGTGCCTAGAGTAATGACCGCATCGTATTTACCACTCTCGGCCAATTTTTGCGCTGCGAACGGAATTTCAAAAGCCCCCGGAACCCATGCTACATTAATCTCCTCTTCCTTCGCCCCATGACGCTTCAGAGCATCCAGAGCACCGGACAGTAATTTGCTGGTAATAAATTCGTTAAATCTTCCTACAACAATTGCATAATTTAATCCTTCGGATACTAAATGTCCCTCAAATACGTTTGCCATCTCTCATCATACCTTTCTGTATATAAAATAATAATTAAGCTACTAAATTTGGGAAGACTCGTCTTGCTCCAGATCATCGAATTGAAGCAAATGGCCCATCTTGGCTTGCTTTGTATGCAGGTACTTGGTGTTATCTTCGTTTTCCTTCATTTGAATCGGCACGCGTTCAACAACTTCCAGGCCGTAGCCCTCCAAGCCTTTGATTTTGCGCGGGTTATTGGTCATCAAACGAATCTGGCGAACACCCAGATCCTTCAATATCTGCGCCCCGATGCCATATTCACGTAAATCCGCGGGGAAGCCGAGCTTGAGGTTGGCATCCACCGTGTCTAATCCCTGCTCCTGCAGCTTGTAAGCTCGCAGTTTATTGATCAGCCCGATGCCTCGACCCTCTTGTCTCATATACAGCAGTATCCCCCTGCCAGCCTCTTCAATTTGACGCAAGGCGGCTTCGAATTGAGGACCACAGTCGCAACGGTGGGAGTGGAACACATCCCCGGTCAGGCACTCCGAATGCACCCGTACCAGCACCGGCTCGTCACCGCTAATGTCGCCTTTAACCAAGGCCAGATGCTCCTTCGTATCCACATCATTCGTATAAGCTACTGCACGGAATTCACCGTAATCGGTTGGCATACGAACCTCAACCTCACGGTTCACCAGCTTTTCCTTCTCGTTCCGATAATGAATCATATCCTTGACACTGATCAGCTTCAGGTCGAATGTCTTGGCAAGCTCGACCAAATCCGGCAAGCGGGCCATGGTTCCGTCTTCCTTAACCACTTCGCAGATCACTCCGGCAGGGTAAGCTCCACACATGCGGGCCAAATCTACAGCCGCTTCGGTATGACCAGCGCGCCGCAGCACGCCACCCTTCTTGGCAATCAGCGGGAACATATGCCCTGGACGTCGGAAATCTGACGGCTTGGCTTTGGGGTCCATGATGGCTTGCACCGTCAAGGAACGCTCATAGGCCGATATCCCCGTGGTTGTATCCTTATGGTCAATGGATACGGTAAAGGCCGTGCCATGATTGTCCGTGTTCTGAGCTACCATCGGCTGCAAGTCCAGTTCCTCTGCCCGTTCGGACGTAATCGGAAGGCATACCAGACCCCGCCCTTGTGTAATCATGAAATTAATAACCTCAGGCGTCGCCTTTTCAGCTAACGCAATAAAATCTCCTTCGTTCTCCCGATCCTCATCGTCCACAACGATGATAACCTTGCCCCGCATCAGATCATAAATCGCTTCTTCAACGCGGTCCAATTTAATATCGCTCATGGCGGTCCCCTCCTATATTTTCATAAGTGAGATGAACGCTAGTCGCCTAAGGCTACCACTCACCACACCTTGGTTAAATCTTTACATGAAGCCATTGGCTGCCAGGAACGACAAGTCAATGCCTTCCGTCTTCTTTTCTCCGTCCTGCTCCGCTTCGCTCTCCGACACTTGGCCAAATCGCAGCATATGTTCCACGTATTTACCCAGAATGTCGCATTCCAGGTTCACCGTGTCCCCGGCCTTCTTGAAAGCTAACACCGTTTGGGCCAGCGTATGCGGGATAATGGAGATGGTAAAACTCCCGCCTGTTGCCTCCACCACGGTCAGACTTATGCCATCCACCGTAATGGAGCCCTTGGGAATAATGTATTTGAACAAGGAAGACTTACTAGGCTTGATTTCATACACCACTGCATTCTGATCTCGGCTAATACTGCGAATCGTTCCCGTTCCATCAGCATGCCCCTGGACGATATGACCGCCAAAACGGCCCCCCGCTGCCATGGCCCGCTCCAGATTGACCCGGCTTCCCGGCTTCAAATCCTTCAAATTCGTATTACGGTAAGTTTGCGGCATCACATCTACGGTGAAAGAAGTTGCGTCAAAGGAGGTAGCCGTCAAGCATACGCCATTCACAGATATGCTATCGCCCAGCTTCATCCCTTCTGTAATCACGGTTGCGGAAATGCCCAGCAACATCGCTTCACCCTGGCGGTTAATTGATTTCATCGTTCCGACCTCTTCTACGAGTCCCGTAAACATCAAGCATTCACTCCCTTACTTCTTGGTCGTCCAAACCGGAATGCCACGTATACAGACATTATCCCCGATTTGCTCTACTTCGATGTCCCGTAGGGACACAGCATCCTGCATCAGATCGAAGCCATCAAAGGTGAAGCTTCCAGCCGCTTCGCGGCCGCCAACCAGCTTAGGCGCAAAGAACAGTACAATCTCATCGACTAATTGCTCTTCGACCAAGGAGCCGTTCAACCGACCGCCACCTTCCACCAGCACCGAGGAAATCCCTCGCTGACCCAGCAGAGTGAGCGCAAGCCTCAGGTCCACCTGAGGGCCGTCCCCGCACGGAATGACTTCTATCCCTCGTTCCACCAGGCGAGCTACCTTGTCCTGCTCTGCCTGCTCGGTCGTGAGTATCCACGTAGGTGCCTTGCCGTCGTTCAACACGGCCGCCGTCTCAGGAATCCGAAGCCGGGAATCCGCTATAATCCGAATCGGAGACAAGCCCTGAACAGTTAAGCGAGTAGTAAGCTGCGGATCATCGGCAATCAGGGTAGATACACCAACCATAATTGCCTGGTGGCGGTGGCGCATCGTGTGCACGATTTCCCGGGAACGCTCACCTGAGATCCATTTGCTATCGCCCGTCCGGGAAGCAATTTTACCATCCAGGGTACTGGCTGTTTTGATCGTGACGTAAGGAAGGCCTGTCGTAATGTGCTTGATAAACCTGCGATTCAGCCGGATTGCCCGTTCCCGAAGCACACCTACCTCCACTTCAATACCGTTGTTACGCAAAAGGTCAATCCCTTTCCCCGCAACCAATGGATTAGGATCTTCACAGGCAACGACCACCCGACGTACCTTCTCCCGTATCAAGCGTTCTGCACAAGGCGGTGTAAGTCCCTGATGGCTGCATGGCTCCAGGGTCACGTAGACCGTGCTCCCCTCTGCCAATGCACCAGCCATGTTCAGAGCATGTACCTCAGCGTGGGGAGTTCCCCGCTGCAAGTGGGTTCCCAGACCGACCAAGGCACCACTCTGGACGACCACAGAGCCGACGACCGGATTCGTTCCAGTCTGCCCCAAGGCCCGCTCAGCCATATCCAGTGCCAAGCCCATGTAATACTCATCATCGATGACCTTCATCCGTCCCACTCCTCTTTCTCCTTACAAACCCTAACAAGCAAAAACAACCCTGCCGTAATCCGGCAGGGTTGATATGAGAGTGATCCTACGCAAGTCAAAGAGCGTTGCTGTTGTCCTGTCTAATCCTGTCTCTTAACGAGACCCATCGACAAATTCAACGAAGCAAGCTACTACTTCACCAGCCCACCTCTCACTTTGTGAAAAGTGGAACTTTGTCAAGTAAAGCCCTTAGTTCCTGACACATCCGGCAATATAGCCCCATGTATCTCTTGCGTTTTCCTTCTCCCATCCAGACTATACTGTCGGTCCCGGAATCTCACCGGCTCAGCCGCATATGCTTGGTTCAAGCATCATACGGGTCACGGACTTGTGCTCAGAAGAGCCATCACCGTCGGTGGGGAATTGCACCCCGCCCCGAAGGATTACAAATATTTTGTTAGTTGCTTTCGGGGTAATGTTACCATCCCGATACAGAAAATGCAAGAGGCACTAGTCAATCTAGCACACCTGCGAAGGGTGTCTAACGCGTAACAATATTCATTTCGTATTCACGCATCCGAGTAGGATGCGACGATGGATGAACTTCAGATCACTATCCACGCATCCGCGAGGATGCGACAAGCTCCCTGTGATATAGATGGATACCGTGCGATTATTTCAATCCACGCATCCGCGTAGGATGCGACATGATCGCCTGAGAGCCGCAGCTATGGCGCTGGATATTTCAATCCACGCATCCGCGTAGGATGCGACATAGTTTTGGTTCTGTTCCCAAGTCCGTTTGTTAGATTTCAATCCACGCATCCGCGTAGGATGCGACCGTCCCCTCAGTTTCCATGAGTCGTAATTTCTTGATTTCAATCCACGCATCCGCGTAGGATGCGACGTACCCCGACCACTCTGCTACAGTACGCGCTGGACGATTTCAATCCACGCATCCGCGTAGGATGCGACGTTGCCAGCTTCGCCTATATCTGGCTATTTTTCATTTCAATCCACGCATCCGCGTAGGATGCGACAAGGTAATAGGTGTCATAAAAAGCCCCCATATTCCAATTTCAATCCACGCATCCGCGTAGGATGCGACGGGAAGAGTATGACAAATCCGTAGAGGCTGTGAAATTTCAATCCACGCATCCGCGTAGGATGCGACAATACCAATCAAATAACGAAATCGTTGCTGGTGGAATTTCAATCCACGCATCCGCGTAGGATGCGACTGATGCGTCAGTCAGGAAAGCGCATATTGGATGATTTCAATCCACGCATCCGCGTAGGATGCGACTAAATCAATGGGCGCGTTAAAACGCAACGTAATTATTTCAATCCACGCATCCGCGTAGGATGCGACATCCAGCTCAGACATTTGCGTGGATATTGGCAGCAATTTCAATCCACGCATCCGCGTAGGATGCGACTGGTTACTACGATCCAGCTAACAGCCGCTTTGCAATTTCAATCCACGCATCCGCGTAGGATGCGACAAGGCTTTATCTTACGACCAGCTAAATCCGCTGATATTTCAATCCACGCATCCGCGTAGGATGCGACGGGCAAATCTCGCAAATGCCGGTTACTATCGCTGATTTCAATCCACGCATCCGCGTAGGATGCGACTCATTGCTCCTCAACCTCCTTTGCAGTTAGCCAAATTTCAATCCACGCATCCGCGTAGGATGCGACATTTTTCATCGATTCAAAAGATTATTCAACTTACTGATTTCAATCCACGCATCCGCGTAGGATGCGACGAGATATGACCCATAATAGCAGTATACAAACGGATGATTTCAATCCACGCATCCGCGTAGGATGCGACGAAAGGATGGCCGCAGCACTTCGTGACCTGGACGATTTCAATCCACGCATCCGCGTAGGATGCGACATTGTGAGCACAGCTTGGAAACAGAGTTTGCTAATTTCAATCCACGCATCCGCGTAGGATGCGACAATCGTAGTGATCAGCGTTACCCAGTGCGTGCCGAGATTTCAATCCACGCATCCGCGTAGGATGCGACTCCGATTTTTAACATAATAAGGGTGTTTTCCTGCTTAATTAGCTAGTTTCAGTCCTTATAAAATCAAAAATCGCTCGAAAAATTGTATAATTATTACATAAAACCAAATGAAAGTAACTTATTTTAGTGCGAATCCCCCAGGGAAATCATGTTCGCTTCACATTCGCACCAGCAATAAACTAACTTTTCCACCTGTTTTACACCTCTGAATAACTTGAAATCCTGTTAAAAAGAGTCTACCACAGTCAACCACAAAATCACACACTTCTTACTGTGATAATGTCCATATCCAGACACAAGAAATACCGCCCAGACGGGCGGTATTTAGTGAAAGGATTAGTTTTCCTTATACTTGTTTTAAGCTTCGTCCCAAACTGTAACTTCCTTCATCTTGTCGCCAGGACGGACGTTGTCTACCAGTTCCATCCCAGAGGTCACTTGTCCGAACACGGTATGAACGCCGTCCAAATGTGGCTGTGGTTCATACACGATGAAGAACTGGCTTCCGCCTGTATCCTTGCCGGCATGAGCCATCGACAGTACGCCACGGCCATGCTTCGTTACATTGGTAGCTGTTTCACACTTGATGGTGTACCCTGGTCCACCTGTGCCTGTACCATTAGGGCAACCACCTTGGGCTACAAAGCCTGGAATAACGCGGTGGAAGGAAAGTCCGTTATAGAATCCCGAATTTGCCAGCTTCTCGAAGTTGGCAACCGTTCCTGGCGCTTCTTCAGGCAGAAATTGAATTTCTACCTCGCCGCCTGTTTCCAATACAATCTTACCTTTTTTCATATCGTACACACCTTTCTTATTAACGTCACTTTGACAAACCTCTTACAGTGTACTAAAAAATCGGGTTGCAAGCAAAAAAACAAGGCCGAAAAAAACCTACGCCGCAGCGGAAATTTCCTCTCAGCCTTGCCGATACTTAATATATTAGTGGACAAGCTTATTTAAGAGAGGGTTCCTTGGCAATCCGCTCTGGGATCACATCGCATGAAATCAAGTCTTCCAGCGTCTCCCGCTTCACGACCAGATCGCTATGTCCCTCTTGTACGAAGACCACGGCCGGACGACGAATCCGGTTATAGTTGCTTGCCATAGCATAGTTATAAGCTCCGGTGCATGCAACAGCCAGCAAATCCCCGCTGTTCGTCTTCGGCAAATCAACATCCCAGATAAGCATGTCGCCGCTCTCGCAGCATTTGCCGGCAATGGAGACCGTCTCTTCGTTTTCCTCATTGGCCCGGTTGGCGAGCATCGCTTCATATTTGGAGCTGTACAAAGCTGGACGAGGGTTGTCCGTCATCCCGCCATCTACGGCCACATATTTGCGCACGCCAGGGATTTCCTTGCTCGTTCCTACCGTATAGAGCGTCGTTCCTGCATCACCCACAATGCTCCGGCCCGGCTCTACCCAAATCTCCGGCAATTGCGGATAAGAGGCAAAATGCTGCTTCACCGCATCCGTAATAGCTCCAACATAATCGGATACCAAGAGCGGAGTGTCTCCCTCAGTATAACGAATACCGAACCCGCCGCCCAAATTCACGACTTTGAAGACTACGTCCAATTGCTCCTTAACCTGCATGGCAAAAGCCGCTACCCGCTCAACAGCCAGTTCAAAGCCACCGACCTCAAAGATTTGCGAACCGATATGGGAATGAACTCCCAGAAGCTGCAGATTCGCGCTGCGGTTGGCCAGATCTACGGCTTCAAAGGCCGAGCCATTTCCGATATCAAAACCGAACTTGGAATCCGTTTGTCCCGTCGACATGTATTCGTGAGTATGTGCTTCTACCCCTGGAGTCACACGCAGTAATACATTCACTGTAATGCCCTTCTCGGCGGCGATCGCCTGCAACAGGTGCAGTTCAACGAAGTTATCCGCTACGAAGCAGCCGATTCCGGCAGAAATGGCCATTTCCAGTTCTTGAGGCGTCTTGTTGTTGCCGTGAAAGTGGATTCGCTGTGCGGGAAAACCCGCTTGAAGAGCCGTAAACAATTCACCCTCGGAGACGACGTCCAAGGACAAGCCCTCCTCCTCGGCCAGCCGGCACATCGCCATGACACAAAATGCCTTGCTCGCGTAAGCTACCTGAAAGGTCAGGCCCGACGCACGGAAAGCATTCATATATTCACGGCATCTTTGCCGAACAAGGGCTTCATCTACGACATAAAGCGGCGTGCCATAGGTTTGTTTCAATTCTACCGCATCGCAGCCGCCAATCTCGAGATGGCCGTTTGCATTAATCTTGCTGGTACCGTGTAAATACATCCTAAGTCCTCCACTTTTAAATTTTACACCAGTATAGCAAATAACGGCGGATGTGAGAAATGGATTTTTCGGAATAACATTTGTGTTATTTGTAAGACATGCTGCAGGCCACTATTTTTTGCCCGGCATTCTTGTATCATCTCTTGGCTTGTTATATGACGGTCTTTGCTTCGAAGTCATCACCGGAACACGCAGCAGGACAGCGGCCATCGCCTTTGCATTAAAAGGTATAAATGGCCACAAATAAGACGAGTTATTGGAACGGCGCAACGTTAGCAGTACGATAAAGGCTGTCGTTCCAATGACGAAGCCAGGACCACCGAATATCGCCACAACTAGCAGTAATCCCAGTCGAACAACGCGATTAGCCAGCCCGAGCTCATAGCTTGGGGTAGCGAACATCCCAATGGCAGCTACGGCCATATAGAGTACCACCTCATTGACGAATAGTCCCGTTTGCACGGCAATATCGCCTATTAGAATAGCGGCTATCAAGCCCATGGCCGAAGCTAATGGGGTAGGGGTATGCACCGCAGCCATCCGCATCAGGTCAACACCGAACTCTACTAGCAGAAACTGGGCAATCAACGGGATCTCCGCTTGCTTCTCTGGACCAATAAAGGCTAATGAGGCGGGTTTGAATTCCGGATGGACAACAATTAACAACCATAGGGGTAGCAAGAACAGCGAAGCGAATACGCCAAAAAACCGCACCCAACGCAGGTAAGTTCCCATGAACGGGGTTTGCCGATTCTCCTCGGCATGCTGGCATAGATCAAAGAAGGTCGTCGGTAATATCATGACACTAGGCGAAGTATCCACAAATACCACCGCACGCCCCTCCAGCAAATGAGAGGCAACCACATCAGGCCGCTCAGAGTAACGAACCAAGGGGTAGGGATTCCAGCCCCGATGGATGATGGCTTCCTCCAATTGCTTGTCCGCCAGTGGAATGCCGTCGATGTTGACCGCCATAATCTTCTCACGGATGGAATCCACCAAGGTCTTATCCACAATGTCATCGATAAAAGCAATACACACATCCGTTCGAGTCCGGCGCCCCACACCCATCATCTCAAATTTCAGGCCAGGGTCGCGCAGGCGGCGACGAACCAAGGTAATATTCGTCACCAAGGTCTCGGTGAAGCCATCGCGCGAGCCACGAACAACCCGCTCCAGTGACGGCTCCTCCGGGCTGCGGACCGGATATTGCCGGGTATCCATGACTAGTGCCGTCTGCTCGCCCTCCAGGAACAATACGCTATTTCCTGTCAGCGCTTTGTTAATCGCATCGCTTAGCTTGTCCGTCTTGTCCACCTGAATGTGAGGAATGTACAGCTCCAAGAACGAGCGAAGCGCCCCTGTTGACAAATCCTCGGGCGTTAAATAAGTCAATCGCTTGATGATCTCCACCATCACATCAGCTTGAGCGAAGCCGTTAACGAAGAACAATCCTGTCTTTTTGCCACCAAAGGTCATTTCACGGAAGACAATATCGAAGCTATCGCCCAGGCCAACAACCTCTTCAAGCGTATGTCTTGTCGTCGACAGACTGCGGCTGATATTATCGCTCTTCTGCCAATACCTTACCGATTCCTCTACGGAATCAGACATTTCCTGCTCACGTTTGCGCTGGGCTGGATCTTTTTCCGAGGAATCCTTCTCCTGAATACCAGCCTCTTCTCCCGGATCAAAGTTTGGGATGTCTTGCATATGCTCCAGCTCCTCCTGAGAGCTTTCGTGGGTGTCATGATCCATCATGCTGCTTACTCAACCTCCATTACTTCCATATTTATGGCCTGTACCAAAACCATTCGAATAGCGATCCTGCCGTCTTGCCGACTACCATGGCTAACAGCAACCCGAATAAATACCGCTTCATGTGCAGCCTCTTGGCGAGAATAGGCAAGACATTCAGCACCTCGGTCAATGCAGCCGCCAGCATACCGACAAATACACCATTGAACAAGCCAACGACCCCAGTCAAGATATGAGGTCCTGCCAGACGCCAATTCCAGAAATCCGCTATAGTCCCAAGTACGGCACCACTAATCATCGCGCCTTCGTACCAATGGACCCTGTTATAGCTTCGTGTCACCTGTGCCAGCCGGGGAATCATGTCAAGTACAATGAACAAGGCAATCACCCCGCCGCCTACGGCAATGCCTCCAGCCAATCCCAGGAATATGGCAAGCCCCGCTGCGACGGCTGCCATCAATAGCTCTTCTCCACAGCTTCAGCTTGTTGCTGCATTTTTTTATATTCCTCGGCCACCACGTACTGGTTCAAATTCTCCTGATAAAGGAACATCTCCACTTCCAGCGGGGTTGGTTCCTCATTCCATTTCTTCTTGAACAAATGATTGAAGAAGACGATCATCCCGAACCCAATACCCAAGGAGTAGGCGGCCTGAAATAAATAAGGATGCTCATCCCGCTCACCTGTAATCATTTCGACAATCCGCACTTGTACCTCTGGCATACTGACGTCCGCATGAAAATTCATAATCGTCAAAGCCGCCCCAAAGAACAACAGTAACCATACGAGTACAAACAACAGTAAGGAGGCCTGCTTCTCCTTGCGGATCATTTCCACCAGTACATGTGGTTCTCCAATCCATTCAATTCGTTGTCCAGGATATCGATCGCGGAGGATGGAGATGACCTGGAGCATATCAATAACAATCAGATTTCCATCACGCTGTTCGGGGCGAACCAATACCAGCCTTAGCAGCTCCGATTCCAATTGCGGAGCCGCCAGTATCCTTGCCACATCCCCCAGCCGAATCGGCACTTCCGCCGGAAGCCCTACCTGCTTGCGCAGCCGCAAATAAATAATGGGCACAGGCACAGTCTGCTGCTCCATATGCCCCCTCCTTTCCGCTTTGTTTTGCCCATAGTATGCCAAAGGAGGGTCGTCTTTACTCCCGTTCGCCAATCATGCAGATGAAGAATTGCCCTTACATATCAAAGGACCGCCGATACCATAGAATAGCTGGTATTGGCGGTCCTTTACTGAATATAGTTAAAGCCTGGTAGACAAGTGCCTATAACGTAATCGCTGTATCCAGCGCAACCTCCATCATCTGATTGAACGTCGTTTGCCGCTCCTCTGAGGTTGTCTCTTCCCCGGTTAACAAATGGTCGCTTACGGTCAAGATGGTCAAGGCGTGAACGCCATATTTGGCAGCCAATGTGTAGAGCGCCGTCGTCTCCATTTCCACACCCAGCACACCATATTTCATCAACAGTCCCGTGACGCTCGTATCATCACGGTAGAACATGTCGGAAGTGAAGATATTGCCCACATGCAGCTTCAAGCCCTTCTCTACCCCACGCTCATAAGCTGCCTTCAGCAGCGGGAAGCTGGCGATTGGCGAGTAATCAAAGCCGCCGAAGACATGGCGGTTCATGCTGGAGTCCGTACATGAGGCTTGAGCCAAAATAACATCCCGCACATGTACATGCTCCTGCATACCACCACAGGTGCCCACCCGAATCAGGTTCTTCACACCATACTCCTGAATGAGCTCATTCACGTAAATGGAAATAGAAGGAACGCCCATTCCTGTCCCTTGCACGGAGATTCGTTTCCCTTGATAAGTTCCGGTGAAACCGAGCATGCCGCGTACTTCATTGTAGCAGATCACATCACTTAGATACGTATCCGCAATATATTTGGCCCGTAGCGGGTCCCCTGGTAGCAAAATGGTCTCTGCAATATCTCCGGTCTTCGCCGCAATATGTACACTCATATGATAATCTCCCTTACACACAATTTAGTTTTGTTCTCTGCTCTATTATAAAGGATAGGCCCCCAAACGGAAAATCCCCCTCGGGCCGGCGATAGCCGCTTGCCCAAAGGGGGTAGATAATTCCACATCACTGTGCGATTTGATCGCGTATGCTCTGTAATATTTTTTTCTCCAGCCGTGAAACCTGGACCTGGGAAATTCCCAGCCGCGCAGCTACCTCAGATTGTGTCTGATCACGGTAATACCGCAGATACACAATCAGGCGCTCACGTTCCGTCAAGCCATCGATAGCCTCATGCAGCGCCAGCTTATCAAACCAACGATCCTGAGATTCATCGGCAATCTGATCCATAAGCGTAATCGGATCACCGTCATTCTCGAACACCGTCTCATGAATTGACGCCGGCGGCTTATTGGCCTCCTGGGCAAACACCACATCCTCGGGAGTGACCCCGAGTCCCTCCGCCACTTCCTTAACGGTTGGCAGACGGCCGAGCAATTTGGATAACTCATCCTTTTTCTTACGTACCTTATTCGCCATTTCCTTCAGCGAACGACTCACCTTCAACGTCCCGTCATCACGCAAGAAACGCTGGATTTCCCCGATAATCATCGGCACCGCATAGGTCGAAAACTTCACATCATAGCTGAGATCAAACTTATCCACCGACTTTAGCAGACCGATACAGCCGATTTGAAACAAATCTTCGGGTTCATATCCCCGGTTCATAAAGCGCTGTACGACAGACCAGACCAGCCGTATGTTGCTGTTCACCAATCGGTCTCTGGCGGCACCGTCCCCCGATTGGCTTAGAGCAATCAGCCGTTTCACTTCCGCATCGTCCAAAAACTCTCGCGAGGTTTGCTTCACTTCGGCATCCATAGACCCAACCCCTAATTGTATAAAGCTTTCTTAGATACAATCCTTTTCTTCATCCGAATACGGGTGCCACCGCCCATTTCGCTGTGCAAATCAAACTCGTCCATAAAGTTCTCCATGATTGTAAAGCCCATACCCGAGCGTTCCAGTTCGGGCTTGGAGGTATACAACGGCTGCTTCGCCAGCTCCAGGTCCTCGATACCACGGCCCTGATCCTCAATAACTAAAGTGATCGTATCCCCTTCGATCTCTGCGGAGATCGATACGACCCCCTCCGGATTACCGTCATAGCCATGAATGATGGAGTTGGTAACGGCCTCGGACACAACGGTCTTCAAATCCGTAATCTCCTCCATCGTCGGGTCCAATTGCGAGACAAAGGCTGCGACGGTAACCCGGGCAAAGGATTCATTCTCGGACTTGGCCGCAAACTTAAGCGACATGAAATTACCAGCTTGATGGTTATCTGCGCTCACAACGCCACCTCCAAATCTGTCAGCGCCAGATCTTCATTCTCGAAGATCGGCATAATCTTGAACAGTCCGGACATTTCAAACAGACGATAGACTGGAGGGTTGGCATCGCAAACCACCATTTTGCCACCCTTTTGCTTGATCAGCTTGTATCTGCCCAGGATGACGCCAATACCGGAGCTATCCATAAACTGCAGCGATTTAAGGCTTAGAACCAGGTTGCGGCAGTTGCCGCGCCCAATCTCTTCATCGAGCCGCAAGCGAACATCGTCCGCGGTATGATGATCCAATTCCCCACTCAAGCGCACGATCAGCGTCTCGCGGTGTCTTTCCATTTCCATTTGTAAATTCAAGCCTGTTCACTCTCCTCCCTGACATGAACACAACAATTCTACGATCCCGCTTCCGATTCCTGCTAGCTGACAAAACTAGAAGAAAAGCCCTATGAATCTACAAAAAACAAGTGAGCTGCGGTCCGTTTGAAGAGCGTCCACCACCCGGCTTTGTCAATATCCGCAGAGGCAGTTAACTCAAATTCAGTGAGCACCTCACCATTCTGATATACCACCAGTTTGCCAACTACCTGACCTGCCTTGATTGGAGCGGCCACTTTGTCAGGAGCAACCAGCTTGTGCGTAATACTGTCCGGTCCCGACCCTTTCTTCACCAGAACGTTCAGCGGCTTGGCCGATGCCAACTCAAGCTGCGCGCTGGTTCCTTTCTGCACCTTCACCTTGCCGATAGCTTCCCCTGCTTGATAAATCGGTAGCAATGAATACTGCGAGAAGGCATAGTCAAACATAGCCGACACCTCACTATTGCGTGTCTTGGTATTGGGTTCACCCAGTACGACAGCAATAAGACGCAGACCATCCCGTTTGGCTGTGGCAGCCAGGCAGAACTTGGCCTCGGAAGTATAACCTGTCTTCAGACCATCCGCTCCACTATAGAAGCGTACAAGCTTATTCGTATTCACTAGCCAGAACGGCTTCTCGCTGCCCTGCCGTAAATAATCCTGGTATGCGCCGGTGTATTTCGTAACTGCCTCATGCTTCAATAACTCGCGACTCATCAGGGCAATGTCATAGGCAGAACTATAATGGTTCTCCACGGGCAGCCCATTGCAGTTGGCAAAGTGCGTATTCTTCATGCCAAGTTCCTTGGCCCGTTTGTTCATGAGGCTTACGAAGGCTTTCTCCGATCCCGCAATCTTCTCAGCCAACGCTACAGAGGCATCGTTACCGGAAGCCATAGCTACCCCTTTCAGCAATTCCTCCACCGTCATCGTTTCCCCTGGCTCCAGGAAGATCTGTGATCCCCCCATGGAAGCGGCATATTCACTTGCTGTCACCTTATCGGTCAGCTTGAGCGTTCCGTTATCGATAGCTTCCATCGTCAGTAGCATGGTCATAATCTTGGTGATACTGGCAGGTGGTAAGGACTCGTGGCCCTTCTTCTCATAAATGACCGTACCCGTGTCCGCATCAAGCAGCACAGCCGATAAAGCACTTTGAGCAAGGGCAATTTGATCGTCTCCCGCACGGGCTTCGCTCTCCTCGGCATGAACGCCGGGAGCCCAGACTGAAAACGCCAATACTAACACGGTCAACCCGATAAATCCCCGTTTTTTCAAGATTAGTCCTCCTTTAGACATAAGTCTGGATTCTGCTAACCTAGTATTGGCTGAAAGGTGGAATTTTATTCCTGAGAAGCACAAAAAACGCCCTACGGCGTTTTTTGGCAATCAACATCATATCATGATTCCAGTTAAAAGCGTTTGACGCCCTCTGGAGTAACCAATGCAAATACAAGCGGTCTTCTCGGCACTTTGGTTGCCGATATCCCATAAGCCTGGAGTACCCGCCGCGCGGCTTCCGCTTGGCCGGATTGGTGAGTAGGGTTGAAGTGCAGAATAGCTAGCGCCTCTCCCTCCTTAACCACATCTCCAATCTTCTTCCGTAGCTCCACTCCCGCAGCAAGATCGATGACGGAATCCTTCGTTTCCCGTCCGGCTCCCAGCAACATGGCGGCAATACCAATCTCCTCTGCCTGAATCGATTCGATATATCCTTCCGCCTCTGCTCGCACCTCGACCACAAGCTCGGCCCGGGGCAGTAGTTCCGGGTTATCAATCTGAGCAGTGTCTCCGCCTTGGGCCGATACCAGTTCCTTCAGCTTCTCCAAGGCCATGCCACTATCCAGTTGTTCCATCAGCAGAGCATTCGCTTCCTCTTCCGTCTGTGCCTTACCGCCCAGAACCAGCATATGCGAGGCCAGGATGAGGCACACCTCCTCCAGATCAGCAGGACCCTCACCCCGCAGCGTTAATACCGCTTCGCGTATCTCCATCGCATTGCCAATGGCGTGACCGAGCGGCTGGTCCATATCGCTGATGACCGCCACTGTGCGGCGGCCTACCTGGGTACCGATATCTACCATCGCTTTAGCCAGGCGAATAGAATCCTCCAGCGTCTTCATAAATGCTCCGCTGCCTGTCTTGACGTCCAGCACAATGGCATCCGCTCCAGCAGCAATCTTCTTACTCATGACGCTGCTCGCAATGAGCGGAATAGAATCCACCGTGGCCGTGACATCCCGCAAAGCATATAGCTTCTTGTCGGCAGGTGTCATATTCCCGCTCTGGCCCACTACCGCCAGCCCGATATCATTAACCTGACGGAAGAAATCCTCCTTGCCAAGCTCCACAGAGAAGCCCGAGATAGCCTCCAGCTTATCAATCGTTCCCCCCGTGTGTCCCAAGCCCCGACCAGACATCTTGGCCACAGGGACGCCTGCTGCTGCTACCAGAGGGGCAAGCACCACGGTAGTCTTGTCGCCGACACCTCCGGTGGAGTGCTTGTCAACCTTGATTCCGTGAATCGAACTCAGGTCAATCATATCCCCGGAATGGGCCATCGCCATGGTCAAATCTGCCGTCTCCCGCGCGCTCATCCCTTGATAAAATACAGCCATCGCCCAAGCCGACATCTGATAATCGGGAATATCCCCACGGCTATAGCCATCGACCAGGAAGGCGATCTCTTCACCGGTCAGTTCCCGGCCCTCTCTCTTCTTGCGAATCAAATCCACTGCTCTCATCGTCCTTACCTCCATTCCTCAGGCTGTCTACATTTTAGGAATGATAGACAATACAAGACTCAGAAATTTCTCGCGTACACGATCCGTTGTCTCCATGACCTCATGATGGGACAAAGGTTGATCCAGAATCCCGGACGCCATGTTACTAATACAGGAGATGCCCAGCACCTCAAGACCCGCATGTCTGGCTACGATAACTTCAGATACGGTGGACATCCCCACTGCATCGGCACCCATCGTCCGTAGCATACGAATCTCCGCAGGCGTCTCGTAACAAGGACCCAGCAGTCCGGCGTATACTCCCTCCTGCAGCGGTACGTCCTTCTCGGCAGCAATCCCCTTAGCCAATTCGCGAAGCTTGCGACTGTATGCCTGGGACATATCCGGGAACCGTGCTCCCAGTTCCTCATCATTAGGCCCGATCAGCGGATTTCGTCCGGTCAGATTGATATGGTCCGAAATCAACATCAAATCCCCAGGCGCATAAGTGGTGTTGACCCCGCCGGCGGCGTTCGTCACAAGTAGCGTGGACACGCCCAGCTCTTTCATTACCCGCACGGGAAAGGCAGTTACCTCGGGACCATAGCCCTCGTACATATGAAACCGTCCCTTCATCAGCACAACCGGCGTGCCTTGCACCGTTCCGATTAACAATTCCCCGGCATGTCCTTCAACAGTAGACTGCGGGAAGAAGGGAATATCATGATATGCAATGCTGACGGGCTGCTCCAAATGATCGGCCAGAACCCCCAGCCCCGAGCCCAGAATCAAGCCTACTTTCGGCGTAAGTGCCGAGCGAGAACGGATATAGTCGGCCGCTTCCCGAATCATACCAATGGTTGAAGTTGTCGTCATGGATGGAATCCTCCTGTTATGGATAAATAGGTTTTAAATTAACTCACGCAAGAAGCTGCGTCCGTGCTCGGGGGCCGTCACGCCAAAGTTATCGGCGATCGTTGCGGCCAGATCAGCATAAGTAGCTCTTACGCCAAGGCTACCCGGCTTGGTTAGCCCTGGGCTATACACCAATAGCGGTACATACTCACGGGTATGATCGGTTCCCGCATGTATCGGGTCATTCCCGTGGTCTGCGGTAATGATTAACACATCACGCTCGCCTACCTTCTCTAACAACGCCGGCAAGGCTGCATCAAATTCCTCCAACGCCCGCGCATATCCTTGCGGGTCGCGGCGATGTCCGTAGAGCGAGTCGAAATCGACCAGATTAGTAAACAAGAGTCCGGTAAAATCCTCACCGAGATGTTCTAAGGTCTCCTCAATGCCATGTGCATTACTCTTGGTTGGATAGGAGGCCGTAATACCCTCTCCCGTAAAAATATCATTGATTTTGCCGACAGCAACGACCTCCTTGCCCGCATTCTTCAGTGCGTTCAGCACCGTTGGCTCCGGTGGCTTCACCGCATAATCATGACGGTTCGGCGTACGCTGGAAGTTCCCTGGTTCGCCGACAAATGGCCGGGCAATAACACGGCCCACGGTATGCTCAGGCTCCAGCGTCAAGCGACGGGCAATCTCGCAAGCCCGGTACAGCTCGTCCAATGGAATAATTTCCTCGTGAGCAGCAATCTGGAATACACTATCCGCCGAAGTATAGACGATCCAGGCACCGGTCCGCATATGTTCTTCACCCAGTTCGACCAGGATTTCCGTGCCGGAGGCCGGTTTGTTGCCAATGATCTTACGTCCGGTCTCCTGCTCAAAGCGGGCGACTAAATCACGCGGAAAGCCGTCCGGATACGTCTGGAATGGCGTCTCGACTTTCAGGCCCATGAGCTCCCAGTGACCGGTCATCGTATCTTTTCCTGCCGAGATTTCTGCCATCTTCCCATAATAGGCTGCCGGATCAGTTGCCGCCTCCAGATGGGGCAACTCAGCAATGTTGCCCAGACCTAATCGCTGCAAATGGGGCAGCTTGGTCCCCGGTACAGTCTGCATAATATGGCCAAGCGTATGTGCGCCCTTATCACCAAAGTCAGGGGCGTCGGGCAGTTCGCCAATGCCTACACTATCAAGAACGATGACCGTCATTTTGTTAAAACGATGTTCGCTTTGCATGCATAAATCACTCCTTATATAGTACTTCCGCTTATTACTTTACAATTTAATTATCCCTTGTGGGAGAAAAACCATCCGCCTCTCCAGGTCCTCCGGGCAAATCTCCCTCCGGCTCGCGCCGCCTTGCCCTGGGATGGAAGTTGTCATACACTGATTTCAAATTAGGTTTGGTACGGTTGAGATACATTTGAATGGTTGCGGCATCAGTATGGCCCAGCAGTTCTTGTACCGATTTGACGTCCGCCCCACCCTCCAGCAGATGAACGGCAAAAGAATGGCGTAGAGTATGTGGCGTAATGTCCGCCATAATCCCTGTCTCCTGCCCATACTTCTTAATTACCTTCCAGAAGCCTTGGCGACTAATTCGTTCACCTCGGCGATTTGGGAACAAAGCCTGATTATCCTCGGACAACTTGAAATGAGGCCGTCCCTCTTCTATATAACGGGCCAGCCACTGTGCTGTCACCAGGCCAAACGGGATAATTCGTTCCTTGCCACGTTCACCGGAACAGCGCAAAAATTGAAGCACCAGGTCCACATCGTTGGTCTGGAGCTTGACCAATTCGGAGACGCGAATCCCCGTAGCATACATCAGCTCCAGCATTGCCTTGTCCCTGAGGCCTAGTGGAGTCTCGGCATCGGGTGCATCCAGCAAGCGCTCCGTGTCCTCCACGCTTAAAATGGGCGGCAGCTTCTTCTCAGGCTTGGGCAATTCCAACATCACCAATGGGTCCTGTTCAATCAACCTCTTTCGCAGCAAATATTGAAAAAAGGCACGAAGCGTGACCGACACCCGAAGGATGGTCGCCGGAGCTTTGCCTTGCTCCTTCAGAGATGCAAAATAGAGCATGACCCCCGCTCGGGTCACCTCGTTATAATGCTCGATGCCCCGTTCCCGTAAATATCGAAGATATTGCTTCAGGTCCCGGGCATAGGATTGCTGCGTGGCGTGGCTTAGCCCCCGCTGCTCGGTGAGAAACGAAATAAAAGAGGCGGCATCCCCTTCCATGTGCTACGCCCCCCTTCTAAATTGTCGCAAGCCATACTTGCGTTCATCTCAGATTATTGAATTCCACGTCAAGGTTCAATTTCCCTGCTACATAAGATGGATTACTCACTCTCCGTACCAAAAAAACAGCAATAACCGATCCGTGAGCGTCTCCACCCGACTACTGCCGGAGGTTCCTTCATGGAATACTTTAACCGCCGCACCTTCCGGCACCCGGTATTTATCTGCGCGGAATACGTACTCGTCCAGTAGTCCCAGCCCTTTATACAGACTATACGCGAGCGCAATGAACAGGAGCAAATATTTAGCGCTCCGCAGCCACTTACGAAGTGAAATGACCATCTGGCTTCACCCTCTCCTTCAATATGGGGGCCCGGTAAGTATGGCTTGGACACTCCATATCTCAAGTATATAAATAGAGGGCTATGAGTATGCCGTCTAGTGCATTCTCCACCAGTAGAACGTAAAAAGCTCCTTACGGCATGAGGCCGTATGGAGCTCTGCTTCCATCATTTATTTCTTATTTCCAGGTCCCGACGAATCATTGTTCTTGTCCTTACAGCGGTAACAAATCCCCTGAAAGTCCAGTCGGTGATCCAGCACCGTAAAGTTGAATTCTTTCTCCAGACGTTCCTCCAGCGGACCCAGCCAATCCTCGCGAATCTCATCCATCGCCCCACACTGCACGCAGATCAAGTGGTGATGGTGATGTTTTGCTGTATCCGTGCGCAAGTCGTAACGAGCAACCCCGTCGCCGAAATTAATCTTCTCCACCACATGGAGTTCGCTAAGCAATTCCAACGTACGATAAACGGTGGCCAGCCCAATTTCAGGAGCCTTGTCTTTAACGAGCATGAAAACATCTTCCGCACTGAGATGATCGTCTTCATTTTCAAGCAATACGCGTACCGTAGCTTCCCGCTGGGGCGTCAATTTGTAACCGTGGGATTGTAATTGTTGTTTGATTTTATCGATCTTAGCTTCCATGTTCTCCCTCCCCCAGCCATGCCGCACATCCAAAAAAAGTTCTACGACCACTTCCTTCATTATAGGGGGAGTTAATCAACAAAGTCAAACATTTTACTACAGCCGCACCGGGTCCACCCTTCTGGCTCAGAGCATGGGGGCTACCCAGCCCATTAGCACAGGCGTCACCCAGGTTTCGAAGGAGGAAATACCAAGCAGCACCGCCGCCATCACCAGTGTAAGCCCCGTATAAGATAAGAAGGGCCTGGCTGCCTGACCCTTGCGATTCATCAAGACGCGAGAACGAATGATGCCCAGGGAGAAGCCAATTGCAGCCACACTGGCAATCAGCAGGGCCGGAATAACAACCAGATTGTGCGGGGCAACCGATACGAGCGCGAACAGAAGTCCCTTCCACGTATACTGTCCCACCAGGCAACCGACGGTGAAGCCGATCAGTACCCCTTTTAGAAAATCCAGAATTAGAATGCCGGGCAATCCAATCACCGATAAACCAAGCAGCCAGATTAAGCCCAGCCATTTTAAGTGCAAGGCGGCCACACTCCAAAATGTCATTGGCTGAAAATCTGCGCCTTCTTCATGTATGGAGAGAAAAAAATCGCCGAGATAACGAGATATATCCTGTTGTTGCTCCAAGGTCAAAGCATTCACCATCAATGCGCCAAAAACGACGCCCATCAGAAACAGGACGGAAACGAACACGTATAACGGGGTTTGATCCTTAAGTGTATGGCGAATGGGTTGTAGCATAACGAGCCTCCTTGCTTGTTCGTTTTGGTTCCTACCTTAAAACTATGAACAAGCCTGGCTCCCTATGCGCATTTCCCCCGCTATCTTAAGATTTCACGACTTTGCCGTATACACCACCGCCGCCGGAAGCCAGCTCAAGCCGACCGCTGCGTGCAGCGGCAATCTGCCCCGCCAGGATCGGTCCAACCTGATCTGCAAGACTCTCTTCCGGCACCCGGTGCAGGATATTCATTTCCGTGCCGAAGGCTTGCAGCAATAATTCAAGCTTGGCCGGGCCGAGACCGGGAATAAATTCAAGCGGCACCTGGTAATGATACGGCGGACGATGATTCGGCACGCTTGGCTCCTGTCGATCCGCGATGGAGCGAATGCGATCAAGCACACCGCGCACTAACTTAAGGCTGCCGCAGTAAGGACAACGTTCAATCGTTGCCTCTGCTTCGTCTATGATATAGCTGCATCCGCTGCAATAGGTTCGGTGGTATTTCCCGAGTCTTGGATTCAGCCCATAGTTGCCAGCCACATGCCGACCATCCTCACGCCGTAGCGCTTTGACAAACTCCGTGAAGCTGGCCTCCTTGAGCCGAAGCTCATTGTACTCCCGGCCGATTTTCCCCAGGGAATGTGCATCCGAATTGGTCAGGAGGGTATGTGGGTCAAGCTCGCTTAGCAGTCCGGCCATCTCCGTATCCGCGCTAAGCCCCAATTCTACGCCCTCAATAAGCGCCGGGTCCAGCACGTCCGCCATCCGCGGCGCACAACTTCCGTAGATGCTGCGGTGGGGAGTGAAGATATGAGCAGGTATCATCAGCCCACCCCGGGCGATAACCTCCTCCTGCAGCAGCTTGGCCGGAGCGTACACACGCTGCGAGCTCAGGTTAACATTCTTCATCCTGCTGCTCAGCCACTCGGTGAATCCACGAATGGTCTCCAAATGTGGGAAGAAAGCCAGCACATGCGCCGGACCCATGCCGGGCTCACGAATCTCCAGCTCACTGCCGAGCAGTAGCGTAGTCCCCTGATAGGTGATTCCACCGTCTGTGAGCTCCTGCATATCTCCGTGACGGAGAGCGTCTTCAATGTCCTCCTGCACACCTGGAGATTGGCAATCGATGATGCCGACCAGCCCGATTCCTTTACGCTCGGCCGCCTCTCTCGCTATACCGGCAAACGTAAGGTCCTTGCTGCCGCTGATCTTGACAGGAGCTCCCTTTGCGGTCCTCCCGATATGAATGTGCAAATCAGCAAATATAGTATCTAATTGAGCACTCATTTGACCAAATCCGCTGCCTTCTGCGCCAATCGTGCTTGCCAAATATATACTGCCAGAATGGTCTTGGCGTCAGCGATGCGACCTTCTGTGATATAGGCAAGTGCTTGCTCGGGCGTCGCCTCATACAATTCAATAAATTCATCCTCATCCAAAGCCATCTCTCCGGCTACCAAATCTTCCGCCAGATATAAATGAATGATCTCATCTGCAAAACCGGGAGAGGTGTAGAAGGAATGCAAATGGGTAAGCTTGCTGCTGTGAAACCCAGTCTCCTCCTGCAGCTCACGTGCCGCTGCCTCTTGAGGGTCTTCCCCCTGCTCCAGCTTGCCAGCCGGAATCTCTAATTCACAGCGTCCCATAGCCTGACGGTACTGATCAACCAGCAGAAGGCGACCTTCATGTATAGCCAGTACAGCCACAGCCCCTGGATGCTTAACAACCTCCCGTGTGGCTGTCGTTCCGTCTGGCAGCGTTACCGTATCAATCTGCAAGGAAATGATCTTGCCGCTGAATATCGGTTGTGTAGACACGGTTGTTTCTGTTAATTGATCCTTGTCTGTCATAGCATGATTCCTCCCTAATTTACAAGTGCGAGTTCAAAAAGTCGGGTTAGCAGGACCAAAGCTTATGCTTCCGATGTGCGTTTTTTCAAAACGCTTGAGTTGGATGAAGTCAGGGACTGAGTAGCGGAGCTGCACGTTTTCGGAGAAAACGACTTCGGAAGCATGGGTACGTGAGCAACTCAAATGTTTCTGTAAGAAACATACTACGGAAGCATATGCTAGGCCCGGCTGAATTCAAGATTCGAAGCCCGAATATACTCCTTGAATAACTCCGTCCTGGGAAGACGACTTTTTGAACTACTTCTACAAAGCGCTTAAAGCGTTCAAATATGGCTCATAACTTGTCCCGCTCGGACATATGTTGTTATTATAACAAACTCGTCCGAGAAAGGAGCCCAGGAGCTCATGAAAAGTTATATCGCTCAAGACCGCGTTCATGCCCAAGGAAAGGCTTGGCAAATTCGCATTCTCTTATCCCAATGGATGAAGGAGGCTGGAGGCGCCGTTCCTCTATCTGAGTTCATTCGTACGCGGCAAGCTGCCCCTTGTAGCCGCTCCCAAGCGGGGCGTTAATATGCGTGGCCCTTTGGAACCAACACCATCTCCAAGTCTTCATCGTCTACATGAGCTAATCTCCGAGGCTGTCGTCGCAGGCCAACCTGAATTGGCCGGACAGTTCATTCATGACAGCGATCCTTATGAATTCAGTCTGTTCGTACAAGCCTTATACCACGCAGGTTATACCTTGCTTGCCAAGGAAAAGCTGCTTAAGCTAAAACCTTCATTGCTGCGGGAGCCCCATCCTCCCTATCTGGAATTGGCCTTCATCTGGGCAGACATCTGTTATGAGGAAGAGCGATTCAGCGAAGCTGCGCCAATTCTCGAAGCCATTGCCGAACAAAACCCCGACTTCGCCGCGGCCAGATTCGGGACTGCCGCCTGTCATTTAAGACAAGCCATCACCCATCTTGAGCGGCGAGTGGAGCTCTATCATCCCTCGCAGGCAGAAGAAGAGAAAATCGCCAAATATATCGAGGAGTGCCATCATATGCTGGAACTCGTTCAAGAATCAGGCTGGCGAACACGCTGCTCTGGCGCGAGAACGCAGACGAACCGTTCGTCAGCATGAGATTGCTCTGGACTTGCTGGCATTAGAAGAAGCCGCCTCTCAACAAAAGCCCGGCGCAAAAAATGCACCGGGCTTTATGTCAAGCAATAATATTTAACGTTTAGACAGTTACGGATTTACGAACGATTTCCAGGGCAAATTTCGCCGTCTTCACGATATCGTCCTGTTTAATTTTTTCCTTCGTCGTATGAATATCCTCGTAGCCAATCGCCAAGTTGACGGTGGGAATGCCTATACCGTTGAATACATTGGCATCGCTACCTCCACCCGTCGTGAAGGTCGTCCCTGACAAGCCAAGAGCCGATGCCGCCTTTTGGGCAATCTTCAACACAGCATCTGCCTCAGAGACGCGGAAAGCGCGATACACAATATTACTGTGGAATTCACCCTTGGCTCCGTAATCACGGCAGACCGCCTCTACCGCTTCCTTCATTTCGCCAAGTTGCTTCTCTACCTTCTCCTGGGACATGCTGCGAGCTTCCCCGTACAGAATCACATGATCCGGTACAATATTAGTAGCTCCGCCACCTTCAAACCTGCCGATATTGGCTGTGGTTTCATGATCAATGCGCCCTAGGTTCATCCGCGCCAGCACTTTGCCCGCTACTTGAATAGCACTGATTCCATCTTCGGGATTGACACCGGCATGTGCCGCTTTTCCGAAAATTTCGATTTTCACGCTGGCTTGTGTAGGAGCTCCAACGCAGATCGTTCCCACTTCACCACCCGTATCGATGGCATAACCAAATTTGGCGTTGATATGCTTGGTCTCCAGAGCTCGCGCCCCGCGCAAGCTGGACTCTTCACCAACGGAGATAACGAACTGGATGGGACCATGGGGGATTTGCTGCTCCTGAATGGTTCTAATCAGCTCCAACAATACCGCTACCCCTGCTTTGTCATCGGCACCAAGTACGGTCGTCCCGTCACTGCGTATCCAGCCGTCCTCACCGACGATAGGCTTCACGCCTTTGCCCGGCGTTACCGTATCCATATGGCACGAGAACAGGAACGGATCAGCAGACACGCCCTCACTCGCCTTAAGGGTAGCAATCAGATTGCCGGCACCGTGTCCAGTTTCTGCCTGAGAGTTATCTTCGACCACCTCAAGTCCCAGTGCAGTAAATTTATGAGTTAACACGTCGGCGATTTGCCGCTCATGCTTGGTTTCACTATCAATTTGCACCAGCTCCAGAAATTGCTGGATTAATCTGTTCGGATTGATCATTGGACTTTCCTCACTTTCTTCTTTACGATATGATAATAAGGACAATATCTAACGTGAATATAAAGGAGTACCGTTATGCGTAAAAAATGGATGAGACTTGTTGTATATCTGATGCTGTTTGCCATGGTGGCTTCCACACTGCTTGCGTTCCTGGAGCCCCTGTTCATGCGATAAGCCTGCTAAGCCGCGGCCCCAATCTACTCATTGCCTGCGGCTTTGAATGCTCCTTCAAGCTTAAATAACTCATTAAAATAAAGCACGATTTCCCGTGCCACCTGCCTCACACTAAACGTCTGACCGGTAACGTCCTCTAGCGATGTCACTCCATATTCCTGAATGCCGCATGGCACAATTCCCCGAAAGCCCGCATTCTGAATACCTGACTTCACGTTAAAAGCAAACCCATGGCTTGTAATAAACCCTCTACTACGACGGCATTTGTTAAACTTCACGCCAATCGCACATATCTTGACATCCCCTACCCAAACACCGGTATATTCCGGTTTTCGCGACCCTTCAATTCCAAAGGAATGCAAATAATTAATAATGACCTGCTCCAATTGTCGCAGGTAGCCGTGCAAATCCAGGCCTTGCCCTGCATCCAGCTTCAACAGAGGATAACCAACTAGCTGACCAGGTCCGTGGTATGTAATATCCCCGCCACGATCAATTTCAAACACAGCAATGCCTTGTGCCTGAAGTTGCTCGGGACTAAGTAGCAAATGCTCAGGATGACGCTGGGAGCCGATCGTATAGGTCGGTGGATGCTGAAGCAGCAGCAGGTGCTCCTGCTGCTGTCCTTCATCGATCTCTTTGACAAGTCGTTTTTGCAATTCCCATGCTTCTCCGTACTCCATCGTCGGATAATAGCAGATTTTCAAGCCGTTATCGCTCATTGCGCTCGCCTCTTTGATAGGAATTTAGGCAGCAGGCTCTCGCCCTCGCCATGCCAAATTTAATAGACTTGGGTATCGAGTGAATAGCTTTCCATGTTTTCCTTAACTCGCTGCATGAAGCGTCCACAAATGACTCCGTCCAGAATCCGATGATCCAGTGAGAGACAGAGGTTAGCCATAGAACGGACTGCAATCATATCGTTAATGACTACTGGCCGTTTCACAATGGATTCAAAGGTCAATATGGCCGCTTGCGGATAATTGATAATCGGTTGTGTCAGGATGGAACCGAAGGAACCCGTGTTGTTCACCGTAAATGTCCCGCCTTGCATATCATCCAGTTTCAGCTTGCCTGCACGAACCTTACTCGCCAACTCCTCAATCTCCCGAGCGAGTCCGGCAATGTTCTTCTGGTCGGCCTTCTTGATCACCGGGGTCAGTACAGAGTCCTCCGTACCCACAGCAAGTGAGATATTAATATCACGCTTGACGATAATTTTATCTACCGCCCAGACGGAATTCATAATCGGATAATCCTTGATTGCACCGACGACCGCTTTCATAAGAAAGGCCAGATAAGTCAGGTTCACGCCTTCCTTTTGCTTGAACTCCTGCTTAATCTTATTGCGCAGTTGAACCAGATTGGTCACATCCACCTCAATCATCATCCAGCCATGCGGTATCTCAGAGACACTCTGACGCATCCGTGTGGCAATCGTGTTGCGAATAGGGGTTACATCTATAAAATACTCAGATCGGTCTCCATGCTCAACTTCAATCGTTGGAATCGATGGACTTTCCGTCAGATGGAGACCGGAGTTGCGTACGGGTTCCGATGAGGCTGCCGATACGGCTGCCATAGGTGCGACATTCGGTTGCACAGGCGTAGGCGCTGAACTAGAAGCGACCGCCACAGTTCCTGTGCTGGCCTGACCTCCCTGCTCTATAAACGTCAGCACATCCTTCCGAGTCACCCGTCCTCCCAAGCCAGTACCGGGAACTTGGCGCAGGTCCAATCCATGCTGGGCAGCCAGCGTTTGGACAGCCGGTGAATAACGACTACGCTGCGCGCCTTCTGGCTCCGATGCTTGTACCACAGGAGCCTGAGTGGTGCTACTGACAGAAGCAGTCACTTCAGTGTTCGATTCACCAGCGGCCGACGATACTGAAGACGTTTCAATACGGCAGATAATCACACCTACCTGCACCTCTTCGCCTTCCTTGGCCAACAGTTCGCCCATTACTCCATCCAGCGTTGAAGGAATTTCGGCGTTCACTTTATCGGTAATGACTTCGCAGATTGGCTCATATTGCTCCACCGGATCGCCCGGTTGTTTTAACCATTTCCCAATGGTAGCCGACACGAGTGATTCAGCAAGTTGTGGCATGACAACATCGGTTAACGTTTTATTGGATGGCATATTATGGCTCACTCCCTAATTAATAAAGCGCCAATTGAAGCATGGCTTCCTTGACCTTGTCTTTGCTAAGCATAAAGAATTTTTCCATCGGCGGGCTGATCGGCATCGCGGGTACATCAGGACCACAAAGACGCTGAATTGGCGCATCCAGTTCAAACAAGCACTCTTCGGACACGATCGCCGACACTTCGGCACCAATGCCCCCGGTCTTGTTATCCTCATGGATAATAAGCACCTTCCCTGTTTTACGAGCCGCCTCTACAATAGCTTCGCGGTCTAACGGCTGCAAGGTGCGAAGATCAAGAATATGTGCGCTTACGCCTTGTTCTGACGCCAGCTCCTCAGCGGCTTGCATAGCAAAATGCAGTGGCAGGCTGTAGCTGATTACCGTAATATCAGAGCCTTCGCGCAGTACCTTTGCCTTACCAATGGGTACCACATAATCGTCGTCTGGAACATCCTCTTTGATTAACTTGTAGCATTTCTTGTTCTCGAAGAAAAGTACGGGATCGGGATCACGAATTGCCGCCTTCAACAAGCCCTTGGCATCATAAGCCGAATAAGGAGCCACAATCTTGAGCCCCGGTGTTCCGAAGAAGATGGACTCCGGACATTGTGAATGATACAGTCCGCCAAATATTCCACCACCAATCGGAGCACGAACTACAACCGGGCATTGCCAATCATTATTGGAGCGATAGCGGATCTTGGCTGCTTCGCTGATAATTTGGTTCGTCGCTGGCAGCATGAAATCCGAATACTGCATCTCAGCAATCGGCTTCAGTCCATACATTGCGGCGCCGATGGCTACTCCGGCAATGGCTGACTCGGCCAAAGGCGTATCGATGACTCGCGCTTCTCCGAATTGCTCCTGCAGGCCCTTTGTCGTTGTAAATACGCCACCCTTGAGCCCGACATCTTCACCTAATACAAACACATTTTCGTCCCGCTCCATCTCTTCCTTCATGGCCAGGCGAATCGCGTCGATATATTCCATAACCGGCATGATTATTGCCCCTCCCCTTCGCTGGCATACACATGCAACAACGTATCTTCCGGCTTAGGGAACGGCGCATTGTCAGCCGCTTCCACCGCTTCTTTCAACTGCTGGTTGATCTCCTTGAACAAGGCTTCATTCTGCTCTTCGCTCCACAAGCCGGCTTCCACCAGATAAGCCTTCAGCTTCGGAATGCCGTCCTTCTTCCAGTTCTCGTCAACCTCTTCCTTGGTCCGGTAAGCCAGATCGTTGTCGGATGTGGAATGCGGGGACAAACGGTACATCATCGCTTCAACCAAAGTTGGCCCTTCTCCACGTAAAGCCCGCTCCCGCGCTTCCTTCACTACCCGGTAGACTTCAAGAGCATCATTACCGTCTACGCGAATGCCTGGGAAGCCATAACCTTGCGCACGGTCACACACACGTCCCCCTAATTGCTTCTTGACGGGAACGGAGATGGCATACTGGTTATTTTCACACATAAAAATCACCGGCAACTTCTGCACCCCGGCAAAATTAAGTCCTTCGTGGAAATCTCCCTGGTTGCTGGAACCTTCGCCAAAGGTAACGAACGAAACGATATCCTGCTTCTTCATCTTGGCGGCAAGTGCGATCCCAACCGCATGGGGAACCTGCGTCGTCACCGGACTTGACCCCGTTACGATACGCAGGCGCTTGCTTCCGAAATGTCCTGGCATTTGTCGGCCACCGCTATTAGGATCATCCGCCTTGGCAAAGGCCGATAACATTAACTCTGTCAGTGACATCCCCGCCGCCAGGACAAAGCCATAATCGCGATAGTACGGGAGGAAATAATCCCGCTCTCGATCCAAAGCAAAGGCGGCTGCCACCTGTGCCGTCTCCTGACCGATGCCGGAGACGTGGAAGTTGATCTTCCCCGCTCGCTGCAAGAGCATATTGCGCTCATCGAATTTGCGCGCAATCACCATATATTTGTACATCTCAACCACTTCAGCATTCGATAAACCGAGTTGCTCGTGCTTTGATTTTGTTTGAATTGAACTTTTCGCATTCATGGGAGTTACCTCCTTTAATTGGGTATTTCTCACCTAATCTTAAAACCAGGTACTAAGACTTGGAATAAGTTTATTATAACCGCTTTTGTGCGAAAAGGAAAACGTTAACTCCAGAATCAAGTATTTAAAGACTGCCCGTCTACAGCCAAAGCCGCCTCACCGATAATTTCCGCCAAGGTCGGATGGGCAAATATCGCTTGTCCAATCTCCCAAGGTGTAGCATCGAGAAGCTGTGCCAACGCAGCCTGACCGATCAATTCCGTAGCATGGGGACCAATAATTTGCACGCCTAAAATATCGTTCGTACGGGCATCGGCTACTATCTTGACGAAGCCGTCCGTTTCCCCGTGAACCAATGCCTTGCCAATCGCGGAGAACGGGACTTTACCGATGTTGATCTCCAGTCCCTTAGCCTCGGCCTCCTTGGCTGTGATGCCCACTGAAGCTACCTCCGGTCGTGTATATACACAACGTGGCACCTGGCTCTCTTGATAAGCATAAGCCGTCTCCCCGGCCAAATGATTCACTGCCGTCAGCCCTTCATGACTGGCCGCATGAGCAAGCTGCAACCCACCGATACAATCTCCAATGGCATAAATATGCGGTTCGGTCGTCTGCATATGCTCATTTACCCGAATGAAACCACGCTCTAAACCTACATCCGTATTCTCCAAACCAATGTTCTCCACGTTGGCCTGACGCCCCACGGAAACTAACAGCTTGTCACCGGATAGCTCCAACCTTTCTCCCCCTTGGCGGGCAGAGATATGTACACGCCCTTCCTTGACCTCGTACGTCTCAGGTTCTACGGACACACCTGTGATTACCTTAACGCCTCGACGCTGTAACTGCTTCTGTAATTCACGCGCCACGTCCTTGTCCTCTGCTGGAAGGAGTTGATCCGCTGCCTCTACCAGTGTCACCTCCACACCGAAGTCGCTTAGCAGTGAAGCCCACTCCACACCGATGACCCCGCCCCCGATAATTAGGATGGAGCCGGGTAACTCCTCCAGTTGCAAAGCTTCGTCACTACTGAGAACATGAATACCATCTGGCGTTAAGCCCGGCAATGTGCGCGGTCTTGAGCCAGTCGCAATAATCAGATTCGTCGGGACAACGGTTTCCATTTCGCCATCTGCTAATTCAACAGCTACCGCACCACTCTTGGGTGAGAAGATGGAGGGACCAATCACTCGTCCCTTCCCTTCGATGATACGAATCTGATGCTTACGCATCAAATATTGTACCCCTTTATGAAGTTGATCCACGATCCCTTGCTTCCGCTCCTGAACCTTCGGGAATACCAAGGTCACTTCTCCCGCTTCAATACCAAAGCTAACGCTATCCTTCATTTGGGCATACAATTCGGCGCTCCGCAGTAGAGCCTTGCTTGGAATACAGCCCCGATGCAGACAGGTACCTCCCAGCTTGTCCTGCTCAATGATAACGACTTCTTTCCCCAACTGCGCCGCACGAATCGCCGCTATGTATCCTCCGGTGCCTCCGCCTAATACTGCTACATCACATGTAATTGTCATTTAACCATCTCCACCCATCTATCAATATGCTAAATTATGATTATTCATTTATGAGTTCTTACTATGAAGTACATTCTTATTTTAACCTGTTTCTCTATGATTTCAAAAGCCGAACCAGCCATGGACATTCCTGGGTGAAATAGGTATGATATTTCTAGCCGTCATCTCAATCTAAGCTTACGGGTAGAAAGGACGATTCTCTTATGAAGCTAAAACTATCAAGATTCATTGCTATCCTCATCCTGGTTCTACCCGGTATTGCAGCAATGACGGGTTTTTTGAAGATGAAGGACGCCTTGTTCGACTATATGTCCGACCACGGCAACGATGCTCTCAGCCGTGTCACCTTTGATTGGCTGGAATTTGGACTGGGCTTCGTCCTGTTTGTTGCTGGTGCCGGTTTCCTAGGAGGCTGGATCTTCTTCCGTGACCGCAAGCGCAATTATTTAGGACCCCGATTTCGCGATAAGCAAGGCGCGGTGGAGGAAAATTCCCCGGAGTCTTAAATTTGAACATACTTGAACTTAAATACATGTAAATAAATAAACCTCTTGCCCCAAGCATTCGGCGGAAGAGGTTTTTCTGTTTTATTCGTATAATGCATCCTTCAGCTTGGTTGACATCCGTGTTCCGCTCTGTCCTGACACGCGCAGCAACGCCTTTCGCAGCCTAAGATTCTCCGCCGTTACCTGTTCAAGACGCTCTAAAAGTTCCTGAACCCATTGCTGATCATTATCCCCTAGTGTCGCCTGCTCCAGCTTATCGCGGTACGCAGACAAGTCAAACTCGTTCGTCATGCTATTCATTTCCTCTCTCAACATTCTAATGCTTGCATGCCGCATGCTCAACGGCTTGGGTCAGCAACGAAATGACATGCTCATCGTCACAGCTATAATATACCGTATTAGCTTCTCTGCGAAATTTCACCAGCCTTAAGTTACGCAGCAGGCTTAATTGATGCGAAACTGCGGATTGTGATAACCCTAACACTTCCGAGATATGAGTCACGGAGCATTCCTCTTCTGAAAGCAAATGAAGGATTCTGATCCGGGTTGGATCGGACAACGTTTTGAAGATGGTTGAAACCTGCTCCAAAATGTCCGGATTTAACAAATGATGGACCTCTTTCTTCACCAAGGGTTCCCCTTTCCAATATATCAACAGTCAATATGATTACATGCTCATGCAAAGAATAATCTTGTGATCCAGGATTGTCAAGCTTGGACCCACGCTATAAAATAGGTCTATATTCGGGAAAAGCCCACACACAAGGAGGTCCAGAGCATGACATCCAGCATGAGCATAGACAATATCCCATGGCATCGTCTGACGACCGCCTACGGTAAAGGAACAGAAATCCCTGCCTTGATTGAGGCGAAGCAATATCACCGATTAACAAACCTCATCGAGCACCAGAGCACCTTATGGCAAGTGACCCCATGGGTATTGCTTATCCTTCTGAACAGGCTGGCCGAGCAACCCTCGGAACAATTGAGCATGGAAGAATTGCACTTATATAAAGCCGTAGCATCTGTAATTCCTCTGAAAGAAATGAATCCTGAACGGGCCGTCACTTCCCTAGACGAGTTGCTTAATGAACGTTATTTATGGCCACTGGACGAAGAGGAAAGTGAATGGGAATGGGAAAAGGATGAGCCGAGAGGGTACGATTCCCAGGCCTTTCTGAGCTATTATTATTTCAGCTACATATTGCTATGTGAGGCCATCCCTCTGTTCAAGACCCTCATGACCCACCACCCCGAACAGCGTGAGCTGCTGGAAGAATTGGTGGGCTTGTTGCAGCGTGAAGGTTGAGCTTAAGACTTAAATCTAATGAGCAAAGACTCTGGATTGGCAAAATAACCTTCAAGTCCACTCTGCAAGAGGGGATGAAGGTTATTCGTCGACATCTTGGACGGTATCTCCCAATTTAAATTCTACAGAATTGTTGATTTGTATAATTGGGCTTTTATCCTCAAGTATATTATCAATTTTTTCACTCCATAAACAAATAGGACAACCTTAGAAAGTGTGCTTGTCAAATTAAACAAGGTATCTGAGTTTATTTAGTTGGTTTTATTCAGCATTTCGACTAAGCTAGATTTAATCTATATACCCGTACTGGAATAACCCAAAGTAGACCTTCAGTAAAACACCGACTTCGATACATCAGTATAAAAAAACGACACCACAAAGGATATCGTCCACTAGTTAATCTTACATGTAAAAGCCTTTTTTATTTACTTTTTAGGTATGGTTTTTATGTGATGCCTCCTTATTGTTCGGCGAGGAATGAGATGCCTTCAAGGCTAAGCCAGGTATTTTTAACATTAACGGCGATCTGTATCTCACCATTGGATTTTATGTTGACCGTACCCGGCGCAACATTTGTCCCGTCATACGATATAACTGGCTGGGCTAGCCACAAATCAGGTCGATAGCCATTAGGCAAAACAAACAATACACCTGATGTTGTCCCATCCTTAATAAAGCCCCTTACATGGACAACTCCGTTAGAATCTTTATAATATTGAGCTTTGGGAAAATTCGCTGAATGTGATACCCATCCATTCAGTAGCGTCGGCGTAATCCATTCAGGAGAAGAAACATCTTTCTCCTTTTTCTTCTGCTCTACCACGCTTACCCGCTGTAATGCCTCTGTCACACCTGCGGTCAAGTCGCTAATCTGCGCTTTCTCATTTACGGACAATGTGCCTGTAATTGGTTGGATTGGTGATTTATCAAGCTTAATGTAGGTGACGCTATAGGATTCGGACGGGTTGTATAGAGCGATGGGCAAACGGACAAAACCGATTCCGTTATAATTCTCTGAGACAAATTCCCACTTCTCTTTTTGATTTGATTTATAGACGTCCAGATATCGCCACACCGCTTTGTTCAGTTTTCCTTGTGGCAAGGATGAGGCGTTTACATTATAGTAATTTGGACTCTCCTGAGGCTTGACACTCTCCCTCAGTACAATCCCAGTACCTACTTCTACCATGTTATCACCTTTGGACAGTAGCAAGGAACCTTCTGTTACTACGGGTTCAATGGTTTCTTTGGCTAGGCGGTATAGCAGATTGTACGGAGTCCAAACGGGCGATTTCGTAGTTGGCAAGACGTTTGTACCTTCCATAA
The DNA here is from genome assembly GCF_056836745.1 of Paenibacillus sp. 1SOY10. NCBI lineage: Bacteria > Bacillati > Bacillota > Bacilli > Caryophanales > Paenibacillaceae > Paenibacillus > Paenibacillus sp. 1SOY10. Next base: position 722,009 of record NZ_JBXENK010000002.1, on the reverse strand, counting down.
ATACCCCGTTTACTCTATAGGCCCACCATTTTGGCCCCGTGCCGTTGTATATGGAATCCGCGCCCTCTGATCCATCGTACATCTTCCACCCGTTGAAATAAGCTTTAATTTCGTCTTTAGTAGGTGTGTAGTCGTCTCCCCATCCGCTGTCTATGCTCGAAATACCAAGGTATAATGCTCCGTTTGACAAATCGATCCAGCTACAATCGGGCTGATTAGTAGTTTTAAGTAATCGAGTGCCCGTGTATTTAGTAACATCAGGAAGAGTCGTCTTCGAATCTGCGGCTAAGGATATGACACGGACTGTCTTATACCCGCTAAAACGTGAGCCAAACAACCAATTTAGCGTCCCATCCAATACAACCTTCTTCCATTTAGCCAGCTTCTGGTACTCTCCGTTTTTTTCAAACAGTATATCCGGTTCGGTTCCGTCCGCTGGGTTAGAGTGTAACACCGTATCAAAGGCAAGCATGGACTTCCGTTGTGGCGCGAATGGCTGTGGGTCGGGGCCGCTGGTAAGCATCGGGTTTTTAAAGGTAAACGTACCGCCAACCTCATCATTAAGAAATCCTAACTGAATTTCTTTATACTCATCTGGGACGGTGAATGTGTAAGCTACATACCCCGAACTCCCTTGTCCTATACCTGCAAATATCAACACCGGATCTGTTCCATCTTTAGGAACTCCCCAACCCGCGCCATACGCCCCCAATTCTTCAGCAATAAATGACCACGTGTAAGTTTGACCTCCTTGCGGAACAGGCACTGTATAATATCTGGATATAAACGGGAGTTCCGGATTTATCTGAACAATGGTGTATGGTTCCTGAATCCTGTAGGACTGTGGATAGCCAGTACTCCACTCATAAAACGGCGGCAGCAGATTACCTGATGTATTAATTACATAAGGAGACTCCACTCCAATTAATCCTGTACGGCCCTGACCGTTGATTTCCGTTTTCCCCTCGATCTGCCCCAACTTAAACCGCGCATCCCGCTCCGCCTGAATAACCTGTAAGCCCGGCTGCAAAGTAATCGGGGATGTATCAGCGGTATCTAGACGATCCCTAATTTCCTCTTGTAGCTGATTAATTTCCTGTCCAATATCATTAATATCCTCCGGCTCTACTGTGTCCGTTAATGTCCAATCTGTTTTTGCCATGAATAAATACCTCCGCTCTTTATAATTCGCAGCAAGTTCCTGTCCTGCTACGTTCATTCTATAAGAAGCTTGGGGGCATTCATCGGCCTAATTGCGGTCGGTAAAAGGACATGGAAAGGACAGAAATGTGCTAACGAAGCCGTGTAGTTTATTTTTAGATATTTGCTGTTTTTCACAAATTGATTAATTTGAAATTCAAAATCAGTCATAGAAAATGCTCCTTTACTGGTTATGTAGCCTAACCAAATAAAGGAGCAAAATCTATCCATATTTACTGTAGATATTTAGAGGCATAGAGTAAGGCGATTAGCCCAACCCTATTCCTCATCCTTTCAAGAAACTTTATGCTCAATTCTAAGCTTGTCGGCAACCATGGCAATAAATTCGCTGTTGGTTGGCTTCGACTTGCTGATGTTGATGGTATAACCGAATAAATGGCTGATGCTGTCGATGTTGCCACGCGTCCATGCGACTTCAATAGCATGACGGATCGCGCGTTCGACACGGGAAGGCGTAGTCTTGAATTTTTCGGCAATTGCAGGATACAGCGTTTTAGTTATAGCCCCAAGAATCTCAATGTTGTTGTACACCATCGTAATGGCTTCGCGCAGATATTGATATCCTTTAATATGCGCAGGAACGCCGATTTCATGAATAATCGATGTAATGTTTGCGTCCAAATTTTTTCCTTTGCCGAGCGGAACTACGTTGGATTTCACGAATGAGGCTGATGCCCCACCGCTCGTCAGGCTTTGCACGCCTACAAGCTGGCGAATCCGATTGGCTAGAACCTCCATGTCAAAAGGTTTTAAAATGTAGTAAGAAGCGCCAAGCTGAACGGCACGCTGCGTGATGTTCTCTTGACCGAAGGCGGTCAGCATGATGATTTTAGGCTGCGGATTCAGATTGAGGTCACGTATTCGTTCGAGCACTCCCAGTCCATCCAGATGAGGCATGATGATGTCCAGGATCAGGACGTCCGGCACCTTGGCCGCGTTATCGATCATCTCCAGCACTTCTTCTCCGTTATATGCGATTCCTGAGATGACCATATCGTCTTGCTCCGAGATGTATTCCGCAAGCAAATTCGTAAATTCTCGATTATCATCCGCCAACAACACTTCGATTTTATGCACTGCCTACTTCCTCCTTCAAAATAAATAAATGTGTTCAAGCTCTTCTCTTTCCCAAGAATAAGGATTCGACATGCAAAAGTAAATTCCTTCTGTCGAAAATTATTTTTCTTTATTTTTTTACGGTATTAAGTTATAATAAATTATTTATTTACATAAAGTGATGATGTTCGTAGCCTTTCGACAAATGCATACAGATTTTTCTTCATGGATGTCGAGACCCAACCATACCAGAAACATAAAAAAATCTCAAGGCAGCATTTAGCTGGCCTTAAGATTTTGAGTTGATTCTGATTGACCCTTCAGTATTCCGGCATCCTGGAGCATCCATTCGATGAAGCAACCATACCCGGACCGCGGGTCGTTAACAAATACATGAGTGACTGCACCGATTAACTTGCCGTTTTGCAGGATAGGACTGCCGCTCATCCCTTGCACGATCCCACCAGTCTTCTCAACTAAACGCGGATCTGTGATACGAAGGACAAGTCCTTTAGTTTCAGGAGCATGTTGTTTGGATACATGGACGATCTCAACCTTGAAGCGCTCTACGCGTTGTCCTTCCACCACCGTAAGTATTTCCGCCGGACCTTCCTTGACTTCCTCGGCAAATGCGACGGGAACAGGCTTCTGGAAGACGCTATGCTCCGGGTTTTGCGACATCTTGCCAAATATCCCGAAATGTGTATTACGCTCAATATTGCCTAATGTTTTTCCCTCTTTCAAAAAATGAGCTCGTTTCTCGCCAGGTTCTCCGCTTTCGCTTTTCGATATTGAGGTGACACTGGACTGCAGAATTTGACCACTCCCCACGACAATGGGGGTCTGGGTGTTCATATCGGTGATGATGTGTCCAAGCGCACCATATACCCCCTGATCGGGCGCATAGAACGTTAGTGTGCCAACTCCGGCAGCGGAGTCCCGAATGTATAAGCCCAATCTCCAGGCCCTATCCTGCTTGTCAAAGGCTGGACTTAACGAGGTGTTGAATTCTTTATCCCCTCGTTTGTAGGTAATCTGCATTGGACGTTTGCTTTTGCCCGCTTCGGCTGCGGTATTAGCCACATCGCTTATATCCTTGAGCTTGACCCCATTGATATGCGTGATCAAATCGCCGGCTTGAATGCCAGCTTGCTCACCGGGAGAAACCTTATCCGCTTCGGTAAGTACCTGATGATGCCCCACGACAAGAATGCCAGCGGATTTCACCTTAACCCCAATCGTCTGTCCCCCGGGTATCACCTTTAACTCGGGAATGACATTGACCTTAACCGTCTTGAGAGGAATTTGACCGAATAATTTCATACGGAGCTTGGCTTCTCCGCTCTGAAGCGTCGAGAGCTTGAGTGGACTCCCTAAGGATACTTTCATGGAAGAGTTGGCCTGATCGTTCAATCGAACGACATCAGGTCGGTCCACACTAATTTCAGCTTGTACCGGTAATGCTAAAGAGATCTGTGTCCCCTGCCCTTGGAACAGGCGCAATTCATCCGGCAGTGCAGGCAAACGCCCTTCAGCGGCGGACGTACCGATAAAACAAAAGAAGAAGGCAAGAAAAAGACCGAGCATTCTTTTCCTGAGGTTCGGGTTCAATGGCTGTCACGCTCCCTTAACTTCTTCGCTTGACGAAAAGGTGGTCGCCAATTGCGTACCTATAAGATACCCCCGGTCAGGTGTTTTATTACTGTCAATCATTGTGCCGCACGGAATAAACCATCCTTTTGTTCCTGCGCCAGCTTGAGCATTTCTTGGGCATGATGTTGCGTTTTCTCCGTAATTTCTACGCCTCCGAGCATCCGAGCCAACTCGTTCACTCGACCTGCTTCATCAAGGGCTTCAACCTGAGTCATCGTCCGACCATCGGCCACAATCTTCTCAATAAGATACTGACGATCGGCCATACAGGCGACCTGTGGCAAGTGAGTAATTGCAAACACCTGACACATCGTCGACAAGCGTGCCAGCTTATCAGCAATGGCTTGTGCCGCCCGCCCACTAACCCCCGTATCCACCTCATCAAAGATTAATACCGGAACTTGCTCGTGGCGGGCAAAAATGCTCTTGAGTGCCAGCATAATCCGCGATAGCTCCCCACCTGAAGCAATTTTGCCCAAGGGACGCAATGGCTCCCCCGGATTGGGTGAAATTAAGAACTCAGCCGTATCAATACCATTCTTGCCAGGACGAACCCGCCGTCCTTCCCACTCCAGCCCTTGACGATCCTCGGTCCATGACAGCTTGACCTGCATGCTCGTCCGGCCCATTTGCAAGTCCTTAAGCTCCCCTTCAATTTGCGTAGCAAGCTCAGCAGCAATCTTGCGTCGCAATGTACTCAGCTTAACGGCCTGCTTCAACAATTTGGAGCCCAGCTTCTCACGCTGAGCCTGCAATTGCTCCAGTCGCTCATCCTTATTCTCAAGCGCATCTGTTTCCTGACGTATTTTATTGTAGTAATCCAGAATTCCGCCAATGTCATCACCATACTTGCGACGCAGGGTAGAGATGAGGTTAAGGCGATCATCTACTTCATCAAGCCGCTCAGGATTAAACTCAATGTGCTCACGATAGCTCCGAAGTCCGAACGAAGCATCCTCCAGTTGATAATACGCCGATTGCAATTGTTCAAGAAGGGGTCCGACCCCCTTGCTGTCATAAGCAGCCACCTCGTTCAAGCGGGAGACCACCTTAGCTATGGCGTCGAGACCATGTGGACCATACAGCAAATCATACGCACTCGATACCGAATCCATCATCTTCTCGCTGTGGGATAGTTTCACCTTTTCTTCCAAAAGCCATTCATCCTCACCGGGCTTTAACTCGGCAGCGACGATTTCATTTAGCTGAAAACGATATAAATCCAGCATTTGCAGTGCTTGCTGGCTAGTATTGCGTAGCTCATCATATTCCTTGTCAATGCGTACAAATTCATTATAGGTCGCCTTGTACTCTGCTTTGACCGGAGCAATTGAATCCGCTCCATAAGCATCAAGCAGTTCCAAATGAAGCTCGGGACGAAGCAACGTCTGATGCTCATGTTGACCGTGCAAGTTAATTAATCCTCCGCCAACTTCGCGCAGCATGGACAGGTTAACCAATTGTCCGTTGATACGTGCTGCACTCTTGCCTTGCAAGCTAATCTCCCGGCGGACGATAAGTAATTCCCCCGGATCTGCGGTGATGCCTAGTCCCTCCAGTATAGACCATACCGGATGTGTCTCAGACACATCGAAGGAGGCCTCCATTTCTGCCTTATCGCAACCATAGCGAATCAGATCCGCGGAGCCACGGCCGCCAGCAATTAAACCCAGAGCATCGATAATAATCGACTTGCCTGCGCCTGTCTCCCCTGTCAACACGTGAAACCCGGAACCAAATGAAACCTCGACTTCTTCAACCACCGCTAAATTGCGAATGGACAAATGAACCAACATGCGAGGCACTCCTCCCCTATACCGAATCCGTTATGATATGTACCCCATAATCTGTCCGATCACAAAAACACTGTACTCCTCATTTCGGCAAATCAGCAATATCGTATCATCACCACAGATCGTTCCCAGCAAATCCGGCCACTCCATATTATCGAGCAGTACAGCTACGGAATTCGCAGTCCCGGGCAGACACTTCATGACCACCAGATTTCCGGTGTAATCGATGTGGACAAAGCTATCCACCAAAGCGCGCTGCAGCTTCTGTACCGGGTTATAGCGCTGGGCTGTTGGCATGGAATATTTGTATCGCCCATCATCCGTAGGAACCTTAATAAGCATTAATTCCTTGATGTCGCGTGACACTGTTGCCTGCGTCACCTGATATCCAGTCTCCCTCAACGCTTCCACCAGATCATCCTGGGTTTCAATTTCCCTTGACGTGATAATTTCGCGAATTTTGATTTGTCGTTGACCCTTCATTCTGTCCTCCATAAGCCCTTTAAGGCTGTTTCTTCTTCATCTTCGTCCGTCGTGAGGACGATTTCCTTCAATTCTCCCTGGTCCGGATCTACGTATAGAACACCGGCGCACTCGGGATACAGCAGTAAATAAGGCAGTAATTCCCTGCGAACACCGCTGCCTGTCCATTCAATGGACAAACGCTCCCGTGCAGTTCTTACCAAATAGAATTCCCCGTTCTTGACCGCAATATAGTCAATGAATAAGCGACTGTGCACAACCTCACGATTGACACGGAAAGCAAGCGGCACCTTCAGCTTATCGCTGACCACCTCATAGCCCGCTTGTTCAAGTAGTTCTACGGCAGGATGCTCCAGAATTTCCTCGTTCATTTCAAAGCCGATGCCTGATCTTAACGTAAACGGCTTACGGACCCAAACACGAAAGCCGCGATACAATAGATAAAATCCAATTCCCGCAATCAGCAACATGAGAAGACCATCTGCGTTCGCACCCACCGCAATCACCTCAACCCTTATTTCGACGCAACTGCGGAAAGCTCCTTCTGCTTACCATTCAATTTATCTCAGAACAACAGACATAAACAGCCATTTTTCTATATTATAGGGAACTTATGTTCGTTTTTCAAGATACTATATGGCAAAAAAAGACCCATCATTTTGATGAGCCTCCCGTAAAGGTATCCGCTGCTTCCCGTACAATTGCCGCAGCCATATCGTGTATACTCGCCTGTTGCCCTGTATTCACGGCTTCCTCATTTGAAGTATCGTCCTCCAGCCTAAGGTGCGCCAGAAATTCAATATTGCCTTCGCCCCCGGTGATAGGTGAGAACGTCAAGCCTGCAACTTTGAATCCATGTTCCACCGCAAAACCAAGGACTGTGTTCAATACCTCCAGATGCACCTTCGGATCACGAACCACCCCGGACTTGCCCACTTTCTCTCGCCCTGCCTCGAATTGCGGCTTAATGAGCGCCGCGATATCCGCCGGTCGCTTGAGCAATGTTAGCAGGGGTGGCAAAATAATTTTGAGCGAGATAAAGGATACGTCAATGCTCGCAAAATCAGGCACAGGACCGTCCAGATCCTCCGGTGTCATATAGCGGAAATTAGTCCGCTCCTTCACATTGACTCGTTCATCGTTACGAAGCGACCAGTCAAGTTGATTGTAGCCAACGTCAATAGCGTATACATAGCTTGCTCCGTGCTGCAAAGCGCAATCCGTAAATCCACCGGTTGAGGAACCGATATCCAGCATTGTTCTGCCCCCAAGCTTGATGTCAAAACGCTTTAAGGCCTTCTCCAGCTTCAGTCCTCCGCGGCTTACGTATGGATGTACTGCTCCTTTGACCGACAGCACTGTATCACGAGAAATTTTGGTCCCCGCCTTCTCCAGCCGTTCCTGTCCGCCAAATACCAATCCGGCCATAATCGCAGCCTTGGCCTTCTCTCTGCTCTCAAAAAATCCCTGCTCCACCAGCAGGACGTCTAGTCGTTCCTTGGATACCGACATGCCAATCTCCCGTCTGCCTCACTTAATAAGGGTTTACCTTCTTGCCATATGCCAAATGCTGCTTGGCACGAAATTTCTGGACTTCTTCCACTACACCCTCTGCCGTCAATCCCACTTCTGCAAGCTGATCCTTAATACTACCGTGTTCGATAAAACGATCCGGTACACCCATCAGGGTAATATCCATCCCAGTAATTCCTTGGTCAGCGTAATGCTCCAGAATCGCACTACCCAAGCTTCCAGCCTGCGAGGCTTCCTCAAGCACAACCATCTTGCCACCCATTTGCGCCAGTTTTGCCAACATCTCACCATCCAGCGGCTTCAAGAATCTAGCGTTGACTACAGAAGCTGAAATTCCTTCACGTTTCAGAAGTTCTGCCGCTTCCTCAGCCACTTGCACCATAGGGCCTACAGCGATCAGCGTCAGGCTTTCTCCTTCACGCAGCATTTCCCAGGTCCCAATGGGAATCGGCACTAATTCTTCATCCAAAGGAACACCAGGCACGTTGATACGTGGATATCGATATGCAATCGGACCCTCGTTATATTCAAGCGCCGTCTTCATCATATGACGCAGTTCATTTTCGTCCTTAGGCATCATCATCACCATATTTGGGATATGACGCATGAACGCGACATCATAAACACCTTGATGCGTTTCACCATCCGCGCCAACAAATCCAGCCCGATCAATGGCAAACATCACATTGGCATTATGACGGCAAATATCATGCACAATCTGATCGTATGCCCGCTGCATGAAGGTGGAATACACCGCGTAAACCGGCTTCATTCCTTCCATTGCCATCGCCGCACACATTGTGGCCGCATGCTGTTCGGCAATGCCCACATCAATCATGCGGTCAGGGAAGCGTTCCGCAAAGGGCACAAGACCCGAACCACCCGGCATGGCTGGCGTTACCGCCACAATTCGTTCATCCTGCTCAGCCAGGCTGATGAGCGTTTGCCCGAACACCTCGGTGTACATTGGATTACCTACAGCCTTAAGCACCTGACCCGATTCAATCTTATAAGGCGGAATACCATGCCACTTATGTGAATCGTTCTCCGCTGGCTGATACCCTTTGCCCTTGGTCGTGAGCACATGAACCAGAACGGGGCCACTAACGTTGTTCGCTTGCTTGAATGATTCAATCAAGCCAGGCAGATCATGACCATCAACAGGTCCCAAATATTTAAATCCGAGCTCTTCGAACAGCACACCCGAAACCATCAAATACTTCAGGCTATCCTTCACCCGCTCCACCGTTTTGGCAACCTTGCCCCCGATGGCCGGAATTCGCTTAAGCAATTGTTCAACTTCGTCTTTGGCTCGTAGATAATTACGATCCGAACGAATTTTGGTCAAATAATTATGCATAGCTCCCACGTTAGGGGCAATAGACATTTCATTATCATTGAGGATAACCATCAGATCCTTCTTCTCATGCCCAATATGATTCAGGGCTTCAAAGGCCATCCCTCCAGTCAGAGCACCGTCGCCAATCATAGCAACCACCCGATGGGATTCGCCTTTGAGATCTCTGGCCAGCGCCATCCCCATTGCCGCGGAGAGCGATGTACTGCTATGCCCGGCTTCCCATACGTCATGCTCGCTTTCGTTCCTCTTCACGAAGCCACATAATCCTCCGTGCTTGCGTAGCGAGTCAAATTGGTCCATCCGGCCGGTCAGTATTTTATGTACATATGCCTGATGGCCCACGTCAAAAATAAATTTGTCCTGCGGACTGTTATAGCAATAGTGCAGGGCAATCGTCAATTCCACCACACCCAAATTAGAAGCCAAATGTCCGCCGGTTACCGATAGTTTCTCAATCAGAAACTGACGTATCTCGGCAGCAAGCGGCTCCAATTGCTCCAGGGACAAATTCTTCAGATCGGCAGGCTCATGAATTTGTGAAAGCAGCACAGCCATCCCCCGCTTCCTTAAATGGATTTCTCAAATATCTCATGTTGATAATAGCCCTTATTATACCATAGGTGACGATGTTGTCGAAATCAGAAATCGATTAATGATCGCGATACAATAGAAAATCGGCGATTTCCAATAAACGCTGAGGATAAGGAATACAAGCTGACTGAATGGCTTGCTTGGCTTCTACGGTAAGGCGATCCGCTTCCGCACGAGAACCATCAATACCAAGGAAATAAGGATAAGTAACCTTCTCCTGCTTGATATCGCTTTGCGTCTTCTTACCCAGCTTGCCCTCATCGCCTACTAAATCCAGAATATCGTCCTGAATTTGAAAGGCATGACCCAGAGCCCGGCCAAAGCGTTCCAAGGCCTCAAGCTGAGTTTCTGTGGCAGAGGCAATGCGCCCGCCTGCCTTGAGACAGAATACGATTAAATCGCCCGTCTTATGCTCATGGATGAATCGGAGTTGCTCCAGGGCAGTTAATCCCTGCTCCCCCTCCATATCAGCCACCTGCCCCCCCACCATCCCGGCAGGACCGGCAAAGCGGGATAATTCTTGCACGATGGCCAATACATTCTCGGCCGGCACGCCATGCTCGGTTCCGGCTTGAACTACACTGTAGAAGGCATGCGTTAACAATCCGTCCCCAGCTAAAATAGCCATCGCTTCACCGAATACTTTGTGGCTGGTTGGCTTGCCGCGACGGAAGTCATCATTATCCAGGGCGGGCAGGTCGTCATGAATCAGTGAGTACGTATGCACCATTTCCACGGCGCAGGCGACGGGCAAGGCAGCTTCCCGGCTACCACCCAACGCTTCCGCCGCAGCCACGACGAGCAGTGGACGCAATCTTTTTCCACCTGCCATCAATGAGTATTCCATCGCTTTCCGCAGGTTCTCTGGAACATCCCATGCTGCGGGAATGCTTGAGGTCAGCCCGGATATCACGGCACGGCCAACCTCATTCATATATTCATCTAATGCTGTCTGCTTGTGCTGCTGCAAGAAGATCCCCGCTCTCTGTTCAGAAGTCACTTGGCTCGCCTAGCGGCGGCTGAAACGGCTGCTTAGCAATTTCGCCGTCCTCTTCGACTATCATCTCGATTTTACGCTCTACCTCAGCCAGCTTCTGTCCACATAGTTGCGAAAGCTGCATCCCCTGCTGGAACAAGTCTATTGCCTTCTCCAGCGGCACATCGCCCCGCTCAAGCTCGGAGACGATATTCTCCAACTGCTGCATGGCCTCTTCGAAATTAACCTCCGGCTGTTCTGCCGGACTGTTAGTCTTTTCCGCCTGCTTCTTCATCTTTACCCGCTCCTTCCGCCCTCATGCCCCATACTTGGCAATCTAACTCTCCATCCGTCATAGCCACTCGTATCTTGTCCCCAAGCTCCACCTGGGCCAATGATTTAACCAGCTTCGTGCCTGTTTCGTCATAAACAAGGCTATACCCCCGCCCCATCACCTTGAGCGGACTTAACGCATCCAGTTGACGGATATGCGCCGTTAGCTGACGTGAGCTATCTCGCAGCATGCTGAGCATCGATTGCCGCAGCAAACGGTCAGCTCCCTGCTGACGCCTTAGCGCAAATTGCAACGTCTCCTGCGGATGATATCGCAGGAGGCGCTGACGCAGGCGGCCATGCGCCGCATCCGCCAGTTGCAGCCGCAGCGCGGTGCGCTCGCCAAGCCGCGCTGACAGCCTGTCCAGCCGCTCTGCGTGCTGGAGCAAGCTGCGCCGCGGCTGCAAGAGCGCCGGCGAGCGCTGCAAGCGGCCAAGCCGCTCGCGCGCTTGCCGCAGGCGATGCTGCAGGCCCTGCTGCAGCATCTGCTCGCGCTGGCGGAGCTGAGCACGCAGCTCCGCGGTATGCGGCACGGCCAGCTCGGCGGCCGCTGTGGGCGTTGCCGCCCGCAGGTCGGCGACAAAATCGGCGATCGTAAAATCGGTCTCATGGCCGACGGCCGAAATGACCGGAATCGCCGATTCGTAGATCGCACGAGCGACCTGCTCCTCGTTGAACGCCCATAGCTCCTCGAGCGAGCCGCCGCCCCGGCCGACGATCAATACGTCGGCCTCGCCCATGTCGTTCAGGGTACGAAGCGCCTTCACGATCGAGGGCGCTGCCCCTTTGCCCTGAACCAGCACGGGGTAGAGAACTACCGCCGCCTGCGGGTAACGCCGCGCCAGCGTGGTCAAGATATCCCTCACCGCCGCGCCCGTCGGTGAGGTCACTACACCGATTGTGCGCGGATAGCGCGGCAATGGTCGCTTCCGCTGCGGGGCAAACAGGCCTTCTCCCTCCAGCTTCTGCTTCAATTGCTCGAAGGCCAGATACAGGCTGCCGATGCCATCCGGCTGCATATGGGTCGCATAGAACTGATATTGCCCATCCCGTTCGTAGACGGAGACGTTCCCGCGCGCGATGACCCGCGCGCCTTCCTTCGGCTTAAATGGGAGCCGCTGGTTATGCGAAGCAAACATGATGCATTTGATGCGACTGTCCGTATCCTTGAGCGTAAAGTACATGTGCCCGCTGGAGTGATGCGTGAAGTTGGAGATTTCTCCGCGAATCCAGACATCTGCCAGCGTCGCGTCAGATTCCAGCTTCATCCGCATATAGCGGTTTAATTCCCTAACCGATAAAATTCGCTGCGGCTGCACCAGAACCTCCCCTTTCCAGGCTAGTAACGCCCATCCTGTAGCCTGTTAAGCCAGACCTTGCAGTCTCTTGGCCGCAATCAGTGTATTTTGCATTAACATCGTAATCGTCATCGGACCAACACCGCCAGGAACAGGTGTAATGGGGCCGGAGATTTCCCGAACACTTTCGTAATCCACATCTCCCGCCAGCTTGCCATTATCAAGACGGTTCATACCAACGTCGATAACAACGGCTCCCGGCTTCACATAGGAGGCATCCACAAAATTGGCTCGTCCAATAGCAACCACCAGGATATCTGCTTGCTGGGTTAGCTCCTTCATATTGGCAGTGCGAGAATGACACATCGTAACCGTAGCGTTCTCCCGTTGCAGCAGCAGGGATACCGGCTTGCCGACGATATTGCTCCGCCCGATAACCACTGCATGCTTGCCCGAGATCGGGGTACCCGTGCGCTTGATTAACTCAATGACGCCAGCAGGAGTGCAAGGCAACAGACTGTCGTCGCCGATGACCAGATTACCCACGTTCACCGGATGGAAGCCGTCAACGTCCTTCTCTACCGAGATAGCATCAATGACGCACTTCTCCTCAATATGCCCAGGCAAAGGCAACTGGACCAGAATGCCGTGGATATTGGCTTGATGGTTCAGCTTATCCACCAGCGCCAGCAATTCTTCTTGCGAGGTCTCGGCTGGCAAACGGTGAACTTCAGAATAGTAACCCAAATCATGACAGGCCTTCTCTTTATTACGTACATAGACTTGAGATGCCGGATCTTCACCAACCAGCACGACTGCCAGCCCTGGCGTGAAGCCTTGCTTCACCAGTTGCTGCACTTCCTCGCGCAAACTTCCCCGAATATCCTCTGAAATTTGTTTTCCGTTAATGATAGGTGCTGACATGTCATCTCTCCTCTACTTTACTCTGTGAATTATCGTTTGCTCTTCAATTGCTCGACATCCTGAATCATCTTGCCAAGTACGCCATTCACGAATTTACCGGAATCTCCGGTCCCGAAGTGCTTGGCCAATTCAATAGCTTCATTGACAGCCACTTTGCCTGGAACGTCGTCACGAAATACCATTTCGTACGTTGCAAGCCGAAGCACCTGCCGATCCACTTTGGACAACCGGCTAAGCTGCCAGCCCTTCAGATAGTCAACCAACAATTCGTCAATGGCCTCTTTATGGCCCCAGGTTCCCCCGATCAGTTCCAATACGAACGCTTTGGTCGCGTCGATATCGGATAATTCCACTTCACTTTCATTTTCCCCCGCTGCTTCCGTCAGCAGCATCATCACCGCTTCTTCCGCATCCACCTCATTCATTTCCATCTGGTACATGCTCTGCACCGCAATCTCTCTGGCTAATCGCCGTTTCATGGTTTTCCTCCTAAAATTAATCTTAAGCCGTGTATCCCATAGTTATCAGTATCCACAAAATGACGCTTCTATCTGCCACCTGAACAAAAAAAGACCCGTAACAGGCTTACTCCACAAAATGGGCAAGAATCGTTCCTCAGCTCTTTTTCTGGAGAAAGCATATTACAGGGATCATTTAAAAGGGCGCCAGCGTGAAGACAACCATTCCCAAATCCGGCCCCAGGGCAGAAATGGGCCTCCCTCCAAGTCCTTCTGTTTGCCTACCGTGTATCCGATAAACAACAGTAAGGCACAGAACAGCATATTCCAAAATCCAAAAAACAGATAGATCGGACATAAGAACAGGGCCGCCGCTATTCCAAGCAAGCGTCCTTTGTAATTCTCCCACAATTGCTTCCAGAACACCTTGCTGCTCACCTCTATTCAACCCGGCTTTTGATCACCGGTGAATGAACCAGATTGGCGATGTATACCGAGACATACGTTACAGGAATTCCCGTTATCTCCTCCACATGGTCATGAACCTGCTTCTGGACTTCTTCCGTCAGCGACGGAATGGAGCTTTCTCCATCTACCATGGCACGAACTACAATTTCCAGACCCGCTTCTGTAATTCGAATACGCGTCTTGACTTCCTTGATGCCGCGAACACGGGATGCCGCCTTGTACGACAGATTTTCAATCGTCTCTACCGAAATTTGAATATCACCATATTCCGTCCGTTGATCGATCGAAGACATCGACGCCCGATCTCTGCGCACCGATATGTAGAAAAAACGGATGCTAAGCAGCAACAAAATGATGACAACCGTCCAGGCACTAATGTAATAAGCTTGGTGCTTCAGGACATTCTCACCCAAAGGCAAGACCTTTGTCAGCAAAAGAATCGCAAACAGAGCCAATATGGCAATACTCAAGCTATAGATAAACAACAACAATCGATCTAAAATTTTGGCCACGACAAGTACAGCCTCCTTGGTGCAGCGTGTCCACGCTGAAAATTACAGTAAACCCCTGACCCAGAACGGTCGGGGGTTCATGATCCAACATTATTTCACCCGGTGAGCCGGCTCCAATTCTTCAACACGCTCCGTTGTTTTGAAGATGACGTCGTGAATATGTACGTTCACTTCCACTACGTTCAGTCCCGTCATCGTCTCGATCGAGCGTTTGACATTGCGTTGAATTTCTGAAGCTACTTCAGGTAGACGATTGCCATACTCCACAATTACCGATACGTCAACGGCCGCTTCGCGTTGTCCAACTTCCACCTTAACACCCTTGGACAGGTTCTTTCTGCCGAGCAATTCAGCGATGCCTCCGGCAAAACCTCCGCTCATTCCAGCGACACCCTGGACTTCAACAGTAGCCAGGCCAGCGATGACTTCGATAACCTCTGGTGCAATCTGAATCTCACCGATATCTGTACGTTCGAATTCCGTAGGCAATGTGCTCATTCTATTCATCCACCTCTCAATAAGTATGACGCCGCAATAGCGATAGAGCCGCGCACTTATTATACATACTATATCATTTCGGGTTCATTATGACAAACGAGTAAGCAGCTTCTTAAATCTCGTTTTCTTCCAGAAATTTAATATCAAAATCACCTTTGAGGAAGGCAGGGTGCTCCAGCAATCTCTGATGAAAAGGAATGGTCGTATGAATGCCTTCAATAGCAAATTCAGATAAGGCCCGTTTCATCTTGGCAATAGCTTCTTCCCGCGTTGCTCCCCAAACGATCAGCTTCGCGATCATGGAATCATAATGCGGAGAAATCGTATAACCAGGATAAGCGCTGCTGTCTACACGCACACCTGGACCTCCCGGCGGCAAGTAAAATCCGATCTTCCCAGGGGAAGGCATGAAGTTACGTGAAGAATCCTCAGCGTTGATGCGGCACTCAATCGACCAACCGTTCAGTTCAACATCTTCCTGACTGAACGAAAGAGGGTTGCCCTCAGCCACGGAGATCATCTCCTGAATCAGATCAATACCCGTAACCATTTCTGTAACCGGATGCTCAACCTGGATTCTGGTGTTCATCTCCATGAAGTAGAAATGACCGTCAGGGCTAAGTAGAAATTCCAGCGTTCCCGCCCCGGAATAATTCACGGCCAGGGCTGCGCGGACGGCGGCTTCACCCATCTCACGGCGCTTCTCCTCCGTAAGGATTGGGCATGGCGCCTCTTCAATCAGCTTCTGGCGGCGGCGCTGAATCGAGCAATCCCGCTCACCCAGATAAGCCGCATTGCCGTGCTTGTCGGCGATAATTTGAATCTCTACATGCTTCATACCGATCAGATATTTCTCCAGATACACGCCAGCATTACCGAATGCCTTCTGAGCTTCCTGCTGTGCAGTCGTAATCTGCTTGATCAGCGAATGCTCGTCCTCCGCGATACGGATTCCTTTGCCTCCGCCCCCGGCAGTAGCCTTAATAATGACGGGATAACCGATATCCCGGGCAATCATGATCGCTTCATCGATGTCCTCAACGAGTCCGTCCGTACCAGGAATAACCGGCACCTTCGCATCCTTCATCGTCTGCTTCGCTACCGCCTTATCCCCCATACGCGTAATTGCCTCGGGAGATGGACCGATGAACGTAATGTTGCACGAACCGCAGATTTCTGCAAAATCGGCATTCTCGGCCAAAAATCCATAGCCTGGATGAATAGCATCACATTCCGTCAGGGTGGCAACGCTCATCAGATTGGTCAAATTCAAGTAACTGTCCTTGGACAAGGTAGGCCCGATACAATAGGCTTCATCAGCCAGCCGCACATGCAGCGAATCCTTATCTGCCTCGGAATATACCGCCACCGTGGAAATGCCCAGTTCGCGGCAGGCGCGAATAATCCTAACCGCAATTTCGCCGCGGTTTGCGATTAATATTTTATGAAATTTCATAAGTGTCTCATTTCCTCCTTTGGAAAGCTGACGACCCTCACTCTTTGTCAGGTGCGGGTGCCGTACGATGTAGCTACTCCGGCTTCACCAAGAAGAGAGGTTGTCCGTACTCTACCATTTGACCATTTTCCACGAGAATCTCGGCAATTTCGCCCTTGACTTCAGCTTCCAGCTCATTCATCAGCTTCATCGCTTCGATAATGCAGACCGTCGTTTTCTCGCCTACCTTATCTCCGATGTTGACAAAAGGCTGGGCTTCCGGGGAAGAGGAACGATAGAAGGTTCCTACCATCGGTGAAACTATCGTATGTAAGTTAGCGGCCGGTGCAGCGGCTCTCGCCAATTCCTCCGCTTGCTGGGTTGCAGTTTCAAGGACAGCAGGTGCCGATGAGGCGGTTGAGATATGTTGTACTGCTGCAGGTACGACCGGAGACCCGACATGAACAACCTCACTGACTCCAGGTTTACGAATACACAAACGAGCGCCTTCATTCTCAATCTCCAGCTCTTGCACGGATGTCTTATCCAATAGTTCGATCAATTCTTTAATTTCATTCAGTTTAAACATATTTTCACTCTCTCCTTCAGCTTTATAGGGAAAGCTTTAGCCCAGTGACAAGCATTTACAGTCCATAACTTTATGTATTATATCATAATCAATCAAAATGGAAAGAGCCCAAGTTTGCCCTGGGCTCTTTCCAACGATTATGCACTTAAGGCTTCCAAGGTAACCGTTGCTATTACTGTGTCACGTACTGAACGCTGACCTTATCCTGAGCGATGTCGAGCTCTTTGATAATCAAGTCCATGATGCTAACCGCTTCCTTGGCTTCCATCTTCTCGCTGACAACAACAACCTTGAACTTATCATCTGCCTCCGTCACCACAGCATTAGCATATTGCTGCTTGAGCTTCTCTTCAATG
This sequence comes from Paenibacillus sp. 1SOY10, assembly GCF_056836745.1. Classification (NCBI taxonomy): domain Bacteria; kingdom Bacillati; phylum Bacillota; class Bacilli; order Caryophanales; family Paenibacillaceae; genus Paenibacillus; species Paenibacillus sp. 1SOY10. The sequence continues at coordinate 704,472 of NZ_JBXENK010000002.1, read as the reverse complement.
TCATAAATCTTGGCTTCCTTCTCCTCAAGTGCGTTCAGTTGTTGTTGAGCCATAGCCGATTCGCTCACTGTTTTGTCTACATCGCTGATGGTTTGCATCAATTCTTCCTGCTTCTTCATGTTCTCTTGAGTCCGCTCGAACTGATAAGCTGTCAAAGTATCCATAGACGACACACCCTGGGCTTCTACTTCGCTTAATACATCTTCGTCCGTTACGCTTGGAGCAGCCGTATTCGTGGAGCCGTCCTCTGTCGATGTGGTCCCGGTTGCTGGTGTTTCCTCCGCGGATGAGGTCTCTTCCTTGGTCACTTCAGAGCCCTCTGCACCTTCCTCCTGACCTTCCGGCAAGGTTGCTGCATCCTCCTCATCTGTAATCGCACTGCCGTTCTCACTACCATCCGTTGTAACCTCCGAGAGAATAACATCGTCCCCCAGGGTTTGATCTTCGTTATTCGGCAATACACCGCTATCCGCCACGTTAACCTGTTGTCCGTCAACCGGAGCGGCTGGGGCAGGACCATCTTCTGTAAACAAATAATAAGCGGATAAAATGACCATCAAGCTGAGCATAGACACTAACCAAATCGTTTGTCTTTTGGATTTCATGTTTAAATTCCTCCTAGATAATGGGGTTAAAATTTATTGAGACTGCTTGCGCGGTACAACAGAGATTCGATAAGCAGGGACATTCAGGCCCTTCTCGACCGCATCCACAATCAGACCCTTGACCGTCTTGTTTTCGGCCCCTCTTGCCACAACCAGTACCCCTCGAACCTTTGGCTTGATCTTCTTGGTGACGATGGGCTGCTGTCCCGCCGAAGCATCGTAAGTGACGATTTGACCGTCTCGTGTGTATTGGGTTATATGCCGCCTGCCTCCGTCTGCATCACTTTCTTCTGTGAGTTCCTGCGAATCCTTCATATTGCGTTGGACCACGATTTCCTCGGTTGAATCGATGGTCACCAGCACATCAACGGCACCAACGCCGACAATCTTCTCCAAAATCTCCTTGGTCTTATTCTCCAGACCCGACTCAATTCCGGCAAAATCATCATTCTCCGACTCGCCTGTAAATCCGGATAACTCCTGCATCACTGGAGGCTCCCTACTGCCCCCTCCCTCGGTATCCACCTGCTTCACGTTGACAAATGAGTTGAACAGCATGATGGCGACACCCACTAATCCGAGAATCAAGAGCAAACGGAAGGTATTCACCGTCTTCTTGCCTTCAGTTCCTCGGCCTAACCATTGTTCCAGCTTCTTCAGCCATCCCGGCATATGCTTCACCTCCCTGACGTTTGCCCGCTTGCTTTAGGCTTGCGGATCAATAATTGTGACCGTCTCTTCCCCCACGCCCCATTGTTGCCGGAGCAATTGTTCGATTTGCTGAGCCAACTGGTGACCTGAATTCCCGGCCGCCCCGGTTGAAGCTTCTTCGCTTTCTTCCGTACTTGTACCTGCGATTACTGCTGTGCTATCGGCCGGTCTATCCGTATTGGTCTTGGCCTCCTGATCAATCTCGATCTGAATCTTCTCTACCGGTGCAATCGCCACTTGTGTTGGCCTCGTGGCAGCATATTGTTCTTCCTGCTTCCCCGGTAAAGTCTGGGCCATGACAACCTCTACCGAGGCGATGATCGGCTGGGGAGAAGTTGCATTCTTGCCCCCTGGCTCCGTAATCAGCTTGACGGATACGCGATCTACGAAGCGTCCTGTCTCCCGTTCAATCTGATCCTTCATCTGTCTGGCAGCTTCTTCTCCAGCCCAGACCAAAGCCTCCTCTTCCCGCTTCTGCTTCAGCTTCTCGCCCTGCTTTAGAATGACCTCGGTGCTCTCCCCTATTTGCTGATCCTCTAATCCATCCATACCTTGCGAGAATGCCGCCTCCAATTGCTGCGCTGCATCGTCCGAGAACAACTTAATGACCGGAGATAGAAGTGTAAGCAAGATCAGAAGACTGACGACGAACCTGACGTAACGCTCCATAGCGCGGTTAGGCAAGAGCAGCTCGATAAAAACGGCAATCAAGACGATAGAGATAATTTCCCGCAGCCATTCGGCCAGCCAGTTCACGCGCTCACCACCTTGTGTTCGTGCGTCAGGATGAAGATGTCTATCTCATCATGACCGTAATGTTCCCCGCTGTAAGCATGATCGTAATAGCCAGGAAGAACATCAGCCCCACCGCCGCCAGGGCGGCGAATACATACAGCATACTTTTCCCGATCGTCTCCAGACAGGTCACGATGGGGGAATCTCCTAGCGGCTGCATCACCGCTCCAGCCAAGTTAAAGATAAGGGACAACGTAATGATCTTGATGGCCGGGAACGCGCAAAGCAGCAGCAGAATAATGACACCCACCAGACCGATGGAATTCTTGACCAGCAAGGAGGCGGAGATCACAGTATCCGTAGCATCGGCGAACACCTTGCCCACCACGGGAATAAAATTACCGGTCAAATATTTGGCTGCCCGCAGTGTCACCCCATCTGCTACTGAACCGGCAATCCCTTTCACGGAGATAACTCCAAGGAAGATGGTCAGCAGGATACCCAGTAGGGCCATACTTACGGTGCGTAGTAAGTTGGCGAGTTGAGTCAGCTTGTATTTATCCGATAAGGAACTGACGATATGCAGTACGGCTGAGAAGAATAACAACGGGAAGATCACCGTATGTACGGCCGTTCCAACCACATGTACCATGAATACAACCAAGGGATGTGTCACCGTAACCGTTACCGCATTCCCCATAGAGGCCAGCAGGGTAAAGAGCAGCGGCACCATCGCCATCATAAAATCAATCATTCCGCTGATTGCATTCGTTGCGTAAGTAATTGACACTCGGAAGCTATTGATGGCCAGTACCAAAATGACCATATAACAGATGGAATAAGCCACCTTACTAACTTGCTTGCGCTCGAATGCAGTTTGGAGAGTCTCCAGGATCAGGCTGAAAATCGAGAGCAACACGATGGTGACCAGAATATGTCCGTTGTAGAGCACCTCATGCCACATATACCGCATCAAGCCCGACAAACCGGATTTCAGGCTAAAGCTCTGGTCTTGCTGTAGCAACATCTCCATAAAGGTGGGAACCTTCTGATCGGGAAAAAATCCGCCATACTCCTTCATTAACTGCTGCCAGTAAGCTTCGACTTGATCAATGGGCAATTCCTCGGCTTGTCGTTGAATCCAGTTATCATCCGCTCCTGGAGCAGCGGAGGCCAGAAACGGCACATTCCAGAACAAGATCAAGCCCAGAACGAGCAGGATTAGCGTTCTCCCATGCCCTCGTCCGTTATAGGCCTCCATCCTCCCTCTCCCCCATCCTCATGAAGTACGCATTTCATTCTTCAGACATTTAGCATTCGGGGGATTGGACGAGCGCTAAGCCGGCAGCAGCTTGATGACGGTCTCGACAATGATGCTGATAATCGGAATGGCAAGCACCATGATGAAGACCTTTCCGGCCATTTCAATTTTGCTGGCGATACTCTCTTGTCCGGCATCCCGCACAATTTGTGCCCCGAACTCAGCAATATAGGCAATTCCGATAATTTTGAGAAGTGTCTTAAGATAGATCATCTCGACCCCGGATTTATCGGCCAGATCCTCAAGCACTTCGATGATGCCGCCAATTTTCCCGATCAGATATAAGAAAATGAGAATTCCGGTACTTGTGGCAATCAGGAAAGCGAATAGTGGCTTTGTTTCTTTGATGACCAAAATCAGTACAGTGGCAATCAGGCCAAGCCCGACAATTTGGATGATTTCCATAGGAATTCACCTACTGAAACAAGAAGATCGATTTAATTTCCTGGAACAGACTGTCAAGCAGCCGGATGACCATGAATAGTACAACGACGAATCCGATCAACGTCACCCAATGCGCCATGTCTTCCTTGCCCATCTGCTTCAACACAGTATGGATCATGGCGATTATGATACCGATGCCCGCAATCTGAAAGATGGCGTTCACTTCTATGTTCATTGATTTGGCACCTCGCTAACGATTTCACAGGCGGCAATCGGCCGTGGAGGAAATGGGTAATTTAGTAGAATAAAATGACGATGAACGCTCCGCACAATAATCCTAAGCTTCGATACATCTTCTCATAACGGGCCTGGTCTTCACGCGCCACGGATTCTTCGCTCTCCAATTGCCGGACCGCCGTGGCCAAATGACCCAGTTGATCCTGGCGATCGCTTGTCCCGAGTGTGTAGCTTAACTGGCGGATAACTTCCTGCTCGGAACTCTTCATAGCGGTATGTCCCCACAGCTTCATCGCCGCATGTTCCAGACTTTGCTGGGCTGTCCATTGCTGCTCGGAGTCCATATTGTCCGCTGTCCTGATGAACAGGGACCTGATCGGCTCTTGGGCTTGCTCTCCGATACGGCGCATCGCATCGGGGAGCGGCGTAAAGCCATACATAATCTCGGTCTCCAGCCGTTTCAGAGCGAGAATCAAGCGACGAATCTGATTAGGACGAGCAGCAAATTGTCTGGCCTGGATCCACCCCGCCAGCGTTGCGGCCAGCAGGACGAGCGCGGCTCCGAACATTTTAACCATGCTCTTCCCTGCCCTTCCATGCCGCTCCCGCAAACGGCACCCCTCTTCGCTTGCTATCCCAAAGCTTGAATGCCAGTCCTTTCTCCGAGCGCGAGAGCACCACATACATCTGGAAGAAGAAGGTATCCGTTAGCTTAGCCAGGGCAGGTCGGGAGGATAAGTCTTCAACGCTAGATCCATGCGCCGTAGCGATGACCCGCACCCCGGCATGAAGCGCCTCGGCTAATGCTTCTGCGTCCTCGGGGCGTCCAATCTCATCCACGATTAACACATCCGGAGACATGGAGCGAATCATCATCATCATGCCCTCGGCCTTGGGACAGCCGTCCAGTACGTCGGTCCGCGGACCCACATCAAAGCCGGGTACCCCTCGTTTGCTTCCCGCTATCTCCGAACGTTCGTCGATGACACCTACCTTGCGACCGGGCCAAACTGCCGCCGGATGCCCCCAGGTTCCACTGCTGATCTGACGGGCGAGATCGCGAATTAAGGTTGTTTTGCCGTGCTGAGGTGGTGAAAGAATAAGCGTATGATGTACCGTTCTGTGCTTGAAATCCAGCAACTTCGGTAAAAGCGGGTCAGCAATCCCTTTCATCTCTCTGGCGATCCGCACGTTAAATCCACTGATATCCCGTAAGTGTTCTACCTTTCCTCCACTTAATAAAGTCCTCCCCGCCAGCCCAATCCGATGACCGCCCGCTATCGTAATGAAGCCCTTTCGAAGCTCCTCCTCCATCGTATACAGCGAATGGTTTGTAATCAGATCAAGCAGGCGATTGCTGTCTTGCTTCTCAGGCTTGTACGCTGCCTGAGGGTTTCTTGTGACCTCTCCCTCAGGCGTTAGAAAATAGTAACGGCCACCTGTGTTAATCTCAAGCGGCCTCCCCTCTCGAATGCGTATCTCTTCCAATTGGGGAAAGATAGAAGGCGGCAGCTTGAGCAATAGACTTTGGAGGTTGTCGGGAAATACGGCTAGCCAGCTTGGGCCCATGAACACACCCCCTACCAAGCTTGATGTTCTTGATTTTGCTATATCTCATATGTATGCCTGTACTTTGTCTTTATGCTAGGGAATCTATCATTTCTTGAAAATGCCAATTAAGAGACACGCAATCCCCAAGCCGATCCATAACATCTTCCCAAGCGACAATCTATCAGCCATACCGGCAAGTCCGATGAAGGTCGTAACGATTAATACGGAAGGCCCAACGAAAGCCAGGGCCGAATTGACCGCCAGAGCCTTATCGACTCTTCCCAACTTGAGCATAAGCAGGGCTGCAAGGATCTCTATCATTCCTGACGTGATGCGCAAACTTGCCATGCTTGCGACAAATTTATCAAGCATAAGAACTTCCTCCCTTGTCCCATCTCTTAAACGATATGCCTGATTGTCCTTGTTTAGCATATAAAAAAAAGAGCCCGCATTCGCGAGCTCTTTGAATCCTGTATATAGTTTATCGACGATCTTGCGGACCTCCGACAAATGCCGTATTCTCCGTATCCAGACCGTAAGCAGTATGCAGCGCGGTGATCACTTCATTCAGCTTGCCACCGTCAATCACACAGGAGACTTTAATCTCCGAGGTGCTAACCATCACAATGTTAACCCCTTGCTTGGAGATGACCTCGAACATTTGAGCAGCCACCCCTGGATGGCTCACCATACCGGCGCCAACGATGGATACCTTGACCAGTCCCTCTTCGGAAGTCACTTCATCGTAAGGCAACTCACTGCGGATTTGGTCCAGGACCTTGAGGGCTTTGTCACAATCGGACAGAGCCACTGTAAAGGAGAAGTCCGCTTTCCCGTCTTGCACTCCGCTTTGGACGATAATGTCCACATCGATTTTGGAATCGGCTAATGAACCGAATACCTTTGCCAATACGCCAGGAACGTGCGATACCCCCAGAATGCTGATTCTGGCTACGTTCTTATCGTAGGCAATTCCGCTTACTACTACGCCTTGCTCCATCTTGACTTCCTCCTTCACAACCGTTCCTTCATTATTGTTAAAGCTCGACCGTACCACAAGACGGACCTGATGTAGCTTGGCGTATTCTACCGCACGGGGATGTAGCACCGCTGCCCCTAAATTCGCCAGCTCCAGCATTTCATCGTAAGAGATCTCGTTCAGCTTGCGCGCATGCTTGACGATTCGCGGATCGGTGGAGTAAATGCCGTCCACATCCGTATATATTTCGCAACAATCAGCGTTGGTAGCTGCCGCCAGAGCAACCGCTGTCGTATCGGAACCACCGCGACCGAATGTGGTGATTTCGCCTTCCTCGGTCATCCCCTGGAACCCGGCCACAATGACGATATTCCCAGCCTCCAGCGATTTCAACACCCGCTCTGGCTGAATATCGGTAATCCGTGCCTTGCCATGCACCGCTTCCGTGCGGAAGCCTGCCTGCCAACCCGTATAAGAAACCGCTTGAGCCCCCATCGCATGAAGCGCAATCGACAACATCGCAATGGAGATTTGCTCACCGGTAGTCATTAACATATCCATTTCCCTTGGCGGGGGTTCTTTGCTTAGCAACTTGGCCTGATCTATCAGATCATCCGTCGTGTCTCCCATAGCAGAAACAACGACCACCACTTGATTTCCTTCCTGCTGCTTCTCGATAATGCGACGGGCAACCCGCTGCATCCGCTCCGTATCGCCTACGGAACTCCCTCCGAATTTCATCACATATAAAGCCAACTTCAGACCCTCCCTAATGATGCTCCACTTATCTGCGCGACCATCGTTTGAACCAGTAACGCTTTAAACCAGTATAATACGAATGACCCAAAGGTCGTCAATGGGTTATAAAAAAATTCCTCCACCCCAGCAAGGGTGGAGGAGACCTGTGACAAGCGAGTAGTCCCGCTTATGCCCGTGAAATATATTTACCTTCGCGAGTATCAATGAGAAGCACATCATCTTCATTAATGAAGAGAGGAACCTGAACATTGAGGCCAGTTTCTACCTTGGCGTTTTTGGTTGCCCCAGTTGCCGTATTGCCTTTGATGCCCGGCTCGGTTTCAACCACTTTAAGCTCTACACTGTTCGGCAGGTTAATGCCCAGGATTTCTCCTTGATAGCTAACGATTTTTACATTCATATTCTCCTTGAGGAAGTTCAATTCCCATTCCAATTGATCTTCCGTCAATGAAAATTGATCATAGGTTTCGTTATCCATAAACGTATGCTCTTGTCCGCTGGCATACAGATACTGCACATCACGGTTCTCGATCATCGCGCGGCCAATAGTTTCACCAGCACGGAACGTTTTCTCTACAGTGTTACCGTTACGCAGATTCTTCAGCTTCGAGCGGACGAATGCGGCACCCTTTCCCGGTTTTACATGCTGAAACTCCAGCACCGTAAAAATATCACCGTCTACTTCGACGGTCAGGCCTGTCTTAAAGTCGTTTACTGAAATCACAAAAGTACCTCCTCAAATGGGTTAACAACATTTATTAAGATTGTGGATTAAACATACCATAAATACAAGGTTTAGCCGAGTGCTATGAAGTCCTTGGTAGATTCCGTCAACCGACGATTTCCAGTCTCTGTTATGACGATATCGTCTTCAATCCGCACACCGCCAATTCCCGGCAGATAGATTCCCGGTTCCACAGTAACAACCATTCCTGGTTGTAGCACCGTATCACTGGCCTTCGACACCCTTGGTGCCTCATGAACCTCCATACCCAGTCCATGGCCCGTGCTATGCCCGAAGTACTCGCCATAGCCATAGCTGGCAATGACATCACGTGCCAAGGCATCCGCTTCCCGTCCGGTCATACCTGGACGTATCCCTTCAACAGCACGCAACTGCGCTTCCAAGGTAATATCATAAATCTCTCTCAACTTCTCACTAGGATTCCCGATCGCAACTGTACGGGTAATATCCGAGCAGTAATCGTTCATGAGTGCTCCGAAATCCATAGTGACCAGATCGCCCGACTGCATGATGCGCTCACTCGCCCGCCCATGTGGCAAGGCCGAACGTTCACCCGAAGCCATAATCGTATCAAACGAAGGGCCGGTTGCTCCGTTCTTGCGCATGAAGATTTCAAGTTCAAGAGCCGCATCCCATTCACTAATGCCAGGCTTAAGAACGTCAAGCATGTGCATGAAGGTCTGATCGGCCAGATCAGCGGCTGCCTTCATCAGTTCCAGTTCACCGCTATCCTTGAACATCCGCAATTCTTCTACCAGACCATTCACTGGCACAAGCTCAACAGGCTTTAATTCACGCTCATAAGACCGATAGGTAGCAAATGACATTAACTCCTCTTCAAAACCCAGGCGCTTAATGCTTGCTCCGCTTAGCAGGCTTTGCAGCGCTCCAGTAACGGACGCTCCATGGTCCACAATTTGGAAGCCCTGCGCTTGCTCGGCGGCTTGGATTAAATAACGGAAATCCGTCAACAGCCAAGCATCCTGCAAGGTTACCAATACATACCCTGAACTTCCTGTAAAACCCGTCACATAGCGGCGGTTCACTTCTCCGGTAATCAATACGGCTTCCAAGTGCTGCTTGTTCATTGCTTCACGAAGCCGGATAACACGAGTGTTCGCCATCTTAAACTCTCCCTTAATATATGAACTTTATAACCGGATTCCAGATATCCTAACCCTGAGAACGGGTCTGTTCCAAGTGACGCTTAAGCGCCAGCAAGCCCATCTCATAGCCATAGGACCCGAAACCGGCAATTTGCCCAATCGCCACTGGGGCAATGACCGACGTATGCCGGAATGCCTCCCGCTTATGTATGTTGGACAAATGGACCTCAACGACGGGAATGTTCACCGACGTCAAAGCATCGCGAAGAGCATAGCTGTAGTGTGTCAGCGCGCCTGGATTCAGTAAAATCCCGTCCGAACTACCATAAGCAGCGTGAATCCGGTCAATCAACTCGCCTTCATGGTTAGATTGAATGAATTCCAGCTCCAGACCGTTGGTCCCGGCTAGCTGAGCCAGTCTGGCTTCAATGTCGCTAAGCTTCTCGGCCCCATAGATTCCGGGCTCGCGTACGCCAAGCATATTCAAGTTCGGTCCGTTCATCACCAGGATGCGATACATAACGGCTCCCCCTTCCGAAAATAACCAAAAGTAATTTTAACATAGAAGAGAGTCGCTTGAGAAGCTTTTTTGTCCGTTATTGGAGCGCTTGTTTCGTGGTTTTCTTAGGTTCTCTGGCCCGCTCATCCGTAAATTCCTCAGCAGCCGTGTAGCCGATAAATAATCCCCATAGCAAATAGAGACAAAATTCACTGATGATTGTCATCGCAGGCAAATCAGCCAGTGGAGGGTGCATCTCCAGCCAAGGGCCCAGCAAAACAAACAGCACCCCCCACCAAACGACACCATATATAAGTCCCGGCACGGGTCCCCTCATTTTGCGGAAAGCAAGCGTATAAATCATAGCTGCAACCAGAGAAAGCCCGATAAAAGAGGCCCAGCCCACGTAATATCCGGCCTGTGTATGTAGAAAGGCATTCTTAAAGAACGGCTCGACCAAGTATCCGGGAACCACCTTCGTAAATCCCATGTAGAAGAATAAAGCTTTGACCCCACCCCAGATCAGCCCCGCAAAAAAACCAATCTCTAAAGAAAATAACCATATATTTGTATTCTTTCTCCGCTGCTGCCTCCACGACTGAGGGCGTTCTTTGGTTGTTTGCTTCTGGTGTTTCAACAAGCACTCTTCCTTTCTATTAAGAGGTTGTTCAAGAAGTCGTCTTCCCAGAACGAAGTTATTCGAGAAGTGAGTTCGACATCGAATCTTGAATTCACCCGGGCCTTCCGGTGCTCACGTACCCGTATGCTTCCGAAGTCGTTTTCTCCGAAAACGTGGAGCTCCACTCCTCAGTCCCTAGCTTCATCCAACTCAAGCGTTTTGAAAAAACGCACATCGGAAGCATAAGCTTTGGTCCTAGAAATTCGACTTTTTGAACACGCACTATAAGCTTCTGATTTTTGAAGATTAGTATGCTCATTTCGCCAAAGACTAAACAAACTAGAATTTGACCGCAAAGTCCGTTACAATGGAATCATTACAGAATTCATAGGAAGGTGACTTATTTGCCTGAGCAATCTGCCCCCGTCATATACGGCGGCCAAGCCGTTATTGAAGGCGTTATGTTTGGCGGCAAGCATGTGAACGTAACAGCCGTACGCCGCAAGAGCGGCGAGATTACCTTTTTGGAAGTACCCAAGCAAGACAAGCAGTGGGTTAGAAAGCTGCGTAAGATTCCATTGTTACGTGGCCTGGTTAGCATCATCGATTCCAGTGCCAAAGGCTCCAAGCATTTGAATTATTCAGCGGAAGCGATGGCTGACGACGAGATGGAACCGGAAGAACGAGCCAAGCAGAAGGAAAAGGATGAATCCGGCTTTTCCTTGACGATGCTGGTCGGTGTAGCTATTGCCGGAGTCATTTCCTTTATTGTTGGCAAGCTCATCTTCACACTGGTGCCAGCTCTGGTAGAACAATATCTGTTCCAGCATGCGTTCTCCAGTCAAACCATGCACACGCTGATTGAAGGTGTCATCAAGATTGTATTGCTGCTTATCTATCTATGGCTAATGTCCCAGACCCCGGTAATCAAGCGCCTGTTCCAATATCACGGCGCAGAACATAAGGTCATTTCCGCTTACGAGGCTGGGGAAGAACTGACACCCGCCAATGTGCAGAAATACAGCCGCCTGCATTACCGTTGCGGTAGCAGCTTCATTATTCTAACCGTTATTGTGGGCGTTATTATTTATTCGCTGCCTATCTTCAGTTGGGATAATGTTTGGGAACGGATGTACATTCGTGTATTGCTGCTTCCACTGGTTATTGGTCTGTCCTATGAATTGCTACGGTTAACTAATGCAGTTCGCGAAATTCCTGTACTTCGTTTTCTCGGATATCCGGGGTTGTGGCTGCAATTGCTGACAACCAAGGAACCTAGTGACGAGCAAGTGGAAGTATCCATCGCTTCATTTAATCGCATGCAGGAGATGGATGCCCGTATGGAGCAAGTGGGTGTTACAGAGACAACAGTCAATGCTGCACTTGATCCCTTGAAAGGATGAGATTGGCATGAGAAGACAACGCATCTTTTTGTGGATTATCGCGTTTTTGTCGGTATTCGGCATTATTGACGGCTTGTTTCTCAGCAAGCATATCCCTATAGGTAGCGTAATCGTTCCTTTGGCGGTAGTGGCGATTGTATTCATATTGTATAAATACCCGCCCCGCCGCTATCGAAGGCAACACCCCAAGATCAAACCTTCGGCCCGCACGATGGCCAAGGTAGCCGCGGAACGACGCTCTACTACAACAGAGAAGCGCAAAGCTTATCCGTTCCAGGTGATTGAAGGACAAAAAGGCAAAAATGATGACGACTTGCCCAAATATCATTAAAGCTCGTAAAAAAGGATGGAACCCATGACAATTCATGGGTTCCATCCTTTTTCGTAATTCTGTTGATATTTCTGGAATTGCTCTTCATAAAGCTTGGTGCTCCATCCTTTAAAGAAACGATCTCCCGCACGGAATCCTGACTCAAATAATAGTAAGCTTTCCTCATCGTCGATATCGAATTGGGTGGTACTGATACCCAGCGTGGGAATCTTGACGGTCCGATATCGATTGGATTGCTCAATGTACCGTTCGTCATGTGCCGACAACATGGACTCCACGATGGCCTGAAGCATTGAGAACGGACCGTAAATATCATGTGGCTTATTCGTGTTTTTACCAACCATCTGAAAACCCACCGTAGGCACTCGCTGTTCAGGAGACTGAGGCTCCTCGCGATCGAATAACCACAGTGGAAAATTGCTTAGCAAGCCACCATCGACAATATGCAGGAATTGATTGACAAAGGGCCTTCCCTTCGTCCGCTTCGCCGGAAGACGAAGCAACACCGGATCAAAAAAATAAGGTATACTGCAGCTCATGCGCACGGCACGTGCCACCTCAAATGATCCGGAATGAATACCGATTCTCTCCAGATCATCCGGAAGTACCAGGATTTTGCCGTTCGTAATATCCGAAGCAATGATCGTCAGCTTCCCCGGCTCCAGATCTCCAAACGTTCGTATTCCCTTAAGTCGCAGGGTATAACGAACCCATTCCTCCAGAGCTTCACCGGAGTAAAGGCCCTTGCGAAGCAACACCCTTAGTGCAGGACCAAGGACGGCCAAATTGAAGATTGGCGAACGCTTCAATAGCCGGGAGAACGACGTTCGCATGATGATGTCTTTCATCTCTTCGGCGCTATATCCGGCGGCAAGTAACGAAGCGACAATGGAGCCCGAGGAGGTACCGGCAACGCGATTAAACTTTCCTCCATTTACTTCCGCTGCCCGAACCGCCCCCGCCAGGGAAATTCCTCTGACCCCGCCACCTTCAAACACTGCGTTCATCAGCATCAGGCTAGCATCACCCATCCCTATCCATAAGGTCTATTGCTTATGTATGTTGATAGGTGCGTGCATATGCCTGTCTGGCTAACGATGCAATAATTGCGTAATGCGGTCAATCGCTTGTTGCGATGAGACTACTTCACCATCCGACTTGCCGCGCTCCACCCATTCCACCAAGTCTTGGTCCGCGCCCTTGCCGATGACAATCCGATAAGGAAGCCCTATCAACTCAGCGTCCTTGAATTTGCTGCCTGGCCTTTCATCTCGGTCATCAAGCAGTACCTCCACCTCGCACTCAAGCAACTTGGCGTACAACTGCTCCGCTAGCTCCACTTGCCTGGTGTCCTTCATGGATACTGGAACAATATGGACTTGATAGGGAGCCACAGACGCTGGCCACGCCAGTCCTCGCTCATCATGATGTTGCTCTGCTATAGCGGAGAGCAGTCGTGAAATTCCTATTCCGTAACAACCCATGATCATTGGCTGCCGTTGTCCTTGGCGGTTCAGAAATGCTGCGTTCAAACGCTCACTATATTTTGTTCCCAACTTGAAGATATGACCCACTTCAATGCCATGCAGAAGCTGGAGAACTCCCTTACCGCAATGAGGACAAGTATCGCCGTCTACCACATTTCTGAAATCCCCCGCTACTGCATGCACCATATCCCGAGAGGGAACCACGAATTGCAGGTGGGTATCAACTTGGTTAGCTCCGGCTATCCCCTCACTCATCAGGAGGACGTCCCGATCCATCAGAACCGGAATATCCAGTCCCATTGGACCGGCAAAGCCAACAGGAGCTCCTGTTATTTGCTCAACGGGCAGCATCGGCCAGATGCACTTCCTCCACACCAAGGTAAGCAGCTACCTTGAGCTCATTTACTTCATGATCTCCCCTTACAACTACAGCAACAAATTGTAACCCATCAACTGTGTATATCAGAGTTTTGATCATGTGATCAGGTCCGGATTGAAAAAAATCACAAAGCTGATCAATGGTGTGAACTTCGGGAGTTTGGACTTGTACAGGCTGTGGTACTGTAATTAGAGAACCTCCGATAAATGGAGGAGTAGCATCGGAGTTAACTGAGCTAGCCTTCTCAATATTTGCCGCATAGTCACAAGTATTACATACTGCAACTCTATCCTCGCCAATGTCCGCCAGCACCATAAATTCATGGGTCTCCCCTTCTCCTCCAATTGCACCCGCATCCGCCTCTACCGCCCGATAATCCAAGAGGCATCGTTCGAGGATTGCTTCATAGGCCTTGAACATAGCACGATAAGACTGGTCCAATCCCTCCCAATCTTCATCAAAGGAGTAGGCATCCTTCATCAGGAACTCCCTCCCACGCAACGGCCCGAACCTCGGACGACGTTCATCGCGAAACTTCGTCTGAATCTGATACAAGGTTACAGGTAGTCTGCGATAAGAATTGATCTCGTCCCCTGCAAGCTGGGTGATAACTTCCTCATGCGTTGGCCCCAACGCAAACTCGCGGCCATGCCGATCCTTAAGCCGGATTAATTCATCGCCATAACGTTCATAACGCCTGGATTCCTTCCATAGCTCTGCCGGCTGCATGGCAGGCAACAGCAATTCCTGGGCCCCCGCTCTTTCCATTTCCTCGCGAACTATTCGTTCAATCTTATGCAATACTCGTCTCGCCAGGGGCAAGTAAGTGTAAATCCCCGCGGCCAGTTGACGAATATAGCCTGCACGCAGCAACCAACGATGACTGGCGGCTTCAGCATCTGACGGAGCCTCCCGTAGAGTAGGCGCTAATAATTTACTTTGACGCATGAGAAGTTCCTCCCTCATCTAAAGTGCAATATACAAAAAAAGACACATTCGTCAGGGACGAATGTGTCGTGGTACCACCCTATTTCCATAACCAATCAATAGCTTGGCTATGCTTATCCCCGGTAACGGAGGGCCCGGTACAAGTTGTTCTCCTCAAAGAAGATTCCCTGTACAGCTCGCAAGGCGGGGGAGATTCAGTCACGGCAGAGACCTCTCAGCATTGGTCTCCTCTCTGAAGCACGGACAAATGAAACTCGTTCCTTGGTCGAAGCTATTTAACGGTGTATCAAACAAAATATATGATAACAAACTTATCTTAATAGCTGGCTGCTGTCAAGAAGTGAAGACAAGTCACCTAAACCCTTTGCCTACTGACCATAATAGGCTTGCAGCAGCGGAATTAATCCCAGCGGGTTCTTACGCAAGTCTTTGGCACTGAAGAAGATGCTGCCTCGTATTTCCGGAACCTGACGATTATAGTCCAGTTGGTTGATGATCTCCTGCGCACTCGACCAGCCAATCTCCGGCGTCCCTAGCTTGTATGGCGCGTGTCCGATGTACAGCTTGACGTTAGTTCCTTTGACTTCGCCTGCCCACCAGTCGGCCAACAAATCATATTGAACCTCTTTACGGGACATACTCCAATATAACTGTGGAGCTACATAATCAATCCACTCCCGCTTAATCCACGTGCGAACATCCGCGTACATATGATCATAAGTCGTAACCCCGGCCTTCGTATTTGAGCCGGTAATATCTACGGCCTTATTGCGCCATACCCCAAACGGACTGATACCGAAGGATACGTCTGGCTTAGATTGATTAATGCTTTGTCCCAGCTTCTCGACAAACCGGTTGATATTATCTCTTCTCCAGTCGCCTTTATCTTTCAGCTTCTGAGCATTATAGGTTCTATAGGTCGTATCGTCATTAAATTTCTTGCTGGAAGTTTCCCCGGTCGGGTAGAAATAATCATCTAGATGAACTCCATCGATATCATACCCTCGAACAACCTCCATAACTGCGGCAATAACATGATCACGAGCCTCCGGGACTCCAGGATTAATATACAATTTATCATTGTACTTGACGATCCAGTCGGGGTGCTCGTTAGCTACATGATTCTTCGGTAGCTTAGTAGCATCTCCACCCGTGCTAGCGCGGAACGGGTTAAACCAGGCATGGAACTCCATACCTCTGCGATGAGTTTCTTCAATAAGAAATTGAAGGGGATCGTATCCCGGGTCCTTGCCCGCGGTTCCAGTCAGGTAAGCCGACCAAGGAACCAGCTTGGATGGATAAATTGCATCGGCTTCCGGACGAACCTGTACAAACACAGCATTCATCCCCATGGCCTGTACCTCATCAAGCAGCTTGATATATTCCGCTTGTTGTACATCTGCCTTACCGTAAGAAGCTTTGGTTGGCCAATCGAGATTAAATACAGTGGAGACCCACACCCCACGCAACTCATCGGTAGAGCTGCCTGGCGTTGATGGCGGTAATGAAATATCAATTGGCGGAGTATCCGTGCCTGGCTCAGGTTGAGAAGCTTCTTCACCCGTGCCGGAGCTTAGGGTAATCGTCCGGTTTGTCTTATTCCAATTAACCGTAAGTCCAAGCTGTTCACTGACAAAGCGCAAAGGAACCATCGTCCGTCCCCCGCTGATTTCTACGGAAGCATCCAATTGAATCGTCGCCCCATTGACCTTGGCACTGGCGGCTCCGCTTGCCAGAATTAACGTATTGCCATCCTTCTCAATCGTTGCCGTCTTGTCCAGTTGGGACCAGGCCACCCGCGCGCCCAGGCCTTCGCTGATCACGCGAAGCGGCACCATTGTTACATCCGCCCTAGGCTTAATATACGGGGGAGCATCTGTGGACAACAATGCCCCGTCCAAATAAATGCGAATGTCGGGTGTACCAGAAGCTTCCAGCTTCCCGGCATTCGGCCATACCAGCATCAGAATGAAAATAGGAATCCACCAAACGCGTAATTTCATGAGTAACCTCCAAAACATTTTTGATGTACAAGCAAATGCGTGCACCCATATTAACGCTTTGAACCACCCAAGAGTTGCGTTTTTCTATAAAAGCAGGTTAAGCAAGCCAATCTAGGCGCACAGAAAAAAGCATCTGCCTTGGTCATAAGACAGATGCTTTCTCTAGGATTCATTTAATAATTCCTGATGAACATTCTCAAGCTCATTCATACGAGAAGCATCACGTTTGAAATACTCTACAAGCGTCGCGATACGCGTGATCGAGTCCCAGCTCAAATGATGCTCAATTCCTTCGACATCTTTATAAATGTTCTCATGCTCGACACCAATCATGCCAAGGAATTCCTCCAGCAGTTGATGGCGGTCCACAAGTCGTTTGCCGATTTTCTTCCCTTTGCTGGTCAGGACAAGACCCCTGTATTTCTCGTAAATCAAATATTCATCCTTGTCCAATTTTTGGATCATTTTCGTAACGGAGGAAGGATGAACCTCCAAACCTTCCGCAATATCGGATACACGAGCGTAGCCTTTCTCGTCGATCAGCTTATAAATCCGCTCCAAATAATCCTCCATACTGGGCGTTGGCATCTGATGATTCCCTCTTTTCCATGAGTTAACGCGGACTTAATGTACGCAAAACATTACTCTGTTAATGATACATGTTATGATTGTCCATTGGCAAGTACACTTCAGACACTGCCCGGTTTACTCTTAGAATTTCAGCCATTCGGGAGTGATTTGCTGGAGCCAGATGGTAATCTGTGCCATACGGTTTGTAAACAGTAGCACACCCATCAGCAACATAAGGGCCCCGCCGATCTTCATGATTACCGCAGAATATTTGAGAATCCATTTGGTCGAACCGATAAAAAAGGCCAGCACGAAAAATGGCAACGCGAAGCCAAGCGTATATGCTGTAATGAGTCCGATCCAAGCGCCCGGTTCCGTCACTGCCATCGCAATAATTGCTGCCAAAATCGGCCCTACACATGGCGACCACCCCGCCGAGAAGCCGATACCAAATATAAATGAACCAATATACCCGGCTGGCTTGGACGTAAGGTTCATCTTCCGTTCCTTCATCAGAAATTGCGGCTGGAACAAACCTAACAGGACCAAGCCCATCACCATAATCAATATAGCTGATAATTGCCGGATCAGAACGCGGTATTGATTGAAGAATTCTCCAAACAAGCCGGCCCCGAATCCCAGCGTGTAAAATACGACAGAAAAGCCAAGGATGAACGCCAATGTATGCGTCATCGTCCGGAAGCGAACTTCCCGCTTCCCCTGCTCCGTCTTGAGCTGTTGTACAGACATTCCTGTAATATAGGACAGATAGGACGGATACAAAGGCAGGCAGCAAGGGGATATAAACGATGCTATTCCCGCGCCAAAGGCAATGCCGAGATGAATATCAGCCATACAAACCTCCTATGTATATCCCAGGTAGGGGCTACGCGGAGAACCCCCGTTTTCCCAGCAGGGTTAATATAAGCATAGCAATCAACAACAGCACGATCGTCGCTCCGGGTGCCAAATTCCAGATACCCGCTACCATCAGCCCTGCCACCACAGCAATCTCTGCAATAATAACAGAGAAGATCACAGAAGATTTGAAGCTTCTGGCAATCAACAGGCTGCAAGCCGCTGGAATCGTTAGCAAGGCGGAAACGAGCAAGGCACCTACAATTTTGATGGCCGTACTGATAACAAGAGCCGTCATGACTGTAAGCAGCAGGTTCAGCATTTTTACAGGCAGACCGCTAACAGATGCGGCATCCTCTTCAAAGGTAAGCAGGAAGAACTCCTTGAAGAAGGCAAACACGACGACGATCACTACAATGGTAACGGCAAAAGCAACATATAAATCCGTAGTATTCAGTGTAAAGATGCTACCAAACAAATAACTGGTTACATCTGTATTGTAGCCCATTCCCAGCGTAAAGAACAAGGAAGCCAGTGCTACGCCCCCGGACATAATAATAGCGATGGATAACTCGGCGTATCCCTTGTAAGCCTTACGCAGCTTCTCAATAGCGAAAGAAGCCACCACGGCAAACACCAAGCCGACACCCACAGGATATGCCCCAATCAAGAGACCCAGAGCAACTCCTGCAATGGTCACATGAGCAAGGGTATCTCCAATCATGGACAAACGCCGCAGCACAAGGAAGATACCAATCAGCGGGGCCGTAAGCCCAATCAGCAGCCCACCGGTCAGCGCTCTTTGAAAGAAATCAGCAGTTAAAATTTCCAAAACCCACAACTCCTAAAGGTTCTGCCAAGCAAAACCAACTTCGCAAAACTTATGTCTATTTGTTTCAAGTACATCAACTGCCTATACCAATGAATGCTGTAGGTCTTGAATCGCGCAGTCCTGATCATGCGAGTGGCGCACATAGAATTTGATTCCGCCACACTCCTTGCGAGGCTCTTGTCCCAAGCGTCCTTCAATCATGGCAATATCATGCGACACCATAAGAAAGGTCATGTGATGGTGAGCATGCATATGGAAGATTAACTCAAAAAAATCAGCCTGCGTCTGCGCATCAATCCCCACCGTCGGTTCATCCAGCACAAGCAAATCCGGCTTATTGATTAAGGCTCTGGCCAAAAAGACGCGTTGCTGCTGCCCTCCGGATAGCTGCCCGATCCGCTTGTCGGCAATGCTGCCAATGCGCATCACTTCCAGAGCATCATTGCATTTCTGTTGCTCTACACGGCCGACCCGGCGGAAAATTTGCCGATTATGGTACAGACCCGACATGACCACCTCGCGTACCGTCGCGGGAAACAAAGGATTAAAAGCGTTCTTCTGCGGCACATAGCCAATTCGCTTCCAATCGCGAAAACGCTTGATGGATTGACCAAACAAGCGAATCTCTCCCTGCGTCGGCTGCAAGAGCCCGACCATCATGCGCAGTAATGTCGTTTTCCCGGCTCCGTTGGAACCAATCACCCCGACGAAATCCCGTTCATGCACCTCAAAGCTAAGGTCAGAGATGACCTTCTGCTCCTGATAGGAGAAGGACACTCGGTCCAGTTCAATGATGCTGTCATGACAAACGGCCTTTTCGGGCGTATTAACGTTGTATTTCATCCGTTTATAGCATCCTTCCGCGTACTAATATCTACTATCTATTGTAGGGCCAGCATCAAATTTTGCAAATTTTTCTCCATCAGCGTGAAATAATTATCTCCCGCCTGCTCCTGATTCTTCGTTAATCCTTCTACCGGGTTCAGGACAAGGGTTTCAACGCCAGCTTCGGCAGCCAAGGTCTTGGCTAACTTGTCAGAGACTAGCTCTTCAAAGAAAATGTAGCGTATATCCTCTTCCTTCACCATCTTCGCCAGCGCGATTAAGTCCTGCGCTCTAGGTTCTGCCTCGGGAGAAAGTCCCATAATAGCATGTTGAGTTAGACCATAATCCCGGCACAAGTAGCCAAAGGCCTGATGAGACACGACAATTTCTTTCTTAGGTAAGGACGCTAGCTGTTCAGTGAACTTACCATCCAATGCCTGCAGCTTGCTGACAAGCTCTTCATAACGAGCCTCATACAACTTCTGATGTGCAGGATCTGCCTCAATGTAGCTATTTTTAATGTTCTCCGCCATAATCATGGCCGACTTCGGACTGACCCAAGTATGCGGGTCCACGGCATGGCTATCCATCTCACCCTCAGACTCATGATTTGCGTCATGGTCCTCATCCGCGTGGTTATGTTCATTCTCAGCCCCATCTTCTTCATGATCATGAGCATGTCCATGTCCGTGACCATCATCACCGGTGGCTTCAATCAACTTAATGCCTTGGCTAACCTCTACTGCCTTCACGGTCGCATCAGCACTGAGTCCCTTTAAGAAATTAGGCACCCAGCCCTCCAGGCCCGCTCCGTTATATAAAAACAATTGCGCTTTGGACGTATTTAAAATGTCCTGGCTCCGCGGAGTCCAATCATGTGGCTCTACGCCGGTGGGCAACAGATTGATTACATTCGCTTCCTCGCCGCCGATCTCCTTGGCAAACTCATATATCGGATAAAAGCTGGTAATGACATTCACCTTGCCCTCTACGATGCCTCCGCCTGTACTTTTTCCGCAAGCGGACAATACCAGCAGCACCGTGAGCAGCAAGACTGCAAAGCCGGCTCTCCGTTTCAATTGGGGCAAAACCATATAAATCCTCCTCGTTACAAATCGTAATGATTACCAAAAGGATTATAGGACTATTTCGAGAGCATTGTCAACTTAAAAATCTATTCTGTCATAGCAATAACAAGTTTTAGCTGGAGGATTCCCCCTTAAATTTCAGCATGCCCACTTGGTCAAGGGATTCTACTCACAGTCCAAGCTTCCTGACTTCCAAGTCGAACTGGAGGAGGACTTAGGCAAGAAAAAAGCCACCGGGATGATGTCCCGGCGGCTAAAACAGCCCAAATTGACTATTTCACAACTGCTCCATTAGGCATCGAATCCGGCACTGTTGCCAGCGTCAGTTGCTCCCCTTGGGAAGCAGCCAAGATCATGCCCTGCGATAGCTCCCCACGCAGCTTAACCGGCTTCAGGTTGGTTACACAAATGACTTTACGTCCCACCAACTCTTCAGGCTTATAAAACTTGGCAATGCCAGACACGACCTGACGTTGCTCATAACCCAAGTCGAGTTGCAGTTTAAGCAGTTTGTCGGCCTTCGGAACGGGTTCACATGCTAATACCTGCGCCACGCGAAGCTCGACTTTGGCAAAGTCGTCAATACCGATTTCTTCCTTAAGCTCCGGTGTCTCCACAGCGGTAGTAGAAGCAGGGGCCGTCTCTGCTGCTGCCGCCGGAGTTCCGCCTGTCATTGAGCCTGCAATAAATTCAATCTCCTGATCCACCTCAAGACGTGGGAAGATCGGATCGCCCTTCACCAGCTTCGTGCCACCTGGAAGCTGACCAAAGGTCTTCAGGCTCTCCCATGAGGTTAATTCGCCCGAAGTGATTCCGAGTTGAGTCCAGATTTTCGCTGGAGCCTGGGTTAAGAACGGCTGTAGCAGGATCGAAGCAAAGCGCAGCGATTCGGCGAGATGCGCCATCACAGAAGCCAATTCTCCACGCTTGGCTTCATCCTTCGCCAGCATCCATGGTTGCGTCTCGTCTATATATTTGTTGGTGCGGCTAATGAAGGCACCGATATGGGTCAGAGCTACAGAAAACTCCATATTCTCCATAACTTCCTCAACTTTACGGACTGTCTCATGAGCTGTCTTCACCAATTCCTCGTCAAAGGCAGTAACATTTGGTACGTACGCCGGCGCCTCGCCATCAAAATACTTGTCAATCATCGCCACCGTACGGTTGAGCAGGTTGCCAAGGTCATTGGCCAGGTCTGAATTGACCCGTTGCACAAAGCTTTCCGGCGTAAAGGAACCGTCCGAACCGAATGGTACCTCGCGCAGCAAGTAATATCGAGTAGCATCGAGGCCATAACGATCAATCAATACATTCGGGTCAACCACATTCCCCTTGGATTTGGACATTTTGCCGCCCTTCATCAGCAGCCAGCCATGGCCAAATATCTTTTTGGGTAATGGTAGCCCCAAGGCCATCAACATAATCGGCCAATAAATTGTATGGAAGCGAACAATCTCTTTCCCCACCAGATGTACATCTGCTGGCCAATACCGTTCATAATTCTCGGCATGCTCTGTGCCGTAGCCAAGCGCCGTAATGTAATTGGTTAAAGCGTCGATCCACACATAAACTACATGCTTGGGATCACCCTTCACCTTGACGCCCCAATCAAAGGTTGTGCGCGAGACGGCCAAATCCTCCAGACCCGGCTTAATGAAGTTGTTGATCATTTCATTCTTACGGGATTCCGGCTGAATGAAATCCGGATTTTCTTCATAATATTGCAGCAACCGATCAACATATTTGCTCATCCGGAAGAAGTAACATTCCTCCTTGACCAATTCAACGGCGTGCCCGCTTTCCGGACTTTTCCCACCAATGACCTCATTGTTGTCATTCCGAACTACATCCACAAGCTGCGATTCCGTATAATACGTCTCGTCGGGAATGCTGTACCAGCCTTCATATTCTCCCTTGTAGATGTCCCCTTGCTGCAGCAACTGATCGAATATTTCTTCAACAACCAGCTTGTGCCGTGGTTCGGTGGTACGAATAAAATCATCATAGGAAATGTCGAGCTTATCCCACAATTGCTTGATTCCGGTCACGATACCGTCCACAAATTGCTGCGGGGTTTGTCCCTTTTCCTTAGCCTTCTGCTCAATCTTCTGCCCATGCTCATCCGTTCCCGTCAGATATCGAACATCAAAGCCGCGAAGTCGCTTGTAGCGCGCCATGGCATCCCCTGCCACCGTGGTATAGGCATGGCCAATATGCAGCTTATCACTTGGATAATAGATCGGTGTTGTAAGGTAAAATGTTGGTTTGTCAGACATCACATCTTCAGCTCCTTCTGTAAAATGACAACAAAAAAACTCCCATCCCCTATGGGACGAGAGAGTTCTCACGTGTTACCACCCAAATTCCCTGATTCTTCACAGAATACAGGCTCTGTTGGTCTTGACGACCTGCCGTTAACGCCGGCCCATGCGCTGCCCCCTTACCGAAGCCCCTCTCAGGTCTTTCAGCTCGAAAACAGTTCCTCCCGGACCATCTTCCAAAGAAGCTCCAGACCGGTTTGCAGCTCCCCCGGCTCTCTGTGGCTGGATTATCCCTTGTACTCATCCGTTCACTGGAAGTATATAGATATCATTTATAATAAAAGTTGTTCCATGGCATGTCAAGCCACCCGCTACCTCCAAACCTACGGCTTGGCCTGGTCGCTCTGCAGTGGAGTGGCTATCTCTTCGCCCCGTGGCTTCTGCACCTTGGGGGGAACCAGATCAATACCACCCGGATGAAACGGATGGCACTTCGCAATGCGCTTAGCAGCAAGCCAAGAGCCCACCAGCGGACCATGGACCTCAATCGCCTCTAAAGCATAAGCCGAACAAGTCGGATAGAACCGGCAGGTCGGCGGTTTGAGCGGCGATATGAACTTGCGATAAACGTAAATCGGAGCCTGGAACGTCTTGCGGACCACGCCCATCTTATGCCCCCTCGTGCTGCTCCGGTGACGGCTGTGCCTGTGCTTTGCCGTCCGTGCGGCAGTTCTTGCAATAGCCGAACACCTCGAACTTGTGCTTCACGACTTGGAATTGCTCCGGAGCATCCGCCATTGGCATCGGGCAGAAGTGGATAGGGTATGTCTTCTCACATTGCAGGCAGATCATATGATGATGATGGTGCCCTTCGCTACAACCCGCTCTGAACTTCAGACCATCTTCAAAGACAACCTGTTCAAGCACACCCAACTCCTCCATCACCCGCAAATTGCGGTACACGGTATCGAAGCTAAGTCCACTGTACTGCTTGCACATATATTGGTAAACATCCCTTGGCGTGAGATAAGCATCCCGTTCCGCGAACAGCTTGGCCAAGCTTCTGCGCTGGTCGGTAATTCTCAGGCCCCGGCTAGACATTACTCTGATAATTTCCTCTGTCGACAGCATGTGACATTCCTCCCGTCTACATCCTACCTCCATGCGTCTTATCTAATAATGCCCCAAATTCGCGGCTGCGTCAATGAAGGGGGGGATATGGGGAATGATTGCAAAAAGACACAGCGTGATTCAACGCTGTGTCTTGGTCCTTACTCTATTCGTTATTCTTCTCCGGCATTTGCTGGAACAACAGATTGACGGAAAGATTGCTGCCCGGCGAAGCGGTAAACAATATTTCTACAGTTTGCTCGCGCTCCCCGTTACGGAACAGTACGGCACTGTCATTCGGCGCATTGACCCCGCCGTTATTTGGCAAGTTGATAATGCTACCATTCACCATAATTGATCCGGAATAGAAGCCCCCCCGCGGATTGAAGGTAATCAACGTATTCGGAGCCACACGGTGAAGTCTTATCTTGTAGAGCACCCCGAAATTCCCGGCATTCATCCGGTATTCGCCCTTAATACCATCAGAACCTATCAAGAATGGATCACTGGAATTGTCACCAATCAACAATCTTGATGGCGTCTCGCCAACTAAACCGGCATAATCAATGTTCCGGTTGGCTTCCATATACGTACCACGATTATGAATATCAGGCTCAAGCGCACTGAGATAAGGCAAAGTTTTGAACGGATCTTGATCCTGATCTATCATGATTACCGTATAATTCAGGGTATGATCGCTGTACATATCGGCAAACAATGAGATTACGTCGCCTTGCTTCATCGCTGTAGCACTCAACTCATTTAAAATAATTTTGCTCTCTCCCGGTGCGAACCAGGTGTCTTTATACTTGCTACCTGTTTGCATTGATTCGAAATAACGCTGTACTGAAGCCTTACCTGCGGCCGTGGCGTAAATACTTGGGCCACCAAAGCCAAAGTTACTTTGCGTCAAACGAGCAGTAGCATCATTATTATTCGTTGCAATGACATACATTTTTACCGGTTTGCCTGTGGCGTTGACGTGATGAATCATAAAGCGCGTATCACCAATCGCCGTTTCACGATACACAACGCCTTTGGAATATACCGTTTCCGGGCTATTACTGCGAATCAGGGTTACATCCTCTGAGCTATACGAATACTTCACTCGCTCCCAGCTTGGTACCTGCGTTCCCTCAAAGGTATACTTCTCGCCAATCGGAATAAACAGCTTGTTGAATTCATCCCGCGTATAGAGTGTTTCATTCGTAATCGTAATCGTCTTCTCATAAGTCGAATGCAATCCGAATTTATTGACCACCTTCAGACGGATGGTCATCGTTCCTGGCGTAAAGAAAGCCCATTCCTGGTTTTCCCAATAACGCTCGGTAATACCAACCTCATCGGTACTAAGATCCGTATAGGTGATCAGTTCACCCATTTTATACGTATCTTTATCCGTCGTGAAGTTGGCCACCGGAGGTGTATGAGGTTTGTTCACTCGTATTGTTAATGAGTATGGATTACTCCATTGACCACTGGAGTCCTGCACCCGGTAAGTAACTGTGTAGTTACCCGGAGTTTCAAAGATCTCCTGACGTCCGATCCATTCTTCGTTCACAATCTCCAACCTGATTGGAGAAGTAGCCGTCGTAAGGTACTGTACCTGTGTCTCACCGGCGATGACTTCTTTATTACCAATTGTAAAGGAAGCTTCTGGCAGTGTGGACAAATTAACAACGACTCTCTTCCCTACCGCATCATACGAATAAGAGATATTTAAAGCCTTGGTAATCGCCGTTAACGGCACCATAAAATTGTTCTTTGCCGAGTAAGATTTGCCTCTCATCGTTTGTGTAACGCCATTGACTTTGTAACTGGTGGTATCTAATTTAAAGCGAAGTTCATCTGTTCCCCGCTTAATAATCGTTTCTTTGGTGGTATTGTCAAAAGAAAGCTGAAATCCCGCGCGTTCAACAATGGCACGAATGGAGATGTAGGATACTCCGTCCTTGACTTCCATCGGATGACCCGCAAGATACTCCTTGCCGTTCTGGTACATCTTGTTGCTGTTCACCATAAGCACTAGTTGGCCGGAGCCGCTTGTACTATTTTCAGTCTGATTGGTGGGCACTACAGGCGGAAGCACTACTTCGCCTTCAACTGTTCCTTGCTCTGTTTCACCTGTTACTACTTCGCCTTCGCTTTCCCCATTCACGTCAGCGTTAGGATCATTAGAAGTTTCTCCAGATTGTACTTCATTGGTAACCTCTTGCTCTGTACCCTCTTGATTCAAGACACCGGCTTCTGTTCCTTGATCGGTTATATGAACCTCCGGCTGGTTCTCCTGACCCAATTCTTCCGCACTTGCCGGAAGAACCATGGCGACTTGCGATGCTGCCAAAATCGTGGTGATTAACAATCTCCTAAAATTCATCCTTAAACTCCCTTTGCTCTCCCATTTTGTATATCCACTTTACTCACAATGTATTAAACGCAGGTAAACTCGAAAAGTTTCTGGCTTAGCCGACATTAATCACGTGATTTCCCCAATTTATTTAATAAGCCCTTCTATGGGCCATAAGACAGGCATCATAATTAAAGGGGGCGCCCTTAAATCATCTTGTGATGATTATTCGGGGCACCCCTAATTAAGCTATATAAGCTGAACTTATGTTTACGCAAAGAAGCAGACGAGATCCACTCAATTCATAGTTAAGCTGACTGGCAAAATGCCCTGCGGTTGCAAGCGGCCAACAAGCACTTTGGCAACGGCATCCAGTGCGGGTGGCCGATTCTCATACAAACACAAATAGGTACCCACCTCAGAAAATGCCCGCAGATCATAGGGGTTACGGGTGGAAACGACAATGATCCTCTTGTCGCTAGCTTGCTGTAGTAATCTCTGTACCAGGGTTTGTTGCCCCTGATCCAGTTCTCCTACCGCTGTGTAGGTAGCCACAACAATTTGGGTGAATGCCGCGCTCCGTTCCAATGCGGTAGCGATCTCTTGCTCGGAAGCGTGCACGCCGATAACCGCCACCTCTACCTGACGATGCAGAGGCTGCAATGCCTCCGCCAGCGTATAAGTGTACACCGCCGGTTCATCGACCTCGGTCGTATGTCGCAGCTCTGGCCAGACCACCAGAACCGGTTCATCCAGCCGAATCGGCAGGCTTCCCTCGTCACGCGCCAGCGTGACACTTCCCTCTGCCGCGCGGCGCAGAATATCCCCGCTCTCGTCCTCCCGCGTCAACGGGATGGTTACCGCCACCGGAGTGGCCCCCAGCGGCAGTGAACTTCCCAGCCGCTGCTGCTTCAAGGTCAAGACACGCTCGACCGAGCGGTCGATATGCTCCTCACTAATTCGCCCGCTGCGTACTGCTGCGGTCACTGCCTCAATCGCAGCGATCTGGTCTGCCAAGGTATGGCTCACCAGCACCAGATCAGCTCCCGCTTCAATCGCCCTTACCGCTCCCTCTCCCACACCAAAATGGTGGGCGATGGCCTGCATTTCCAGACAATCGGTCACAACTACACCTTCATAACCGAGTTCGCCGCGTAATAAATCCGTAAGAACCCGCCGCGACAGGGTAGCCGGAACCTCTTCCGGCTCAAAGGCCGGGAAGATGACGTGAGCGGTCATAATGGCGTCCACTCCCGCCTCAATAGCGGCACGGAACGGCAGCAATTCGACCTGCCGTAGCCGCTGCCGATCATGGGGAACACTAGCCAGGCCCAGATGGGAATCGACATCCGTATCTCCATGACCGGGAAAATGCTTGGCCGTCGCAATTACACCTTCGCGCTGATACCCGTGAATGGCCGCCGTGCCATGAGCTGCTACTTGTTCCGGCTTTTCGCCAAACGAGCGAACCCCAATCACCGGGTTGGCCGGGTTATTGTTAACGTCAACACACGGCGCAAAGTTGAAGTTAATGCCCAAGGCCAGCATTTCCCTTGCCGCTAGGACGGCCACCTCTTCCGTTAACGCCGGATTATTTGTCGCTCCCAGGGCCATATTGCCAGGAATCCGGCTCATCCCCTCGTGATCCAGCCTTGCGACCATGCCCCCTTCCTGATCTATAGAAATGAAGAGTGGCACCTCCTGGTGATGACGGGGAAGCTGTTGCAAACTGTGCGATAAACCAGCAAGCTGGGCTACTGATTGAATATTGCGCCGGAAATAAACGATCCCCCCAACATGATAACGCTGCACCAAAGTCTGAATTTGCTCGTCGGACTCCAGGCTGTGGAACCCGCAAATAAATAACTGTCCGAGCTTCTCTTCCAGACTCCATTCCGTCAAATTCACTTACACTCCTCCTCTTCTTCAGGATACGCTCGTTTCCTTAAGCCGAAAGTCTGACGGGGTCATTCCCGTATACTTCTGAAAGACCTTGGTGAAATAACGACGTTCCTGATAGCCGATCGAACTGCCAATTTGCGCGATGGAGCGCTCGCTGCTGCGCAGCAGGCATTTGGCCATTTCCATACGTTGCTTCGTCAAATACTCAACAAAAGTTTCCCCGAAATGATTCTTGAACAATAGGCAAAAATAGCTGCTGCTAATTCCTAAATAATCGGCAATATCCTCGATTCCGAAGTCATCGCCCAAATGGTTTTGAATATAATTTTGCGCCGACATCATCAGCAGTTCGGAGGATTTCTTGGCAGAGAGCGAGCTCCTCGATTGATCTATGAGCGACACAATGAGGGATAGAAGCTCCTGAATATCCAGCGGGTGCTGTAGCTTTTGCCATAATACCGCCTCCTGCTCTCCAGACAGCATCTGCAACTCACGCATCTCCCTCAGTAAATGGATCAGCAAATAATGAAGCAACTTCTCTGCCGCCCCTGCCCGCTGCTCTTCCAAATAACCGACATAAGTCTTCAGTTCTGAGGCAATATGCTCAAGAGCTTCATGGTTCCCGCCCCGAAGTGCGGTCCCAAGCTGCTCAATCCACCCCCACTGGGCTTCCGTTCGACTTGATTCCGAAGGATATTCTTCCATTCCTTGCACCTTGGCTTCTACGAGCCAATCCTGCCCTTTGTTTAGTATCAACTTCCGCCTTAATTGATGATAGACCGTGGACAACTCCTGCAAAGGATGAAGCTCGGATTCCAGACAGATACGAACCGGAAAGTCTTCCTTATCGCGCACTACCCGTTGTATCCGCTCATAGCCCGGGTATAGCTGTTCCTTGGCTATAGGTTCATCTCCGGGCTGCATGGCAAATACCAGACACCACTCGCCCTCCCGAATTTGCAGTACCGTCATACCTGGCAGCAGCTCTCCGAATAGCTCTCTGAGCGCATGTCTGATGTGCAGATTCCACGCCTTCCGCTCATGAAGCGTCCAAGTGATGGAACGGTGGGAGTACCCCTCCAGATCGAGGAGTAGCATAGCGTAAGAAGGGCGGATGACCACGCCCTCCTCTTCCTCCCAAAGCAGGTCCTCCTGGTCGGTCTCCTGACCCAGTAAAGAATGAAGCAGAAAGTTCTCGTTAGCCAAATCAACCACTTGATTCAGCCGCCGCTCCTTATTAAGCGTTTTGCGTTTTTCCCGGATTTGCCGGGCAATGCCTCGTACGGTGTCCTCAAGCTCCACATAATTGATGGGCTTGCATATGTAGTCCTTGACGCCATGCCGTATCGCCGTGCGCGCATATTCGAATTCCTGATAGCCAGTCAGCAGCAGGAACTCGCAGGATATCTCCCGTTCTCTAACCTGCTGCAACAGCATGATTCCATCCATAATCGGCATACGAATATCGCTTAAGATCAAATCGGGACGATGCTCGGAAGCTGCTTCCAGTGCATCCCTCCCGTTCCTCGCCAAACCAACGATTTCAAATCCCATGTCATCCCAAGGCAGCACCTTGGAAAGGTTGCTCAGGATATGAATCTCATCGTCAACCAATAGCGCCTTCAATCTCACCCGAATCACCCGCCCCATATCTAGGTATCACACATTGTATTATCGTTCCCTGTCCAGGCTGTGAACAAATAAACAAACCGTATTTCGCCCCATATTGAAATCTCAGCCGATCGTATACACTACGAAGCCCAAGACCTCGCCGCTCATGACTAGGGTATGGCGCTACCGCCCCTTCTGCCGGGTCTTCCATTTCAGCATATTGAATGCTGGCCAATTGTTCGCTAGTCATCCCAATGCCGTTATCCTCGACCCGCAGCAGAATTTGCTTCGGCGTAAGTCTTCCCGTAACGGTAATTCGTCCTTTATAGTCAATCCCTTCAAAGCCATGTTGAATAGAATTTTCCACCAATGGCTGAAGAGTCAGCTTAAGCAGCAGGCAATCCATCATTTCAGCCGGAACATCTAGCTCATAGTCAAACAAATCATCGAAGCGGAATTTCTGTATTTCCAGATAGTTGCGTAAATGCTCCACTTCCAGCCGCAGCTTGATCTCTTCCTTATCCTGAATACTGATTCGCAAAATGCTAGCAAGACGCAACACCATTTCGCTCACCTTGCGTCCTTCATTTTGCACCGCCAGCACATTAATGGATTCCAGGGTATTGAACAGAAAATGCGGCTTAATCTGTGCTTGCAGCACCCTCAGCTCCGCGTTCGCCTTTTGCAATTGCTCTCGCTTAACCTGCTCGAACAGTTCATTAATTTTGTCCATCTGGTTATTGAAGCCCTTTTGCAGCAGCAGTAGTTCGTCATCGCCCTTCTCATCCACTCTCGCGCCCAGATCACCGCTTTCGACCTTACGCATAAAGCGAACAATCACGCCAATTGTCCCGGTAATTCGGTTCATAAATATAAAGTTGAACAGCATCGCCGTCAGCACACAAATACAGATAATAGCCACGAACCATTTCGCAAAGGTCGTGACCTCCTGCGACAAATAATTCCATGAAGTAATGGATACCAGGCTCCACGAGAAATCCTGCAACTTGTATATAGAGACTACACTTTCCTGCCCGTTAAACTTGCTCTTGAAGCTTCGATAAGCTTGACCGGACTGCCACTCTTTAGGCATGTAAGCACCTAACTGCTGCCCGTCCAATTCCTCTTGATAATCGTATAGAATCAGTCCATTATCGTTGACCAGCATAAAGCGGGTATCCCGCATATTGCTGCCCAGCTTCAAATTTGTGAAAATCTTCTCAAGCTCCCAGTTCTTAATCTGCACCACCAGCACGCCAACGCGTTCAAGATTACTTAGCTCCTTGATCAAACGAATTTGAGTAAATACATTGTCCGATCCGGTCAACTCGGGATATTCGTGTGGAGCAATCCACTTCGGTTGACCATTTAGAGACATAACTTCATTGTACAAAGGATGCTCGCGAAATTGTTCATAAGGCAATGTCTCGAAATTTTCCTTATTGAAGATGGCTGTCACATTCGACTTCCGTCCCCCGTGAATATTGTACAGGAAAGCGTAATCAATTGCCGGGTGACTATAGAGCAGCGAGCGAAAGTTCTTCTGATTGGCGTTCAGCTCTAGCTGTGTGGTTGCCGTCAAGTCCTGACTATCAGGGTCCTTGGCGGATAATGCAGCCTGAAACACTCCCTTGGCAATTCCGTTATCCGTTACATTATCCATCTCTTGAAATACATTCTTGATGCTATATCCGATCGACTTGAGCGAATATTGCGTCTGCTGACTATATTTCGTTTCGATTGAACGAAATGTAACAAAGAAGGTAATAATACCCAGAATGAACAAAGGAATGATGACCAGGCCCAGAAAAGCGGTGAACAATTTAATCCGCAGGTTCAATGGCAGCAGCTCCCCATAGGTTGTAACTCCATTTTACCACGATGGCGCTACCCTTTTACGCTGCCCGCCGTCACACCTTCAATAATTTTTTCCTGCAATATTGCGTAAATTACCATGACCGGTACCACGCTAAAGACGATTCCCGCAGACATCTGGGCATAGTTGGTGTTGTAAGCATCCCGGAAGCCGACCATACCGACCGGCAGCGTACGCAGTTCATCATCGGATAGAAAATAGTTGGCTAGCAGGAACTCGTTCCAGTTGCCCAGGAAATTGATGATAAATACCGTGACAATCGCTGGAACCGTAAGTGGGATCATGATACGGACAAACAGACCTGCCGAGCCAAGCCCATCCATGACGGCTGCCTCCTCGATCTCGCCGGGAATGGAGCGCATAAAGGCCGCCAGTATAATTACAGAGAAAGGGATGGCGTTCGCCACATAAGGTAATATCAGCGCCATATGCGTATCCAGCACGCCCAGCTTGCTCATAATGCCGTATATCGGCAAGAGCAAGGAGTTGTTCGGAATCAGCATCCCAAGCAATACAAGTTGGAAGACGATGGCACTAATTCGGCCATACCGCATTCTTGTGACCGCAAACGCCAGCATCGCCGCCAGCAAGATCGACAGACATGCGGATAATACCCCAATATATAAGCTGTTAAAAAAGTAGGTGCTGATTCGCGCGTTCACCCACGCATTGACGTAATTGTCAAAAATAATGGATGAGGGCAGGCCAAACGGGTTAGAGGCAATCGCCTGGTTATTTGTCTTGACTGACGAGAATAGCACAAACAGAAAAGGATAGAGAATAACGAGCAAATAAGCCATCAGAAATAGATGCGGGATTGTCTTCTTCAGCGCTCTCATCAGTATTCAATCCTTTCCGTCCGTCGTGCCACAACCACCTGATACACTACGGTAATAATGATGGTGAATAAAAAGATCAGCACGGCAATCGCATTGCCGAAGCCATGCCGGAAGCTTGTAATAGCATACCTGATCATATAGGTCGCCATGACATCAGTAGAACCTGCCGGCCCTCCCTTGGTCATAACCAATACGATATCCGCTGCTTTCATAGCTCCAGCCATGGACAGCATAATGACCACCGAGATGATTGGCATAATCAGTGGTATTGTTATTTTCCAAGCCCGCTGGATACCATTGGCTCCATCAATCGCTGCCGCTTCATCCAGTTCCCGTGGAATGGATAAGATCGCCGCCAGTACCATTACGATATAAAATCCGGTCCATTGCCAGGCATTCGTAATCAGAATGGCGATCATAGCCCAATTCTTGTCAGAAAGCCAATAGATCGGAGAAATACCAAAGATGCCGAGCACTTCATTCATCAAGCCAAAATCGGGGTTGTAAATAAAACCCCATAAAATGCCGATAACCGCCGTAGACATAATGGAGGGCATAAAAACAGCCGTCTTATATAAGCCCTTGAATTTCTTCACATTGGCAATCAGCAACGAGAAGAAAATAATTAAAGGCACCTGAATCAAGCAAGAAAATAAAATAAAATAAACATTATTGCGCACCGACTTCCAGAAGGCTACATCCTGAAAAGCCATGACGTAATTGTCCAGGCCAATGTAGGTTACGTTCTTGGAGATTCCGTTCCAACTGGTGAAGCCGTTATTAATTGCCGTAAATATCGGATAAATAAAAAATGCCAAAAACAATATAAATGCCGGAAGAACAAACAAGCTATAAATTAACGGGTTCCTGAGCGCTTTGTTCATGCCATAACCTCCGTGGTTGGAAGTAAGGGCGCCCCCGCTTGTGGCAGGTGACGCCCTCGCTTCAATTCATCAATGTAATTACTTTATTCCCCTGTGGCATTGGCAGCTTCTTGAGCTGCTTGCACATTCTCCAGCATCTTGGCCGGCTCGATTTCACCGCCGATGATTTGTTGGATACCCATGCTAAGCGCGGTATTCACTTCGGCTTGCACCAGAGCATCAAATGCCGGGAAGGAGGTGCTGATTTCACTGACACCCTTGAAGATATCCTGCATGAGCGGATCATCCGATGCAGTCTTCATTTGCTCCAGATCCATCTTCATTGCTGGCAACACACCATCTTCCTTCAGTCCACGCAGTTGCATTTCTTCCGTCCACATATTTTTGATGAATTCCTTAACTGCTGCAAGCTTACGCGGATCTTCTGACACGGCATTCGAGAATCCGTACCCGTTGTTAGCATCTTGCATGACTACAACAGGATCGCCTGCATTAACTGGAGGCATATTGAAATAACCAATCTTGCCTACCATATCACCAGCTTGCTCCGGATCGCGGAACACCGAGTTAGCCCAGGAACCATCCATCATAATAATGGCTTCCCCTGTAATGATCTGGTTTCTCATATCGGCATATTCAAAGCCTAATTCGCCCTTCTTGTAATAGCCCTTCTCTACCCATTCCTTATGTTTGGCAATGGCCTGAACCATGCTATCGTCCGTCCATTTCGTTTGTCCTGTCTTGAAGCCATAGGTAATTTCCGGTCCGGCATAATAGGACCACAGGTTGTTGGTAGTCATTAACGGAATCCAAGCATCCTTAGACGATTGTGCGAAAGGAATTTTACCATCAGCTTTAATCTTCTCGGCAATTTGTTCCAGCTCACTTAATGTTTCCGGAACGGTCAAGCCTTTTTGTTCAAAGTATTCTTTATTATAGAAATAGCCTTCAATCGATCCACCGATCGGTAAGCCATAAACCTTGCCTTCATTAGTAAAAGGGTCCAGCGTCGTAAATGTATCCTTAATGCCCAATTCTTCGATAATTGGCGTGAGGTCCAGCATCAAGCCTTCCTTGGCGTAGAGCGCTGCATCCGGGCTACCGAATACATCGAACACTTCCGGTGGTTTGCCAGCAGCCATTTCACCGCGAAGCTTTTCCTTACGGTTAACTTCGGAATCCACTGCATCCAGCTTGATCGTTAACCCAGGTACGGCCGCTTCCGTCTGCTTCACAACATCTTCAAGCAACGCTAAGCGAAATTTCTTGGATTCCCCTACTTGTGTGTGGCGAATTGTAATTTCGAACGGATCATCCTTTGCCTGATTCTCACCCGCCCCGCTGTTGTTCGTCGTCCCCTGGCCTTCGTTAGCAGTATTATTCGCTTTGTTTCCAGAGTTTCCACAGCCCGCCAAAATCGCGGATGCGATGAAAACAAGAGACAGCAGCAGCACCAAACTCTTCTTCATGTTTCTAGACCCTCCTCAAAAGAACAATATATTGTAATACACCCTCATTATAGGAAGCGAAAGCGCCTTTGGTAAGGAGGACATTTTTCTATTAAGGGGATAATATCATCTAAAATACAAAATGAAAACGGTTAAACCTAACATATAAATGAAAGGTCTAACCGTCTAGTCTTAAAATATATAGTTTTATGTCAGGAAATATAACACGTTTATTTGTTAATTGCGGCTTGTTGCTCCCCTTCATGAATCAGTCGGTAGGCGTGCTCCACTTCTTCATCCGTAGGAGATGGTACCCCTTCAAGAGGGTAATCCCAGCCTAGTTCCTGCCACTTGTATACGCCCATTTGGTGGTAAGGCAAAATTTCAAATTTGTCCACACCACGAAGACTGCCAATAAAACGTCCAAGCGCAAGCAAATCCTGCTCGTCATCATGAATGCCGGGCACGTATACATGACGAATCCACATATGATGGTCGTGATCGGATAACCAATGGGCCATCTTCAACATCCGGTCATTGGGTTTACCCGTCAGCTTGATGTGCTTTTCATTATCAATGTGCTTCAAATCCAGCAACACCAGGTCAGTTACATCGAGCAAGTCTTTAATCTTGTCTCCATCATTATAGCCGTTGGTATCCAGTGTAGTGTGCAGATTCCAGCGTTTTTTCACTTCCCGGAACAATTCCGTTACGAAGGGAGCCTGTAACGTAGCCTCGCCTCCAGAAACCGTGAGTCCGCCACCGGAGGTACGATAATAATTCAAGTAAGGCTCAATCTCCGCCAATACTTCTTCAATGGTCATCTCGGTACCCTCAGTCAGGCTCCATGTATCCGGATTATGACAGTATTGGCATTGCAGCAAGCAGCCCTGCATAAAGAGCACGAAACGAATCCCTGGCCCATCTACCGTTCCGAATGTCTCCAATGAATGTATTCGACCTTTGAGCATTCTCCGTCACCCTCTCCATAATCATTCAAATGATAAGCAAATGAGGAGAAAGGCACGCCCGGCCATTCTCCTCATCCCTTTATTTGAACTATTTAACTGCCTGTCAACAGACAGGTTACTTACATTTTACCGTGGAATGTACGATTTACGACATCCAATTGTTGTTCGCGAGTCAGCTTGATGAAGTTAACCGCATAACCCGAGACACGAATTGTCAATTGCGGATAGTTCTCAGGATGATCCATCGCGTCGAGCAATTGCTCACGATTGAACACGTTGACGTTCAGATGATGCGCATGGCTACCGAAGTATCCGTCCATCATCGATACAAGGTTCGATTTACGAGAAACATCATCTTTACCCAGTGCCTTCGGTACGATGGAGAAGGTGTTCGAAATGCCGTCCAGGCTGTGCTCGTAAGGCAGTTTTGCAACAGAGCTCAGGGAAGCAAGTGCACCCTTCTTGTCGCGGCCATGCATTGGGTTAGCACCAGGAGCAAACGGTTCGCCCGCTTTACGTCCATCTGGTGTAGTTCCTGTCTTCTTACCATAAACAACGTTGGATGTAATTGTCAAGATCGATTGTGTTGGCATAGCATCACGGTACGTTGGATGTTTGCGAATCATGCCCATGAATTTCTCAACCAGATCAGCGGCAATCTTGTCAACGCGGTCGTCGTTGTTACCGTAGCAAGGATATTCGCCTTCAATTTCGAAGTCAACAGCGATTCCGTTTTCGTTACGAATTGGTTTAACTTTGGCATATTTGATTGCGCTCAGGGAGTCGGCTACAACCGACAATCCGGCGATACCGCAAGCCATAGTACGCAGAATGTCGCGATCATGCAACGCCATTTCGATGCGTTCGTAGTTGTATTTGTCATGCATGAAGTGAATCACATTAAGCGTATTGACATACAGCTTAGACAACCATTCCATCATTGGAACAAAGCGTTTCATGACTTCATCATAGTCAAGGTATTCGGAAGTCACGGCTGGATATTCTGGAGCTACTTGCGAGCCGTATCTTTCGTCTTTACCACCATTGATAGCGTACAACAAGCATTTTGCCAGGTTCGCACGAGCGCCGAAGAATTGCATTTGTTTACCGATTCTCATAGCGGATACGCAGCAGGCAATACCATAGTCATCGCCATATACCGGACGCATCAGATCGTCATTCTCGTATTGAATCGAGCTGGTTTCGATCGATACTTTAGCACAATATTTCTTGAAAGCTTCTGGCAATTGTTCAGACCAGAGAACGGTAAGGTTAGGTTCTGGAGCAGCTCCCAAGTTGTCAAGTGTGTGCAGGAAGCGGAAGCTGTTCTTGGTTACACGGGTCAC
This sequence comes from Paenibacillus sp. 1SOY10, assembly GCF_056836745.1. Classification (NCBI taxonomy): domain Bacteria; kingdom Bacillati; phylum Bacillota; class Bacilli; order Caryophanales; family Paenibacillaceae; genus Paenibacillus; species Paenibacillus sp. 1SOY10. The sequence continues at coordinate 666,899 of NZ_JBXENK010000002.1, read as the reverse complement.
GCCTTGTACGGACATCCCGCCGATGGATTCCGTTACCCAAGTAGGGTCACCACTGTAAAGTTCGTTATATTCTGGAGTTCTCAAGAATTTGACGATACGCAATTTCATGACGAAATGGTCAACGAGTTCTTGAGCTGATTCTTCAGTCAATACACCTTCAGCCAGGTCGCGTTCAATGTAAGCGTCAAGGAACGAAGATACACGTCCAAGGGACATTGCAGCACCATCTTGTTCTTTAACGGCTGCCAGGTAGCCGAAGTACAGCCATTGGAAAGCTTCCTTCGCATTGTTAGCCGGTCTGGAGATGTCGAATCCGTACATTTCACCCAATTGCTTCAACTCGGCCAAAGCACGAATTTGCTCGGACAGTTCTTCACGTTGGCGAATTACCGCTTCATTCATCACGTCAACTTCAAGTTCTTTGAGCTCTTGTTTCTTTTGTTCAATCAGGAAATCCACACCGTAAAGAGATACGCGGCGATAGTCACCAATAATACGGCCACGGCCGTAAGCATCAGGCAAACCTGTGATAATCCCTGTATGACGGGCATTTCTCATATCTGCAGTGTAAGCGTCGAAAACGCCTTGGTTATGTGTTTTGCGAACATTAGTGTAGAGATCTACGATTTCTTCCGGAAGCTCGAAGCCGTAAGCTTTACAAGCTGTAATAACCATCCGAACCCCGCCGTTCGGACGAATCGTCCGTTGGAACGGAGCAGAACCTTGAACGCCAACGATTTGCTCTTTAGCTTGATCAAGATATCCAGGTGCATGGGAAGTAATGGTCGAAGGCGTATTAACGTCAACATCCAGTACACCACCAGCATCTCTTTCTTGCTTGGACAAGCTTGATACGATATCCCACAGTGCTTTCGTGTTGGCAGTTGCGCCTTGCAAGAAAGCTTCGTCCCCATGGTAAGGCGTAATGTTCGTGTCAATGAAATCTTTAGTATTTACTTCATTCATCCACTTACCGGGTTTAAACCCTCTCCATGCGACTTGCTCATTTTTAACTTCTTTTTCGATCACCGACATCTTTATTCCCTCCATATTATATAGTGGTCGCGGACTGAAGGATTTATTCCGCGCCTCATGATCCCTTAAAATTTGTGATACTTTTCACAACTTTTATAAAAATTGCGCCCGGATATCACTTCCGGGTCCAGTCCGTCATAAATCTATGAGGGATCATTTATAATGTAATCATAGCTTAACTACCTATAAAAGATTGTGACAAATATCACATCAAGTGATATTTGTCACGTTTTCAAGCAGCTCTGTTCACTTATTTTTCAAATCTTCCGTAGAAGGCATCGCGGTAGACTTCAGCCAGTTCAGTTACGAGTGGCAGCTTAGGGTTAGCTGTTGTACATTGGTCTTCAAATGCACGATCTGCCAGGTAGTCAACACGCGATTCGAAGTCCTTCGGATCAAATCCAAGCTCTTCGAAAGTCTCTGGAATGCCCAGCTTGCTGTTCAGATCACGAATGGCTTTGATCAGGCTCTTAACGCCTTCTTCCGTAGTCCGGGCAGGCAAGCCCAGAATGCGAGCGATTTCTGCATAACGCTCGTCAGCGATAAAGTTGGTGTACTTAGGCCAAGCGGCAAATTTAGTTGGCTTCTTGGCATTATAGCGAATGACATGCGGCAGCAGAATCGCATTAGTACGTCCATGAGCCGTATGATATTGCCCGCCCCATTTATGCGCCAAGCTGTGGTTAATGCCCAGGAATGCGTTCGAGAAGGCCATCCCGGCAATAGTCGAAGCATTATGCATTTTTTCGCGAGCCAGCTTATCTCCAGTCAGGGCCGATTGCTCCAGGTATTCGAACACCAGTTGAATCGCCTTGATGGCCAGGCCGTCCGTATAGTCATTAGCCATTACAGACACGTAAGCTTCGATAGCATGTGTTAATACGTCCATACCTGTATCAGCAACGGCTGTTTTCGGCAAGCTGTAGACAAATACAGGGTCGATGATAGCCACATCTGGTGTCAGCTCATAGTCAGCCAAAGGATATTTGGTGTTTCCATTAATTTTATCGGTAATTACAGCGAACGAAGTTACTTCGGAACCTGTACCGGATGTTGTTGGAATCGCTACAAACTTAGCTTTGCGTCCCAGCTTTGGATACTTGTAAAGGCGTTTGCGGATATCCAGGAATTTTTGCTTCAGGTTAAAGAAGTCTTCATCCGGATATTCGTAGAACAACCACATTCCCTTGGCAGCATCCATTGGGGAACCGCCGCCGAGAGCGATAATGCAGTCCGGTTGGAATCTTGCCATCATTTCAGTACCACGTTCTACCGTTGTTGTCGATGGATCAGGCTCCACCTCGGAGAATACTTCAATAGCGACCGGTGTTTGACGTTGACGCAGGTAGTGCTCCAGTCTTTCTACATATCCAAGCTTCACCATCATAGGGTCAGTGACAATCAATACACGCGAGATATCCGGCATTTTGGCAAGATACTGAGTCGAGTTCTTCTCAAAATAAATTTTGCTTGGTACTTTAAACCATTGCATATTCACGGTACGACGATTCACCCTTTTCACATTGATCAGATTGACGGCTGTAACGTTCGACGATGTCGAGTTGCGTCCATAAGATCCGCAGCCCAATGTCAACGATGGCAGGTTGGAGTTGTAGATGTCACCGATACCGCCTTGCGAGGAAGGCTGATTGACCAAGATCCGGCAGGTTGGCATCTGATCCGAGAAGCTTTGAATGATATCTTCATTATTCGAATGAATAACCGAAGAGTGACCCATGCCTCCGAAATGAACGATTTCAAGCGCGCGTTCGATACCTTGCTCGGCATTTTTCACTTTGTAGCAAGCCAGAACCGGGCTCAACTTCTCAGCCGACAGCGGGAATTTCGTTCCCACGCCTTCGATTTCAGCTACCAAAATTTTAGTACCTGCTGGTACGTCAATGCCACACATTTCCGCAATTTTGCTGGCTGGTTGCCCAACGATAGCCGGGTTAACAGCACATTTCTCAGCAATGATGGCCCCTGCGGTCAATTTAGCTGCTTCATCCTTATTCACAAAGTAACAGCCGTTGGCAATCATTTTCTTCTTCACTTGATCGAAGATAGGCTCTTCAATAATAACCGCTTGTTCAGAAGCACAAATCATACCGTTATCGAATGTTTTGGAAAGGATCAGGTCGTTAACCGCTTGATTGATATCTGCACTCTTCTCAATGAAGCAAGGTACGTTACCAGGGCCTACGCCAAGCGCCGGTTTGCCGCAGCTATATGCTGCCTTTACCATTGCAGAACCACCGGTTGCCAAGATGCAGGCCACATCAGGATGATTCATCAAAGCGTTAGTGCGGTCCATCGACGGATTCTCGATCCATTGAATGCAATCTGCAGGCGCGCCATGCTTCACTGCTGCTTCAAGCAATATTTTAGCGGCTTCCGCGCTACAAGCCTGTGCGGATGGATGGAAGCCGAAGATGATCGGGTTGCGTGTCTTGATGGCAATCAAAGCTTTAAAGATGGTCGTTGAAGTCGGGTTGGTTACCGGAGTAATCCCCATAATAATTCCGACTGGCTCAGCAATCTTCTGGAAGCTGTCGAAATCATTGTCTTCGATGACACCTACCGTTTTGTCGTACTTGATGCTGTGATAGATGTACTCAGTAGCAAACATGTTCTTGATGATCTTGTCTTCGTAAACACCGCGTCCAGTTTCTTCGATCGCTAGTTTGGCCAGATGCATGTGCTTATCAAGTCCAGCCAGCGCCATAGCTTGTACAATGTTGTCAATTTGCTCCTGATTCATGCTCATGAACGCCTCAGATGCCTTTTTACCCTTGTTGATCAAAGTTTGAATGTAGTCCTCTGCAGTGGGTTGAGTTTTTGCTGCCACTTCGTTTTTAACGGCCATCTCTCTCATCCTCCTAAATTTGGTAAGGAAGTACCTGCGGTGTTGGAAGTTCTTTACATAGTGAAAATTTTCACTTACAGGTCCAACCTTCGGAAGCTGATGTGCTTCTCTTTATGGTTTGATCATATCACAGCCTTTTTCGTTTGTATAGTGAATTTTTTCACATACTTTAAAAAAGATGAAACTTTTCACTTGTTATGATTTTATTTTCATATATACTTTACATTATGTTGTTTTCTGAACACCTTCTGAGTAGCCTGCTTCTCCTGTTTTCGTATCCTTATTTTTACGGTTAGGATTATTCATGCTTCTCATTTGATAAAGTGAATTTTCTCACAATGTTGAAATTTCGACACTTTTTCAGGCTTGAATAGCCCCAAAAATGAAAAGAAACGTTATATAATTAATTTAAAATTTTCAGAAAAATTTGGAGTACAAAGGGGAAATCAATGATGAGTGAAATTGTAAGTGCCACCCTGCCCCGCGGCAATACGAGCTGTTTCACAGAGCAAAACTTCAACCGCCTTCTAGTCACAATGAAAGACAAAGCATATCCTGAGGGAACGCATTTGTTTTGGGAAGGTGATTTTTCCGATAAACTGTTTTATATCAAGCGTGGCCGTGTTAAATTAACCAAATCCACCGATGAAGGCAAAGAATTGATTCTTTATATGTATGGCCGCGGTGATATGGTTGGGCAAGCCGACCCCTTCTTCAGCACGAAGCATAGCTTCACGGCTGAGGTCATCGAAGATTGTGAAATTGGCGTTATCGAGCAGAAGGATCTGGAGATTATGATCTGTCAGCACTGCGATTTTGCCATTGACTTTATGAAATGGATGGGCATTCACCACCGCCTCACGCAAACCAAGTTCCGCGACTTGATGATGTATGGTAAGCCAGGCGCACTCTGCTCTACACTGATTCGCCTTAGCAATACGTATGGCGAACCACATGGGGACACCATTTTAATTAACAAGAAGATAACGCATACAGATCTGTCCAATATGATCGGCGCTACGCGGGAGAGTGTTAACCGTATGCTGAGTGATCTTCGTAAGAAGGATGCATTGGAATACGAGAATGGCATGATTGTGATCAAGGACCTCGTTATGTTGCAGGATATTTGCCACTGTGAATTATGCCCCAATGAAATTTGCCGCATCTAATCGGCTGGCTTTGTATACGCCCTCAGCCCGTTAAAACCGTCCCCCTGGTCCGTTGGAGACGGTTTTTTGCTGCGCTATTACCCGGTCTTGCGATAAACAGCAATAAATCAAAACCCCACTATACACCTATGCTCGCTTGCGCAGTGGAGAGACAAACCAGTAGGCCATACCTACGAATACAGCACCGCCGACCATATTCCCTAACGTAACTGGCACCATATTGTGCGCCCAGCCGACCACTGTAATGGTTTCTGGATGATTGGGCAACAGCAGGGACAGGCTTAATAAGGTCATATTCGCTACGCTATGCTCATATCCACTGGCGATAAAGGCATAAAGGCACCACCACAGCAGCACCAGCTTTGCGATATCCTCTTTCGTCCGATTAGCCATCCATAACGCGAGACACACCAGCCAGTTACATAGAATGCCGCGAAAAAACAGCTCCGTCACAGGTGCGCTCATCTTCTTCGCAGAAGCAGCAAATAGAAGATGCTCCGGGGCGGCGCTCTTAAATAACCCGCTGCCCACCATCAACAGACAAAGGAGTATTGCCCCAGCCAGATTACCCAAAAATACGAGGCTCCAGTTCTTGGCCGTATCCCTTACAGTAGTGCGTCTTGCTAAGGTGCTGATGGTAAAAAACATATTATTACCTGTAAACAATTCCGAGCCAGCAAAGACAACCAAGGTCAACGCCAAGCCAAAGGACATTCCCATCAGCATCATCTGATAAGGAGACTTCTCCGCTGCGAGCGGCGCCCCGATACTGAAGATCAATATAATAGCCAACCCCACGTAAGCGCCAGCCAGCATCGCCGACACAAAATACCTCGGCAGACTTTCATTCATTTTGTCCTTCTTCTTAACTGCCGATTCCACTAGCGCTTCTATATTAGAAGAAAACAAGTTTTTTCCCTCCCTATCGATATTAGACCTGTTCCGGTAGCGCCGCTATCCATACCTCACCGTTCTCTACCTTGACCGGCACCATCTGTAGCTGCCCGGTATCGGGGGCTTGAACTAGACCGCTGGTTAAATCAATCTTCCAATCATACAGCGGATCATACAGATAGTGTTCGGACACGATTCCTTCAGCAATGGGCCCTCCCTTAGGATGTGGGCTTTGATTCAGCGCAGCGAAGACTTGATCATCCGAGGTACGGAAGACCGCAATCTGCTGTCCTCTTATTTCAATTACTCGACCGATTTGTGGTAGAAATTCCTCTACCGAACCTGCCAAATAAAATCGTTCATTCATCTCCCGACTTTTCATCGTCATGCTCTCCCTTCATATTGATTAGTTCAACTGGTTGCTGACTTCAAGGCTGTGGAACAGTTTGTCCCGGCTTCCTTCATCCTTTAACATCTTCTTCCATGGGTCTGTAACCTGCTTTAATGCAAATTCTATCCGATGCATAAGCTGCTTCCGATTCTCAATATCCTCAACTACTATCGACTGGATATGCTCCAACCCCATGCGCTCTACCCATTCTGATGTTCTTTCCAAATAATTGCCCGTTTCACGGTAATATTGCATGATGGCTCCGCACAACTCAATCAGTTCTTCATCCGTCTTAACCTTGCACAGCGGATCTGCCAGCCGTGCCTTGATTCCGCCGTTACCACCAATAAAGATTTCCCAGCCTCCATCGTTCCCCACAATTCCGATGTCCTTGGTACATGACTCGGCGCAATTGCGCGGACAGCCGTTAACGGCCATTTTGAATTTTGCAGGAAAATCAAGCCGCTCAAATTTACGCTCAAGCAAGGCCCCCATGCCCATTGAATCCTGGGTACCAAATCGGCAGAACTGCGAGCCAACACAGGTTTTAACCGTTCTCAGCGATTTGGCATAAGCGTAGCCTGACGGCATATCGAGCTCTTCCCACACCTTAGGCACGTCTTCCTTCTTTACACCGATCAAATCAAGTCGCTGACCACCAGTAACCTTGACCACCTTCACGTCGTATTTGAGGGATACATCAGCAATTCTCTTCAAGTCCTCCGGTGTCGTCACTCCCCCATACATCCGTGGCACGACCGTGTACGTACCGTCCTTCTGAATATTGGCGCTCATTCGTTCGTTGACAAATCGAGAGGCCTTCTCGTCTTCATGCGTATCTGGATACACCATGCCCAGATAGTAGTTGATGGCCGGTCGACACTTGGAGCACCCCTCAGGTTGATCCCAGCCCAGTACATTCATGACCTCTTTGGTCGTCTGCAGGCCCTTCCCCTTGATCTCCGCTACAATCTCATCCCGACTTAGTGTTGTGCAACCACAGATGCCCTGCTTGGCCGTTTGTGTAAAGCCATCGCCCAATACATATTGCAATATTTGCTCAACTACCGGCTTACAGCCCCCACAGGAGCGAGTCGCACCAGTACAAGCTTTAATTTCATCCACTGTCGTCAATCCTTGGGTTGTAATAACATCCACAATCGTTCCCTTCGTTACCCCGTTACAACCACAGACAATTTCATCATCAGCCATCGCTTCAACAGAAGCACTTTTCTTGCCTCCTTCGCCACAACAACCGCCACCTATTAATGAAGTATATATTTCCTCAGTCATGTCCACCTGCTGCTTGGTCAGCTTTTGCAGCTCGGCTGAATCCGAAATATCTCCAAAGAGCACGGCACCTACGAGCTTGCCGTCCTTCAACAATATTTTCTTATAGGTACGCTTCCACTCGTCTTTGCTCACAATCACAGAATGCTCCGGTCCATCCAGGAACTCTCCGGTCGAGAACACGTCAACTCCGGAAATTTTTAATTTGGTCGATACAACTGAACCGACGTAAGGAGCCGTCTCAACACCACTGATATGCTTAGCCATCACCATGCCCTGCTCGAATAAAGGAGCAACCAGACCATAACAAGTCCCTCTATGCTCCGTGCATTCGCCGACTGAATATACGCCTTCCAGCGAGGTTTGCATGAAATCATCGACTACGATTCCCCGATTGACTGTAAGTCCACTTGCCTGAGCCACCGTTACATTAGGCTTGATGCCTACAGCCATCACAACGAACTCGGCAGCAAGCTCGGTCCCATCAACGAACCGCAAGCCGGTCACTCTCTGGTCTCCTAACAATTCCGAGGTTTGTGCGCCCAATTTGAACTTAATCCCTTGGCGTTCCAGCTCGGCTTTCAACATGCTGGATGCTTGGGGATCAAGCTGACGCTCCATCAGGTCTTCCATCAAATGGACCACCGTTACGTCCATGCCGAGCTGTACCAGCCCTTTGGCCGCCTCCAAGCCAAGCAATCCGCCAGCGATGACCGCCGCCGTTTTGCAAGTTTTTGCCGCATCTAACATCTGCTCACAATCCGCTATATCACGGAAGCCTACTACACCTTGTTTGTCACAGCCCGGAATTGGGAGAATAAACGAATTAGAGCCAGTTGCAATTAGTACCTTATCGTAAGGTACACGTTGCCCGTTTGTCGCTATAACTTCCTTGGCCCCGGCATCAATACGCTCCACGGTTGTCCCAAGATGCAGGCTAATGCCGTTATCCTTGTACCAATTCAAATCATTTAGTACGATATCATCCATCGTCTTACTGCCTTCAAGTACATATGAGAGCATAATCCGGTTGTAATTGGGATACGGCTCACTACCGAAGACGGTAATATCAAATTTGGATGTCAATTTGAGAATTTGTTCCACCGCACTCATGCCGGCCATGCCGTTACCAATCACGATCAATCTCTCTTTGTCTTTACTCATTAATTTGCCTCCTCCAGTTCAAACTGACTGTGCCTATGCACTTTAAGCTTCAACCTGAATCCTATACTAAAAGTGTATAGCTTCAGAAAGAGGTTATTGTGATTCTATTCACAACCAATGTGAAACGATTCATAATGAATTGTCATTTCTCTTGTTTGTCAGTGTGCTATTATTCATTGATTTGTGATGCAGATTCCTATCAGCAGCGGTATTTCTAGAACAAAATAAAGAGGCCTCCCTATGGGAAGACCTCTTTAGAAGCTTACTAATCAATGTATAATTGATAATTATTTAAGTAAATCATGGTCAACGTAACGCTCGCCATTTAATTCGCTAATCAATTCGATCGCGACTTTGGCACCATCTCCGGCGGTAATGATGGTATGCACACTCACACCAGCCACAGTACCGGCAGCCCAAACACGGGGTACGCTGGTACGGCCTTCACCATCTGTAGCGATTACCGTCTTAATGCGAGGCTCGCGCCCTTCCTTAAGCTCCAGTCCGGTAGCGCTTGCAAGTTCCGTGATTGCACCTGTAGCCAGAATGATATGAGAGGCTTCATAACTGCGGCCAGATTCCGTCTTCAGGGTGACCTTGGAGCCACCATTGGTATCAATCGCAATTACCTTTTCCTCAATGAATTTAGCGCCAAATTTCTCAGCTTGTTCCCGTCCGATCTTCAATAAATCGGGGCCGGAAATCTCCTTGGCACCATAATGATTTTCAATCCATGCTCGTTTAGTCATGCTGGCGTTGCCGTCCAGGACGAGCGTCTCTTTCCCCGCCTTGGCCAAAAAGAGTGCTGCACTGGCTCCGGCCGGCCCTGCTCCAATTACAATAACCTCAGCCACAAGTACACCCACTTTCTATATTATTCATGCCGTTCCAGCTAGCCTGAAACGGCATGCCAATCACTTAATCCATTCCGAGGCCCAGCTCTGAACCTCTTCCATGACCGGACGTAGTGCTCTTCCCTTGTCCGTCAATTCATATTCAATCCGTACCGGCGTCTCGGGATACACATGTCTTATTAAAATTCCTTCAAATTCCAGATCCTTCATCCGTTCCGAAAGCATCTTGTCACTCATGGAAGGAATCTGATTGGAAATATCCTTGAATCGCTTCGGCCCGCTCATCAGTGTCCTAATGATCAGCCCGTTCCAGCGCTTGCCCAGAAAGGAAAAAGCCGATTCGAAACGTGGACACATCGCATGAGAATGCTCTTCCATAACATCACCTCATTAATCATGGCCAGCTAAATGCTTAATGCTTACATTTAGTTAGTATATTTCATATTAGCATATTTAAGCGAATAAAGTAAGGGGGGCCTTTCGGATTTAAAAAAACGACCGCCTTGGCGGCGGCCGCTAATTACTATAGTATATTACATTCGCAGTGACTTATACCGGGCATATCTTCAAGCGCTTTATCACCGCGATACTTGTGATGCTTGAGCAGCTTGAAGCGCATCCTGACGCATCTTCTCTCTTCTTTTCTTCATTTGCGTACCCAGTCCTACAACAGCGAGGATAACCAGGATCTCAAAACTGTATTTAAGCCATCCGCTGGCAAACCATCCATGAATCAGTGGCTCGGCCACAATCATCTTGGATGCCGTCCAGGCCAGCACGGCTGCACCAATCGTAATAACAACCGGGAAGCGTTCTGTCAGCTTCAGTATCATTGTGCTGCCCCACACCATGATTGGAACAGAAATGGCAAGTCCCATAATAACCAGCAGATTATCACCATGGGCCGCACCAGCTACAGCCAGGATATTATCAAGGCCCATCATGGCGTCGGCTATGATAATCGTACGAATCGCTGCCCACATCTGATTACCGGCTTTGATATCATGGCTCTTCTCGTCGACCAGCAGTTGATAAGCGATCCATACCAAGGCAAGTCCCCCGGCAAGTCGCAATCCAGGAATCAAGAGCAGTTGTACCACCAACAAGGTCATAATGACCCGAATGATAATCGCTCCGACCGTGCCCCATATAATAACCTTCCTCTGGTCTTTCTGCGGAACATTTCTAGCGGCAAGTCCAATGACAATAGCGTTGTCCCCGGCAAGGACAAGGTCAATCAGGATGATGGATAATAAAGCCATCCAAAACTCAGGTGTTAATAACTCCATATTCTCTCCCCTTTCTATTCTCCATGCTGGGAACCCCACTTTGTTGGAGGATTTCTTCTGTGCAAAGCCGCCACTACCCGCAAACAGAATTAGTTTTGCTGTCTGCAAAACATTTCATGCAGCCGAAGCTACGGGAAGAAACTCCAGCCTTCCTCCAAAAAAAACACGCCGTGTCCGTATCGGGCACGACGCAAAATTTGCATCAAAAAAACCTTTACCCAATACTCGCTAGGGCAAAGGTCTCGCTAACAACTCATTGGTTGCCAATAAAGCCGGGGTATGTATGATTCCCGTATTGACGACTTTACTGTAACAGCTACTCCCCTTTGGGAACCATGCATGATCAATGGGATTATTATAGCACGTGCCCCTCAAGAGCACCAGCCTTTTTGAGTGCATTTTGGGTTTTGAGGAAAAGCCGCTATAATGATAATACGAAACGGAGGGATCTAGGCGATGAATTCAGAATCAAATTCCAATCTTAAATTAGCCGCTTTTGCAGGAGGCTGCTTCTGGTGTATGGTCTCCCCATTTGAGGAACTGCCCGGTATTCACGGTATTATTTCCGGTTATACGGGCGGACACACATCCAATCCAACTTACGAGGAAGTCTGTGCCAGTAACACTGGGCATTATGAAGCCGTTCAGATCACCTATGATCCGGCTGTATTTCCTTATCGCAAGTTGCTCGAACTCTTCTGGCAGCAGATTGATCCTACTGATGAAGGCGGACAATTTCATGACCGCGGCGAATCCTACCGCACGGCCATTTTTTACTACGACGAGCAACAACGGCTTGATGCCGAAGCCTCCAAGCTGGAGCTTGCCCAAAGCGGTCGGTTCGATAAACCGATTGTCACGGAGATTCTTCCTGCGGCAACCTTCTACCCCGCCGAGGAATATCACCAGCAATATCACCATAAGAATGCGGGGCATTACAAGCTCTATCGCAGAGCCTCCGGGCGCGAAGATTTTCTGGCTAGACACTGGTATGGCCCGTCCAATCCTGAAGCACTGAGAGCGCGTCTAACCCCAATTCAATATGAAGTTACGCAAAATAGTGGCACAGAACGTCCGTTCACCGGAGAATATTGGGATACGGAAGAAGACGGAATTTATGTCGATATCGTCTCAGGAGAGCCCTTATTCAGCTCTCGGGACAAATATGATGCGGGTTGTGGCTGGCCAAGCTTTACCCGTCCTCTGCAAAGCTACGTTATCAAAGAGAACACGGATACCAGTCATGCCATGGTTCGCACTGAGGTCCGCAGCAGACTGGGCGATTCCCATCTGGGCCATGTGTTCGAGGATGGCCCAGAACCTACCGGGTTACGATACTGCATTAATTCCGCTGCCCTACGCTTCGTATCCAAGGACAATTTAGTCAAGGAAGGATACGGAGAGTACCTGCAACTGTTCGACAATTAAAGTAACAGAAAAAACGGCACAAGCCTTCAGGCTCGTGCCGTTTTTTCCTTCACCCGTTGATAGGGTAAACGCATAGGTGCCAATTGTGCATGCCCGTAATGAACCGTCCAAGTAATAACCTTACCGGCAATGACAATGGCCATAATCGTAAACATTGTTTCCTTAAATGGCAAGAATAACAATGAAATCGTCAAGACTACAGCATCCATCAGTACAAATACAGTACCGATTTTCAGCCCGGACCATTGGCTCAGCATCATGGACAAAATGTCGTCCCCTCCGCTAGCCGCGCCTGCTCGAAGCACCAGGCCAGCCCCAAATCCGGTTAACAGACCTGATAATAAAGCAGCTAGCGGCAAATTGTCCTGCATGTTCATCGTCAGGGGCGAATACCTTTCGCATAGATCGTATACTAAGGAAAAGGATACCGATGCCACCAGCGTATACACGACAAATTTGTAGCCCTTCAACCAACAAGCCAATGCCATCACTGGCAAATCCAATACAATAATCGTCAATGCCGGTGGCAAGCCAAACAAATACTTGCCAAGCAAAGCTAAGCCTACGAAGCCGCCCTCCGACAATCCGTTCTGAAAGTTAATATGATAATACGTAAACGCCAATAAACATGAGCCCGCTAACATCATCAACAACCGAATTCCGTCAACTTGCCATTTTGCTTTTGTCCTCATTTGAAATCCCTCTTATTCGTAGGTTTGGTTGACCTTCCGGCAACACCTACGGAGGAAAATCCTGGAGGAGTTCATCCTTCGCATGAATTCACTCTTCTTTCGTAGGTTTGTCGCCTTTGCCGACTAACTACGAAAGGAGCTAAGTATAAGAGAGATCACAACGTTTCCAAATCGTCCTTTGGGATTTCGTCCTTCGGGGACACATGGTATCCTGATCCTTTCTGTTTTGAATTTCTTCTATATCTATTATATCACAGAGCTAGTCATGACTGCACGGCTTCCGCCGTGGGAACTCTTGTTTTTTTTCATGTTAAGATTTGTCATGCCCGTGGCCCCGGAGCAAGCGGTTCACCGTCTCACGGCGAACACCGATTAACTGACCAATCTCTTCCTGCGTCAAATATTCGGTTAACGGGACCCCATGGGCATGCTGGTCCAGCCACTTGCTAAGCAGTTCCATGCGTTCAGCCGGCGTCCCCACCGTCAAATGATCCAGGCGCTCCTGCATGAAACGGAACTTGTCCTGTAGCATCTCGGCAATCTCCAGCGGCTTCTTGGGGTCCTCCTGCAATTCGCGATACCAGGTCTTTGCTGGAATGACCTCGACCTCACTACGCATCAAGGCAATGGCAGTACCATGGATTTCTTTGGGCGAAATCAAAGAATGGTGAGGGACCGTTTCCCCCGGGTACAAAATGTTGAACAGCACCATATTCCCGTTCTCATGCAAACGCATCACTTTGAACAGACCGCTCTTAATTTGATATAAGTAAGTGCCTTCGTCCCCTTGCCGGAACAAGATCTCGCCTTTATGTAAAATCATGCCTAATCTCTCCATTCCATCATTGCAATTACATTTATTATAGCAAAAATAAAAAGACCTGTCCCCGTCCTCATATCCTCCCTTTGGAACAAGTCAAATCTGCGACATGCGACTGTTATATCAAGAGCCGGGGCTAAAACAAAAGAAGGATCAAAAAACGGCCTCTCAGGTTTGGTTGCACAACCCGAAAGACCGTCTAGGCATCACGTTATCTTAATGAGCCGTCAAGATTAATGGACCATCTCCGGTAATGGCAATGGTATGCTCATATTGCGCCGACCACTTGCCATCCGCCGTTCTCGCTGTCCAGCCGTCGTTATCGATCTGAATACGGAAGGTCCCCTCATTAATCATCGGTTCCACGGTGAAGACCATGCCCTCCTTCAGACGAATCCCCTTGCCTGCCACGCCGACATGCTCATAATTAGGTTCCTCATGCAAGCTGCGGCCAATGCCGTGACCCAGCAAATCACGAACCACCGAGAAGCCATTAGCTTCCGCATGCTGTTGAATGGCTGAGGTCACATCCCCAAGCCGTCCTCCAGGAAGCGCCTGAGCGATACCCAGTTCCAGGCATTCCTTCGTAACACGCACTAGCTTGGCAATCTCAGGACGCAACTCCCCAATAGGGAAGCACCAGCATGAATCACCGTACCACCCCTCATATTCCGCAACAATATCCAGCTTAAGCAGATCTCCCTCCTGCAACTTGCGATGGGACGGAAAGCCGTGGGCCACCACATCGTTGACAGAGGTACAAGTTTCCGCCGGAAAACCCTTGTAGCCTTTGGTGAACTGCTTGCCTCCCAATTTGGTAATATGTCTGGCTACAAAATCATTAATTTCCTGCGTTGTTATGCCCGGGGCGATTAGCTTGGCCACCTCGCGATAGCAATCAGCAACAATCTGGCTGGCCTTCTTCATCTCTTCAATTTCCCTTGGTGATTTCAATATAATCATTTCTGCTTCTACTCCTCCACTACTTCTATGTCCAGACTACCAAAATAGCTTTAACAATGCAAAGCTGGCAAGGTGTTTCATTTCATTTCAAGCTTGAAGTACAAACGTCGGGACCCGATAGACATCATCCACAGAAGTCACGGCAGAACAAACATCATAAAAAACAAGGACCTCAGGTAACTATACCTGGGTCCTCTTACTTGGCCTAGCGAAACATCCCCCACAGCCGAAGTAAATGTAGTGTATTGCGTGGATCAATCTTCTGATCGATGACAAAATGGACAATCTGCTCCTCCTGAGCTGTGCTGAGCCGTTCCCCAAGCACGGAGGCCGCTGATTTCACCAGTCTGCGCACCTTGACACGGTCCTGCAAATCTGTACGGGTCAGGCCGTCCACCATTTTTTTAATCCGGTCCTTGATAGCCGGATTTTTCATTTTCAGCTTAATGCGCTCTACCAGTTGTGGGCTAATTCCATATTGATGATAACTCGGCATCGTAACAAGCACCTCCTGTTCCGTCATACGGGCTCTAACCCTAATATATGACGTAAAGGCTGTACATAGTGCGGAGTAAATCCTCGCTAATCAATCAGCTCGCCTTGAAAAATCTGCTCCCGCCGCAAAAATTCCCGCAAGGCTTCATATTCCGGAGATGTCCAGAAGGACTCATCCCTCACCAGACGTGTGGTATCCTCTCTTGCTTTCTCCAGCACCTCATAGTCACTCACCATATCCGCAATACGGAAGTCAGGCACACCACTCTGCTTGGTACCAAAGAAGTCTCCCGGGCCACGCAGTTCCAAATCCCGTCGCGATACCTCGAATCCATCATCCGTCTCCGTCATGACCTTCATCCGTTCCTGGCCAATCTCCGACTTCGGATCGGCAATGAGTACACAATACGAAGCATGCTCCCCACGCCCTACACGTCCGCGTAACTGATGCAATTGAGATAAGCCAAACCGGTCGGCATCCATAACGATCATCAAGGTGGCGTTTGGCACATCCACACCTACCTCGACAACCGTAGTAGACACAAGGAGTTGCACCTCGTTGTCGTAGAAAGCCCGCATCACTTCATCTTTCTCGTTAGCCGTCATCCGGCCATGCAGCAAACCTACCTGAAAGTCAGGAAACGCTTGCTGCATCGATACGTACAAATCAATAGCGTTTTGCACGTCCAGCTTATCCGATTCCTCGATGAGTGGACAAATCACATACGCTTGTCGCCCCTGGGATACCTCCCTTGAGATAAAGCCCAACACGCGGTCCATCATACTATGCTTGACCCAATACGTCGAGATCGGCTTACGGCCCTTCGGACGCTCTGACAACGTAGATACATCCATATCACCAAAGGCGGTAATGGCAAGCGTACGCGGAATTGGCGTCGCCGTCATCGTCAGCACATCCGGATTAAAGCCCTTGCGGCGCAATATACTGCGCTGATTCACCCCAAAGCGGTGTTGTTCGTCCGTCACGACCAGACTGAGAGAACGGAAGAACACATCCTCCTGGATTAAAGCATGGGTGCCGACCACGATATCGGTTAATCCCATTTGCAGCGAAGCAAGCAAATCCTTGCGCTTGCGTCCCGTCACGCTCCCTGTCAGCAGCCCTACCGTAATGCCAAACGATTCAAACAGTCGGCTCAAGGAACGGACATGCTGCTCGGCCAATATTTCCGTAGGTACCATAAAGGCTCCCTGATGACCTGACCTTACCGCAGCATATAGCGCTATAGCGGCGATGACCGTTTTCCCGGAGCCAACATCCCCTTGCAACAGCCGGTTCATACAATAAGGAGAACGCATATCGCGCAATATTTCCAGCTCCACTTTCTTCTGAGCATCCGTTAGCTCAAAGGGCAAACTACGCACAAATTCACGGATCGTCGCATTATCCGCTTCATGAGCCACCCCATCCATACGCTCATGATTCATCGCCCTGTAGGCCTGCAACTTCAATTGGAACAGGAATAATTCCTCATAGACCATGCGGCGCCTTGCACGCTGACCTTCCTCATTATCTTGAGGCTGGTGAAGTCTTAAAATCGCTGCCTTCCGGGGCATCAGGTCGTATTGCCTCAACAACTCCTGCGGCAATATTTCCGGAATCATCTCCCCATATTGCTGCAACGCTTGTCCAATGGTCTTACGAATCCATGCCTGTGTAATTTTGCCCCCTACCGAATAGACTGGCTGGAGGCTTCCGCTGCGCACCGTCCCCCGGTCGGGGAACTCCGAATCCGTTGCCGTAAGCTGGCTACGACGCATATCCCATTTTCCGGTGAGAATAATCTCCCGTCCTGCGGTCAACTGGTCCTTGAGAAAATGACGGTTAAACCACGTAGCCGTAAACATCCAGTCCTCGGCCACCATCTTGCAGGTCAGTCGCGATTTTCGTCCATACCGCTGTAGCACGGGCACCCCCATGATCTTAGCCTGAACCGTCACCTTCTCCCCATCCTTCGCCTCGCTGAGAGAGCGCAGTCGGTAATCCTCATAACGGAAGGGATAATATTCAATTAGATCCTTTACCGTAAAGACGCCAAAGGCGTGAAGCTCTTCTTGCTTAAGAGCGCTCACGCCGTTAACTTGCCTTACGGGGATGTTGTTCAAGTCCATAGAACATAACCCTCGCTCATCTTATAATCACGATGCAGGCCATATGAAGACCGCTACAGTGCCATGTCCGACATGGGAGCCAACAACCGCTCCAATGCTGGTGCGAACCACCTCATGCAATGTGAAATGCTGACCCAGTAGATCAATAATTTCATTGGCACCTTCCGGATTAACGCTATCACACACAGCCACATTGATATCCTTGGTATCTTTGAAATCATTTACAAATAGTTCAATGACCCGGGAAACCGCCTTTTTGCGTCCACGGACCTTATCCACTGCATAAATGACGCCTTCCTGGTCAACTGACAAGATCGGCTTGATATTTAACAACGTCCCCAGAACGGCCGCCGCTTTGCCAATTCGCCCGCCCTTTTGCAGGTATTCGAGCGAGTCCACCAGAAAATACAATCGCCGCTCCTGGCCAAGATGACCAACCTCTGACACGATTTGCTCCAAAGGTGCTCCTTGTTTGGCCAGCCTTGCTGCATGCACAACTTGCAGTCCAAAACCATAAGTTGCGCAAAGCGAGTCAATCACGGTGATATCCAAAGCCTGTCCTAGCTCTTCCTCTAACATCTCCTTGGCAAGCACGGCAGATTGGTAACTACCACTCATACCTGAAGAGAGATGAATAGAAATAATCGGCGAGCCGGGATAGGCTCCCAAAAAATTGCGGTATACCTCAGCATAACGGGATGGAGAATTCTGAGAGGTCGTCGGCAACACCTTGGACTCGGCTAATTTGTCGTAAAATTGTTCAACCGTGATATCAATACCTTCAATGTAAGATTCTTCGCCGAAGGCGAGTCTCATCGGTACGATATGAATGCCATACTCCGACACCATCTCCCGGGGAATATCCGCCGTACTATCGGCAACAATAACAGCCTGAGTCATGGGGCCACCATCCTCTCTTAGCTCATTTCAATCAGGATTCTACCGAGAACAAATAATAATAAATCGGTTGTCCACCATTATGCACTTCCACTTCCACATCCGGATATTTCTCATGAATCCAGGCAACTAGTGCATCCGTCATCTCCCCGGCAGTTTCCTCGCCCACAAGAATCGTGACAATCTCGTCCCCATAAGCCAGCATCTTATCAAGCAAGCCCTGGCTTGTCTCCAGCAAGCCTTCCTCCGTAGCCACGATCTTGGAGTCGGCAATGCCTATATAATGTCCGGCAGTAATCTCAAGGTCATCAAACGTCGTATCGCGAACAGCATAGGTCACCTGACCTGTTCTTACATGCTGCACGGCGTTCAACATATTCTCCTCATTGCTGTCCGCGCTTTCTTCTTCCTGGAATGCAAACGCTGCGGCAATTCCCTGCGGAATACTCTTGCTCGGAATCACGATGACGCTGCGTTGTCCTTCTAACAAGTCGCGGGCCTGCTGGGCAGCCAATATGATATTCGAGTTATTCGGCAATACGAAAACATGCTCCGTCGAAATCGACTCAATCGCTTTAACAAAATCCTCCGTACTTGGATTCATCGTTTGTCCTCCAGACAATACGACATCCACACCCAAGCTGGTGAAAATATCCGAAATGCCTTGTCCCGATGCAACTGCAATAAAGCCATAAGGAGCCAATTCATCCGCTGGCAATCCCGCCGGATCTACTGGACGAGCCGGTTCAGCCGGAATATCGGCGAACAGTTCAGGCATAGATGCCGCATCCATCCCGGCCGTCAGCAAATCACGATGCTGTTCGCGCATATTCAGAATATGAATTTGCGTAATTTCACCATAACGAAGCGCCAAGTTTAAGACGTCGCCCGGTGTTTTGGAATGAACATGCACCTTAATAACTTCGTCGTCCGAAATTACGATAATAGAATCGCCATTTTTTGACAGCGCTTTCCGGAACTTCTCTTCATCAAACGGAACATCCTTGACATCCCCAAGCTTGCGATTAATGAAGAACTCCATATCATACAAAAATTCAATACCTTCCGTGTCAAGTTGAGCCTGCGCGGAAGAAGGGACATAAAGTGCGGCTGTCGCTGCTTGAGCCCGAAGCTCAGCATCCGGACGTACAGAAGCTTGTCCAGATGAATCCGCTAATTCCGGAATAGCATTTCCGGTCAGGTATTCCAGAAATCCTTCATAAATATATACGAGTCCTTGACCACCCGAGTCCACGACGCCCACCTGCTTAAGTACAGGTAACAAATCTGGTGTGCCTGCCAAGGCTTCCTTCGCCTTCGCGAGCACCTCGCCCATCAATTCCGTTACATCCGTAGTTCTGCGTGCGTAAAAAGCCGCGTGTTTGGCGGCTTCCTTCGCTACCGTCAAGATCGTCCCTTCCACCGGTTTGACAACTGCCTTGTAGGCCGTCTCAACACCGCTTTGCAACGCAGCGGCAAATTGAACCGTATTCAGTTCCTCCAACGAAGCGGCAGAGCGGCCAAAACCGCGGAATAGCTGAGACAAGATAACGCCTGAGTTCCCCCGTGCGCCCATCAGCAATCCTTTGGACAAGGTAGAAGCCCGGCTTCCCAAGCCTCCTGATCCATGATTTTTCAATTCGGTTACACCGGCCGTCATCGTCAAATTCATATTTGTACCCGTGTCTCCATCAGGGACCGGAAATACGTTAAGCGTATTGACATGCTCGGCTTGCTCGGCCAAACGCTGCGCTCCGGCCAAGACCATCGCGGTGAAATCTGTTCCATTTAAAGAACGCTTACTCAATGAAGATTCCCCTTCCTAGCTTGATACACATACGCGCTGGACAAGATCACTATAATAATATAGACCAAGTCCTGGCGGCTTCATTTAATTCATTACAACTTGATTATAATATAGTATAAAGTAATATCGCTAATGGATAGTCGAAGCTGACTTTCATAACCCAGGCCCCTGCTTCCTGACCCGGCGTATTTGGCAATACCGGCCTTGATCTGTGTCGGCTTGCCGCTCCTCCCATCCATAACACTCTATGGCGGTTGATTCGGCGATAACCTGAAAATCGCTTCTTTCCGATATGCTAATCCGTCCATACTCGGTTTAAAGCCCTGCGGCCACGCCTGCACTACTCCTCCCTAGAAATATTATGGACTGAACTATATTGTACTATAAGAACAAGGAGAAATAAATAAAAGAGTCGGCGACATATCAGTTGACGAGGCTTTTTTTACTGTGATATTATATTTAAGTATTGTCAATAACCGTGTATAGCTAATAAACTGTTATTTTCGAGACAGGTGTATTTGAACAGGAGGTGTAACGAATGGCTCGTAAATGTTATGTAACTGGCAAAAAGCCAAGCAGCGGTAACCATGTATCTCACGCGAACAACCGCAATCGGCGCTCTTGGGGCGTTAACGTGCAAAAGGTTCGTATCTTGGTAGACGGTAAACCAAAACGCGTATACGTCAGCACTCGTGCTTTGAAATCCGGCAAAGTGACCCGCGTATAATGACCGGGAAGCGACATATAGACAAAAAGCACCTTTTCTAATAGAGGTGCTTTTTTATTGCGTTTTTTTGTTAAAATGAACCGCTTTGGCGGGAAACACCGGGCGTGCCTATTCGCTGCTGTGGCGATGGCCAGGCCCGCCCGCTAGTTTTTGTGAAACGTGTTCAATATGGCCTTAACGAATCCTCCCAAAAACTTAGGCAGCTTGAATGTGTAAAATTTCATTCGTTCACCCTCCCCATCGTTCTCATGCCTTCACCCTATTTTATGTCCGCTGTCATTTGTCCGTGTATTCCCGCCACAAAAAAAAGGCTACATGAGAACCCTGCTCATGTAACCCATTCTATGCGAATTATCGCCCAGCTATGCCAAACCGGCTAAGCTATCCCGGATTTCCTTGATCGCCGCCTTACGATCTGCCCGGCCAAACACGGCGTTGCCTGCGACGAGTACATCCGCACCTGCTTCTACAACAAGCGGGGCCGTCTCAGCCGTAATGCCCCCATCCACTTCAATGCGCAGCTCAGACAAGCCTAATTCGTCCTTCCAGGCCTTCAGCTCACGTATTTTACGCAGTGTTCCCGGTATGAAGGCCTGTCCCCCAAAGCCGGGGTTCACGGTCATCACCAGCACCAGATCAAGATCCTCCAGCACTTCGCGGACAGCCGAAGCTGGCGTTGCCGGATTGAGAGCTACTCCGGCCTTGACGCCCTGCTCTCGAATCAAGTGGAGGACCCGGTGTAAATGCACGCACGCCTCTGCATGTACGGTAATCAGATGAGCCCCCGCTTGGGCAAATGCAGGAATATAGAGTTCCGGCTTCTCAATCATCAGGTGAACGTCCAGTGGCAATGAGGTGTGTGGCTGCAAAGCACCCATTACAAGAGGGCCAAAAGTCAAATTTGGCACAAAGTGGCCGTCCATGACATCGACATGCAACCAGTCGGCTCCACCGTTCTGCACATCAACAACCTCTTCGCCCAATTTGGCGAAATCAGCGGATAAAATGGACGGTGCTATATAAATCTCGTTCATGAAGTCAATACCTCCGCTTCTTCTCCTTCATTTCATCCTGAAATTGCACATAATGCTCGTAACGGCTGGAAGCGATCTGTCCAAGATCCACCGCTTCCCTTACCTTACATCCTGGCTCATGAAGATGGCTGCATCCCCGAAACTTGCAGTCCTCGGCATATTTGGTGAACTCGCGAAAGCAATAGGACAATTCTTCCACGCCCAATTCAAGGAAATCCAGTTGACTGAAGCCCGGCGTATCGGCTACATAACCGCCATTCTCCAGTTCAATCAGTTCCACATGCCTCGTCGTATGACGTCCCCGTCCCAACTTGAGGCTGATTTCGCTCGTTTCCAGAGAAAGGCCCAGCATGCGGTTCAGCAAGGAGGATTTCCCCACCCCGGACTGTCCCGCGAATACGCTAATCTCACCGGCCAAATGACGCATGACTTCTTCCGTGCCCGTTCCGGTTAGCGAGCTTGTCACAATGACCGTATAACCGATATCTTCGTACAATTGCTTGAGCTGTGTCAGACCCTCGGTATTCGCCTCATCTCCATCATCCTGAAGCAAATCCTCTTTGGTGAGGCATATCACCGGCTTCAATCCGGCGTGCTCGATGTGGGCAAGGAACTTGTCCAGCAACTGCAAATTCATGTCCGGCTCCCGCACCGAGAACAACAGGACAGCCTGACGCGCATTAGCCACTGGTGGACGAATCAATTCTGTCTCCCGCGGTAAAATCTCATCGACAGTGCCTTCCCCGTTCTCAGTCGGCGTATACAGTACCTCGTCTCCTACCAACGGCGTTATTCCCCTCTTCTTGAAGATGCCGCGGCCGCGGCACTGGACGTAACCGTCCTGTGCCTCAGCCTGCGACGCCGTAGGCTTTACATAGTAATATCCGCTTAGTGCCTTCACAATCAAGCCTTGGGGCATATATGCCGGCCTCGCTTTCTTCATGCTACTGCTCAGGATTATTCTCCAAGTCCGTGTCCAGCCCTTCCTCATCGGTTCCTTCCGGTTCCCCGCTTACCGGGAACTCCGGAACTGGAACTGTCCCCTGCTTGGCGTCAATATAAGAGATCGGGTAGGTATCCAGCAGCGCACCGTCACGATGAACGGAGACATAACCATTTTTATTCGGGGCTAGCACCAGATCAACAGCAAGATACTGTGCCTTGCCCACCTTCTGACTTCCCCACTCCCGGTTCTCGCCGCGAGCATCACCGTACACGATCCGAATTTGGCTAATCTTGCCTTCCTCGGCCGGAACCACCGGAACCTGGAACGTATACTGGATTGCTTCAGGTGGGTATCCTGTGCTAACGAACAAAGTGATCTCCGAGCCCGGAGCCACGTCGTCATTAGCAGCATATGGCCACTGCTTGGTCACCAGACCGGATTCGACCTCATAGCTGGCTTCCTCTTTAATCCCATCTTTGGCCAGCTTGAGACCAGCCTCTTCCAGAGCCTTCTCCGCTTCCGCCTGCGTTTTATTCACCAAGTCCGGCATCTTCACCTCAGACGGTCCCTTGCTGACCTTCAGCACCACATTAATCGATGCTGCATCAAATTCAGTATCCACTGCCGGCATTTGTTCAAATACCTTACCCGTTTCAATATCATCATTGTTCTCTTCCGTCTTGGTAACCCGGCTATCATCCACCCCAAGGTCTTCCAAAGCTTTCAGAGCCTCATCATAAGTGAGATTGCTTAAATCCGGCATACGGGACAACGGCTTGGCCGTACTGATCTTCAGATCCAGGACCGAGCCTTCCTTGACCATCGTGCCCTCGGGCTTACTTTGCTCGTACACGATACCTTCATTAACGCCTTCTTTGTATTCCCGCGCAATGGTACCAACCTCGATGCCCGCCTCGCTCAGCATATCCAGCGCCTTCTGCTCTTCCAAATTCAGCACATTAGGCACCTTGACCTCGGCTACAGTCACCAGACTGTTCACATACCAGGCAACCCCTGCCATAGCAATAAGTACAATTAGGGTTAGAATAATCCAGAGTGCAGCAGGTTTGCCCCCGCCCTTCTTCTTTGGTTCTTTCCACTGCGGGTCCGAGGAGCCTCCGGCATCACGAGTTAACTTAGAACTGCCAGATGCGGGTGATGAAGAATGTGACGGACGGATCGCCGGAATAATACGTGTGCTGTCTTCATCCTCATCATCAATGAAGGCCAGCTTGGATTCTGATTTGCGCTCCGGTAACAGACAAGTCTCCAAATCATGCAGCATCTCCTTGGCCGACTGATAACGCTCGGCTGGATTTTTGCGCATCGACTTGAGAATAATGTTCTCTACGCTTTGCGGAATCATTGGATTGACCGTTCTTGGTTCGTCAAAATGCTCCTGCAAATGCTTCAATGCCACACTGATTGGACTTTCCCCAAGAAACGGCAAACGCCCTGTGAGCATTTGATACAATACGATGCCCAGGGAGTAGATGTCCGATTTCTCCCCCGTTACAACCCCCTTGGCATGCTCCGGTGAGAAATAATGCACGGAGCCCACAACCGAGCCCGTTTGTGTAATTGTCGTAGAGGTTACCGCCCTAGCAATCCCGAAGTCAGTCACCTTCACGCGTCCATTGCGTCCTATTAGAATATTATGTGGTTTAATATCGCGGTGAATAATTTGATTCTGATGGGCATGGTCCAGCGCATCGGCAATCTGCGAAGCAACGCGAACAGCTTCATCCACCTGCAACGGTGCCCGCTCCTTGATAATCTCGTTCAGGTTTTGCCCTTCAATGTACTCCATGACGATATAATGGACATCTTCTTCTTGTCCCACATCGTACACGCTGACGATATTCGGATGCGACAACGATGCCGCAGACTGCGCTTCGCGGCGGAAGCGGCGGATAAATTCCTCGTCATTCACAAATTGCTGCCGCAGCACCTTGATGGCTACGTTGCGGTTCAACAGAATATCCTGCGCTTTATAGACAAGCGCCATGCCTCCCCCGCCGACCCGTTCGATAATTTGATATCGACCGCCAAGTTCGTGTCCGATCATGAATTCCACTCCTTTACGCCTGACGCGGCATCCTCATGTTGTTCCAGCAAGGCAACACTGATATTGTCGTCGCCCCCGGCATGCAGCGCCAACTGGAGCAAATGGTCGGCCCGCTCATCCAGACTCATGTTGTCTGACCCCAGCGTCAGAACCATCTGTTCCGGCGTCACACAATTACTGAGCCCATCGCTGCAGAGCAGCAAAATATCCCCCGTTTCCATGGTTAAGGGGGTCATATCAACCTCGACCTTTTCATCCGTGCCCAGCGCCCTTGTAACTACATTGCGATGAGGATGCACATCGGCCTCTTCCTTGCTAATTTGCTTATTCTTCAACAGCTCATTAACCAGGGAGTGATCGTCCGTCAACTGGGATAACTCGCCTTGACGGTACTGATAAGCCCGGCTATCGCCGATATGAGCAATCATACCTTCGCTATCAGCCAGAATAGCCGCCACGACGGTGGTCCCCATATTATGATATTCCGTATGCTCCATCGCTTTACGAAATACTACCTCATTGGCGTGAAGAACTGCCTTCTTAAGCTGTTCCCCGCAAGCGTCCGCTGGCAAGCCGGCTGGCAAAGCGCCAAGATCCTGCGCAATCGTGTCTACGGCAAGACGGCTGGCGATGTCTCCCGCCTGATGTCCGCCCATTCCGTCAGCCACGACGGCCAACGTATAACCTGGCTCCAATTGCTGCACAAAGGTGCAGTCCTCGTTAACGGAGCGTACTCTTCCTACATCACTTACAGTAACCGTTCTAATCAAATTCGCTCACCTCGCACCAGACTCCATGTGCTGAGCCCGCAATTGTCCGCAGGCTGCCGCAATATCATGGCCTTGCTCACGACGAATCGTCACGTTAATGCCTTGATCCGCCAATATGCGCTGAAATTGAAAAATATCATTGCGAGAAGTTCTAACGTACTTCCGCTCCGGAACATAGTTTACCGGAATCAGATTCACATGGCAAAGCATATCCTTGATGACACTCGCCAGCTCCTCTGCATGCTCCGGCTGGTCATTGACTCCGCCAATCAAAGCATACTCAAATGTAATTCTACGTCCGGTCTTCGCAATGTAATAATGCAGCGACTCAATCACATCGTTGAACGGGAAGCGCCGATTTACCGGCATCAACTTGGAACGAAGTGCATCGTTCGGCGCATGAATGGAGATAGCCAGATTAATCTGCGTCTCCTCATCCGCAAAGCGGTAGATGTTCGGAACGATGCCGCTGGTGGATACCGTAATATGCCGTTGTCCAATATTCAGGCCCTTCTCATGAATCATGATTCGCAAGAATTTCATTGTTTCATCGTAATTCTCGAACGGTTCCCCCGTTCCCATAATAACAATACTGCTGACCCGTTCCCCTCTAGGATCGAGAATTTTCTGCGCCTGTACGACCTGAGCCACGATTTCACCAGCCGTCAAATTGCGCTTCAAACCGCCCAACGTGGAGGCACAGAAGGTACAACCTACTCTACAGCCTACCTGCGTTGTCACGCAAATGCTATTCCCGTAATTATGCTTCATGATGACCGTTTCGATGGCATGATCGTCGTGCAGTCCAAACAGGAATTTCACCGTGCCGTCCTGGGATTCCAGCTTCGTAATCTCCTTGAGCATAACGAAGGAGAAATGCTCATCCAACTTTTGGCGAAGAGGCTTGGACAGGTTAGTCATTTCCTCGAAGGAAAAGACACGTTTGACGTAGAGCCAGTCAAAAATCTGGCCCCCGCGAAAGGCGGGCTCTCCCTGAAGAACAACCCACTCCTTCAACTCTTCCAACGTATAATCATATATAAAAGGTTTCATTTTACGCACCTGTCCTATCTTATTTTCATTTTTGCCAACTCATTCTTCCCATTTTAACATAAATAGCTATACTACTAAAGCATGTCTGGGTCAAGGGGCTCTTCAAGCCCGTTTAGCGCCTGCTTGCGGGTCATGTAGCCAACCCGTTCTCAGCCTGCAGCGACTCCCTTAATTGTTGAACGTCCAGCATAGGCGGATTACCGAACATGCGGGCATACTCGCGACTGAATTGCGATGGACTCTCATAACCCACCCTGAAGGCTGCATCGGCAACCTGGGTTCCCTCGGCCAGCATCAACCGTCTGGCTTCGTGCAAGCGAACCGATTTCTGATATTGCAGCGGACTAAATGTGGTAACCTGCTTAAAATGTTTGTGAAACGCTGATACGCTCATATTCACCATCTTTGCTAAATGCTCCACGGTCAGCAGTTGGTCATACTGACGATTTATGAAGCGAATCGCTTGAGCGATATTGTAAGCATGGCTGCCACTGATGCCAAACTGTTCAAGGCTACCCGATGGCTGATCCTGCACGATACGATATAGAATTTCACGTATAATAAGTGGTTCCAGCACAGGAATATCGCTTGGTGTATCCAGCAGACCCACAAGCCGGACAACGGCATTCAGCAACGCTGAAGAGGTTTGCTGTACCGCAAGGCCAGGATGGCTTTCCGTCCGCGATGTTTCCTCACGAGCCGCACCCAGCGAAGCCGCTTGCTCCACAATCTCCACAATTACTTCGGCATCAAAGCACAATTTCAGCCCCAAATAAGGCGTTGCGGGCGAAGCTTCGACAATATTGCTGGCTACAGGCAACTGCACGGAGGTAATGAAGTACGCCGAGGAATCGTATCGATAGGACTGGCCCGCGAGTGTAGATAGCTTGGCTCCTTGTGCCACAATACATATCGAGGGCTTGTAGACCGATTCGAAGGGGACCGACGGCTGGACTGCGTGCATTAATGACAAGGAAGGAATAGCCGTTTGAAACGTTCCCGCAACCGGGGCATGGCGGTACAACAGACGCGTCAATTGTTCTAACGCTTCAGTCCTTGCATGTGACCCATTCGCTACCTGATTCATCTGACCGGCTCCTTTTCAACCGAATTTACTCGTTGTTTTATTATAGAAGTGTGAAAGAGGATTAGGCAAGAACAGAAGATGAATGAGCTAACAGACAATCTTCCTCTCTGGTTATAATAATCTCACAAGGGCCGTGAAGACATACCCAAGCTTGGCCTTAATAATCGAAGCGGAGGAAAAGGACTATGCATGGAAAAGTAGCTATCATCACCGGAGCCTCACGAGGCATTGGAAGACAAACAGCCATTCAACTGGCCCAGGCGGGAGCCAAGGTCGTGATTAATTATTCAAGCCAGCGGGAAAAGGCAGAAGAAGTGGTGACAAGCATCGTAAAAAGCGGTGGCGAAGCTCTGGCCGTTCAGGCTGATATCAGTCAAGTTAATCAGGTAGAGGCATTGTTCGCAGAGACCATAAGCCGATTCGGCCACGTGGATATTCTGATTAACAACGGTGGTATCATGAACAACTATCCTCTTGAACATGTCACGGAAGAGATTTTTGACCGCCATTTTGCCATAAATGTGAAAGGGACCTTTTTTGCTTGTCAGCAAGCGATGAAGCATATGGCACCAGGCGGCTCCATCGTGAATTTCTCCACCTCTGTATCCGGAGCCATGCTGCCGACCTACAGCGTCTACGCAGCCACCAAAGGAGCCGTTGAACAACTGACGCGGCAATTGGCCAAAGAATTCGGACCGAAGAACATTACGATTAACTGTATCTCCCCGGGTCAAGTAGCTACAGAGCTGTTCCTGACTGGAAAATCCCCAGAGCAAATCGAAGGATTTACGCGGATGAATGCCTTTGGTCGACTAGGTGAACCGGGAGATATCGCCAGCGCCATCGAACTGCTTGTCAGCGACAAGGCACGCTGGATTACGGGGCAAACCTTAAGAGTCAATGGTGGATTTAACTAAGGGAAGGTCGTACTAACGAAAATAGGCGAACCCAGGTCAGTTCTCATAGACTTGGGTCCGCCTTTTTACATATCATAGCAGGCAGAATATCGGATTGTTTTTGTCTGCAAATTGGCAGATATCAATTGCGATAGGGTTGCAAATCGGCTTTGCTGGAGAGCCGTTTAAACAACTGATGCAACAAAATCATGACGATCGTGACCGCCAGGCAGGACCAGAAGTTAATGGGAACCGTCCAGATGCCCTTAAATAAAATGGTTGAGTAAGCATATCCGCCAACTGCTGCGATATAGACCAGTATGCCGAGAATAAACCAGGATTTGGTGCCGAATATGGATACTTTCAAAGCGTACAGCACGACCAGAACGGTAATTGCCCCTACAGCAAGAATGACCAGAAAGGGCAACAAGCTAATACTTTCCATTTTGAGCGAAGGGATGAAATAAGCGAGCAGTTGCACGACCGTATAGACTGCAAAAAGGGCTCCAAACAAGATGGTTATATATCTCGATATTTCCAGTAGCCAAGACTGTTTGCTCTGCCGGGGAATATCAGCAATTAAGGCATCGCAATAGGCATGCAGATTGTCGCCAAAAACATCCTGTGCGGATTTGCCATGCTCCTGAGCTTCAATCAGATGTTCCAGCAACTCGAGCAGGATACCTTCTGTTGCATATTCGGAGCGAGCATTTAACCTAATGTATATCATCGCATCTTCATATACCTTCAGGTTTTCTTTATTCAGAAGTTCACGTCGTTCATTGTTGCGCTTGGTCATTTCAGTTGTGTTCATCGCGTTTCCTCCTTAAATAAGTGATGGCCTGAGACAACTGGGTCCAGCTTTCGTCAAATTGTTGCAAGGCCTGTTCTCCTTGCTTGGTAAGGTGATAGTATTTACGGTCTGGCCCGGTTGCTGAAGGCTTCATGGTTCCCTCAATTAATTCGTTCTTTTGCATACGTAACAGCAATGGATATATACTACCTTCCCTAACCATGGTCAACCCTGCTTCATGCAACTTCTCACTCAATTCATACCCGTATACTTCCTTCTCGGAAATAATAGCAAGCATACAGCCCTCAAGCAGCCCTTTCAGCATCTGGCTCTGACTATCCAATTCCCGATTCCCCTCTCTATATTGCAATGCAAGGTAGATTGGCAAAAAACACTATATTGCATTACAAGTTAGGTGATAATTGAAGTGTAGCACACGCTACTTTGCAATGCAAGCTAGTGATAAAAAAAGCCAAGCCTGCCGGAAACGGCAGAGGCCTGACCCTGTATCCTACTTAATCATGCTTTTTGCGTAACCTCGCGATGTAGAAACCATCCGAATGAGCATCCTGAGGCAATATTTGCAAGCCGATGCTCCCACGTGCAGATGCCGCAACCAGTGGCTCAGTCTCCCAGCCGGGCGGCTTGTCCGTAGCCACTTCAAACTCCGGGTGACGGCTTAGAAAGTCGCTTACCATCTCTACATTTTCACGAGGCTCAATCGTACAGGTGCTATAGACCAGCAGCCCCCCCGGCTTGAGCAAGTCTCCAGCCGTGTCGAGTAATGTACGCTGAATACCGGCAATCTCCGCAATATCCCTAGCGGTCTTGGCCCATTTCAAGTCCGGCTTGCGGCGAATCACACCAAGCCCGGAGCAAGGGGCGTCCAACAAGACGCGGTCAAAGGAATGCTCTCCCAGATGCTCGCTCAGCTTGGATGCATCCCCGGTGGATATTTCGATATTGGTTAGTCCCAGACGGTCCGCCTGATCCTCGACCAACTTCGCCTTGTGCGGGTGAATGTCGTTAGCCAACACTCGGCCGCTGCCCTGCATCATCTCGGCGATGTGACAGGTTTTCCCTCCGGGAGCTGCGCAACAATCCAGCACAGACATATCTGCCTCTGGATTCAGCGCCTCTGCTACAAGCATAGAGCTTTCATCCTGCACAGAAATCAAACCCTCCCGATACCAAGGGGTGAGGGCCATGTTCCCCCCGCCCGCCACTATGATTCCATCTTGGGCAAGCTTTGAGGGGACGGCCGATAGCCCCTGTTCCTTCAGCAATCGCAGCATGTCATCACGGCTGGTCTTCGCCCGGTTCACCCGAATACTGATAGAAGGCGGCTCGTTATTGGCCCGGCAAATTGCCTCAGTGGGTGGTTCGCCATACTGCTCGAGCCAGCGCGCCACCAGCCATTCCGGGTGTGAGTGCTCCAAGGCAATGCGCTGAACAGAACTAAGTCCTTCCGGCAGCTTCAACTCCTCCTTACGGCGGAGGACATTGCGAAGCACCCCGTTAACCATCCCCGAAATCCCCTGATGGCCACGCTTCTTCGCCAGGTTCACTGCCTCATTAACCACCGCATGAGGAGGAATCCGATCCAGATAATAAAGCTGGTAGAAGCTCAGCCGTAGCAAATTGCGAACCCAAGGTGCCAGCTTGGCCATCCCCTTGGTTACAAACGGCTCCAGCAAGAAATCTATCGTATTGAGCCGCTGAATCGTCCCGTACACCAACTCTGTAGCCAGCCCCGCATCGGGCCCGGACAGCCCGGATTTCTGCAACGCCCCACCTAGTAACAAGTTGCTGTATGCTCCCTCTTGTTCCACAGCCGTCAGCACTTGCAGTGCCAAGCTTCGCGACGTGGTCTTGAGCGGACTTCGCCCGCCGCCACTCATAACAGAACCGCCCCTGGCTTCATGACGCCCCCGCGAATGAACTCTTCCGCTTCCATCGCCTTCTTGCCCGCAGGCTGAACCCGGGTCAACCATACGGAACCATCGCCGGTCTTCACTTCAATTCCTTGTGGTGAGAGGCTCAGCACGGTGCCAGGAGCTTGTCCAGCGGTTTGGCCGTTACCCGAAGCCGCCCCTTCCACCTTCCCTTGTTCTGCATCAGGCCTCGCAACCGCCCAGATCTTGAACACCTCGCCGTTCCAGGTCGTAAATCCACCGGCAAAGGGGACTAGTCCCCTTACGCGATCATAAATGGCGCGTGAACTGGCTGACCAGTCAATTCGCTCATCCTCGCGGGACAAGTTGGACGCATAAGTTGATTCCTCGTCATTTTGCGCAATGCGGTCAGACGTTCCTTCCAAGATGAATGGCAGTTGCTCTAGCAACAACTTGGCCCCAGCCTCACTCAGCTTCTCAAACAGCGTTCCCGAGGTATCCTCGTCTTCGATCGGAACAACGACTCTTGCGATCATATCGCCCGTGTCCAGCCCCTCAGCCATATACATCAAGGTGATGCCCGTTTCCTTCTCACCGTTAATAATGGCGCGCTGGATAGGCGCACCTCCGCGATATTTGGGTAGTAGGGAACCATGCACGTTCAGACACCCGTATTTCGGAAGCTCGAGCACACCTTTCGGTAGAATCTGTCCGTAAGCTGCCGTGACGATCAAATCGGGCTGCAAGGCAGCAACCTCTGCCACGGCCTCCGGTGCACGCATGCGCACCGGCTGCAACACGGGAAGACCGTGCCGCAGCGCCGCCTCCTTCACCGGTGTGGGTGTCAGCACCTTCTTGCGCCCTTGCGGGCGGTCCGGCTGGGTAACCACACCCACGATATTGTAACCTGCGCTAAGCAGACCTTCCAATGAAGGTACCGCAAACGCCGGTGTTCCCATAAATACAATATTCATCGTGCGCCGTCACTCCTTCTCTTCGCCCTCAGGGGTAATTTCGTACACGCGCTCCGCTATGTCCGTGTACAACACACCATTCAGATGATCGATCTCATGCTGAAATGCCCTTGCCAACAAGTCCGAGCCGGTATAGGTCACTTCCTTGCCATTGCGGTCGAGTCCCTTCACCGTCACGGTCAGTGCTCGTCGTACTTCACCACGATATCCCGGGATGCTCAGGCAACCCTCGGAGCCGAATTGCTCTCCTTCAGAGGATACAATCTCGGGATTAATCAACTCAATCAACCCATGCTCGTCGCCTACATCTATCACGATGACCCGCTTCAGAATGCCGATTTGCGGCGCAGCCAGGCCTACGCCTTCCGCGTCATACATCGTATCTGCCATATCCGTGAGCAGCTTCTGTACGTTGGGGGTTATTTTCTTAACTTCCTTGGCAACCTGATGTAATACCTCATCCGGTTCCTTTACAATAATGCGTATGGCCATGATGGCACTTCCTTTCCGTGATCGCCTTGCTTCTTTAGATATATATGTTATGCAATCCAAAATGGTTTGTTATCACTATACGTTACATCAGCATTTGCGGATCAACATCGATGCTGATCTGCAAGGTCGCATCCTTCAACTGCGTAAGCGTGGTCGAGGCCACCTCCCGCACAAGGTCCACCGCATCCAGATCACCGCGGTACTTCACCATGCATTGGAAACGATAGCGATTCTTGATTCGTGGAATAGGCGAGGCGACCGGACCCAAAATATCAAGAGCAGCCGCAGCAAAACGATCCAGGCTCCCGAACCAGCCTTGACGCTGGGCCTTGGCACGCAAGTCCCCGGTGAAATTCTCGGCCATCCTCAGTAGCAATGGCAGCTTCTCATGGGACAGCGTAACCAGTATCAAGCGGCTATAAGGCGGATAGTGCAGCGCCTTGCGATGCTTCAACTCATCGCGTACAAAGGCAAGATAATCATGGCCACTTGCATGGATAATCGAATAATGATCCGGGATATAAGATTGAATGAACACTTCACCCGGCAATAAATGACGACCTGCTCGTCCGGCCACCTGGGTCAGCAATTGGAATGTCTTCTCGGCTGAGCGGAAGTCAGGAAAGTTGAGCGCAGTATCGGCGGCAATCACGCCCACGAGCGTCACATCCGGGAAGTCCAGGCCTTTGGCTACCATTTGCGTCCCCAGCAGCACATCGCCCTTCTTCTCCCGAAATGCTTGTAACAGCTTCTCATGCGAGCCCTTCTCACTGGTCGTATCGACATCCATACGTATAACGCGGATGCCGGGAAACAGCTTCGCCAGTTCGTCCTCTACGCGCTGAGTGCCCGTGCCGAAATAACGGATATGCTCACTACCGCACTCCGGGCAGACCGCCGGAGCGGTCTCGGCGTAACCGCAGTAATGGCAACGCAAATTATTTGATTTCTGATGATAAGTCAGGGAGATATCACAATCCGGGCAACCCGCCACATAACCGCAGCTACGGCACATGACAAAGGTCGAATACCCTCGTCGGTTGAGGAACAGCACCGTCTGCTCCCCACGCTCCAGCCGTGCAGCGATACCTGCATGCAAGGGGCGGCTGAACATGGAGCGATTCCCATCCTTCAGTTCCTCACGCATATCCACGATATGTACGACGGGCAGCTTACTCCCGGATGGTCGCTGCTTCATCTCCAGCAAAACCGGGGAATATTCCCCAAGGTCGCCTCCCCCCGAACGTGCGGCATGGTAGCTCTCCAGCGATGGGGTCGCAGAACCTAGTATCACGGCAGCTCCATGTTGCCGGGCTCTGCGCACAGCTACATCGCGAGCATGATACTTAGGCGTTTCCTCCTGTTTATAGGAGGTTTCATGCTCTTCGTCCATCACAATGAGGCCCAGTTGCTTGAATGGTGCGAAGATGGCAGAACGAGCCCCTATGGCCACTTCCACACGTCCCTCGCGAATTTTGCGCCATTCATCATAGCGCTCCCCACCCGACAAGCGGCTGTGCATCACTGCAACCTTGCCGCCGAAACGACCTTTGAACCGCTCAACCATTTGCGGAGTCAAGGAAATCTCCGGTACAAGTACGATCGCCTGTCTGCCCGAGGAAATGCAACGCTCAATCGTCTGCAGATAGACTTCGGTTTTGCCGCTGCCAGTAACACCATGTAGTAGGAAGACTTCATGCTGACGAGCATCCAGCGCCTGGGCCAGTTGATGGTACACCACCTCTTGCTCAGGCGTACGTGACAACGGCTCGCTACTCTGGAAGCGCCGTCCTGCATAAGGGTCACGGAATACCTCCACGTCCTCAATATGAACGTAACCCTTCTCTGCCAGCTTCTTGACGGTTCCCGCAGTCACCTGCAACGTCGACAGAACCTCCTGCAAGGATAAGGCCATCCCGGCTTCCAGCAGGAACTGAAGCACTTCCTTCTGCCGACGTGCTTGCCCGGAGAAGGAGGCCAGTGCATCCTGTGCAGCCTGGCCACTGACGGCAGCCGTCACACTTTTTACCGTTTTCTTACGGACTTTATCCTTAATCGCCTGACTCTCTGTCAATACGCCCCGGCTTAGCATGTCTTTGATTAAATCTCCGGATTCGGGATACTTGCTCCCAAGTGAAGTCATCGTCACCTCACCGGAGGTGGTAATATGACGGATAATCGCCTCTTCCTCTGCGGTGAGCAGTCGAGGTACGGCCATCCAGGGACTCTCCGTCATCGTACGGTCCGGCCCGACTTCCTCCTGCTCGGCCTCCACAGCAGAGACCGCAGCCACACGGATATAGCGTTCGGCTTTTCCTTTCAGAGCAGCAGGTATCATGGCTTGCAGCACCTTGATCATGCTACAGGCATACTTGTGGCTCATCCATTCCGCCAAGGCTACCAGGTCCGACGGCAGAGGCGGCACCATATCCAACAGCTCCTGGATGGGCTTCATCCGGGTGCTATCCATTTCAAAATGCTCATGCAGGGATACAACAAAGCCCTGTACCGTACGGCGACCGAATGGTACACCCACCCGACTGCCAACCTCGATCCATCCCGCGATGGCATCTGGAATTAAATAGTCAAAAGGCCGGTCGGTTTCCCGGCTCGGCACATCGACAATCACTTTGGCCATTCTATAGGTCATCGGCTGGTTCCCGCCACCCTGGAAGCAGCCATCTCCATAATGCGAAGGGCCACCTCTTCTTTGGTTAACCGGGGCAGAGACTCTACCAGACCAGAAGCATCATAAATATTTACGATGTTGGTCTCTGTACCAAATCCCGCCCCTTGCGCAGTAACATCGTTGGCAACGAGGAGATCGCAATTTTTGCGTTTCAGCTTGTCCATGGCATGCTGTTCCACATTTTCTGTTTCGGCAGCAAACCCGATCAGAAATTGAGAGGTCTTCTGCTTGCCTAACGTTTCCAAAATGTCGATATTCTTTACCAGTTCAAGCACCAGCGAATCCCCGGTTTTCTTGATTTTATGTGCTGCGGTCTCCTTGGGACGGTAATCCGCCACCGCCGCAGCCTTCACCATGATGTCCGTCTGAGGCCACAAGGCTTGCACTGCCTCATACATCTCTTGCGCTGACGATATGCGAATCAAGGGAATTCCAGCAGGCGGCTCAGCCTGGGTATTTCCCGCAATCAGCGTGACCTCTGCGCCTAACCGCTTGGCAGCTCTGGCGAGGGCAAAGCCCATCTTCCCGGAAGAATCATTGGTGATGTAACGAACCGGGTCGATCCGTTCCACCGTGCCTCCGGCCGTTATCGCCACCCGCTTTCCAGAGAGTGGCTGTTTGTCCAAGGCTGCTTCCCGTGTAAAATACTCATCTACGACCCGCACCAATGTTTCCGGTTCTTCCATTCGTCCTTTGCCCGTGTAACCACAAGCCAGCAGCCCTTCTCCAGGCTCAATCATCATAACCCCGCGCGACACAAGCTCCGCCAGGTTTCGTCGTACTGCCGGATGCTCATACATATGCACATTCATCGCTGGCGCTACCATAATGGGCGCCTGCGTAGCCAGCAGCGTTGTCGAGAGCATATCGTCGGCAATACCCGCAGCCATCTTACCGATGATATTCGCTGTCGCTGGCGCTACCAGCACCAGATCAGCCCAATCAGCCAGATTGATATGGGCAATGGAATTGGCGTGTTTCTCATCAAATGTGTCGGTATAGACCACATTTTTGGACAGAGCTTGCAACGTCAGCTCCGTAATAAATTGAGTCGCCGATGGGGTCATAATAACCTTGACCTCCGCCCCTTCCTTCACTAGCTTACTGCACAAGGAAGCTGCTTTGAACGCTGCAATACCGCCGGTAACGCCCAGAAGAATTTTCTTGCCGGTTAACATCGCTACCCCTCGCTTTCCGAACAGAAAAAAAATAACAACCTCGCGGTTGTCTTGAAAAAAACGTCTATCGACGCCCCCCCTGAGGGGACAGACCGCGTATGCGGCAGTTGCTTCTTTGCAATATCAGAAGGCCTTCGCCCGGTTCAGATGATCGCCTTCTGATGATTCACAAAAAATAGAGCCGTAAATCCTACTTCTCGTTCTCGGGAGCCGGCTCCCCATCCAATTTAAGCTTGACGTAGTCGCCATAAATTTCTTCCAGTGCCACGCCAACCTGCTTAAACGATCTTGGCTGCTTGAGCTCACTTCTCTCGCCTTCGCGAAGTTGTCTTGCACGCCGTGAGGCAGCTACAACCAGAGAATATTTACTTCCTACCTTGCCAAGCATTTTATCAATCGATGGATACAACATCTTCACATACACCTCTTCTTCATTTGGTCATCGCTGAGGGTGAGCTATCACACGACTTTCTGATCTTGCAATGCTCAGCAACGATGATAGATTGAATTCTTTGGCAGGCCAGGTCAATCTCATCATTAACAACGGCATAATCATAATTCTCCATCAACCCGATTTCGTGAGCTGCCACCGTCATTCGATGATCAATCGTCGCTTGGTTCTCCGTTCCCCGCCCTTGAATGCGCCCCTTCAGCTCGTCGAGCGACGGCGGGAGCAGAAACACGAAGACGCCCTCAGGGAATTTCTCCTTGACCTTCAATGCGCCCTGAACCTCAATTTCCAAAATAATGTCCTGGCCACCGGCAATCGTCTCTTCCACAAAATCACGAGGTGTTCCGTAGAAGTTACCGACATACTCGGCATGCTCCAGAAGCTGATCCTTGTCGATCATATTCAGGAACTGCTCACGGCTCTTAAAAAAATAATTCACCCCGTTCACTTCACCCAAACGAGGTTGCCGTGTGGTCGCGGAGACCGAATAAATCAGTTCAGGCATCCGCTTGCGTAGCTCGGCGCATACCGTTCCTTTTCCAACGCCTGACGGCCCGGACAATACAATAAGTAACCCTTTTGCCATTGTTCTCTCCATTTTATTCGTCGTTGTCTTCATCTTTGGTGGATAATCGATGAGCTACTGTCTCCGGCTGCACCGCCGACAAAATAACATGGTCGCTGTCCGTAATAATTACGGCACGCGTCCGTCTACCATATGTAGCATCGATCAGCATATGGCGATCACGCGCCTCTTGAATAATGCGTTTGATTGGCGCAGATTCGGGGCTTACAATAGAAATGATACGGTTGGCCGATACGATATTTCCGAAGCCAATGTTAATAAGTTTGATTGCCATATTCAGGTAGTTCCCCCTATTTGATTTGACTCACCTTGCGTCCTTGTGCGGCCTTATTCCAGGTTCGCCGCTTGCTCGCGAATCTTCTCCAACTCAGCCTTCATCTCAACGACAAGGTTGACTAGAGCCAAATGATTGGCTTTAGATCCAATGGTATTGGTCTCCCGGTTCATCTCCTGTATGAGAAAATCCAGCTTGCGCCCTACCGGTTCAACAGATTGTAGCAGACTGTGGCATTGCTCCAGATGGCTCAGGAGCCGAATCAATTCCTCATCAATATTGGAACGATCGGCAAATACGGCAACCTCCATAGCAAAGCGCTGCTCGTCAAAGCTACCCTCCACAAGTTCCGCAAGTCGGCTCTTGAGCCGGCTCCTGTACTCGTTCACGACCTCGGGAGCCAGCCGAACCAGTTCAGCTTGAATCACTTCAAGCCGCTGCAAACGCTGCTCCAGATCAGCGACCAGATGCCGCCCTTCACGCTCTCGCATCCCAAGCAACCCGGTGACGGCTTCCTCCAGGCCTTCCGACAGTACCCGTTCCCACTCCGTATCGGCAGCTTCTGCAGAAGAAGACGGCTCAGGAGCTGTAAGCACGTCAGGGAGGGATAATAAGTCCTTGGCGGATACAGCAGCGTCAATGCCATAAAGCTCGCTAAGTTCCTCAGCAGCCCGCAGGTACGCTTCTGCCACTGTGCGGTTTAACACAAGCGGCAGCGCACTGGATTCTTCATGTTCTTTGCTAATGTAGACATCAATACGCCCTCGCTTGATGCGGGTCTGCACCAAACGGCGCAATGAATCTTCATAGCACGTCCACTCGCGCGGCAGCCGCAGAACAACTTCGGCATACCGATGGTTGACAGATTTTATCTCAAATTGCACGGCATAACCGCCATAAGATCTGGTGGCTCCGCCGTAGCCTGTCATACTGTGCGACACAAGCATCACATCCGTTATCCTATTGTAATTGATTATGTGAAGCGAGACAAGTGGGACGAGCTTCGTTTCGCCTTCTCTCCAACATAATTTGTCAAAGCCACATTCATTTCATAGAACATGAATGGCGTCATCAAATAAATTCCATTAAAATGCTCCATTGCCGTATCTAACAACTCCTTGGCAATTTCTACACCCATCGCCCGGCCTGCCTCGCCCTGTAATCCGTCCATTCTGGCCCGAACCTCTTCAGAGAGCTGGATTCCCGGCACTTCATTGTGCAAGTATTCCGCGTTCTTACCGCTGGCCAGTGGCATGATCCCTATAAAGATTGGAATCTCCAGATGGGCTGTCGCCTGCTTGATCGCTACGATAAGCTCAGGATCGTAAACCGGCTGGGTCATAATATAATCCGCTCCAGAAGCGATTTTCTTCTCCAGACGCTCCACCGCTTTATTCAGATGCTTAACATTTGGATTAAAAGCCGCTCCGACCACAAATTTCGCCTTCTGCTTGAGCGGCTTGCCCGAGAAGGATACCCCGGTATTCAACTGCTTAATCATCCGAATAATCTCAAATGAAGTCAGATCATAAACAGAACTTGCCCCGGGCAGATCGCCAAATCTGGCAGGATCGCCAGTGACGGCCAGAACATGATCGATACCCAGCGCGTCGAAGCCCATCATATGGGACTGAGTGCCGATCAGATTGCGATCCCGACAAGCGATGTGAATCAGCGGACGCAAGCCAAGCTCCGACTGAACGAGATGGCCCAGCGCCATGTTGCTCATACGCGTGACAGCCAGAGAATTGTCCGCTAGCGTCAGAGCGTCCACGCCAGCCTGCTTCAAGGCCGCCGCCCCTTCCATGAACTTGCGGATATCGAGATCCCGCGGCGGGTCCAATTCAACAATAACCGTATGTCGTTCTTTCACGAGCTCCGTCAGACTAGGCGGAGCCGTATGACTACCAGCTCCTTCTCCCTTGTCCATTTCCCGGACTTCCGGAGCCCGAAGCGAAATGCTTACGGAACCACGCGGTTCCGGCAGCTTCCGTTCGTGGGCCAGTGGCGGCACATGGGTATGTGCAAGGGCCCGTACGGTGGCAGCAATATGCTCCGGCGTGGTGCCGCAGCAACCGCCGATTAATCTGGCTCCCAGGTCAACGAATGAACCAGCACATTCGCCAAAATATTCGGGAGTGGCTCCATATACATACTCCCCATCCACATAATCCGCCAAACCTGCGTTTGGAAAAACAGACATCGGCACATCAAGCGGACCGTGCAAATCTTCCATGACGCCCATAATCCCCTTAGGACCGGAATGGCAGTTAAAGCCCAGCATATCCGCTCCCTCTTGCAGCAAAGCGCTGAAGGATTCGGGCATAGTGAAGCCATCCAGCGTCCGGCCAACCTGGTCCACGGCAAATTGACAGATGGTCGGAATGTCACTTAGCTTGCGTGCCTGTACCAGCGCAATCCGCAACTCCTGCAGATCGTAGAATGTCTCGAACAACAGTGCGTCCACGCCTTCCGTAAGTAGCGCGGCAATCTGCCGTTCGAAATAGTCCTCCAGTTCACGCGAGCTAACATTCACCCGCTTGCCGCCACGAATAGAACCGACAGCACCGGCTACATAAGCATCCTCACCCGCCGCCTGTTTGGCGATGCGAACTGCAGCGCGATTGATCTCCTCCATCTTGGACTCCAGCCCAAATTTGGACAATTTATAATAATTGGCCGAGAATGTATTGGTCTCCAGCAGCTTCGCCCCTGCTTCTATATAACGACGATGCACATCGCCAATCACATCCGGACGCAATAAATTAAATTCTTCATAGGAAATGCCGACCGGAAATCCCAAATGGTATAGATAAGTTCCCATCGCCCCGTCACCAACAATGACTTCCTGTTTCCAAGCCGTGCGCAAATCCTGCTTCATCAAAGATATCCTCCCGCCTGCCTCTAATGTCTCCTGCTGCATATCAAATCCCCGCAGCAAGCCATTTCGCTAGTAGATTATCGTACTAATGTATCATAAATCCATCAGATTGATAAGATATCTGTTCTGATTATAATCTGGCAAGAACAAAGAGCCGGATGTTCCCGTAACGGAACACCCGGCTCTGCCCTAATGATTAACCTGCTATCAGATATGAACTTCTCCTTCATATACCGCCGCTGCTGGCCCGGTCATGTAGACATGATTATCACGTTCATCCCATTCAATGAACAGGTCTCCGCCCTTGAGGCCCACCCAGGCAGCCCGGTCTGTCAACCCATTCATCACCGAGGAGACGAGTGTAGCACAAGCGCCCGTGCCACAAGCAAGCGTAGGGCCAGCCCCCCGCTCCCATACCCGCATCTCTATACGAGACCGGCTCGCGACCGTAGCGAATTCTACATTGATTTTCCGTGGGAAATAGGGATGTACCTCCAGCTTCGGTCCCCAAGTCATAAGCGCGAAGCTTGGGGCATCCTCGACATAAATCACGCAATGTGGATTACCCATGGAGACAGCAGTGAACTCAAATTCCTGATCGTCCACGGCAATTTGCTGACCGAGTACAGGATTCCCTTGAATGGTGGTCGGCACGGCTAATCCATCCAGGACAGGTTCCCCCATATCAACCCTCACCGTCTGAACAATACCGTCTTCCACCTGCAAGGTTACCTGTTGAACCCCCGCTCCCAGCGTCTCAATCGTCACGCTCTCTCTGTCGATCAAGCCGTTGTCATACACGTACTTGGACACGCAGCGTATAGCATTGCCACACTGTTCGGCTTCCGTACCATCCGAATTGATGATTCGCATCTTGAAATCTGCTCGCTCCGAAGGGAGAATGAACACTAGTCCATCTCCGCCTACCCCAAAATAACGGTCACACCAGGTTATCGCTAGCTCGGATACGTTCTCCGGCAGTTCTTGATGTCCTTCAAATACGAGAAAGTCATTACCTAATCCATGCATCTTAGTAAATTTCATCTTACTCCACTCCTGCATCGTCAGTATATATCAAGGGAGAACCTCCCCCTCAGCCAAGCTTGCCTATGGGGTAAGTCTATATTTTGCAGGGGTGAAAGGGTATTGATTTTATGCACGAATATTTGTACTTTTCGCGGTGATCAACGGACGCGAGCCCTTGGAACGACGCCGTTTACCGGACCACACGCTGCCTGCCCCCATCAAGAAGGTTGGGATGCCTGCGGCTACCAGCGTCAGAGCCCATTCCCGCGTACCGAGGGGCACCGTTTTGAAGATCGGCTGGAGCGGCTCCACATAAATGACCGCTAGCAGCAGGGCAACCGACGATAGAACAGCCCCCACCAAATATTTATTTTGCAAAATATTGCGGTGAAAGATGGACCTAGAGCTACGGCAGTCAAATACATGGATAAGCTGAGCCATGACCAAAGTTGCAAAGGCTACGGACTGCGCTTTGATCAACTGATTCGCATCATCTGGAGCCACTTGCAGCGTAAACCAGAAGGCGCCCAGCGTACATAGACCAATCAAAACGCCGCGGCTGATAATCTTCCAACCCAAGCGGCGGGCGAATATATTCTCTCTGGCTCCCCGCGGCTTATGCTCCATCAGGTCTTTCTCCGGTTGATCAACGCCAAGCGCCATGGCAGGCAGACCATCGGTTACCAGGTTAACCCAAAGAATTTGAATCGGTAGCAAGGGCAAGGGCAAACCGGCTAACATGGCGAAGAACATCGTCAGGATCTCCCCTACATTGGAGGCCAGCAAATAACGGATAAACTTGCGAATATTCTCGTAAATGTTGCGACCTTCTTCTATGGCCGCCACGATAGATGTAAAGTTATCATCGCTCAAAATTAAGGAGGAAGCCTCCTTGGAGACATCTGTCCCCGTCATGCCCATGGCGATGCCAATATCGGCGGCTTTGATGGCCGGAGCGTCGTTCACGCCATCCCCGGTCATAGCGACGACATGGCCGTTCCGCTGTAGTGCCTTGACAATCCGCAATTTATGCTCGGGTGAGACCCGCGAATAGACGTAAATATTCTCCACTTGCTTCTCTAATTCCTCATCATCCAGGACCTCCAATTGTTGTCCCGACATGGAGGTCCCGCCCCGTGGCAAAATACCAAGATCGGCAGCAATCGCCTCTGCGGTCAGCCCGTGGTCCCCGGTAATCATCACCGTCCGAATACCTGCACGGCGACAGACAGCAATGGCTTCACGAGCTTCACGCCGGGGAGGATCAATCATCCCCGCTAATCCAATGAATATGAGCTGCGATTCCACTGCGTTCTCATGAACTCCTTCTTCATGTGGCTTCAAATCACGGTAAGCCATCCCCAGTACGCGCAGCGCACCCCGAGCCATCTTCTCGTTAGCGGCCTGCACTTTCTGTCTTAACGTACCCGTAAGGGGAACAATCTTACCTTCCCATGAAATGTAGGAGCAACGCTCCAGCAACATATCAGGTGCTCCCTTAACGAGTGCCATTCTTCCCCCTTGATGAGAAACGATGACAGACATCCGTTTGCGCCGCGAATCGAACGGGAACTCCTGCTCGCGCACATAGATGCCGTTCAAGGAGGAGGGGGATAGTCCCATCTTGGAGGCCAATGTCACTAGCGCTCCTTCTGTTGGATCTCCCTTAAGCTTCCAAGAGGGGGAGATGAGCGGCTCTTCCTTCACCTTACGCCGTCCCCGCATGTCGGAATCATCTTCATAAATCGTTGCGTTCCCGCAAAGAGCACTTACCTGCAACAAACGGCGTAGTCCCTGCTCCTTGCGTAAG
The DNA here is from genome assembly GCF_056836745.1 of Paenibacillus sp. 1SOY10. Taxonomy (NCBI): domain Bacteria; kingdom Bacillati; phylum Bacillota; class Bacilli; order Caryophanales; family Paenibacillaceae; genus Paenibacillus; species Paenibacillus sp. 1SOY10. The sequence continues at coordinate 623,082 of NZ_JBXENK010000002.1, read as the reverse complement.
TCCACAGGAGCTTTCTGATGCAGAATATTGCCGACTGGCTCATATCCTTCACCTGTTACCTCCAGCATCCGACCTTCCAGCCAAAGCTTCGTCACCGTCATTTTGTTTTGCGTTAAGGTGCCGGTCTTATCCGAGCAAATAATTGAAGCACAACCTAGCGTTTCCACCGACGGCAGCTTGCGGACGATCGCCTTGCGCTTAATCATGCGCTGTACGCCAAGGGCTAATGCAATTGTGACGATAGCAGGCAGGCCTTCTGGAATCGCAGCAACCGCCAGACTTACACCAGCGAAGAACATCGCGCTGGCCGGCTGCCCTTGGATGATCCCCAAGACGACTACGATGACCGTAAGCGCAAGTGCCGTGTAGATCAGAATTTTGCCCAGTTGTTCCAGCCGCCGTTGTAATGGAGTCTCTTGAACCTCAGTATTCTGAATAAGATCGGCAATTTTGCCCATCTCGGTATCCATTCCCGTGCGTATGACCAATCCCCGGCCCGTGCCTCGCGTAATCATTGTCCCCATGAAGCCGAGATTCTTCTGGTCCCCCAGTGGGACGTCGCTAGCCATAAGTACCCCGGCATGCTTGCCCACCGGATGGGATTCACCGGTTAATGCGGACTCCTCTACATCCAGGCTATTAGTGGATAGCCAGCGGATGTCCGCCGGAATTCGGTCTCCACTCTCCAGAAGAACAATATCTCCGGGAACCAACTCTTTAGCCAAAATATTTTTGGAGACACCTTGACGTAATACGTTGGCATGTGGTGCGGAAAGTTCCTTAAGTGCACGCAAAGATCGCTCTGCGCGAAATTCCTGAATAAATCCAAGCACCCCGTTCAGAAGAATGATTGCAATGATCGTGATGGCATCTAGATATTCGCCCAGAATGCCGGAAATGAGCGTAGCACCCATTAAGACCAGCATCATAAAATCCTTAAACTGATTCAGGAACAACAGGATCGGGGAGATACGTTCCCCTTCCTGCAATTCGTTCCAGCCGGATTCCTCGCGTCTTCGCCCCGCTTCTTCATCGGTCAGGCCCTGTCCAAGGGCAACGCCGAAGTGCTCCATAAGCGCGTCGCTGCTCCACTGGTGCCAGTTTTTTTGTTCCATCCTCCCTCTTCCCCTTCCGTTTTTGTAGATACGACAAGTATGCTGATCCACGCGTCGCCATCGTGAAGGCTTTTCCACCTAGGGTAAATGTATTCTGGCCAGTCCCAAATTATCACAGCGCTCCTCTTAAGTTTTTGCCGTAAGTATGGCATCATGGAAGGAGCGTATATTTTGACGCGAGCGGCTTCATTCGTTATGATTAGCCTCACATCCCTATATTTAGAAGGAACAGGAGATTACACAATGGCACTTGACGGTATCGTGACAAGAGCGATCGTCCATGAACTGCAACTTTGCATTGGCGGCCGCATTCATAAAATACACCAGCCCGCAAGCAGCGATCTTATCTTCCATCTGCGTACCCAGGCTGGAACCAAGAAGCTGCTACTATCGGCTAATCCGACCTATCCACGTATTCATCTGACTGAAGCTTCATTTCCCAATCCGATGGAAGCTCCGATGTTCTGCATGCTCATGCGCAAGCACTGTGAAAATGGAACGATCGAGTCCATCACTCAAGTAGGCATGGAGCGGATAATTCATATCGACATTCGCACACGTGACGAACTTGGCGATTTGTCGACCCGAAGAATCATCGTGGAGTTGATGGGACGCCACAGCAACATTATCCTCATCGACCCGGCAACCGAAACACAGCTTGACGGCATCCATCATGTAACCCCGGCCATATCCAGCTTCCGTGTCGTTATGCCTGGCTTTGCTTATAGCAAACCGCCGGAGCAGCACAAGCTAGACCCTTTAACAGCAGATTTGGCATCCTTTACATCAGCTTTGCGCAAGGCGGAGAAAGCAGACAAGGGGAGCGGCTGGCTGGTCGAAGCTTATGAAGGCCTCAGCCCGTTGATTGCAGGGGAGATCTATGCACGAGCCGAGCTAGGAAATAACGTCATACATCTTGGTCTGGGTGAGATAGAAACGAAGCGGCTCTGGGAAGCCTTCTCTGGACTGATGGACAGTATTCGTCAGCATCAGTACCAGCCCATGAGTGGAGAGAATGCCAAGGGCAAGAGTATATTTTCTGCCATCGAGCTGACCTCAATTCATGGTGAAGTTCAGACCTATCCTTCCATTAGCACTTGCATGGAGGACTACTACGGGGATAAGGCGCTCCGAGATACGGTTAAGCAGAAGACCGGCGACCTGCTCCGGTTCTTGCAAAATGAGAAGAGCAAAAATATCAAAAAGCTAGCCAATCTGGAGCAAGACTTGAATGAGGCCGAGGATGCTGAACGCTATCGAATTTGGGGAGAATTGCTGTTATCCTCTCTCCATACCATGCACAAAGGTGACGCTTCCGTGGAACTGGTCAATTATTATGATGAAGAGCAGCGCACGGAGACCATCCCGCTTGACCCGTTGCTAACCCCTTCGGAGAACGCCCAACGCTACTTCAAGAGATACAATAAATTCAAGAACAGTCTGGCTGTGATCGATGAGCAGAAGAGGCTGGCCCACGCCGAGGTCACCTATTTGGAAGGACTATTACAGCAATTGCACGATGCCAGCTTAAGCGATATTGATGAAATTCGCGAGGAACTGACCCAGCAAGGATATTTACGGGATCGGAGCAAGAAAGGCAAGAAGAAGAAAAAAAACGATAAGCCCACCCTGCATCTCTACACCTCTTCGGAAGGCATCGAGATTTACGTAGGCAAGAACAATCTGCAAAATGAGTATGTCACCAATCGGCTTGGCAAACCAAACGATACCTGGCTGCATACCAAGGACATTCCCGGATCGCATGTCGTAATTCGCAGCGACTCCTTCGGCGACGCGACCTTGAATGAAGCCGCTCAGCTAGCCGCCTACTTCAGCCAAGCCAAGCAATCCAGCAGTGTGCCTGTCGATTGCACCTTGATCCGGCATGTCCGCAAGCCGAGCGGAGCCAAGCCCGGCTTTGTCATCTACGATCATCAGCGCACCTTGTTCGTAACCCCGGATGAGCAGTTGATTAAGGGACTGCCTAATATGGTCAAGAATGGCTGAATTCCCCGTTCTTAAAACACCAAGAACCGGAGCATACCCGACTGAGTTCAGGTCACTGCTCCGGTTCTTTCTGTTGCCCGTGCTTGATTGTTGTTGCTCTTATTCCTCCTGGCTCCGTGCTTTTGCGGCTACTTGCCGAAGCTGATCTACCGCGGCGGATGGTGCAACATGGCTGCCCAGATCTCCGTGGAACACAACGCCTTGACGCACACCATGGTAATCAGAGCCACCTGTTACGATTAACTCATATTGGGCTGCCAGGTCCAGATAACGCCGTTCTTCCTCCGGGCCATGATCGGAATGGTACACCTCGATGCCCGAAGGTCGTCCTTGCTCCAAGATATCCTTCACTAATTCGTCATCACCATATAAGCCAGGATGAGCAATGACCGCGGCTCCTCCAGCTTCACGAATCCAGTGGATAGCTTCCTCGGGAGAAATTCGCGGTAGGGAGGCATATCCGGGCTTACCCTCGGCTAAATACTGATTAAAAGCATCGCGCAGGTCAGTTGCATGGCCCTTGCGAACCAGACAATCGGCAATATGTGGTCGGCCAAGACTTTCATCCGGGCGTAACGTCCTGCCGAGCCCCTCCCTGACCTCCTGAAGCGTAATTGCTATCCCTAATTGCTGTAATTTTCCAATCACAAGCTCATTCCGTTCATCGCGCACCGACCGCAGCCGATGTAGCCTGTCACTTAATTGCTTATCCTCCGTATCGATAAAATAACCCAGGATATGAATATCCTTGTCTTTGGCACGGGTGCTAATCTCAATACCCGGAACAACGTCTATCCCCAGTTTCTGCCCGGCCAATCTGGCCTCAGCCACACCTGCCACCGTATCGTGATCCGTAATCGCCAGACCCGTTAGCCCCTTACCCTTAGCTAATTCCACGTTGGCACTCGGACTGTTCATTCCGTCCGAGGCTTGCGTATGTGTGTGCAAATCATAGCGCTCTACTTTATGGGTCATGATTGATTCCCTCGCTTGGAGTATTCCCGTAAGAAAGTCAGAAACGTGACCGCCGTTACGGGTAGTAGCGTTGACTTGAGATGAATGGAATAAAACATGCGTTTGAAAGCTACACCTTGGATATCCAACGTCTTGATCAAGCCCAGCGCCTCTTCATGCTTGACGGATGAGGGCGAAATAATGGTAATACCGATCCCCGCCTCCACCGCTGACTTCACGGCTCCCGTGCTTCCAAGCTCCATCACCGTTTGAATCTGTTCCATGTGAAAGCCCTGCCGTCTTAATTCGTCTTCCATCACCTGACGGGTGCCTGACCCCTTCTCTCGCAACACAAAAGGATAGGCCACGACCTCTTCAAGCGTAACGGAAGATTTGTCAGCCAGTGGATGTGCGGACGGCACAATGAGCTTCAGTTCATCCTCCATCACGGGCTCTGATACCATATCCGGATGCTGCACCGGGGCTTCAACCAGTCCAAAGCTAAGCTGATGGTTAACGATCTCTTCAATAATTTGCGTCGTATTGGTTACTTTCATCATAATTGAAATATGTGGATATTGTTGACCGAATGGAGCTAGCATGCGAGGCAGTACATATTCGCCAATCGTCAGACTGGAGCCCAGTTGCAATCTCCCTTGAAGCATGGAAGTATACCTGGACATCGCCTGCTCTGTCTCCCGGATAAGCTCTACGCTTTGTTCAGCAAACGGGAGCAAAGCCCGTCCCGCTTCAGTCAGGTCAATCTTCTTGGTTGACCGCACCAGCAGCTTGACGCCGAAATAATCCTCCAATGACTGGATTTGCATCGTTACCGCAGGCTGGGTCATATGAAGTGCTTGAGCTGCCGCTGAGAAGCTCCCCCGCTGGGCTACGTTATAAAAAATATGAAGCTGATGGTAGTTTAGCGCCATCCCATGACCCCCTCTCTTCTCTAACCATAGCACGCCGGGCGCAACAAAAAAAGCATGCCTTGTATGCATGCCCTGAGTAAATCCACCTAACCGTTCGTTCTTCTAACCTACTATACTTAATCATCTTATCTGCGTTTACGACTGTTCTTCATCAAGGTCATACGACGGGAATGCCGCAGCCAGGAATAATAGGATTTCAAATCCCGCAGTTCTATAGTCTCTGACATCCGCCCGAGAAAGGTCACAATGATCATGCGGTGCAACGGACTTCCAGTAAGATCAACTTCACCGGGAATTTCCGCAAACTCCGCGACCATTACCAAATCATCATCGATTAGATAAACATCTTCCTCTTTTCGATAATACGGGGTTATCCGTCCTTGCTTCAAGCAATCCCAAGCCCAGTTGGCAATTTGCTCAAATCCCATTTGCTCCCGGTCAATTCTGTCATGATATCTGAGCTTGGCATGGTTGGTCACTACGATGTCGGCAACTCTCTTGTCTCCCAGCACAATATGAAAAGCTTCGTAGGTCCCCCAACGTTCTGTCGCCCGATCTCTCATGCCACACCTCACATTAATAGGTCTTTTTAACTAAGCACTTTTACCTATCATATTACAACATTCTCCAACTATCTACAAGATAAGCGCTACCATTTTTCAGACAGAAGAGCCTAAAGATCCAAAAAAAGTCACAAATGCATGTCCCTGGTCCTACCAAAATAAGATAAAAGAACGCCCCGGCAACTTATTATAGTTGCCGGGGCGTTCTTTTGCTCCTTCACTTCCCTACCTATATACCATAGTATTGTGTCTTGTCAGGAACATTCTTACTATACTCCGTCTTGATCTCCCCTCGATAAGAGCGCTCGATCTTGCGAACATAGGATAGCTTCCGAACATTACGCATGATATCCTCCGCCCGTTCGGCGTTTACATACATCACCACGTAATGCATGCGGCGGGATAAATAATGCACGCTTCCGTATTTATCCAGATTTCTTGCCGCCTTCAAGTCACTTACCCATATAATAAAGCCTGTACGCTCCGGAAACATGAATTTCCCCCTTCCCTGTTACGCATTCCTCTGCGTCTTCTTCTTAACCACAACTGCACTTTCCGCCGCTTCCGCAACCACCTTGAGGATGGGGGTCGTTGCTAGGTACCTTGATGGAATCCGAGACGGCAAAGGCAATCATTTCGGACATCTGATGCAGAATATCGTCCAGTTCACTCTCAGCAGCCTTAAAATAACGGACCGCCTCGATCTGCTCCAGTTCACGCTCCACTTCAGCGACCCGATCCTTCGCTTCATGGTAGTTTGGATGGAAATGTCCGAAACGTTCCGTCTCACGGAACAGCTCCTTCTGCGCCTCCAGCTTCTTGACTAAAGCCTGGACATCCGCACTTTCATCTACGCGCTGCTTCCAATACAAATATTCGGAAACGGCTGTAGATTGATTTATCATATCGCCTAATTCATAGGCGTATGTCAGCACTTCGGCCATATCGACCGTGTTCCTTGCAATTACGCTCATGAATTTCAACTCGCTTCTATGCAGGTATTCTACCCAAAGTAGACGTCATTATCATAACACAATCCTTTAGCGAGCAGAAGAGTTTCATTCTTCCTAATGGAAGGCCTGCCAGATTCCTTCGGGTAAGACAAGCTGAATTGCCCGCCATTCCCCGGGAGCAAGGAGCCGCTCTGTCTCTCTGTTCCACGCTTCCAGAGAAGACGACAAGCAGCGTACCTTAAGTTGCCACACTTCTTCCCCCTCCACAGAGAGCGGCAGGCACAGGAGTTCTTCGTCGCCAATTTTCACTCTCAATTTGGTTTGCCATTCCAAGGCCAGTTCCACTAGCTTTCTCGCCGTAGACAAATGGTACGGTCTGAGCTCCTTCCACCAAATGGAGGGTAGAGAAGTGAGGCCAGGGAATAGCTCTTCAGGTTCAGGTACCCCATGCTCCGATTCATAGAAATGCAAGTCAGCGCCCTTGTAAATCCACCCCTGAGCCTCAAATGCTTCCGAAGACTTATGGTTATGCTGGTCCTCATCCTTGGCAAATTCATCGTGAGTAACTATCAGCTTTGGATAATTAATCCCTTCGCTACTGTTGACCTGGCTGGAAGACACTGGCGCCAGGCGCTCAGTCTCAAGTCGCTTAATGATTTCAGCGCTTTGCTGGCCAATGACTATGAAGTGCTGCGGCCCAATCCGCTCAAGCTTTCCGCCAAGATCAGACATGGAGGCAATTCGCTCAGCCGCCTCCAGATCGGCGCAACACAGCAATTGCGCCTCCATAAGCTCCGTCCGTCCAATCTCCTTGCCCCACTGCACAAGCGCAACACGAATGGACTCCGGTAAGGTGAGCGCATACCTAGAGAGGAAATCCATAATATCTTGTACCGAGCGTCCCAACCGCGCTGCCTGCTCCACTGCACCCCGACTAATCCGGTAGACACTCATGACATCCGTAGTAACATGCTCCGCACACGCTTCCAGTTCGAAGCGTACCGTAAGTGGAAGTTCAGGCGGCACAAGAATCTCAAAATCCGGCTGCACAATGAGTCCCACTGGAAGGCCACTACTTCTCTCCCCGCTTGGTTCGTCCGCGTGATCGTCGATCTGAGCCATCTTGGACGCGATCACACTTTCCCGGCCAAGCCTTGCCAAACCCTTCCTGTCCAGTAACCAGCGAAACGCCGTACCCTCGGTCATCATTTCCCCGAGTTCTAGAAAGCCAAAGCCGCATAAGGCTTCCAGCCAGCGGCCTATCCAGTTCCGCTGCTCTACGGTCAATTCTCCCTCCACCAAGCCTCGCTCTTGAAGCGAGCCAAGCAATTCATGGAGAGAATACCACTGTCCGGATTGAAGGTCAGACGCGACTAGCCTAAGAGCTATGTGTTGAAGCCGAGTATCCGCAGGCACGTAACGCTGAAGCACTTCCAGCAGTAATTGCTCATTCATCTCCCGGATATCCTGGGATAACCAGGACGAGAGCAGGGCTGAATGAAGGCTCCACTTGGAACGATCTTTGACAATTAGCCCTTTAGCCAACAGCATGTCCAGAACAATGGCAAGCGCAGGCGAATAGACATCGGTATGAGGATAACTAAGTCCCAGGCCCACTGCATCTTGATCAGATAACCTGATTAACGCTTCCAGTCTGCTTCGTTCCTTCTGGTGAATTGTTCCTTTGGCTGTAATGCGCAAGCTGTGCTTGGCAATCCAGGCCAGACTGTGGAACAAATCCATCGCAAGTCCGCTTCCCGCCTCTCGGCGCAACGTAATTAACCCCGAGTCCTGTTCCCGGAGTAGAGGATATGCCTTTATGTATGGAACACCCAGCAGATTGGGAAGAGATAGATAGTACAATTTTTCTCCCCAGGCTTTGCGTACGGCTGACACTATACCCGAACTGAGCAGGGTAGGCATTGCTGCAAGGATATCTGCTCCGCTTATTCCTCCCATTGCTGCCTGGCGGGCCTGCTCCAATTTGAAGGGTTGTCCCGCAAACCGGGAAAATAAACAGCCTAAGGCAGAGGTCGTTATTGTATCTCCTAACTTCTTACTCGTTCCCGCATTCATGCGTTAAGTACCTCCCGCTCTTGCTGCACGGCATATTCATAACCTTGCTCCAGCAAGAAGAGCTGCCTGCGCTGGGCAAAATCCTGCTCTCTGGTGTTCTCTGATACCAGCGTATAGAAGAAGGCACGACTCCCATCCGTCTTCGGCCGCAATATACGTCCCAGACGCTGAGCCTCCTCCTGACGTGAGCCAAAACTACCCGAAATTTGAATAGCTACTGAGGCATCCGGCAGATCCACCGCAAAGTTAGCAACCTTAGATACGACCAGGACTGGCAACTTGCCTTCACGGAAAGCTTGGTAGAGTCGGCCCCTCTCACTTTGGGGCGTACTCCCCGTAATGAGGGGAACCCCCACCTCCTTGGCAACACTTTGCAACTGATCCAGATATTTTCCAATGATCAGCACTTGGCGGTCCCGGTGTCGATTCAGCAATTGCTCAATGACCGGCTGCTTGCCCGGATTCTCGGCAGCAACCCGGAATTTCTCACGGCCCTCGGCCCGCACATATCGTTCTTGCTGGTCTTGTGGCATCGACACCCGGATCTCCCGGCAATCGACCTCGGCAATATGCCCGCTCTCTTCAAGTCTTCGCCATGGTGCTTCATACCGTTTCGGTCCAATCAGTGTGAAAACATCCCGTTCACAGCCATCCTCACGCACCAGTGTGGCTGTCAGCCCTAGCCGCCGGGTCGCCTGGATATCCGCGGTCGCCCGGAAGATCGGCGCAGGGAGAAGGTGCACCTCATCATAGATAATCAATCCCCAGTCCCGTTCATTGAACAGGGACATATGACGAAATTCCTCATCTTTGCGCGAGCGATGGGTCAAGATTTGATAAGTCGAGACGGTAACCGGCTTAACCTGCTTCTTTTCCCCTGTATACTCCCCGATTTCTTCGGCTGGCAACGTCGTCTTGGAGCTCAACTCGGCTACCCACTGACGGACTGAGGTCACGTTAGAGGTTAGTATTAGCGTCTCGCACTGAAAGCGTTCCATGACCGCCAGACCAATCACGGTTTTCCCCGCTCCGCAAGGAAGAACGACAACTCCGCTTCCGCCTTCTCCTCGCTCACCAGCAAATGCCGCCTCTGCCTCCGTCTGATATGACCTTAGTTGGAATGGGTGACCGGAATCCGGCAACACAGCACGAAGCTTGAAGCTCAGAGGACGGCCCTGATGGTAACCTGCTTCATCTAACACAGGGTAACCAAGCTGGCCCAGTTCCCGCTTGAGCCTTCCTCGAAGCGCAGCACTTAGACGGCAATGCCGCTCCCCTTGGAGAGTAATGCATCCGTCGGCCCAGTTCAGTTGTGTCAGCAATTGCTGCAGGAGCTCCCTATCCGGGCCACAATTCTCCAGTTCAAGCAAATCAGCTTCGTCAGGCACGGGATACAGCTTCAGTTGACCGTATCTTTCCATCCATTTACGGATATCCTGAGCTACCCCACCAGGGAGGGGATAACGGGCAAGTTCAGCCAAATCCTTAACAATGGCTTCTGCATCAATGCCCCCGGCTGCGGCATTCCATAAGGTTAGCGGGGTCATACGGTAGGTGTGGTAGAAGGCCGGAGTTTTTACCAATTCAGCAAATGAGGATAACCGCTCCCGCGCCTCTTCAAAACCGGGATGATCCTTCTCCAGCAGCACCGACAAATCGCGCTGAACGATACAAGCTCCGAGATTATTCATCGGCTTCACCTCACCCTGATATATTTAACCTTGAGTTATTCTTAAGTTCATAGTTTGCTATATCTGGAAATATTTATGCGTGCTCTGTAAAGTAGGACTCTGCCATCGCTATCAGAAGTCCTGCTGCGTGCAGCATCGCTTGCTCATCAATGTCAAATTTCGGATGGTGGTGTGGATACACGGCATTTTGGCCGTTACCTGCTCCCACAAGCATGAAACAGCCTGGCACCTTCTGCACATAGTAGGCGAAATCTTCAGCGGGCATAATTGGAGTCGACAATTCGGCATGCAAGCCAAATACATCCGAAGCCGCCTCCATAAAGCGTTCATATTCCCGTTCATGATTAATTAGACTTGGGTAACCAGGCATATAATTAATAATTGCATCGGCCCCATAGGCTTGAGCCGTCCCATCGGTCAAGGCGTGAATTCGCTGACGAATCAATGCACGCGTCCCTTCCTCGAAGCAGCGCACCGTGCCGGACAACTTACACCGGTCGGCAATAATATTTTGTGCTGTGCCTCCCTGAATCGCCCCAATCGTAACCACCGCGGGGTCCAGCGGGTCTACCGAGCGGCTGACCACGCTTTGCAATTGCAAAACCAGCGCCGAAGCGGCAACGACACTATCTACCGTTTTATGAGGCATGCCTCCATGCCCGCCTTGTCCCTGCATTTCAATGAAGAATTCATCGGTGGAAGCCATCAAGGCTCCCGGCCTGCTAGCTACAGTCCCGACTGGCAAGGGGGTCCAAAGATGAACGCCGTAAATGACATCTACGTCATCCAGTGCACCCGCTGCAATCATCGAGGTTGCCCCGCCAGGGCAGACTTCTTCTGCTGGCTGGAAGAGCAAGCGAATCTCTCCACGCAGTTGCTCCCTCGTCTTGGCGAAATATTCGCCAACCGCCAGCAGAGTTGCGGTATGGCCATCATGCCCGCAAGCATGCATGACCCCTGGTTGCTCTGAGGCATAATCGCAAGTTTTCTCGTCCTGAATGGGCAAAGCATCCATGTCCGCTCTGAGTGCTACAGTCTTCCCCGGGAGCGCTCCGTATATCTTGCCCACTACGCCAAAGCCGCCAACGTTAACAGAAACCTCAATCCCCAGTTCCCGCAACCTCTCAGCAATATAGGCCGATGTCTTCTCTTCCCTAAAGGAAAGCTCCGGATGGCGATGAAGGTGTCGCCGCAGCTCCACCATTGCCGGAAATAACTCATGTAACAAACCTACTTCCATGGTCTCCCCCTCTTCCTTCTCCCCGGAACCTTCTGTTACTTCCAATCCATGCCGTCCGTCCGGTTGCCTTATTTAGCTCTATTGTAGCAGAAAAAAGCCAGGCAAATCATGTTGAACGGAAAGGGCAAGCGGACAAGGCTTTCCCGGCTTGCACAAGCGCTGGAAACATAATATCATGGGGTAGAGAAGATTTGAGAAAAGTTCACAATTTAAGGGGGCAAATTACCATGATCGTGGAAAATACCGGCTTGGACGGTTTGCAAAGCGATTTGGCTTATTTGGATGAATCAGCGGAGAAGCTGGGTTTTGTACGCTGGCAATGGGAATATTACCGCGCTACATACGATTATAAAATTGAATACAACAATAGCGATTATTACTTGCGCATTAATACGCGAGCTTTGGAGGGCAAGTTGGAGCGCCCGGATACCGTGCTTGCCATCGAAGCGGTCTATATGGGGCGGGCCACTTTTCCACACGGGTTGGAGTACGAATCGGAGATTCCGCCGCTGGTGATGAAAACCGCCAATTACAAATTGACGGAATTGAAGGAACTTCTTGAGTCCTAAAGTGATGCAGTCATGAGAGAAGAAGCCGAAAAGCCAAGACGCGGAGCCCCCGACTTTCAATTACTCATCTTGACACTACTGCTGGTTGGTTTCGGAATCGTGATGGTGTTCAGCTCCAGTTCCAGTATCGCACTAGTAAGCAAGCTGTTCGATAACGATCCCATGCACTTTACCAAACGGCAGATCATCTTCAGCCTGCTTGGTATTGTCGGCATGTTTATCACCATGAATATTCCTTATCCCAAATTCAAGAAGCTATTCATACCTATATTTATTCTTGCTATCGTCATGCTGCTGCTCGTCCCCTTCATTGGAGGACGCATTAACGGCGCTACCAGTTGGTTTGCCATCGGAACGCTTGGCATTCAACCTACAGAGCTAGCCAAGATTACGACAATCTTGTATCTTTCGGCTCTTATCTCCAAGAAGGGAGAACGATTCCGGGATTTGCGCACCGGCTATATTCCTGTCATGGTCATTGTCGGGTTTATTGCCGGGCTCATCATGCTTCAACCGGATTTGGGCTCCTGCCTCATTCTGGTCGCTACCGCCGGCTTAATTATCTTTGCCGGAGGAGCCAACCTCAAGCATATTGTGGGCTCCATTGCCTTATTGATATTTGGTGCAAGCATCGTAATCGGTATCGGGGCCTTGTGGGAGCAGATTAACCCGCCAGACCCGGCCACCGTCACGGGAGATAACTATAGACTTGGCCGCATACAGGCTTTCCTGAACCCTTGGGAAGACACACAGGGTACTGGATACAACCTGATTCAATCCTTAACGGCGATTGGCCATGGCGGCGTCACTGGCACCGGATTTGGACAAGGGATTCAGAAGCTGCATTATCTGCCCAACGCATATAATGATTTTATCTTCGCAGTCATTGGCGAGGAGTTCGGACTTATTGGTACCTTAATTTTCCTGATGGTCTATATTTACTTTATTTGGCGAGGACTACTAGTTTCCCTTCGTTGCAAGAGTACGTTTGGCACCTTAACCGGTGTTGGCATTATGGGGCTCATAGCTATCCAGGCATTCGTCAATATCGGCGGTGTCACCAACACGATTCCGGTTACAGGAGTCACCTTACCATTCATCAGCTATGGCGGCTCTTCTCTCCTGGTCATGATGATAGCGATGGGAATTGTATTAAGTATCTCACGGGAATCGTCATTGCCGGTCAAGCAAGAACGCACTAAGTCCGTCATCGTCCGTGAACCAACGCCGTTTGAAGTGCGCAGCCAGCGCACTCAGCAACGGAGACATATGTAAAACGTGATAATAACCAAAAGACTACGGAGCACGCTCCGTAGTCTTTGTTTTGTTCATCGATTATTCAACTTAACTTACTTGAGGCCGAAAGCAAAACCTTGTATCACAGCGCAGCCTTAAGGCTACCTCTTAGAGCTCATCGTCTTTGAACGCAACGCCCTCAACCTTAACATTGACTTCTACAATTTTCAGTCCGGTCATGCTTTCGACCGCTTCACGTACATTCTGCTGGAGCATCCGGGAAACCTCATGGATCGGCGTTCCATACAACACGATGATACGCAAATCAATCGCCGCCTCCAACTGACCGACTTCCACTGTAACGCCCTTTTGCACATTCTTACCGCTTAACCGTTTGGCCCAGCCCTCAGACAGTCCTCCGGACATCGCAGCGATTCCCGGTGTCTCCAGAGCGGCCATTCCGGCAATCTTCGCCACGACATCGTCTGAAATGCGAATCATTCCACTATCTAATTGCAGTTGCTCGGTCATGGTTATTCCTCCTTCAACCTCATTAATTTCATTGTAAAGCGTAAGCCCATTTAAAGCAAATGACATGCCTCTGGCCTATGTATGATGAAACAAGCGTATTCCCCTTGTAACAACGGAGTATACGCTTGCACTATTTGAAGACAAACCGGTTCACTGTTTATTGTTCATGGCTTCATATAGCGAGGCCAGGTTCCGTTCAAGTCTGCTAAGAATTTGTTTGCCTGCCATTTCTTCAATAAGTCCAACGCGAGTCGCGTAATCCACTTGCCTGGAGAATCCATACATCTGGGTATCCAGCACTTCCTCATAGAGAGGACAGTAACGTGTAGCCAAGTTCTCCATCTGTACTTCAATCAGCTTCTCTATTTTATCTGCATCTTCTTTCAGAAGATTAAGTGCTTTCTGGTTCAGTTGCTCCTGCAACTCAGATGAAGTCATGCCTCTTCCCCCCCTATGTCCAAAAATCGTCACACCTCTGTTCTATCCTAATATTAGACGAAATCGAGGGCCAATACAAGAACCTGTGTAAATTAACCTTGTACCCACTCGGCTAATCTGCAGTGTACGAAGAGCATTAAAAAACACCCCCGCAAAGCGGGAGTGTTTTCTTCATTTTCTATTCTGCAACAACTTTGACATCCAGCCCATGCTTGGCAAAGGCTTCGGTTACAGCTTTCTTAGCTTCATCTGCATCCGGTCCATGGACGTGAAGCTCATAACTCTTGGTGTTCACCAGTGTAGTGAAGAGACCAAGAATGCTCTTTACATCGATGTACTTATTGTCTGCCTGAAGCACGATGGAAGAAGTAAATTTACCCGCGATTTGGGCAATTTCTACTACTGCTTCATTATTCGTAGCCATATGGATCCCTCCGTGATCAACTTTGGAAATAACATACTTTCATCATACATTGAATCCGCTTTCCTAGCAAGGGTATTTCTCCTTATTTCAAGTTCTCCGGATTTAAAGCCGCCAGTTCAGGTATGACAAAAACACCATCCTTGCGGATTAATACGTCGTCAAAATAAATCTCTCCACCGCCGTAATCCGGACGTTGAATTAATACCAGATCCCAGTGAATCGAGGAACGGTTACCATTATCGGCCTCTTCGTAGGCTTGACCCGGCGTAAAATGCAGGCTACCTGCTATCTTCTCATCGAACAAAATATCCTTCATCGGATGCAGAATGTACGGATTGAAGCCGATGGCAAATTCACCGACATATCTTGCCCCTTCATCAGAATCCAGAATATCATTCATTCGCTTCGTATCATTGCTGGTCGCCTCAACAATTTTACCATTCTCAAAGCGGAACTTGATGTTCTCGAACGTGATGCCGTTGTACAATGTAGCTGCATTGTAGCTGATCGTACCGTTTACGGAGTCACGAACGGGAGCACTGTATACTTCTCCATCCGGGATGTTCTTTTGTCCAGAGCATTTGATTGCACCAATATCTTTGATCGAGAACGACAAGTCCGTACCTGGCGAAACAATACGAACTTTATCCGTTCTGCTCATCAGTTCAGCCAAGGCATCCTGTGCCCGGTCCATCTTGGCATAATCCAGATTGCATACATCGAAGTAGAAGTCCTCAAAAGCTTCTGTGCTCGTATTGGCCAACTGTGCCATACTAGCGTTAGGATAACGCAGTACCACCCACTTCGTCCGCTTTACCCGTTGTTCGCTATGCACCGGATGAGAATACAGCGAGTTGTACAATTTCATCTTATCTTCGGCTACGTCAGATAAATCATTGACATTGGCACCTGCACGAATACCAATATAACAATCCATCATTTGCATCCGCTTCAGATCATATTCGGCCCATGCCTTGATCCCTTCGGCTGTGGCATATTTCAATTGTGCGCGCTGTACGGTACGGTCAGTAATTTCTACAAAGGCGTTACCGCCCTTTTTCCCTATTTCTTCCACGACCGCCTTCAGCAAATCTCGTTCATCGCCAATCATTTCGACCAGCACGTTCTCTCCAGGCTGAACGCTTACGGAGTAACCTACGAGGTTTTCCGCCAGTTTTTGAATTCTCGGATCACGCATCTGACTCACTCTCCTCATTATGTAACGGGAACCTGTCAAGGAATAGCTCATGGAAGGCTTCCCGCTCGTTAACCATTGGTTAATTCTTCTTATATTGTAGCACGAAATCGCACCCAGCGTCAGCCTGAGCTTAACAGAGAGGGGGCTATCGGTAGCTTTCGAACCTATTATCGGTACGTAATATTTCCTGCTGCTCCGTGCCTTCCACCGACAGGTAAGAAACTGCGGTCTCCGAGGTCAATCGTGCCGGAAGTCCGGACTTCCGGTCTATGGTCAAGTGATACACGGACTCTGCCTTCATCTGCCGGAGCATCTGTTGCAGTTGTTCGTTCCCACCTGTCCAGACAAGTAATAGCTCATTTTGCAGTGCCTCCTGCTGCTCAGAGGGTACACCGGCCAGTTGGTCTTTCCAGTTCTCACCAAGTTGATTCATCTCAGACAACAAACGTTCCTTCAAGCGAAGGCTGGCCTCATCCGGATCAACCTCAATTCTTAACACCATCGTTCCCCGCGCAGCGCCACTTTCTGTAGTGATCTGCTTACTAGAGATTTGCCTGATCTCCTCAAGCTGACCCAAAGGATTTAGTCGAGCGACACCTTCCCGAAGAGCATCTCCCTCCCGGGGTACCGCAGACTGCCATATCCCGTCCGCCCAATAGAGCTTGGCACGCCAGCCCGAAGCCCCGGTCAGCCCGGCCGCATGCAACGAGTTACCAGGCAGCGAAGAGGCGTTAACAGCAGGCTGAGCGCTCATATGCAGTTCCCTGTGCGCACGTAGTTCTCCCGTATAGCGCAAGCTCTCGCCTTGCCCTTTTCTGTTCCCCCGCTCTAAGACAGCCAAGCCGCGAAAAGTAAGCTCATCGCAGCCCGCTAGCCCAGACCAGGTAAAGTCAAACCACTGCTCCGGCGTTTTTTCCAGAGGACTACAGGAGGAGAGCAGCAATAGAAGTAGCCACCCACAGGCAGCGGTTCGTCCAGCCTTATTTATCCGTAGCAGTTCCATCCGCAAGCACTCCTCATCCGAGTCATTTGCCCATCCGGCTAGCGTCACAGCCCTCAGCTTCAGCCGTTTAAGCCTGAGTTTCCATTTAGCTGTATCCTCCCACCCCACTCTTGAATCTATGCGTGCAGGCACGCAAAAAAAGCATTCTGCGGTAGAGCAGTTCCACCCGCAGAATGCTTACTCTAGAATCGTAACTATGAACCCTGTTCTCCAGTAGCTGTATGCGTCTGATTACGCCCGCTGTTCTTGGCACGATACAGGGCCATGTCCGCTTGGTAGAAGAGAGATTCCACCCCCGGCTTATCCTTACCTCGCTGCCATTCAGCGATTCCACAAGACACGGTCACCTTGGGCTCCGTTTCCATCGCTACCCGGAGGCGGACAGTCTCTGCAATTTGGTAGGCGCTGACCGCTGTGGCCCCCGGCAAGTATATCGCCAGTTCCTCGCCTCCCCAACGAGCAGCAATATCCGTCTTGCGGATCGTCCCCTTCACAATATGACATACTTGCTTGAGGATTTTATCGCCCACCTGATGTCCGAAGGTATCGTTTACCTGCTTAAACTGATCAATATCCACAATAATCAGCGAGCCGTTGCTGTCCTTCTTCTGGAACTCCTGGATGGCATCATCAACGTAATGCCTGGCGTATAATCCGGTGAGCATATCCCGGTTAGCCATCCTCCGCACCTCTGCATGAAGTAAAGCGTTGGCCACAGCCAAGCCAATATGAGAGGAGAGAGCCTGCAGAAGCTTGTAATTGTCGTATGAGAAGAAACGGGGCTGTCGATGGGCCAGCATAATCCCCCCGATTGCTTCACCACGAACGATAACCGGTGCCGTAATGAGCGAACGTGATTCCGTCTCCTCCATAAAGCGTGAGTTAATCTTGCTGCCATACGCGCGATAGTCAGATAGAATAATAGGTTCATTTGTAGCATAAAGCTGACCGCTGAATCCATAATCACTCGGGAACTGCTCGTTCGCTAGCCCGGGCACATTGCTGGACACGATTTCAAAAGTACCATGCTCCCGGTTCAACTGAGAAATACAACAATATTCCGCCTTGAAGATAGACAATAATTCTTCCATAGCAAACTGAAATACATCGTCAATTTGAAGACTTTGATTCAGCCGCTTAGTTAATTCGTTAATTAACCGCAGCTCATCGATGAGCAGATTGGATTGCTCGTACAATCTGGCGTTCTCGAAGGCGGTACCCGCTGTGTCGGCCAACATCCCAATAAGCTGTAAATCAATCTCGTCAATTAAATCCTGCTCAATTGATAGATGAAACACTCCGTAGCTGCCTTGCTTCCCACTTAGCGGAACGGCTATCTCCAAGCCAGCCTTCTCGCCCTCATCCTCGCCGTGCAGTCGTCGAAGTTGCATGCTTCCTTCCATGAATGCCTGTACGCAAAGATCGTCACCTTGCTCGTAGAGCTGCAAGGACTTGATTCTGGGATCACGGCTAAGATGATCCTGGGACATCAGTAATTCCAGCTTGGCCGCCGGATACATCCCGGACAACCGTTCAAACAATTCCGTCAGTACGGAATCCACGTCGATCTTGTCATGCAGCTTCTGCACAACGGAGGATAGCTTGGAGCGACGCTGCTCCTCCCGCTTGGCTCTCTGCTGGGCTAGCAGCAGATCGGAGACCAGCAGAGCTTCAAAGCACTGATAGAAGCAGGTGCGCAGGAGTTCCGCCGCCATCTTCATGAATAAATCGGCAGCCGGGGCCTCATAACCCGTCAGGCGGCAGCCGAATATGGCGAACATGTCACCATGCAAACGGGTAAACATCGGTACGGCAGCATAAACACTTCCTGCCTCTTCCCTGGTCATGGATTTCTTCTCATTGATGGTAGATGTAATGATGTCAACCATGGGGCCAGGCTCGTCTAATCTCCCCGTGGCAGAGAGCGGAATGTCCGGGTCAGCTACCAGCGCCGTTCCAAGGTAATCCGTAACCATAAAGCTCGCCTCGCCTAATCCGGGCAGATCAGGGACCAGCTTACGCCAATGACCATAGGCATCCATTAAAATAGAATCAATGTAAGGATAATCATAAGTAGTAATGTCGAGTTGCCGCAACCAGTCTGTGTAATTGGTACCTTCTTCAAGCTGCGGCAGAAAAGAAGCATGATTAGAATTCATCGTTGGTTGCCTCCTGATCGATTGGCCATAAAAAAGAGCTCTTTTACAAAGCTTTATATTTTGCGCCATCAGCTTGTCTGTTTCTATCACTTGTGATCCGTTCTTGATCAATACATTTATTTTACTATCTCCACAAAGGTTTTGCACTACATTTCCCGTGTTTGGAACTATATTTTTAGGACAAAAGACCTATCGACAAAAAGTAGCAATTTCATACAAAAACACCTAGTTGACTTTCACTGATTAAATCGTATAATATATATTGTTGAAAAAGACTGGATAGAGTCTTTGCTTAGGGCGTAACGCATGCGAGCACCCTCTCGGTGTTTTGTTGCTGATAAGACAGCGGCTGAACTTTCTTATCAGAGAACGTATTCATCTATCCTTACGTTCGATGAAACAAAATCCGCGCAAGTAGAACCCTACACGAAATATAATTATAAAGGAGTCTACCTATACAATGGCACGTTACACTGGTCCTAAATTTAAACTCAGCCGCCGCCTTGGCATTTCCTTGAGCGGAACAGGCAAAGATTTGAAGCGCCCTTTCCCTCCGGGACAACATGGCGCTAACCAACGCAGAAAAATCAGCAACTATGGTGCACAATTGCTCGAGAAGCAAAAATTGCGTCATATGTACGGCTTGGGTGAAAAACAATTCCGTACTCTGTTCGAAAAAGCTCAAAGCATGCCTGGTATCGCGGGCGAAACTTTCATGTTCTTGCTTGAAAGCCGTCTGGACAACCTGGTATACCGTCTTGGCTTCGCGAACTCGCGCGCTGGCGCTCGTCAGCTCGTAGCTCATGGTCACGTAACCGTTAACGGCAAGAAAGTCGACATCGCTTCTTACCGTGTTAGCCTTGGCGACGTTATCAGCCTTCGTGAAAGAAGTCGCGGTCTTGCCTTGGTGAAGGATGCCATGGAGAACCGTTCGCATCTTCCGGCTTACCTGGAATTTAACGACACCTCCCTGGAAGGCAAATATATCCGTTTGCCTGAACGTTCCGAGTTGTCCCAAGACATCGACGAGAAGCAAATCGTCGAATTCTACAACCGCTAAAATTAAGCACATTAAAACCGGCCCAAGTCGACATCGACTTGGGCCGGTTTATTTGTTTCGTTTATTTTACCGTCAGCTTGGCGAACTTGCGCTTGCCTACCTGAATGATCTCGCCACCAGCCAATTCAAGTTCGGCATTCGGATCGGTCAACTTCTCTTCGTTAAGCTTTACCGCGCCCTGTTGGATGCTACGTTTGGCCTCCCCGTTGGAAGAAGCAAAACCAATCAGAGTCAACAGCTTAATCAAGCGGATTTTGCCATCCTCCAGTTCAGATGCAGGAATTTCCTTATCCTCAATATCCTCAGGCAATGCCCGCTGTTGGAATACAGTGACAAAATGCTCCTGCGCTGCTTCAGCAGCTTCTTGACCGTTATACATCCGTACCAGTGTATAAGCCAGCTTCATCTTGGCATCACGTGGATGAATCTCGTCCGAGTTCACTCCTTCAGTCAAAGCCGTCAGCTCTTCGTTTGAGAGGTCGGTTACCAACTCATAATATTTAAGCATTAACTCATCGGGCACTGACATGGCTTTACCATATATTTCATTAGGCTCCTCATCGATGCCGATGTAGTTGCCCAAGCTCTTACTCATCTTCTGGACGCCGTCCAGCCCTTCAATAATCGGCGTCATGATAGCAACCTGCGTCTCTTTGCCGTATTCCTTCTGCAAGGTCCGCCCCATTAGCAAATTAAACTTCTGGTCCGTCCCCCCGAGTTCAATGTCGCTCTCCAGTGCGACCGAATCCATTCCCTGCATCAGCGGGTAGAAGAATTCATGGATGCTAATCGGCAAATTGCTGTTATAACGCTTCGTAAAGTCGTCCCGTTCAAGCATACGTGCTACCGTTACCTTGGCAGACAGCTTGACCACCTCGGCAAATGTCATCGGGGCTAACCACTCCGAGTTGAAATGAACATGTGTTTTCTCTGAATCAAGAATTTTGAAGATTTGTTGGCGGTAGGTCTCCGCGTTGCGTTGCACATCTTCTTCTGTAAGCTGCTTGCGAGTCTCCGACTTCCCCGTAGGGTCACCGATTCGGCCCGTGAAATCACCGATGATCAATTGCACCTGATGTCCCAACTCCTGGAACTGGCGCAGCTTCTGCATGACAACCGTATGTCCAACATGAATATCGGGCGCCGAGGGATCAAGTCCAAGCTTTACCTTCAACGGTTGTCCGGTGACAACGGATTTCATGACCTTCCGCTTCAGTTCATCCTCGGGCACAATCTCTACGACCCCCCGGGAAATTACCTTGAGTTGACGCTCTACCTCCGCTTGCTGCGCTCCACTTAATTCTTCCCATTTCATCAACCTGTTCCTCCAATATAATGATGTATTGCCGCCTGTAAGAACACAAAAAAGCCCCTTCTTGTCCCAAGGGACGAGAAGGAGCGCTCGCGTTACCACCCTAATTAAAACCGCTAGCCTTTGCTATTGGCAGCCACAAGAGGCACGGTTTTCACTTCATTCGCATAACGGATTAATCCGGTACCGGACTACTGGCACATGACTTGCACATCGTGCGTTCCCCCGGACGGCTCCAGACGGTAATTCAAAAGCGATCCGCTCATTCGGTTCACAGCCACCACCGATTCTCTGAGCAGCGGGATTCCGCCTTCTACTTAGTCTTTCCAAGCCTTTATTGATATGTAATTCAAATAATATATATCACAGATGTATTTCCAAAGTCAAACCTCGCGACACTAAAACAAGGGTGGTTCAAAGGACCTGAATTTGTCGAAACCGCCCCGTAAATCCGTTAAAGTAGGCTGAAAAAACATCCAAAACCCCTTTTTTGTGCTATAATGTTGCTGTTTATAAAGGAGGATCATTCATGGCTCATGAGAACGACAACAACTCCAAGCAGCCTCAGACCGAACTCAAGCGAAGATCTCGGAGCGATAAGACGGCCACCAAACCGGCGCGGAAGCGCAAGAAGGGTCGTATCGTCTGGGCGATCCTAGGATGGCTTGTTCTGCTGGGGTTTGCGAGTGTGCTATTTGTGGGAGGTGCTGTATTCGGCTACGTGTCCTCGATCGTCAAGGAGGAGCCGGTACGCTCACGCACAGATATTGAAGAGAAGATCAACCATAACGAGATGACAGGGTTCGCTTACTTCCGTGACGGGCAGCCTATTGGCCAATTGCGCTCAGAAGAAGACCGGCGCCCCATCTCTTATAAGGAAATTCCGCAGAACGTGCTGGATGCGGTAATTGCCATTGAGGATAACCGTTTTGAAGAGCATATGGGTATCGACTTTCAAGGGACCCTGCGCGCCGTCAAACAGCGGGTGCTTAACGAAGCTGTACAGACCGGCGGCAGTACGCTGACACAGCAATTGGCACGACGTGTCTTCCTCAACCTGGACGTTACAGAGGACCGTAAGGTGAAGGAAATTTTGCTGGCCCTTCGCCTGGAACGCTTCCTGTCCAAGGAAGAGATTATGTCAGCTTATATGAACAAGGTTCCCTTCGGCAACGGATCAAACGGCTATCAGGTCTACGGCATAAAGGCAGCCGCCAAAGGGATATTCAATATCACAAATCTGGAAGATTTGAATATTGCCCAGTCCGCTTATTTGGCTGGCTTACCCCAGTCGCCTTCCTCCTATTCGGCCTTTAATGGTAAAGGAGAATTTAAGGAGGAAGCTTTCCAGCGAGCAACCAAACGCCAGCAATTGGTGTTACAACGCATGCTGGAGGAGAACAAGATTACAACCGCTGAATATAACGAAGCGGTGGCCTTTGATATTCAAGGAGCACTAGCTCAGTCAACCAAAAAGGCCTATGATACCTTCCCTTACCTGATGTTGGAGACGGAACGGCAAGGGGCCATTGTCATTGCGATGATGAACAACCCACAGTTGACCAAAGAAGAGATTTCCGGTAATACGCAAATGCTGGAGGAAGCCCGCCAGGAGTTGCTAACCGGAGGTTACCGGGTATATACCACCATCGATAAGAAGATTTATAATTCGATGCACCGGGTTTCGGATAATGCCGAGAACTTCTCACCGTTCAGCGAGAAGAAAGGGCTGGAGCAAGTAGCCGCTATGATGATGGATAATCGATCCGGGGCTATACTAGGCATGATTGAGGGACGTGACTTCTACACCGAGCAGATGAACTATGCCACGCAAATGAAGCGGCAACCCGGCTCAACCATGAAGCCAATCGCCGCATATCTGCCCGCCCTCGACACCGGCCTGGTTCAGCCAGCCAGCATTCTGGATGATTCCCCTATCATTTTACGGGATTATCAGAAGGGCTATCATATTCCAGGCAATGCCAGTGGCGGTTATAAAGGACTTGTTACCGCCCGTACGGCTCTGAATGAATCGCGTAATATCCCCGCACTGAAGGTGTTTAACAATGTCGTGGGGATCGAGAAGGCTTGGGATTTCAGCAAAAAGCTGGGCATTACCACTCTCGAAGAAGAAGACTACGGTGCACAAACCGGGGTCCTTGGCGGTCTTAAATATGGGGTTACGGTTGAAGAGCTTACCAATGCCTACAGCACGATTGCCAATGGCGGTCAGTTCACCGATGCTTACATGATCGAGAAGATTATTGACCACAAGGGAAATGTCGTCTACAAGCATCAAGTCGAGCCACAACAGGTGTTCTCCGAGCAGACAGCCTATCTTATGACCGATATGCTGCGGACCGCCCTGAGAGATGGTACTGGTAAATCGATCAGAAGCGACTTCAAGAGCTATAGCAAGATTCCTGTAGTCGGCAAAACCGGATCAACTCAAAACTATGCCGATGTCTGGTTCATGGGATATTCGCCGGACGTCACGCTAGGCGTGTGGATTGGCTACAAGGAACCGAAAAATACACTTTCCGATGCTGGTAAGGCCAGAGCACGTAAAATATGGGCGCTGGTCATGAATGAAGTCACCGAAAACGTCAGCGACGTGTTCAAGACGGATTCGTTCACCAAGCCGGAAGGCATCGTTACCAAGACCGTGTCCGGCTACAGTGGTAAATTGCCAACTCAATTGACCCAACAAGCCGGGAAAATGGTTACTGATATCTTCAATGCCAAATTTGTGCCAACCGAGCCGGATGATGTTTTAATCCGTGCCAAGTATGTCACCTACAATGAGGTCAACTATATTCCGCTGGAGACTACGCCTTCCGATATGCTGCGTGAGAAGGTTGTTGTCAAGCGCGAGAAACCGATTGCCGAACTTAAAGAAGAGCTTGAAAAAGCCTTTGCCCGCATGTCAGGAGGCCATAAGTCGCTCAGCTTCTACATGCCAAAAGACATTGGCGAGGATGCCCCATACAAGGAGGACCCTCGCACTGATGATGGCAAGGCACCAAGCGCCCCTGGGGGCGTAACCTTGATTGGCCTTGGCGGAGGATCCAAGATCAGTTTCACCGCAAGTCCAGAGAAGGATGTTGTTGGTTACCGGCTATACCGTACGGATGACGGCGTGAAATTCCAGTCCACCGGCAAGGTTGCACTGACCGGAGATTCCACCGTTATTGCGGACGCCCGGGCCGCAGGTTTCGGTACGGCTTACTACGTAACCGCCGTAGACGTTGCTGGCAAGGAATCTGAGCCAAGCGCTGTGGTTAGCCCTCTAGGTGGTGGTGGCATCCCTGGCGGCGACAACGGAGAGGGTCAAGACAATGACGATGGTAGCGGCAATGGAGAGGTTGGGGGAAATGCTCCTTCCTCACCATCGGGTGTCTCAGTGAATAAGGATGAAGGCGGTTATACGGCTAGTTGGAAGGCTAGTCCCCTGCTGGATCTCGTCACGAGCTACAATGTTTACGTCTCGGACAGTGAGGGTGGCTCCTATTCCAAGATTGGCTCCACGTCCGATACACATTACACGATCAAGACAGACTACACCAGCATCTGGGTCAAGATTAGTGCAGTTAACGTATTGGGCGAGTCCGCCCTCTCGGCTCCAGCACAATTTACCCAGTAAGCTTCAAGCGAATAAAAATCCTCCGTCCCCATTTCAAGGTGGGAACGGAGGATTTTTTATTTATATCCATCGGACTTACTAGTCCTCAATCGTTGATAAGTCACCGGTCGGCAAATTAAGCTCCCAGGCCTTCAACACGCGCCGCATAATTTTCCCCGAGCGAGTCTTGGGCAATTTATCCTTGAACTCAATCTCACGGGGAGAAGCATGAGCCGAGAGCCCTTCTCTGACGAACTTGGCAATGTCTTGCTTCAGTTCCTCCGACGGAGTGAAGCCTTCGCGCAAAGAGATAAATGCCTTAATGATCTCTCCCCGGACCGGGTCCGGTTTACCGATGACTCCAGCTTCCGCAATGGCCGGATGCTCCACCAATTTGCTCTCGACCTCGAACGGACCAACTCGCTCCCCGGAGGAATTAATGACATCATCAATGCGCCCCTGAAACCAGAAGTAGCCATCTTCGTCCATGTACGCCGTGTCCCCGGAGATGTACCATCCAGGAATACGGAAGTATTCCTCGTATTTGGGCGCATTGTTCCAGATCAGTCGCATCATGGATGGCCAAGGCGTACGAATGGCCAGATTGCCCATCCGATTGGGTGGCAACTCCCGGCCATTATCATCGATAATCGCCGCCTCAATGCCCGGCACAGGCTTACCCATTGAACCTGGCTTGATCGGCAAGGTCGGGTAGTTACAGATGAGTTGACCACCAGTTTCGGTCATCCACCACGTATCATGTATACGCCGGCGGTATACCTTCAGTCCCCAGCGTACCACTTCGGGGTTCAGCGGCTCTCCCACCGACAATACATGGCGTAACGAGGATAAGTCATACTGACCAATCAAATCCTGTCCTGCCCCCATCAGCATACGGAAAGCCGTTGGTGCACTATACCAGACCGTAACCTGGTTCTGCTGAATCGTTGCGTACCAATCTGCCGGACTGAAGCGGCCACCCCGCACTACATTCGTCACGCCATGAAGCCAGGGAGCAAAAATTCCGTAAGACGTACCCGTGACCCAACCCGGATCAGCGGTACACCAGTAAATGTCCCCTTCCTTCAAATCCAACACCACCTTGCCGGTGTGGTAATGCTGAAGCATGGCGTTATGCACATGATAGACGCCCTTGGGCTTCCCGGTAGAACCGGATGTATAGTGTAGAATCAAACCGTCTTCACGATTAACCCAGGTAACTTCCGCTTCCGGTGAAGCGGCATGAAGTTCCGCTGTGAAATCCGCAATCCCCTCACTAGCAGTCACTTTATCTCCGACCAGGAAGACTGTTCGCAAGGTGGGTAACTCCTCCCGGTTAACCCGAGCCAACAGCGCAGGAGTGGTGACCAAGGCCACTGCACCGCTATCCTCAAGCCGGTCCTTGACTGCCGTCTCCATAAACGCCTCGAACAACGGGCCTACCACGGCCCCTACTTTTATAATCCCGAGAATGCTAATGTACAGTTCCGGCGTTCTGGGCATGAACACAAATACCCGATCTCCCTTGCCAATTCCATAGTTGCGTAGCACATTGGCAAACCGGTTAGTCGCTTGCCGCATCTCCTCATAGGTGTAGGTCTCCTCGCGCTCCGGATCGCTGAACTTTAGGGCGACTTGCTCCCCTTTCCCTGCATCTACATGGCGGTCAATCGCTTCATAAGCCATGTTCACGTTACCTGTGGTATACCAAGAGAACTGCTGCTCCACATCGTTCCAGTTAAAATCAGCACAAGCCTCGTCATAGCTGTTCATATTGGCGGACGGTACGTCCACGGAAATGATTTCCCCTTGCAATTGACTCATCCCTTCATCCTCCTCAATCTCTGAATCCAACAATATCGTAGATCAAAGTTCATGAAAACGGATACATATTCATATAAGTCAAGGTCGCTTTTCGAGAGCATTTATCACATATCAGTTTTAATATATGAATTTTTTGTGTCGGAAATCATTATAGCACAGGTTTTCATACACCGGCTATACTTTTCAAATTTTCATTTTTCTGTTATAAGTGAGGGGAATGAAGCAAAGGAGGCGGCTTAGATGGAACATCCCAAAACGTATATCCGCCATACCCTACCCCATCAGCAAGGTGAAATCGTCGTGGAGGGACCGGTTACCCCTTCCCATCTACGAACCCTGAATATGCATCCGGATCTGGATGCCTTCCGCAAGCCGAAGGAACAGCATGAGGCACTCATTGAAATTGCCGAGCTGCCCGAGGGACGTATTATTCTGGCCAGGGACGAGTTGACCATCATTGGATATGTTACTTTTCACTATCCCGATGATATGGAGCGTTGGTCACAAGGGCATATGCCTGATCTGCTTGAGCTAGGTGCCGTTGAAGTTGCCAATGCCTACCGTTCTCTCGGCCTGGGATCAACCCTGATCCGAACCTCTTTCGAGGACCCTCAAATGGAGAGCTATATCGTATTTACCACCGAATATTACTGGCATTGGGATTTGAAGAGCAGCGGCCTGTCGGTCTGGGACTACCGCAGCATGATGGAACGGCTGATGAAGACCGTCGACATGGTCTGGTACGCTACGGACGATCCCGAAATTTGTTCTCACCCGGCCAACTGCTTGATGGTAAGAATCGGCAAGCAGGTTCCTCTTGCCTCCGAGGAGCAATTCGACAGGATCCGGTTTCAGCAACGCTTTATGTATTGACCGTCAAATAAGGAAGGCGTGTGATTACGTGTCTGCCAGCGCTTTATTCGTACATCATAAACAAGCGATGAATTATCGCTTCCATGACCAACATCCCTTCCACCCGATTCGGTGGGAATTGACAATGGATTTATTAAATGAGATGCAAGCGCTTTCTATAGACCAAAAAATTTCTTCACGCCCAGCCACGGAGGAAGAATTACTGTGGATTCATCAGCCGGCCTATGTGGAAAGCGTTAAGCGGCTTAGCTCGGCTGCCCCCGAACCTCACTGGATCAGCGAGGGAGAGCCTTACGGGCTCCTGGATGAGGATACGCCTTATTTCCCCGGTATGCATGAGGCGGCCTCCTGGATTGTTGGGGGTAGCATAACCGCAGTAGAAGCCGTGTTATCCGGAGCCAGTCCCCATGCCCTGCATTTGGGTGGTGGATTGCACCACGCTTTGCCAGCAAAGGCTGCTGGCTTCTGCATCTACAACGATGCCGCTATCGCCATTGATTATGCCCGCCGCCATTATGGTGCACGCATCTTATATGTGGATACCGATGTACATCATGGAGATGGCGTACAATGGAGTTTCTATTCGGACCCGGATGTCTGTACCTACTCCATTCACGAGACGGGGAAATATTTGTTCCCCGGCACCGGACATTTGCCCGAACGGGGCGAGCATCAAGGTTATGGAGCCTGTATGAACTTACCGCTCCAGCCCTACACGGAAGATGCTTCCTGGCTGGAATGCTTTGAGGAATCCATTCGGCGATTAACGAAGTATTTCCAACCGGATCTGATCCTTAGTCTGCATGGCTGTGACGCCCATGCGCTGGACCCATTATCCCACATGCACTGCAGCATGGAGATTTACCGCCAAATGCCAGCCATCTTGCATGAACTGGCCCACACCTATTGTGAAGGGCGCTGGGTCGCTTTGGGGGGAGGCGGATATGACTTCTGGCGTGTCGTGCCTCGGGCCTGGAGTCTGCTGTGGTTAGAGATGAGCAGCCACCCTCTGGCAGATGCGCTCCAGACTGACGCCCGCTCTCCGCTTCCCCAAGCCTGGATCAATCGCTGGCAGCCACATACTCCCCAAGCGCTACCCTCAGAATGGCTGGATGACCCGCAACGCTGGGAGAGCATCCCCCGGCGTGACGAAATCACGGCAAAAAACCGCGAGACACTCGCGGTAGCTATGCAGGATTATCCGTGATACCTGCCATCGATACGGATAGCTAGATCAAATTAGTAGCATGCTGCATCATATCGTTGACAATGGCAAAAGAGCGGGCAGCCGCCATCACGGTAAACTCGGCGAAGTTCACTTCTGCTTCGCCATCAGCTTGATCCGATATGGAGCGGAGCACGATGTAGGGAATAGCATTCATGTAGCACACCTGAGCTAAAGCCGCTCCCTCCATCTCCACACAAGCTCCACCTAGCTGTTGGTACAGTACCGTCTCCACATAGCCAGGATTGGCAATAAACTGATCACCAGACAAGATACGCCCCAGCACATGCTTGTGATCCGTGCATTGACGTTCACACGCGCCTTGAGCCAAAGCAATCAGTGCAGGATCAGCCGGAAAATCGGACACGGCCTGGTACGGTGTAACCCCTCTTGTATATCCGAGTGGAGCTACATCCATATCATGCTGCTGGCAGGAAGAAGAGATTACGATGTCCCCCACAACCAGATCAGGATGAACCGCTCCAGCCACCCCGGTGAACCACATCTGTTCTACCTGAAAGCGGTCGATCAGAAGCTGCGTAGCCACCGCTGCATTGACCTTTCCTACCCCAGATTTACAAACGACCACCTCATGGCCATACCAGCTTCCCTGTACAAACTCAATTCCTGCAACAACAGACGACTCCTGATTCTGTAACACTTGTAGTATCTGCACAACTTCCTCGTCCATGGCCCCCATCAGGCCTATTTTCATGCCCATCCCCTTGCTCCCTTCAACGACTCTTGGAGGAATATGCTGCTGTTCTCCTCATTCCTTACCTCTCCTGACACTCAAAAAAGCTCCTTTGCAGGAGCTTTTTCCGTTTCATAACCTTTTTCATATATATATTTCTCTATGTTTATTATTTTTCTACCCGTTTAGCTTGTCCATTAAACGTGGCTAACTGATAACCGCAGAATCGTCTCATGCGGCAAGATAACCCGTGGATTCTCAACGGCTTCCTTCTTCATCAACTTGGTCAGCAAGCGCATGGCTACAGCTCCAAGATCGTACATCGGCTGAGCCACGGTCGTCAGTTGCGGACGTACCATGGAAGCCATACGAATGTTGTCCACACTAATGATGGAAATATCGTCCGGTACCTTCAAGCCTTCGTCCTGAATGCTGTGAATGGCCCCAATCGCCATCTCGTCGGTAGCAGCAAAGATCCCTGTTGGCCGTTTCTTCAAGCCGAGGAAGTACTTCATCGCTTCAACACCCGACTCATAGCGATAGTTACCGATCCGAACCAAGTCTTCCTGATATTCAATCCCTGCCGTCTCCAGCGCACGCTTGTACCCTTGGAATCGGGCGTACCCGTTCGCAGGGTCCTGCAGCGTGCCACTAATCATCGCAACCTCACGGTGACCATGACGAATCAAAGTGCTCACCGCATCAAACGCTGCCGACTCATGATCGATATCCACAGATGGATACTGGCCATTGTCGTCACTAGTTGCGCAAAGCACAATCGGCACCGACGAAGTCCGGAACGCCTGAATGTGCTCCTCCGTTACCGTACCGCCCATGAAGAGAAGCCCGTCCACCTGCTTCTCAAGCAGCGTGTTAATAACTCGGATCTCCTTCTCCTTGCGCTTGTCGGCATTACACAAAATGATGTTATAGTGGTACATGTTGGCAATATCTTCGATGCCCCGGGCAATTTCTGCAAAGATTGAATTCGAAATATCAGGGATCACCACACCAACTGTGGTGGTCTTCTTACTGGCTAGTCCTCTCGCTACCGCGTTAGGACGATAACCTAACCGTTCAATCGCTTCGTAAACCTTTTTCCGGGTCTGCGGTTTCACATTCGGATTGTTGTTGACAACCCGGGAAACCGTGGCCATCGAGACGCCTGCTTCACGTGCCACATCGTAAATGGTAACCGTCACATTCTTCTCTCCATTGCCATAGATTTTCACTCATTCATCCGGTAAAGTTCCAGAGCTCCAATTAAAGTTTATGATACGACAAAATACTTCTTTATGCAATGACAACGCTTCAATGTGAAGTCAATGCCTCGCTTAAAGCCGTTTTTGTAATCCTGGAGTGGGAAGTATGCCAGATGGCTTGCCCATCCTTAACCAAAATCGCCTGCGGCGATTCATGTCTGACCTCAAGTCGGTCTGCCGCTTCATTCGACACGTCCCGACTTTGGATCACATGTATCAGTCCATATGTAACATCCTCGCGCGGCTCATCCTGCAAGTAAGCCTCTACCGCTTTGTGAGCCTTCGCGCTGATGGAACAGCGGGTGCTGTGCTTAAAGAGCAACAAGGGCTGACGGCTGGAATCCGCCAACGCAGTCTGGAGCTCCTGGATCGTTTGTATTCTCATCATGTCGGACATAGCGCATATCCCCTTCTTTGAATAAGAATCGCCAGATGTTCTGATGCTCTGATGATATCTTAACAAAAAAAATTATGAAAACACAAGTTCATTTACAAATTCATTTGCAAAATCCGTCAAAAAGACTGTTAATTCGTACTGGAAATCTGACGGTTTCTTACAAATTTAGACAAGGGATGAAGACGTTTGGAAATACTGTCCATCCATTCCAAGTCACCAAGGTGTTTTGCCCCACCATACAAATCCAGCAACAAATTAATCCGCTCCTCACACTGCCGCTCCAGCACACTCTCGAAAGAAGCCTCCTCCGTCCCCGTCCATTTATCTGACACAGCTAAAATCAGCCCCGCCAGCTCATTTTGCTCGGAGAAATCAACCCATTCCACGATTCCTTCTTCTTTTAGTCTGGCCAACAAATCTGTCAATTCAACCTTTACCTCGGGAAGCACTTCGTAATGACTGCACTCTTCACATTCATAAATAGGAACATTATCAATTTCATAGATTCCTTCAAAAATGACCGTTCTAAAACCAAGGTTCATCATTTGCCCGCAATGGCAGTGCTTACGCACAGGATCACCTCATCCTAACACTTCATAGATTGCTATGTTTGATGTTTAAGAAACTGAAATTTAGTCTAAGCATAATTATAGAGGTGTTCAAACCGATTTTTTTGAACACGCACTTATAGTAATTATTTGTTCTCATTAAAATATTAGAACGGGCTTTCGTCAAGAGCCAGCCTGGTAAGGAGGAGATTGATTTGAGACTTTCTGGAAAAAACATTATCGCTTTGGTGGATGAGGAATTCGAGGATTTGGAGCTGTGGTACCCGATCTATCGCCTGCGCGAAGAAGGTGCCCAGGTTCATTTAACCGGTCCGGAGAAAGGAAAAAAGTACATTGGCAAATACGGGGTGCCTGCTGAAGCGGAATATGCTTTTGAGGAAATGAATGCCAGCGATGCCGATGGCATCATTATCCCTGGTGGATGGGCTCCCGACAAGCTTCGACGTTACCCGGAAGTGTTGGAGCTGGTCCGGAAGCTGCATGAAGCAAGGAAGCCCATTGGGCAAATCTGTCATGCAGGATGGGTGCTCGTCTCTGCCGGTATTCTTGAAGGCGTAACGGTCACTTCCACACCGGCCATTCGCGATGATATGCAAAATGCCGGAGCGATCTGGAAGGATGAGCCGACCATTGTAGACGGTCATATCATTTCAGCCCGTCGGCCTGCGGATTTGCCTATTTACGCCAAGGCTGTTGCCGATGCGGTAGCACAGCGTAAGTAACTCTTCCCTAAATACAGGCAGGCCGCCCGGTCATATGGACCATGGGCGGCCTGTGTTTGCTTATTATTTGCTTAGTCGTTCCTGCCCTAGCTCGTATCCATACCGGATTAATTCAGTTTCAACTTCGTCACTGGTTGTCAGGCGGTAGCAGGTAGCTCCAATCAGCTTGCCTTCTTGTGCGTGGGAATTGAGGACGCGATGCTTCACACGCAGCAAGGCTTGAGGCGACATGCTAAGCTCAGTCACACCTAAATGCAGCCACAACGGAACCGCCTTCTCATCTCCCGCCATCTCTCCGCATACACTCACAGAAATCCCCGCTTCATGGGCCGCTTGTACCGTTTGACGCAGCAAGCGCAACACCGCGGGATGGAATGGATGATACATATGGGCAATCTTCTCATTCATGCGGTCAACAGCCAGCACGTATTGAACCAAATCATTTGTCCCAATGCTGAAGAAATCCACTTCCTGGGCCAGCAAATCCGAAATGGCCGCTGCTGCAGGAACTTCGATCATGATGCCCACTTGAATGTCAGGGTCGTAGGCAATGCCTCGCCAGGACAAATCCTGCTTGGCCTCTTCCAGAACTTCCTTCGCTGCCCGGATCTCCTCAAGTGATGAGATCATCGGAAGCAGCATTTTGACTTTCCCGTAGGCACTTGCCCGCAAGATAGCACTCATTTGTGTCTGGAACAGTTCCCGGCTATCCAAGCTTATCCGAAT
Organism: Paenibacillus sp. 1SOY10; assembly: GCF_056836745.1. Classification (NCBI taxonomy): domain Bacteria; kingdom Bacillati; phylum Bacillota; class Bacilli; order Caryophanales; family Paenibacillaceae; genus Paenibacillus; species Paenibacillus sp. 1SOY10. Next base: position 589,707 of record NZ_JBXENK010000002.1, on the reverse strand, counting down.
TGCCCGATACCCCAGGACCGGATTATCCTCTTCCGGCAAGGCAAAATATTCAAGTTGCTTATCTCCACCAATATCCAAGGTGCGAATTACGACGGGATGTGTACCCGCCTTCTCCACAACCTGACGATACACTTCGAATTGCTCATCCTCGCCAGGGAAGGTAGCCCGGTCCATATACAGAAACTCCGTACGGAACAGTCCTACTCCCTCTGCGCCATGCTTGATCGCCAGCTCCAAATCCTTGACGGAGCTGATATTACCAGCAAGTCGCAGGCGTACACCATCCTTCGTAACGGCCTCTACAGAAGCCAGCAGTTGAAGCTGCTCTTTACGCCGTCGCTGCTTCGCGGCAAGCTCTGTAAATCGTTCCACCACGGCCGTCTCCGGGTTTAGGTAGATCAAGCCCTCATCCCCGTCAATGACCAACAAATCACCGGTCTGCAAAGGCTGCGGTAGCTTGTTCTCCAGGCCCGACACGAGCGGTATGCCAAGAGCACGCGCCATAATGGCCGAATGCGAGGTTTTCCCGCCAGCCATCGTCACCATACCAAGCACGTTATCCGGATTCAGATGGACCAACTGTGAAGGCGATAGCTCCTTGGCGACCAGTATGTAAGGCTGGGTATCTGCTGGCAAAGTAATATCCGGTGTCCCCAGCAGATGCTTGAGCAAGCGATTACCGACATCCTTGATGTCTAGCGCCCGTTCCTTCATATACTCATCATCCAACAGGTCAAACATCGTCACAAAATGATCGATCGCTTCTTTTACTGCTACTTCGGCCGCTTTGTACTGACGTTCGATAATTCCCTGAATCTCGCTCATAAAAACAGGGTCCTCCAGGATGGCCAGATGAGCATCGAATATGCCCGATTCCTCCGCCCCTACCGTCTCCTTGATCTCCCTCTTCATCACTTCGATTTCGCTTTTGGATGTACGAATGCCCTCGTACAACCGTTCAAACTCTTTGGCCAAGTCGACCTTATCCATGCGCCGATCAGGCACATCCCACTCCCAGGCGGGCAGCACAAAGGCTTTGCCGATCGCAACCCCTGCTGCTGCTCCGATCCCCTGTATCATGTAGTGACCCCCTAGTCTTGCTTGTGAGTTCCTTGTCTGAAGCTTCCGTTACCAAGTACCTTCTATCTATCTCATAATGGTAAGCCCTGCCCGTCAAATTTGTCAAAGGAAAAAGCGCAAAAGCCAAAGAGACCCCTCCTTAAGGACGGGTCCTTTGGACGTTGGAATAGCCATGCATCGGCCACTTAGCTGCGTTTTCCAATTAAGATGCTATCCTCGACCTTGATGCAACGGTCCATAATCACGGTGAGTCCCCCTTGGGAAGCGATCTCATACGCTTCCTCACTCACAATCCCTTGCTGTAGCCACAGGGCCCTGGCACCGATCTTAACGGCTTCCTCGGCTACCGGAGGCGTCTGCTCGCTACGGCGAAATACATTGACGATATCCACCGGCTCGGGAATATCCGACAAAGAGGCATACACCTTCTCACCCAAAATCTCGCCCGTTACGGTCGGATTCACCGGGATAACACGGTAACCGTTGCTTTGCATCGCCTGAGCCACCATATAAGAGGTCCGGTCCGTTTTATCAGATAACCCGACCACCGCAATGTTGCCAGCGTTCTGTAAGATTTCCTTGATTTGCTCACGACTTGGATTCTCAAATGCCATATTCGTTCCTCCTCGGATGCGGATGGCGCTTCAACGTTATTCCACTCGTTCTATGGATGCGCCAAGCGCTGTAATGTGATCAAAAAATTGCGGATAAGATTTGGCGACATGATGAGCATCTTTGATAACCAGCGGCTGGCGGCAACGAAGGCCTACTACCGTCAAGGCCATAATCACCCGGTGGTCGTAGTGGGCGTTAATCTCCACTCCGCCTTCCAGCCCGAGCGGACGGCCATGCACGATAATCTCGGCTTGACGCTCCTCCACCTGGGCTCCCGCTTTCTTGAGCTCAGCCAAATAATCCGTAATGCGGTCACATTCTTTATAACGCAAATTCTCGACATTGTAAAATCGGGAGGTGCCATCGGCAAATACAGAAGCGGCTACCATCGCCAGCACAGCATCCGTAGCTGCGTCACCATCGAATTCTACCGGACGAAGTCGTCCATTACCGCGAACATGAACCGTACCATCCTGATGCGTCAGCGGCACGTCCATCATCTGGAGAACATCAACGATGGCTCGTTCCCCCTGCTTACTCTGCTCGGCAAGACGATGTACCTTGATATCCGATTTAGTCACTGCTGCCGCAGCCAAAATTGCTGCCGAGCCTGGGTAATCTCCCTGTACGGTATAGGTCTTCGCTTGATAGGATTGCCCACCCGGCACAAGGAAATGCATATAATCATGGCTAGCATGAATCACGATACCGGCCTGCTCCAGCACTTCCAGCGTCTGACCTACCACAACCTTGGATTTCAGGTCATCCAGCACCTCAATTTCGCTATCTTCCGCCAGCAGCGGTGTCAGAAATAACAAAGCGCTCAGATACTGCGAGCTAACCGCGCCAGATACCTTGATCTTACCGCCCTTCGGCGCCCCGCCACGAATGGTAATGGGTAAACGTCCTGCTTCATGCGTTACCTCGACGCCCAATTGGCCCAGCGCGTCTATCAAGTCGTCATGCGGGCGCTTGCCCAGCGAATCAGGATATGTGTTTACAAAGGTTACCTCGGGACAAAGCGCTGCAATAGCCATCAGGAAACGTAGCACCGCTCCCGCATTGCCCACATTCAAGGTTTTGACATCCTTGGGCCGGCTTCCGAAGCCAGTGATGACGATCTTCTCCTCATCCTCCTCCAGCACCGCTCCCAAATCAGCGATACAGCGGCGAATCGCCTCGCTATCTTCGCTATGAGCCGGATAATATACCGTACTGGTTCCCTCCGCTAGTGCGGCAACCAACAAATAACGGGTCGTATAATTTTTGGAGGATAACGCTCCAATTTCGCCATTTAGCTGCGCCGTTGGCCTTACGATAACATCCATATTCAACTTCCCCTTTTATCGTTATTAATCTTTAACCGCGGTAATGCGTTAAAATCTCAGCAGCCACGCGGGCCGCATCTTTACCTGTCGTGTCTATGGCATAATGGGCAAAATCATAGGCCTGCTTCCGTTCATCCAGCAATGTCTTGATTCGCTGCTCTGCATCACCTGCGAGCAAGGGGCGATTCGGGTCCTGGCCTACGCGACCGATGATCTCCTCGGCGGTAGCCCGTAGAGCAAACACTTTGCCACCGGCAAGCATCGCCTTACGATTAGCTTCCCGTAACACAGCACCTCCACCCGTAGACAAGATGATGCCTGATTGGCGCAGTACTCTGCTAAGCAGATCAGACTCAAGGTCACGAAAATAGGCTTCGCCTTTACCAGCAAAGATCTCCGGAATGCTTAGTCCTGCCTCCTGAACAATTTGCTCGTCCAGATCCACCATCTTCATGCCTGTCTCTGAAGCCAGCAACGCGCCCACCGTCGATTTGCCAGTACCCATCATACCGATCAAGACGATGTTGTCTATTGCTTTATGCAATTATCTTCACCCGCTTATAGCAAAACTTTTTCATATCATAACACAGGCCGATACATTTTCAAGATATAAAAAAAGAAAACCGGAGGAACGCATTCGTCCCTCCGGCTTCCGGGCCAAACTGCCCGGGATTTAGAACCATTGATGATGGAAGACGCCTTCCTTGTCTACACGTTTGAAGGTATGCGCACCGAAATAGTCGCGCTGTGCTTGCAGCAGGTTAGCTGGCAGGCGCTCCGTGCGATAGCTGTCATAGTAGGACAGGGCGCTGGCAAAGCCAGGAACAGGAATTCCATTCTCCACGGCTGCGGAGATCACTTTACGCCAAGCACCTTGATAGCTTTCCACTACATTTTTGAAGTAAGGATCCAGCAGCAGATTCTTAAGCGCCGCGTCGCGGTCATAAGCTTCCTTAATGTTCTGCAGGAATTGGGAACGGATAATGCAGCCCCCCCGGAAGATCATCGCGATGTTACCATATTTCAGATCCCAGCCGTATTCGTCCGAAGCCGAACGCATTTGCGCAAAGCCTTGGGCATAGGAGACAATCTTGGAGGCAAACAGCGCCTTGCGTACATTCTCGATGAACTCTTGCTTGTCCCCATTGAAAGCTTGCTTCTCAGGGCCATTCAGAATCTTGCTGGCCGCGATACGCTCTTCTTTCATGGCAGACAAGAAGCGGGAAAATACAGACTCGGTAATCATGGACAACGGCACACCCAAATCAAGAGCACTTTGGCTTGTCCATTTACCTGTACCCTTTTGTCCGGCTGCATCCAGAATCACGTCAACCATCGGCTTACCCGTCTCCTGATCATATTGGGAGAAGATATCTGCCGTAATCTCGATCAGATAGCTGTCCAATTCGCCCTTGTTCCATTCCGTGAAAATTTCGTGCAGTTCCTTGGCATCTACGCCGAGCACATCTTTGAGCAGGTGATAGGCTTCACCAATCAACTGCATGTCGCCGTACTCGATACCGTTATGCACCATTTTCACATAATGGCCGGCGCCATCCGGTCCAATATATGTACAACAAGGATCTCCATTTACCTTAGCGGAAATCGCAGTCAAAATAGGCTCCACAAGCTTATAGGCACTCTCTTGTCCACCCGGCATAATCGCAGGGCCCTTCAGTGCTCCTTCTTCGCCGCCGGATACCCCGGTGCCGATAAAGCGGAAGCCCTTGGCTTCAAGCTCTTTGCTGCGGCGCTGCGTATCCGGGAAGTGAGCGTTACCGCCGTCAATGATGATATCGCCTTGGTCCAGGAAAGGCAGCAACTGCTCAATAGTTGAGTCGGTCGCAGGACCAGCTTGTACCATAATTAAAATTTTACGCGGAGTTTCCAAGGAATTCACAAATTCCTCGATGGAAAATGCCCCTGCCAGATTCTTGCCCTTACCTTCGTTAGCCAGCAGGTCATGCGTTTTCTCCGGAGAACGATTGAACACCGAAACGGTGAAGCCCCGGCTTTCAATATTAAGGGCTAAGTTCTTGCCCATGACAGCTAAGCCAATAACGCCGATTTGTTGTTTTGACATGGTCTCCATCCTTTGTCACTCATATTTTTTTCAATATTATCATTTTAACTCTTTTGTGTACAGAAGTGAACCCTGAACCAGCAAGCCAAAAAACAACCCCCACGATGTGGGAGCCAAGGATTAGCACTTTTATTTATTTGTAGGATGAACCGGCAATGCCATTACCATTCCAGCCTGAGCAATTCAAGCCGCAGCTTGCGCAGCCGCTCCTTGCAGGCTTCCTTTGTCTTATCGTCTCCATGCTCCATAGCCTCGAACAACCGCTCTAACTCTACATCCAATTCCTGCTGCAATTGCTCCAATTGTCGCTCTGCCGACCGTGAGGCGAACATTTCCGCCATCTCCACGGTGTCGACCAAGGGACTCTTCTGATAAATGACCCGGTGCTCCATGCCGGAGATTTCCACCGAACGGATGACTTCACCGAACAGGATATTCTCGACGAGAATTTGCCGATCCTTGAAACGTTTGACTACGGCGTGGCCCCGGAGGTCGCCAATCAGCTTCTCCAGCCACTCCGCCAGCTTGGCATCGCGGATGACATAATCCCCCGCCAGTTTATATCCCCGGGCCAGACGTTGAAAACGTAGCTTGGTGAGCTTTCTCCCGGTGCGTACGGAGATGATAAAGAGCGCCTCATTTTCGCTCCAATATAAAGAATACCCATCTTGGATCAAATCACGAATCAGTTGTTGAATGTGCCGGCGGTCGAATCGGAGTTCCAGGTTACAATATTCTACCTCGTAACTTTTATTCACGGCACTCCCTCCTCTTAAGTCATCCTATACTCCATCTTATGTAAAGCAACTTGGTTTATTGATTATTTTTACCCTTAACGGGCCTGGCTTGACGCATGAAATATGATATACTGTCCATTATTCATGAAGAGTAGCTGATTTACCAACTAAGCTTGGAGGGAAGACCATGACCTTTGCAGGATTTGCGGAGCAGGATTTCGAGGCGTTATCGGTTCCGGGGTTACAGCCCCGAATGGAAGCGATCAGCACTTACGTTAGACCCAAACTGGCAGAGTTAGGAGCAGAGATTGCCCCTTACCTATCTGCGCTATGTGGAGAGGATATGTACCCTCATGTGGCCAAGCACGCCCGGAGAACGGTCAATCCACCTAGAGATACATGGGTTGCCTGGTCTACCAGCAAACGCGGTTACAAAGCTTTGCCTCACTTTGAAGTTGGGCTGTTCCCAAGCCACCTGTTCATTATTTTCGCTGTCATTTATGAAAGTCCAAATAAAGCAATCTTCGCTCGTTATCTGGACAAGCACGCCGCTGCCATCAACAAGGTGATTCCTGAGAATTTCTACTGGTCCTTGAGCCACAGGGACCCTGCAGGTGTTCCGCACCATCAGGTTGATGTCAAGCAGTTGAAGGCTTGGGCAGAGCAGCTTGCAACAGTCAAGAAGGCCGAAGCGATCTGCGGACTTCGCCTGGAACACGATGATGCGCTTGTCCGTGATGGAGCGAGACTCGTTCAAAGCGTCGAACACACTTTCGAGACTCTCCTGCGGCTGTATCGAAATGCCTTCTATTCAGGCTGAATCCTATTAGCAAAGCCCCTGGGCCGTTCCGGTTTTACGTTGCCGGGGCGGCCTTTGGCTTGCGGACGAGGCCCAGATGCAGGAAGAACAGCAACAGCATCACTCCGGAGCTGGCGAGGAACGGTGCGGTTGGGCTGACCATATCCCACAGCTTCCCGGAGATGATGGGACCAGCCACCATGCCAGAGCCCTGGATGGTCAGGAACAGGCCCCAGACCGTTCCCTTCTCCTTCTCCGGCAGCATATGGGAGATCATCGTATCCCAAGTCGGCAAGATGAAGGCATAGCTCAGTCCGATTAATAAAACGAATAGCCAAATCATGGGAAGCTCCCGTGATAAGGCAAACATTCCGACGGAGGTGGCGGCCAAGGCGAAGCCAATATGGAGAAACCATCGTGTGCCCAAGCGGTCCACCAGCTTGCCGATGGGAATCAAACCAGCTACGGTAACTCCACCACCGATGACCAGCATGGCGCTGAACATTTCTGGTGACAAGCCCAATTCGGAGCGGACATACAAGGTAATGACCGGCGTCAGCAGGCCAACAGCGAAGGACTGCAAGAACAGAGCTGGATAAAGTAGCGGGCTGACGTGTAACTGGCTACGAATATGACGAATCGAGGCATGAACGCGGCTCCACACATTCCCCTGCTCCTGCTGACGAATGACCTCTGGAGAGGCAGTTCCCGGGGCAGCCTGCTGTCCAGCAGTTACGGCCTTCCTTTTTCCCGGCAAAGTAAGGGAGACAATAACCAAAAAAGCAATGCAGCCGAGCAAAAACCAAAAAATAGGTTGATACGATCCATGCAGAAAAAAGTTAATGATAACGGGCCCAAGGCCTGTGCCTCCGAGACTGGACATTTGTATGACGCCCATGGCCGTGGCAAAATTGTTATTTCCTTCGGTCACCGCCGTGATGCCCATGAGCACGCTTGGCCAAAGAGGAGCGGTTCCGATGCCAAGTAAAGTACAACCCAGAACCAAAAAGCCCAGCGTCTTGAGAAAGGCGATGATGGCCACTGCCCCTAGCGTGATACATAAGCCCAAGGTCATGGTCAGGCGGAAGCCCAGCCGTTCAATCAGCCAGCCTGCCGGACTGCGAAACACGTTATCTCCTATGTACATCAGGGAGAAGGACAACCCGATAGCAAAGGCTCCGAGCATCAATACATTCCCCATATAGATTGGCAAAATCGAGACAATTAACGCGCCCTTGACGAACTCTACCAGAAACATGATGATCCACAGACCGATGAATGTAGGATTCAATAGTTTCCTGGACGCTGCTACAGAAGTCAATGACACAAGTAAGCCCCCTTCTCTTTTCAAATCGAACGCTCCCTGCTTAGCCCGATACTTCCAGTTTGTCCGCTTTCGCTCGTGAATTAACCTCCAGTTTGTCAAATTTCTGTAAAGCTCGCAGCTACTGCTTGCATTCCGGGCTCTTTTTGCTATACTCAAGCTTGTTTGAAAATTATCTCGACGAAAGGCAGGGATGGCCCGTATGGATCATCAAAACACGCCGCTCTTCACCGCTCTCAAAAAACACGCGGCCGGCAATCCCGTTCAATTTCACATTCCCGGGCACAAAAAAGGGCTCGGTACCGATAAGGAATTCCGCGAATTTATTGGCGATAACGCCTTATCCATCGATTTGATTAACATTGCGCCGCTGGATGATCTTCACCAGCCAACTGGAGTTATTGAAGAAGCACAGAAGCTGGCTGCCGACGCGTTCGGTGCGGACTATACCTTCTTCTCCGTGCAGGGCACAAGCGGAGCCATCATGACTATGATACTATCCGTTTGTTCTCCCGGTGATAAAATTATCGTTCCGCGCAATATTCATAAATCCGTCATGTCTGCTATCATTTTTGCCGGGGCGAAGCCGGTCTTTGTCTCCCCGGCTCAGGATACTAATCTCGGCATTGACCACGGCATTACGACAAGCTCAGTAGGACGGGCCCTCAAGCGCCATCCTGATGCCAAGGCAGTAGTCGTAATTAATCCGACTTATTTTGGCGTGTCCGCCAATTTGAAGGAAATTGTGGAACTCGCTCATAGCTTCCATGTGCCTGTACTGGTCGATGAAGCGCATGGCGTTCACATTCATTTCCACGACAAGCTGCCGATGTCTGCTATGCAAGCCGGTGCCGATATGGCGGCAACCAGTGTGCACAAGCTCGGTGGTTCCATGACGCAAAGCTCCATTCTGAATTTGAATACGAAGAATGGCTACGTCAATCCGCAGCGTGTTCAAACCATCATTAGTATGCTTACGACGACTTCTACTTCTTACCTATTGCTCGCTTCGCTTGATACCTCTCGTCGCAACCTGGCCCTGCACGGGCATGAGATGGCGGAAGAAGCGATGAAGCTGGCGAATTACGTTCGTGACGAAATCAATCAAATTCCTGGCTTGTACTGCTTTGGCCGGGAAATTCTGGGCGGAGAAGCTACCTACGACCACGACCCTACCAAGGTCACTATTCATGTGCGTCATTTGAGTATCACGGGCTATGAGACGGAGAACTGGCTGCGTGAGCATTACAATATCGAGGTTGAGCTCAGCGATATGTATAACATCCTGTGCCTGATTACTCCAGGCGACACACAGGAGACGGCCGACATCCTACTGACGGCTCTACGCGAGCTTTCGCAGATTAATTATACGGAGGATCATGCGGGAGAGTTGGTTGTTAAAGTTCCGGAAATTCCGCAGCTTTCCCTGATTCCGCGGGATGCCTTTTATGCCGAAACCGAGGTTATTCCCTTCAAGGAATCTGCGGGGCGCATCATCGCCGAATTCATCTATGTGTATCCTCCAGGCATTCCAATCCTGTTGCCGGGTGAGGTCATCTCCCAGGATAACATTGATTACATCGTGGACCATGTGGAAGTGGGTCTGCCGGTTAAAGGCCCGGAAGATCGTTATATTCAAAACGTGAAGGTGATCATTGAAGCCGACCCTATATTCTAATACTTGCGCTGCAACCAAAGAAGCTCCCCGGCAACCCGGGGAGCTTCTTGTAATTATCATACCTATATCATTCTGACGACCACGTGTTAAGCTTCGTCTGCTTGGGAGACCAACTCGTTGTAAGCTTCCTCCACTTGTTTCCATTCTTGCTCGTCTTCGATATTGTACAGCACCATTTCTTCATTTTCTTCTTCCATGCGGAGAATGATACCATCCGCACCCGGATTGTTGCGTTCAAGCAGCAATGCGTATACTTTCTCACCGACATCGAACGTCTCGACGAGAACCATCTCTACGTCGTTACCTTGCTCGTCCGTCAGCGTCAGCACAAATTCTTCATGCTCATGATCGTGATCATGGTCATGTCCGCAGCCGCACGCTTCGCCGTGTTCGTGATTGTGGTCGCTCATGAAATTACCTCGCTTTAATTGTGTTTTTAATCCCTTCGTATCGTATCATTTTCATATGAACAGGTCAATTTGGATAAACACAAGCTTACAGGTAACTCGCTATTATTTCAGCACGTTGATTCCTTTTTCCGTAATCAGGACATAATCGGACCCCGAAGATGCCTTCATATAGAAGCCGACTTTATAGCGGCCCGCAGCTTTGAAGTCATACGTAAAGTCCTTGGTACGGAACCAGAAATTGTCGCGCTGGTCCTTGATTTCATCAGTTTGAATCTCCTTCGTCGTCCCGTCCGGCGCCGTAATGGACACCCGTACCGCCGAAATGTCGGTCCGCAGGTTATCGATTTGCGAGAACACGTTGAACTTCAGCTTGCCCGTCTTCTTGACATCTCCGAACACTCCCTCTTCGGTAAAGAGAAACATGTGAACGTTTGGCTTATAATAACTCACCGTTTTGGTGCTGTCGTTGTATTCAACCAATCCCTCGAGATGACGTACAGGAACATACGTCTTCCCATCTACCATATAACCGCCGTCTTCCACCTCATGACCGTTAAGTACCAGCTTCACCTTTTGGGTGGCCGCATCGGCAAACAGCAGTGAACCTCCCATTAGAGAAAAAGCAACTACGAGTAATGCAACTCTTCTCCATTTCATTGATATGAACCTCCAATTTGATTCATGTTGATGTAAAGTTATACTCTTTGACGAGAAGCAAGTTGCGGTGTTTTCCGGCAAAATCATTACTTTTTTTCATCTGGCGGACAAGACTTTCGTTTCCACCGGAATTTGTGTACATTTAAGGAAGATAGACTATTATTTAAGGAGGAAGATGATGCCACTACGTCTACAAATGCTAGGAACAGGCGGAGCCTTCGCCAAGACCTATTATAATAACAACGGATTGTTGTTCGCCGATGATTACACGCTGCTAATTGATTGCGGAATTACCGCTCCGATGGCGCTGCATAAGCTGAACCAATCTCTGGACGATATTGATGCCGTGCTAATCACACATATTCATGGGGACCATGTGGGAGGGCTTGAAGAGTTTGCCTTCCGTATGAAGTATGTCGTGGGCCGCAAACCGCGATTGTACGTCGCAGAACCATTGCTAAAGCCTTTATGGGAAAATACGCTTAAGGGCGGCCTCAGTCAGGAGGGTATCATTCATTCGCTAGAGGACGTGTTCGAGGTGTACCCTCTAACGGAAAGACAGGCTACCCAGCTTGCGCCCGGCTTATCGGTGGAACTGCTGAGAACGCCCCATATTCCCGGGAAAAGCAGCTATTCGCTGTATCTGAATGACGAGATATTTTATAGTGCGGATATGACATTCCAGCCCAAGCTATTAGAGCAACTCGTTCATGAACGAGGCTGTCGTAAAATTTTGCATGAGGTACAACTGACCGGCCCGGGAGAGGTACATACGACACTCCAAGAGCTGCTTACTCTTCCTGAAGAGGTTCAGGAGATGATTCTGCTGATGCACTATGGGGATGAGATGGAGAACTTTATAGGGGCTACAGGTAAAATGCAATTCTTGAAGCAGCACGAAATTTATACGTTGTAATAGTGACCTAGGTGCTGACAATGTAACTTTGAAACTCACTTTACTAATGATTAAGGAGCGCTCCAGCATGGCTGGAGCGCTCCTTAATTGAGGTTAGCACTTTAAGGTGCCTGTATCGTTCTCTTGTTCGAGTTCATTCAAAGTTTGGCAGATTATCCAGGTTGTTTGTAGGATCTCCGTCGGCATCGCCGCGCAGATACATCTCCCCGTCCTTCCCTTTGAATGCGTTCACGCCAGCAATTGCTCCGGCATTCACCTCTTGCAGTGCTTGCTGGTAATCCAGCACACGTCCGCTGGACGTCTTAAATGCTTCCAAATCCCCGTCACCGTTCTTGCGTACGGCAATAATGGTCTCTCTGCTGTTCAGGGCCATCTGCAATCACTCCTTTTAAAGGTTTGATCTCAGTGTGCCCCAAAGTTTTGCAAACTATGATTTCAGCGACTTCACCATACGCACATGCGGAATTCCGGCATCATCAAAGGGCTCCGTCGAAATGGTCTCATAACCCAGCTTGGCATAGAACCCTTCCGCCTGACATTGGGCATCCAGCACAGACTGGGACAAACCCAACTCACGCGCCAGTTCCTCCAGAGCCAACAGCAAGATGGTCCCTACCCCTTTGGTACGGAATGCCTTGTGAACCGCAATCCGTTGAAGTTTGGCACTCGTATCCTGATAATAGATCAGCCTGCCGGTAGCTGCGTACTCTCCGTCCATTTCGATCAACACATGGTATACATCTGGTCCCAACTTGTCGTAGCTGTCTATCTCCAGGTCTACCGGAACCTGCTGTTCCTTGACGAATACTTCTTTTCTAATGTCCAGACACCGTTCTAGCTGTTCTTCGGTCTGAACCCGAATAATTGTTGCAGCGCCCACTTCGTTCTCCTCCCAGCATGGTCTGTATAATCGATGTAAACTGCATTATTATACAAAAAAAACGTTTTCCTGTATAGTTGAACTATGCTTTGGAGCTTCAAAATGGTGGCTGAAAGGAGCTGACAGAATGAATATGGTCATGGGAATTACAATCGCTGCTGCGGTACTAATCTGCGTAGTGTTAATTGCGTCCATGTTCTATGTGACGAAGAAAGGCTACTCTCGCAAATGGGACGAGGAATAACTTCTAACTTACTCCAACGAATAGACATCCTCCACAATCGTGGGTGAATACACCTCATCCAATACCGATGCCGAGCCAAAAGGCCAAGGAAACGCCTTGGCCTGGCGACTCATCGTCTCCGCATCCGGCTCAAGGGTGCAGGCGGTGGTTAGAGTGAGGGAGGTGAGAACGATGGCTCCAAGGGTCAAAAGCGTTTTATATAATTGCTTGCCGCTACTGCCCTTATTGCTGTTCAAAAGCTCTGATACTGTATATTTTTTTCTCATTCCTATTCTCTCCTTTACTCGCAGTTCTTGATTAGTAAGAACTTATGAATACATTGTTGGCCGTGGACTAGACGGTTATACTTTCATTTTGCACAAAAAATCCGTTGCCTCTGGCAACGGATACTTATCTTTAGGTATAAATTCAACTAAATCAGGCACATTACATTGCCCATAAAAAAAGCAAAGAACCCTTACTAGGTAAGGGTTCTTAAAGTATGATCTGCAGTGGGCTCGAACCACTGACCCCCACCCTGTCAAGATGGTGCTCTCCCAGCTGAGCTAGCAGATCAAGTTTATAGCGAAGATGAATTTTATATTAACAGGAAGTAGGATCATTGTCAATCTGCTGCTTGGAGAACCTAGCAAATACTTAAAAATGAGCCTCCTCCGTTTAATGGGGGAGACTCATTATAGTTTTAAAATTTTTCATGCCTATAATTTACACATAGCTGAAACGCAGTGCAACTTAATATTCGTTTACTTCAAAAGCGATGATTTTATCATACAAAATGTAATCCTGTCTTTGTTTAAACGGACCAATATTATTCTGATGCTTATTAATTGCATACGTAATAGAACCATTCCCATTGGCTTTATCTTCGTACCACTGAATGAATTGTTGAACTTCCCGCATTGAAAGATCATACTCTTTCTCTACGCCGTGGCTCAAGATAATGGTAAGCAATGCCCGTTCTCCCACAGGGTCTACTGGAGGATTAGGGTCAACCGGAGGATTGGGATCAACGGGTGGTTCTCCCCCTGCTATTTCACCTCCAATTGCATATATATATCCCTTACTGTTAGTAAAGTACAAGGTACCCTCACTATCAATAGTTATATTATTGGAAGCATACCCAGGTGTGGCGACTTCAAAAGGAGCCATTCTGGAGCCATCTTCAAGGAAAATATACAGTTTGTTTGTGGAATTTATATAAACATTACCTTTTTTATCCACCAAAGGAGAATTATAAGATCCTACTCCATTAGTGAGATCTTGCCATTTGATGGTCCCATCTAAATTGATAGCATATAAACCTAAAGAACTCGTAACATACAACACTTGTTGCTTTTCGTTTAAAGCGGGGGTTGCATAGAGATTGCCTTCAAGCTGTAGACTCCAATTTAAAGTCCCGTCAGATGTTTTCACACTATACAATTTCTTCCCCTGTATACTAACCACATATAGATTTCCATTTGAATCAAGCTGCGGAGCACTGAAACGTGGAGCATCACTTAAGTTAATGTGGTCTACTTTACTTTGCCACTTTATAGTTCCATCAGGAGATACAGAAGAAACGAATAAATCATTCCCCGATTTGCTTCTTACAAGGATATCTCCGTTCACATCAATAACAGGTTGACCAAAAGGATAACCTATATCCGATTGCCATTTAGTCATTTTAAGATTTGGATCAAAAGCAATTAATAATCTTCCTTGTGAACCTATATATAACGTCCCGTCACGACCAATTGCAATGTGCCCCAGGCTCCCAATCCCCATATTAATACTTTCCCATCGTGGATTACCTGTCTTGACATCTACCCCATGCAAAATACCATTTGTCACAAAGTAAACATAGCCATCCTGACTTATCACAGGTGATGAGTCATCGAGATTAGAAGTTATTGCATATTCCCACTTGATGCTGCCATCCGGATTCAAAGCAAGCAGTTTATTACTTTGGGTTCCTACAATAATTGTTCCATCCTCTGCGATAACAGGAGAGAATAATGACGCCGGGGACAACTCTAAGCTCCATTTTTCATATAAATTGCTATTTACGCCATCAAAACGTGAATGTCTTGTCCAGTTAAGCTCTGTAGGCTGATCCCCCAACTGATCATAGGCACCTTGGTCATACCCTCCGCCTTGTACAAAGGGGGTGCTGGCCGCATTAGCTACATTTGCAAGAGACAGTGCAAAGCACAGCATCAGCAATACGACTACTCGTCTACCAAATTTCATTTTTCCTCGTCCTCTCTTAGCTGTTTTTATTTTCAACTATAATATCGGATCGTTCCCCAGTAAGAATGAGTGATTAACACGAAAAGTTAGATAACAAGAAAAATCCGCTGCCCCTGGCAACGGATTTTTCTCACTTCATCCTTTACACAAACCTACCCCAGCTCCACCCGAAACTGCGCTGACTCGATCCATTCGCCCTCGGTGAAGTCGCGGCCGCGAACAAGGACATGGTCGTGGTAGACCTCGACATAGTAACCTTGGCTGCCGTCCTTGTGCTCGTCCTCGTCGGTCCACAGATAAGCTACGGATGCAGCGTTGAACATGGTTGGCAGTGCCCCTTGTCCATCAAAGTGGTTATGGGGTGCCTCCAGTTCCCAATGCGTGTGCCCGGTGAACAGGATTGTTTGCGGATGGCGAGCCAGCACAGCCTTGAGTTCAGCATCCTGTACCACGCCATACCATTTCTGCTGCTCGTAAGAGCCGGCCACCGTATCTTTCAATGGCTGGTGCAAGAACAGAAATATGGGCCGATTCGGTTCCGCCTTTTCTCCGAGCTTGGTATCCAGCCAGTTTAGCTGCTCCTCTGATAGCGAACAGAAGATTTCCAAGCCCTCTTCGGTCCCAAGGAAGATAAAATGATAGCCGTTAATCCAGTGATCATGGTATATGTCTTCCGTCCCCGTCTTCGCCAGAAAACGTGCCAAGCGTTCTTGCCAATGCTCCAGGCTGATATCATCGCTAACCTCCATACCCACCACTTGCTGGAGGAAGTCGCCCAGTTGACCCTTCCCTATATCCGAATGGCCTTCCCTCTGCTCTGAAGCAGCCTTGGCCCGAATTTCTTCCAGTCGTTCTTTCCAGTTATCCAGTGTAATGTTCTGCCCTTCCAGTCCAGACAGACGGAGAAATTGGCTAAGTCGTTCCTCCCAGTTGCCCAAACCCACATCATGATTGCCCATCGTCAGGTATAGTTGTGGCAAGGAATCACCGTACTCGGCCCAAATGCGCTCCCATTCAGCATATTCTTCCGGCAACCCATGATCGGTCACATCCCCAACATGCATAATTCCCGCGCTCCCCTGACCCTGAGCCTTCAAATCCTGTAGAGCACGAACCAAATTCATATTGTACGTATGGTTCGGCTCTGTTCTTACATGGGTGTCAGTAATGACCTGGAAGGAAAGAAGCGCGGATTCCCCCTGCTGCTTACCTGCTTGACCTGGTACACTCATTTACTTCATCCTCCCTTACTGCTTATATTCAGCCCGATGACCCCAATGACAATCATGCCAATCCAAAGCACTGAGGACAACGACAGCTTCTCCTGAAACATAAATCCGCCAATGAACGAGATCAACACGATCCCGATTCCCGACCAAATCGCATAGACCGTAGATACCTTCATATAACCCAGCGCATAATTCAAACAGGTAAAGCTGGCGCCATAAAAGATAAACATAAATATCGACGGCATCAGGCGGGAAAAGCTATCCGACAGCTTCATGGAGACTGTGCCGGACACCTCCAGCACAATCGCCAGAGCCAGGAATAACCACCCCATCTTGTTGTCCACCTTCCATCATTCACAAAACAACTATCCCAGTCTTAATTCATCATATCCTGCCACCACAGCATGTGCTGCCGGATATCCCTTCGGTCCGGATACTCGTCCCTCATCCAGGCCGATGGCTAAGGCCGCGCCCGCAGCCCGGGCCATCTGCATATCTCCGTTGGTGTCGCCAATGACTGCCGTGTGCTGCACGGCCACACCCAGCTCCCGGCAGGCCAGTTCCACCATATCCGGATAAGGCTTGCCCTGTCTGACCAAATCAGCTCCGATAACTACGTCAAAATAAGCGCGGATGCCAAGCCAGTCCAGGTGCTTATTCGCCGCCTCGGTTTCATCTGAAGTGACAATACCAAGCTTGGTTCCACTTTGCCGACAAGCTTCCAGAAACGACTGAACATTTGGCAGCAACCTGGCAATCCGCAGCCGCTCCAGTGCTTCGTCTGCTTCCAGGCGACACTGCTCAGCCAGCACCTTGGCCTCTGCCCAGGACAAGCCCGCTTTGTAGCCCTCCAGCGCCAGCAGAATCAATAGGTCATGGACCGTTCCCATTGACAAGGGACTATTACGATCATAACCCGAGATTTTGCCATTCTCGTCATAATCAATTCCCCAGATTCCCAGCAGATTGTCCGGAAGTACGGGGAGTCCTTGCTGACCCAGCGCAGTGGAGAAACGGGCGAGCAACTGCTCGCCCCAACTCCCCCAGGTATATATGAAATCCATCAACGTACCATCCTTGTCGAACAGAATCGCCTGGACTTCAGCTTCACTACCGGGAGCGCTTAGCTTGACTGCGGGCAGCGACTTACTTATTGATCCGGTCAAGTTCACGCTGAGCCGTCTCCTTTGCTTCCTTCAAAGCTTCCGCCGCAGGCACATTGCTGATTTGAACCTTGTCCGCAGCAATGTTTAGAGCATCCTGGATTTTACCGCCCGTCGGGTCCTGGAACGGCTTGGAGGCATGAGTCGCTTGCTTCAGCGGAATGGTTGCTTGTGGGTTCTGCTCACTGAAAGCTACAAATTCAGGATTGTCCAGTGCCGATTGACGTACTGCGATATAGCCCGTATTCATCGACCAGAAGGCTGTATTTTCCGCGTTCATGAAGAAGGTATACCACTTCATGGCAGCTTGCTGCTGCTCGGGACTAGCTGCAGCGGGAATACCGGCCATGATCGCCTCTGCTACCGGCTTGCCTTCGCCAATACCTTCCCAGCCCGGTTGTTCCATAGCAGCAACAATGGAGAAGTCCAAATCACCTTGGTCACCGCTAGAGCCTGTATACCCTGCTGCTTGACCCTTCATCACGTCATCAATTGTCTTGTACCAATACTCCCAGCCTTGGCCACCGGAGTGAATGCGCATGATCTTGTCCTCATGAATCCATTTACGGAACAGATCCCAGGTTTCCACCCATTCAGCAGAGTCGATCAACACCGTTTTTCCATCTTCACTAAGAATTGTGCCACCTTTGCTATATACCGCATCGATCATGTTACCAGCGCCCCACATCGGCTCCCAGCCATAGAATGAGGTTTTGCCACCTTCTTGGACTGCCATTTTCTCAGCAGCGGCAGCCAGCCCTTCCCAGGTCTTCATATCATCCGGGGTCAGACCATGCTTCTCCAATGCATCCTTACGGTAGTACATGACTTGGGTGGTCCCATACATCGGCAGGAAGAACTGCTTGCCATCTACCTTGCCTTGCTCCAGGAATGTAGGTACGACATCCTCCGGATTAAAATCAGCCGTAGCAGCAATCAGCTCATCAATGGGTGCATAATAGCCCTTGCGAGCCCAATCGGCGTTCGAGGACAGAATGGCACCTGGTACATTGCCAGAGGCAATTGCAGCTTGAAGCTTACGCTCTGTCTCGCTGTAATCAGCTTGTACAACCGGCTTAACGATAACCTCTTGCTGTGAACTGTTAAACTTATCAATCAAGGTTTGCATGTTCTCGCCGAGCTTACCGCCCAGGCCATACCAGAATTCAATCGTTACCGGCTCTGCAGGAGCTTGAGTCTCCGACCCGGCATTTCCACCTGCGGCCGACTTGCTCGGCTCCGCCGTGTTGCCACCAGCCGTATTGACTCCACCGCCACAAGCGGTAATCAATAGGAATGTGCATGTCATCAAGAGTGCAAGAAACTTGGTTTTCACTTTAAACATTGTATAACCTCCATGATCTTTATTTTGTTCGTTCAAAAGGGGAATTTACCCCTTGCTAGCACCTGCGGACATATTAAAGCTTTGCATGATCGTTTTCTGGGTCAGCGCGAACAGCACCAGCAATGGCGCAATCGTGAAGGCGCTGGCGGCCATAATAAGCGGCCATTTCAGCCCGTAAGCACCCCCTTCCACGAAGAAGCTGCGCAGCCCTGCCGAAACAAGCTGCAAATCCTGACTTTTCGTAATCAGCATCGGCCAGAAATAATTGTTGTACTGGTCGATGAACGTAATCAAGCCCAATACGGCAAAGGATGAGCGCGTGAGCGGCAACAGAATTGTCCACAAAATCCGGAGATGAGAAGCACCGTCAATCTGTCCAGCCTCGACCATCTCGTGGGAGACTTGGAGAAAGGCCTGACGAATCAGAAAGATGGAGAACACACTCACACAGTTGGACAAAATTAAGCCTGTGTAAGAATCCAGCAAGCCCATTTGCCCCAATAGGATGTAGCCAGGCAAATACACGGCTGTGCTCGGAATCATGTAACCTACCAGCACAAGTCCCGTGAATACCCCTTTCAGGCGAAATTTCATATGAGTCAGGGCATACGCCATCATGCCGGAGTTAATGACTTGCAGCACGATAATGGACAACGCCACGAAAATACTGTTAAACATATAACGTTCAAAGGGAGCCGCTACCCAAGCCTCGACAAATTGCCCCCAATCGGGATTCTCTGCCCACAGCGTTGGCGGTGTTTGCCAAATCTCGTCATTACTCTTGAGCGCATTGGTCACCATCCAATAGAACGGAAAGGCCATAACCATTGATGCAGCAGCAAGCAAAATATGACGGCTTAAGGTACCGAGTTTGTTCAAACCTTGCATACGTTCCTTCTCCTTTACTGGCAATTAGTTATAGTGGACCGTACGTCGACCGATCCAGAACGAGAGCATCGATAAGGCTACGCAGGCTATAATGAGCGTAATCGCCACTGCCGAGGCTTCGCCAATCTGGAAGGAATCGAAAGCGGCTTGATAATATAGATACAGCAAGGTCCTGGTGGAACCCGCCGGCCCCCCTTGGGTCAATACGTTAATCTGATCGTAAGCCTGCAAGGCGGAAATAATCTGCACGACGATCAGGAAGAAGGTCGTAGGCGAAATAAGTGGCAACGTAACATTCATGAACTTACGCCAGCTATTGGCCCCATCTAATTCAGCAGCTTCGAGCAAATCCGTAGGAACATTGCGCAGCGCTACGAGATAAAACACCATCCCCCATCCAGCTGACTTCCATATAGTCACGATCAAGACTCCGATGAGCGCCCATTTGGGATCTTCCAACCAGCGAACACCCTCCAACCCTATGGCTCGGAGCAAGGTATTGGCCATTCCTACCTCAGGCTCATAAATCCAAGACCATACAATAGAGACTGCAACCATCGGGGTAACCCAAGGGGAGAACATGAGCAACCGATATACCGAGCCGCCCTTCATGTTTCGGTTCAGCAACAGAGCAAGCAACAAGCCGATAACCACAATGGGCAACACGCTGCCAAGACAGAATAGCAGGGACACCTTTAAGGATTGATAGAAAGCCGGATTACTAAAAAGATTTGTGTAATTTTCCAATCCGACAAACAGCTTGTCCGGGCTCATAAAATCCCACTCCATAAAGCTGAGATAAACGATCAATATCATCGGGTAGAACCAAAATAGCGACAGCGGAATCATTGCGGGGAGGGTAAATAGCACTGCTCGCACATCTTCCCGCCATTTCAAACGTTTCATGAATCCTCCTCTTTTTCCATTCATTATTTTTTGAATATTTGTTATAATCGAGTTATAAACAATGTTTTATCTCATTTGTACAATAATTATTGTACGTTCAAAGCTTCAACAAAGGGTTATCGCTATGTGAAACGACTATTAATTTTATGTAAAATCTCTACATTTCTGAGGCAGGTGTACTGATGAAAAAGTCAATTTTGGGAAAAATGGAAAATCCAATTAGTGCTCGTGAGGAACTACGAGCCAAGGTCATTGACGCCATTGCGCAAACGATGGATTTGTATGGGGTGAACTACTCCTACGGTCAACTCTATGGAATTATGTTTTTCGAAGATCGCCCGATGACACTGGAAGAAATGCAGCAAAGCATGAATATGAGCAAGAGCAACATGAGCTACGCCTCACGAGCTCTAATTGAATCTAAAATGGTGGAGAAATTAAATGAGAAGGATGCCCGGAAGGATTTGTACGTGGCAGAAACGAACTTTTACAAGGCCTTTCAAGCCTTCTTCGCCACCAAGCTCCAGCGGGAGATTGATGTTATGCGCGAGGCACTCGATATTGCCATTCCGGTATTATCTGAAATGATTCTTGATATTTCTACGACCACAGAGGAACGGGAACTGTGCTTGGAGGATTTGCACAAGCTTAAGCACGCCGCAGAATATTACGATTGGCTCCAGCAATTTGTACACGGCCTGCAAAGTGGTGATTATTTCACAGCCAAGGATGCTTCCTCTAAAGAAGGATAAAAATCGCGACCTCCAGCCAAACTAAGCATCAATGCTAAATGCCGGAGGAGCTATTCATGACAAAAAGTAAATCGGGTGCCGTGCTGGCTGTAGTGCTTACGGCTACACTGTTATCCACCTCTGCCACCGCTTCCACCCCATCCTGGGCAAAAGCGCGGAGCTATTACGAGGAACGAGGCGATATCGTGTGGGAGGTTCCTACCTCAGAGAAATATATCGCCTTCACTTTCGACGATGGACCCGACCCTAACAAAACCCCTGAAATTTTGAGTGTATTAGAACAGTATCAGGCAAAGGCAACCTTCTTCGTAGTAGGCGAACGTGTGGAACGTTTCCCGGAAATTGTACGTATGGAACTGGCCAAGGGACATGAGCTAGGCAATCACTCCTATCAGCATCCTGCCTTTAATCGGCTGGCCTTAAGTTCCGTATCGAAGCAACTTGATCTCACCCAGGAAGCTATATTTGAAGCAACTGGCACCAAGCCGGTGCTGTTTCGCCCGCCGGGAGGCTACTATAATGAAGGAATTGTGGAGTTATCCAAGAGTAGCAGCTTGCAAATGATCTTGTGGTCCTGGCATCAGGATACCAAGGATTGGGCCGCACCCGGGGTATCCGCGATTGTGCGCAAGGTGCTTGATAATGCCCGGAACGGGGATATTATTCTGATGCATGATTACGTGTACAACAGCACACAAACCGTCGAGGCGTTAAAAGAGATTTTGCCGGAACTGAAAAAACGCGGCTACTCCTTCGTAACCGTATCTGAACTATTAACTCACAAAGTCACTCCAGATCACCATATCAAGGTAAGTCACTAAGCCTGCGATAAGACTTCTGAAAGCGGCAAGACACGAGTATTCTCGGTCCTGCCGCTTTTTTCTTATATTTATTTTATTTAAATTTTATTAATTGTGATTTAAATCACTTGATGTGTGAAAAATATCACTTATTATAAAGACATCAAAGATGTTCTACTAAAAATAAAGAGAAAACAAACCTAAGGAGTGGTAATTCATGTTTAACAATTTCCTCAGAACAAACAAAGTGGCCATGTGGTTCTTGACCTTCATCCGTATTTATCTTGGCTATCAGTGGATTACCGCAGGTTTCAAAAAAATTACTGGCGGCTTCGATGCCGCAGGCTTCCTGAATGGAGCGATTGCCAACAGCACCGGTGACCATCCTGCTGTTCAGGGATGGTGGGCATCCTTCCTGCAAAGCTTTGCTTTACCGAATGTGGACCTCTTCAACGTCCTTGTTCCTTACGGTGAATTTCTGGTCGGACTGGGCTTGATTCTCGGTACTTTTACTACCTTTGCTGCTCTGATGGGCTTGGTTATGAACGCAGCCTTCCTCTTCTCGGGTACTGTCAGCACGAACGCGCAGATGTTGATCCTTGAAGTTCTGGTTGTTGTGGCTGCCGCTAATGCTGGCAAAATCGGCCTGGACTACTACCTGCTCCCTTACTTGCGCAAGCAATTCGGCAAGAAAGACAGAGCTAATAAAGCACAGATTACGGCACCGAAGCAAAGCTTGAACGTTTAACTTGGCGACTTTTTGAACTACCTCTAATAGAGAAACCATACTATGTGACAAGAGACCCCAAGCGGGTCTCTTGTTTCGTATTCAGATTTGATCATTCATTGTATATGAACCTGACCCGTGATAATATACTTACTATACTTAAATATGTAATAAGCTTCTTTAGAGGAAAGGAGCATCGCTTATGAATGCTAACAAAGACCTCTCTACCCGGGAACGTATTTTGCATATGATGAAGACGTCCGGTCCACTTAGCGCCAAAGAAATGACTACTGAATTACAAATTACCGAAATGGCCGTACGGAGACATATCGGCACGATGGAACGAGATGGACTCATTGAATCCAAAATGATTCGGCAAACTCTGGGACGGCCCACTGCTGTCTATGGGCTTACCGATGTTGCCGAAGGATTATTCCCTAAGAAATATCATTCATTGACCCTGGACTTGTTGGATGAATTGGCGGAGGAAAGCGGCCAGCAGATGGTTAACCGCTTGTTCGATCGCCGCAAGGAGAAGCTTAACCGGCGGTATGTTGATGAAATGGAGGGCAAATCCTTCGCTGAAAAGGTACAAACACTATCGCAAATTCAAAGCGATAATGGATATATGACGGAGCTTACGAAAAATGACAAAGGTGACTATGTTCTAATGGAGCATAATTGCCCGATTGCCCAAATTGCTAACCGGTATAATCACGCCTGCGATTGCGAGCTTCACTTGTTTGAGTCGCTGCTTGATGCCAAGGTGGAGCGAACGGAATGCCTGGCCCAGCAAGGCAAGAAATGTGTATACATTATTCGGCAGGAGAGCCGTGACGATCAGACAGTGCAGGTGGAGCAAGCCTCTGATGTCCAGAAATAAGCACCACTTCACTTACCGCTGAATCGCTTCATCTATTCGGTATACCTCGCGATATAATACGGCTTGGACATGATTAAATTGATTCGCTGATAAAAGCTGAGGATAACTCATGATCTTGAGGGGAATGGGATCTTGGCCCGCCTGAAGCGGTGGCTGCGTATAATCAAATTTATTAAGCTGAAAGCCCAATCGCTGATAAAATCCGATTCTTCGCTGAGCCCATTCTGTATTCGGCAGTTCTACTTCCAGCAGAACGGGAGTGTCTGCCTGATCCAGCAGCTCGGTCACCAGCAGTTTGCCAAGTCCGCCTCCCCGTGCAGAAGGATTCGTCGCCAGGTGCTCCACAAACCGGAACTCTGCAAATATCCAGGCAGCGAGAAATGCGATAATTTGCCCCGCCTGATCCTTCTTCGTCATCAGACGATAATGAGGATTGGCAAGCAACTCAGCTTGACCATCATAAGTGCGTCGCTCGCTTGGAGGAAATGAGGCCTCCATAATAGCATATACCTGCTTAAACTCCTCTTCCTGGATGTTCATGCTCATAATCTCCCTTGCTCTCTATAAATGATGATAAAGGCAGCCCTGAGGCTGCCTTATCTTGTATTCTACATCTCATAGATGCTCAACTCAGCTTCGATTGCTTGCTTGACCAGACCCAGGCAATCCTCTGTTGTCTTGGCGACAACCCGCTTGCCATTTACCAGTGCATACGGCTTTAATTTGCATAAACCACACAAGCTAAGGCACTCAGCACGCATAACGGCAATCTCCGGATACTCTTGCTCCAGTTGTTCCAAATCAAGCGCGCTCATCAGGTTGCTACCGCATACTTCTACGATGACAATGCCCATTCCCATGCCACATTCACCCCAACTATAATGCCTTCATTTGAACATTTATTATGATGAACCCTCTTGACTTTGTCAATGTTGACTCCGGTTTAACATACTTAACATACATTTATGTTGACTAAGTTTAGGCAACCCTTTATAATAGGGATTGTCGGAATTACTATTACATATTACAAATAAGGAAGGATTGATTTGAACATGGCACATCAATTACCTGCATTACCTTACCCTAACAACGCTCTTGAACCTCATATCGATGAAACAACGATGATGATTCACCACGATCGTCACCATAATACCTACGTTACTAACCTGAATGCTGCTCTGGAGTCTGCTCCGGAATTGCAATCCAAATCTGTAGAAGAACTGATTGCTGACCTGGACAG
The DNA here is from genome assembly GCF_056836745.1 of Paenibacillus sp. 1SOY10. Lineage (NCBI taxonomy): Bacteria > Bacillati > Bacillota > Bacilli > Caryophanales > Paenibacillaceae > Paenibacillus > Paenibacillus sp. 1SOY10. The sequence goes on along the minus strand of NZ_JBXENK010000002.1, from coordinate 564,791 downwards.
CGTACCGGAAAGCATTCGTACGGCGGTTCGTAACAACGGTGGCGGTCACGCTAACCACTCCCTCTTCTGGGAAACGATTGGTCCTAACGGCGGTGGCCAACCATCCGGCAAGCTGGCTGATGCAATCAGCAGCGAACTGGGCAGCTTCGACAAGTTCAAGGAAGATTTCACCAAAGCAGCGACTACTCGCTTCGGCAGTGGCTGGGCATTCCTCGCTGTAGATGCAAACGGCAAATTGTCTGTATCCAGCTATCCTAACCAAGACTCCCCGATTATGGAAGGCAAGACGCCGATCTTGGGTCTTGATGTTTGGGAGCATGCTTACTACCTGAAATATCAAAACAAACGCCCTGACTACATCGGTGCCTTCTTCAACGTCATTAACTGGTCTGAAGTTGAGAAACGTTACGAAGCAGCACTGAACAAATGAGAAATAGAGCAATCCCCCTGAAGCCGAAGGTCGGTTCTCAGGGGGATTTTTTTATTTAGGTTGTATGGACTCACGCACTATTAATGTCGGCTGCACCTGCCAATGCAGTGCCTCTCTAACATGACCAAGATCAGATAATAACAGCGCCATAGCGGCATCGCACATCTGCTCCTTCTCCACCCGCATCGTCGTCATGTTCAAACCTTCATCACTGAAATAATGAAGATCATCAAATCCTGCGATTGAAATATCCTCCGGTACACGCAGGCCTCTCTCCTTAAGCAGTCCGGCAAGCAAATAACCCATCCGATCATTTGCACAGAAGAAGGCGGAAGGCCATTCTTGAATATGGTCCAGAAAAGCCCCAATCTCCCTCGATGTATAGTCATACCCGCGCGAAGTCGTCAAGCAGAACTCCGGGCGAAAGGGAAATCCGGCCTTGAGCATCGCCTGCTCATAGCCAAACCAGCGCTCCTCATGACTTGTTGATAAATTGGTGGGGCCAATAAAGCCAATTTCCCGGTGCCCCATCTCAATCAGATAAGCGACTGCCCTAGAGGCACCGTCTAAATTAGCGGAGGTGACAGCCGGGCAAGGTAAATCCCGATGATAGGAGTCCATCATGACTAAGGGTGTATCCAGCTCCCAAATCAGCTTGGCATAATTCAGGTCCGTAATGCCAAATAATATAACGCCACGATACGGAATATCTGCGAATTGGCCCGGCAAGGTCAAAGACGCTTCCATAGCCTGATCCAGCGGGGTGATAACGGCGTTGCAGCCCTGCTTTCTCGCACTTTTCTCCAGTCCCCAAATCATATCATGAAAAAATTGAAAGTGGTCGTTGTCCTGATAGCTCATAATCCGCTCCGGTACTACAACCAGTATATTGGCATTTCTGCCGGTCTTGGGTGCGTAGGGACCATAGCCCATCTCCCGGGCAGCTTGCTGCACCAGATTACGGACTTCCTCGCTCACTCCCTTCTTTCCCATAAGGGCCAATGACACGGCATTTTTAGAGATTTGCAGCTTGTCGGCGATGTTTTGCATGGATACTTTCTTTTTCCGGCCCATTCTTTTCAATCCTTCCGAAACATGCTAAACTTAGCCTAAATATACTTTACAAATTTTATTTTTGTCAAGTTTGTCAAGTTATAGGTTTGGACCTTTTATAGGAGGAATGTATTTTGAAATTCGCATTGGGTATTGACATTGGCGGGACAAAGACGGCTATCGGGCTGATCAGCGATACCGGCCAGGTTCAGGCCAAGCTATCCCTGCCTACAGATCAAGCGGTGTCGCCGGAAGTCATGGTCGACCGGATCGCGGAGGCGGTCCTTGGCATGCTTGGGGAACAAAACGTCAAGGAAACCGAGTTGCTGGGTATTGGTGTGGGTGCACCGGGACCGCTTAATACGAAGGAAGGAAAGATCGCCGAGCCACCTAACTTGCCAAGCTGGTGGGACTTCCCCGTTGTCTCTTCCTTACAACGTCATTTTACTGTGCCCATTAAATTAGAGAATGACGCTACAGCCGCAGCCTTGGCAGAGAAATGGCTGGGTGCCGCGCAGGACGCCGAGCATTTCGTCTTCATCACCATCAGTACAGGGATTGGAGCCGGCATCTATTCTCATGGTCGCTTGATCACTGGTGCTACCGGCAACGCCGGAGATGTTGGACACTTTGTCGTCGACCCTTCCGTTGAGGGAACCTGTGTGTGCGGGCAACAAGGTTGCTGGGAATATGTAGCCTCCGGGACAGCCATCGCCAGACAAGCCTCGGCGTTGCTTGGTCGGGAAGTATCCTCCAAGGAAGCCTTTGATCTGGCCGCAGCAGGGGATGCACCCATGAACGAGTTGGTAGAGCGTGCCTTCAAGAACATCGGAATTGGCTGCGTCACCTTGATCAATACACTTGATCCAGAGAAGCTGATCATTGGCGGAGGTGTCTCCCAAGTAGGCGCCCCACTGTTCGATGCTGTCCGCGATTATGTATCCAGATATGCGCTGAATCCGTCCGGTCGCAAGACTCCTATCGTTCCGGCGGCCCTTCAGCAGGATGCCGGTCTTATCGGCGCGGCCGCTCTAATCCACATTAACTACTAACCATTAACTAACCCACTCAGAGAAGGAGCTTGATTCAACATGAACGAACCGATTTTTTTACAGCCAATTTTTCAAGAGCGCATTTGGGGAGGAACTAAGCTAAAGGATTTGTTCGGCTATGACATTCCTAACGAACATACCGGCGAATGCTGGGCGATCTCCGCTCATCCCAATGGACAAAGCACCGTGAAAAACGGCCCGTTCCAAGGCATGAAGCTTGGCGACCTGTGGACCTCTCAGCCCGAACTGTTCCGTTCCGAGTCCAAGGTATTTCCGCTGCTGACCAAGCTGCTCGATGCCTCGGATGATCTGTCCGTCCAAGTCCACCCGGATGATGAATATGCTGGCAAATACGAGAACGGCGAATTAGGCAAAACCGAGTGCTGGTACATTGTTGATGCCGAGCCAGGTGCTGTAATTATTTATGGCCATGGAGCGCAAACGAAAGAAGAGCTTGTGCAAATGATCGAGAATGGCGACTGGGAACGCTTCTTGACTAAAGTTCCTGTTAAGCCAGGCGACTTCTTCTATGTTCCTAGCGGCACGCTTCATGCTTTGGGCAAAGGTATCGTCGTGCTGGAAACCCAGCAAAGCTCGGATACCACCTACCGCGTATACGATTATGACCGCCGCGACAAGGACGGGAATACTCGCGAGTTGCACCTGGAGAAAGCGATCGACGTCACCGGCGTACCTCAAGTGTATGAGCCGGTTCGCTTCGAAACGGTTCAACAAGGCGGCCTTAAGGTAACCTCCTTCGTCTCCAACTCCTTCTTCACCGTAGAGAAGTGGAACGTAGCCGGAGAAGCCAAGCCTGCTGTTAACGAAAAATATACGATATTCAGCGTTCTAGCGGGCAAAGGCTCGCTGGAAGTAAACGGCCAAAGCTACGAGTTGACCAAGGGGGATCATTTTATCCTTCCAGTAGGCTTTGGACCTTATAGCCTTAAGGGCGAACTGGAATTCATCATGGCACACGAATAATAAAGTGAAAACGGACGGGACCTCGCTCTTGAGGTTCCGTCCGTTTTTGTTCATTCATCTTCTTCCCACACCGCATCCATCAGCTTGCGAATATGCTCGGCCCGCTGACGTGTGGCTTCCGCATCGGCTACCCATTTAGAGCCGTTCCACTCCACCACATCCCCAACCTTGACCCCGGTATCTACCTGATCCCGCGGGATGTTGCGAGTCTTCCCTTCTACCTCCAGGATACACTTATCGCCTTCGAACCCCTCGATAATATGGCTCATTGACTGTCCTCTCCTTTATAAAGCAGCTTCACCGTCTTAATCTCGTAAGGATGGAAGTCCAGACAAATGCCACCTCCATCCATGAGCACTTCTTCCAATATGTCTTCCACTAGGTTAACAATCACGGCCTTGTGCACGGGCTGTTTCCAGTGCAGACGAATTTGCTCGCGTGCACCTGAGGATTCATAGAACCTTAATACAATTCCCGTTCCATCTTCCGCTAACTTCATTGCATCCAAAATGACATACTCGCTGTGCAATTCCAGGAACGAACCTGCACTAGGCAGGACGCCCCCCTGAACCTTGGCTTGTTCTACCACCACGGGCTGATTCAGATCAGCCGCAGCACGTACGACGTGGGCTTCTCTCCAATTCCCTTGATGCGGATAAAGTGAATAAGTGAACTCATGATGCCCCAAATCCGCCTGCTTGTCTGGCCATTTCGGCGCACGAAGCAAGGAAAGTCTCAGCACGCCTTCCTTAATATCATAACCGTATTTACAGTCATTCAGTAGACTAACGCCGTACCCACCCTCGGACAGATCAGCCCAGCGATGGCCACACACCTCAAACTGCGCTTGCTCCCAGCTAGTATTATTCGTAGTGGAGCGTTCCAAAGCACCAAACGGGATTTCATACGTCGCCTTCGTCGTCACAAGATCTACCGGGAAGGCCACCTTCCATAGCTTATGAGCTTCCTGCCAATCTACGGTTGTCTTGAAATCTACCCTTCGGGTGCTTCGATGAAAGATCATGTCCTGTTCAATGGTAGAACGGCTCCAGGTCCAGCGTAAACGCAGCACATCCCTGACGCTGCCGCATTCCACGACCTTGAAGGATTCCAGCTTGGCAGCTCCCGCAGACTGCTGGGCATACCGGTTATCTACATCCCATGCATCCCACTCGACAGGTCTGTCATGGAAAAATTGCAACTCGTTAGCCACCGCTCCATCCTTCAAGAGCTCACGGTTTGCTCCCTTGTCCAGCCAGCGGGTAATCTCCCCACGGTCATTGAATTCCAGGATATAATCATCCGTCTCCCAGCGTACTAGTGGCTCAATACCTGCTAATTCTCCGGAAAAATGACTTGAATTCGAGGCAGAACTCTCCTCTCTCAGCCACACCGTCGTATAACCAAAGGCCGGAACTACAGGAATCTCCACCAGCAAGCCGTGCCCTGTATTCTCTTCCACAAGCTGCGAAGACAACTGTCTTCCCTGTTCGTCAACTACAACTCCCTCTACTGCTCCGCTGAGTGGTAGCTTGACTACGGCAGATCGTGCCCATCCCAAGCTATTGAATACCACATAGGGAATTCCCTCTCCTTCAGTATTCATTTTCGAGCGCAGATTGTCCAGTCCACGGGTTAACACGGAGTGCCCAATTTGAGATACGGCACCATACTCCTGTAGAGAAGTGTCATATACTTCGGGAATGGACGAGCCTGGAATAATATCATGAAATTGATTTAATAAAATTAGCTTCCAGCCTTCCTCCAAATCCTGCAATTCGTCCCGGTTAAGCACAAGCTGACCATCCCAGCAGGCAGATAGGCTGCTCCACACCTCGGCCTCCCGATATAACAACTCCATCTTCCGGTTCAGCCTTTTATTTCTGGCCTGGGTCGTATACGTTCCGCGATGATATTCCAAATACAAATCACCATACCATTTTGGGAAAAGCTCTGCCGAGTCGTCAAGCCCACGGAAATAAGCCTCAGCGGTAGAGAATTTGCTGGCTGGAAGCCCCGGTAGACTCGCTGAGCGCGCTACGTATTCAATCATTTCCCGGTTGGCCCCGCCGCCGCCATCACCGTGTCCATAGAGCAGCATCTCCTCGTTATGGACCTTCTTTTGCCGGAAGAAATCCCAATGCTCCTTGATCTCCTTCGGCTTCGTATCCTCGCCCAAGCCATGGTTCAGGTAGGACAGAATGGCTGTGCCATCTATGCCCACCCAATGGAACAAATCGTACGGGAACGAATTGGTGTCGCTCCAGTTGAGCTTGCTGGTCATAAAGTATTCCACGCCGGACAACTTCAAGATTTGCGGCAGGGAAGCGCAGTAGCCAAAGGTGTCAGGAAGCCATTCAATAAAGGAACGCTTGCCGAACTCCTCCAGATAAAATTTTTGTCCATATAAGTTCTGCCGTACCAGGGACTCTCCACTCGGGATGTTCAAATCAGGCTCAACCCACATGCCTCCTACCAATTCCCATCCTCCATTGGCTACCTGTGCCTTCACCCGTTCATAGAGCTCAGGGTCATGCTCTTTGACATAGGCATATAATTGGGGTTGGCTCTGGGCATAGCTGAATTCCGGGAATTCTTCTATCAAGCTTAGCGCCGTCGAAAATGTACGACTGCCCTTCCGCACCGTCTCCCTCACAGGCCATAGCCAGGCAAGATCAATATGAGACTGAGCGACCATATGCATGACGCCAGCCTTCTCGCCCGTCGAATCTTCACGGAGTACCGTAAGCAGCATGTTCTCAAGCTGCCGGATCTCTCCCTCCTCCGGAAGCCTGGCTTGATCCTCATCTGCCTGTCCTGTCAAGTGAGAGAAGGCATCATGGACTACATAGAGGGCTTGCATCAGACGATGCTTTTCCAAACTTTGCTCATCCAGCAATGCCGCCGCACCTGTCGCTACAGTCAGCGTATACAGCAGACTACGAAGCGGGCGGTTGACTTGAACCAATCTAATGCTAATGTCCGCCATCGGTTGTCTTCGGGGGTAGAATTGCTGATTCAGCGGCTCCTCCGGATTAGGCTCCGGGTCCATCAGCTCTATTTCCAGTTCAGGAGTGTTTCCAACCTTAAGTGGATTAAGCGGCACGAAGCTATGGTTGCTATCCAACCCGTGGTAGGAACAGCCATTAATCCGCAGTAGTCCCTCCCCGCCCGATTCCATCACGAGTCCCACGTCCTCTGCGGGCCACTCCAACGGGATATTTATATTTTTTTGCAGCAAATAGGTAGTTCCCGAGGTCCCATCCAGCCGATCTCCTGCCTGTTCTATCTCAGCTTGCTCTATCCAATCATATTGTCCGGGCTGGATATAGCGACCCCGCTTTAGCTTCCAGCCAGTCAGAGTTCTCCTATCCGTCCACTGCAACTCGCTCAAATGGCGTATTAATCGTTCTATTCTGTTCATCGTTTCTCTCCATTCCCGGTGCTATAGTTCTGTAGTTCAACGCACGCTGCATAACATCACTATTCTTTTAATGAACCCACCGTAAGTCCCTGAACGAAAAAGCGTTGGAAAAACGGATAAGCCAAGACGATAGGACCTGTCGCCAGTACCACCATAGCCATCCGTGACGTCTCTTGAGGCAGGCTGGCCGCTACGCTGCCCAAACCGCTGGTATTGGCATTTTGCAAAATAAAGGCCATGCTGCTCTCAATGCGCATGAGCATCGATTGCAGGGGAACCAGATTCGGATTGTCGATGTATAGAAGGGCATTAAACCAGTCATTCCAATAACCCAGTGTACAGAACAGACCAATGGTGGCGAGACCCGGCAAGGAGAGCGGAAGCACAATTTTACGGAAAATTTGAAACTCGGTTGCCCCGTCAATCTTCGCGGATTCGATAATGCCATCGGGCAATCCCTTGAAGAAAGTCCGCATAATCATAATGTAGAAGGCATTCATCGCCATCGGTAGAATAAGCGCCCATATCGTGTCCTTGAGATGCAGCACCTGTGTGACCACAATAAACGTAGGTACAAGTCCGCCGTTGAACAGCATCGTAAATAAAGCCAAAAATGAGAAAAAACTGCGATATTTGAAGCTGGATCGAGAAATTCCGTAAGCATATAGCGCAATGACCAGCACACTGATTAACGTCCCTACCACAGTCACCGTGATGGTCACCACGTAGGATTGCAGAAGCTGGGAGCCATTTTGGAATAAATATTCGTAGGCATAGGTGCTCCACTTCTCAGGAATGAGTCGATAGCCATGCAGGGCCAAACTCTTCTCATCCGTAAAGGAGAGAATGACGACAAAGGCAAAGGGAAACAGGCAAATCAAAGCAAACAGAGCAGCAACCACGTTAAACACTATATTCATTAAGGGCGAGAGACTATGAATATCCCGGTATTTTCTAGTCTTGATCGACATCAAGCATCCTCCTCTTCCAGTGGCCGTTGCTAGAACAGCGCGTTATCCTTATCCAGTTTGCGCACGGTATAGTTGGAAGCCATGACCAGAATAAAACCAACGATAGATTGATATAACCCTGCCGCCGTAGCCATTCCCATTTCACCGGTAGTTTTCAAGCCGCGAAATACATAGGTATCGATGACATTAGTCACCGGATATAGAGCACCTGAGTTGCGTGGAACATTATAGAACAAGCCAAAATCGGCATAAAAAATTCTGCCCACCGCCAGCAAGGTCATAATAATGACTAATGGCTTGAGCAAGGGGAGTGTAATACTGCGAATCTGCTTCCACTTGCTAGCCCCATCCATCATCGCCGCTTCGTATAATGAACGATCAAATCCTGTGATGGCCGCCAAATAGACAACACTGCTATAGCCAATACTCTTCCACAGATTCGTCAAGATCAGAATAAAGGGCCAATATTCGGGAGTGGTGTACCAAGAGATTCCTTCCATGCCGAAGCGTTCCAGTATGCTGTTCAGCAGACCCTTGTCCATATTCAAGAAGCTGTAGACGAAGAAGCCAACAATGACAAACGACATAAAGTGCGGGAGAAACATTCCCGTCTGATATAGCTTGGACAAGCGTTTGTTGACGATTTCAGACAATACGATAGCCATGGCTACCGCCGCCACAGTGCCTAACACAATAAATGCAATGTTGTATAGCAGGGTATTGCGGGTGATGATGTAGGCATCATTCGTGCCGAACAGGAAGGTAAAATTTCTGAGTCCTACCCATTCGCTGCTGAAGAAGCTGGATAAGAAGCCTTCACCGTTATACCGGTACTGCTTGAAGGACAGCAGTGTCCCACCCATCGGCAAATAGGAAAATAGAATAAACCCTAACGCTCCCGGTAACACCATAAGCAGAATAGGCAGGTTTTTATGAAAATCCTTGAACAATCGGAGTATTGCTTGCATCTTCCATCCTCCCATCCAGGTTATATTCCGTCTTGAAGGAGCAAACCAGACTGGGAGGTTCCCAGTCTGGCCCACTGCTTGCTACAACCTGGTTATTTATTTCTGAGTAGCCCGCCATTCGTCTAGTTGCTTCTGAGCTTCTGCAATAATCGTATCCAGACCAGCGGCCTTGAACTGTTCAATAGCCATTGGCAGGTACTTATCCGGGTCCACGGACCCTGTCATCAGAGGAGCCCAGAACTGATCCTTGGCATTATTCAAGGCAGCCAGTTCTGTCAATACATTAGAACCGTCGAAATTAAAGCCCAGAAGGGGTGCCGGTACTCCTTCATCATTAAATTTGCGGAAGCCTTCCCACTTATCGCTTGGATCGTCTTCCGATAAATAATTCAGCATGACATTACCTATGGCGAACGTAGGCATGTCGTAGTCTCTCGACTTATCCAGGTTCTTCGCTACGTTCTCGCTAACCTTCTCATAGTGGACACCCTCGATTCCGGAGTCTACCAGATTGCGCAGATATACATCGGTATTCAGCAAGTTGAGGAATTTCATCGCTTCTTCCGGATGTTTCGAGTTTGCCGAGATGGCTTGCAGCGAGCCCATGACCGACCAGTTATAAATCAGGGAATCCGTCGCTGGTGTAGATACTACCGGATAGCCAAGCGAAGCGGTCCACAGATTGTCCGCGAACGGTTGAGTGGTAGGACGATCCACGAACCAGTTCCCCGTCGTCGTCAAATCTGTATTATTCGTAGTTGTAGCTACCTCGGAAGCAATATAGCCCGCTTGGTAGAATTTACGCATCGTGGTCAAGGCTTCCTTCAGTTCCGGAGTCTCCAGAATGTTGATGACCTTGAAGTCCTCCGTATCCAGTTTGACGGCCATCGGCAGATTTTGAATGATGTAGTCGTAAGGCAGGTTCGGAACATAGTTCCGGTCGATCATGAACGGCACCACACTCGGCTCATTCTCCTTAATGACTTTCATGAGGGGTTCCAGACTTTCCAGGCTCCTCACACCAGCAATATCCAGATTGTATTTATCGAGCCATTGCTTGTTAAAACGCCATACATCCTGTGCAGGAAGCTCCTTATTGGCTGGAATGCCATAATTCTTCCCGTCGACCTTCGAACCCTCAAGGAAGGCCGGATCAAGCGTTTCCTTGATGCCCTGACCGTGTTTATCCAGCAGGTCATTCAACTCCAGGAACGCACCCTTTCTGGCATTCTGTACATAATCAAAGCCCCATGAGGCCGTGAATAAGATATCCATAGGCTCGCCGGATTGTGTCAGGACTTGCATCTTCTGGGTGTAATCGCCGAAGTCAATTTGCTTCATCTTCACGGTAACGCCAATTTTCTCTGCCGTATATTTGCTTACTTCCTCCATTACCAAATCCGTATCCTTCTGAGGCGTACCAATGTTGTACCAAATCAATTCCACCGCTTTTTGATTCCCGGCATCAGGGCTACCAGCATTCGCTGCCCCTTGCTCTTTGTTGGTCCCGCCGCAGGCAGATAGTATCGCTGTACAAGCCAGTACCAGCACGAGAAGCAGAGACAATCTTGATTTTTTGTTCATCTGTTGAAGCCTCCCTTTTATATGAAACCGCTTTATGGTTACGTTTTCAGGTTATCAAATCTTACTCTATAACAGTAGCAGACAAACCTAAGATCGCTTAAACAAACTTAAGAAAAACTTGATCCACCCTTTATTTCGATCCTATCTCCATAAAAAAAGAACGCTGTGAGCACCTTCTGGCTACAGCGTCCTGGCTTATCTATATTGTTCGCTCATACGAGGGATTTATATTCCATGGGAGATACCCCGACAAACTTTCGGAACTGCCTGTTAAAGTAGGCTGCTTCCCAATAACCAACTTGACGGGCCACCTCATTGACCTTCAGATTCGTTTCGCGCAACATTCTCTTGGCCTGCTCAATCCGGTAACGATTCATATAACCGGCAAAGCTCTCCCCCGTCTCCTTACGGAACAATTGTCCCAAATAGACGGGATGTATATTGAAGCGGTCTCCCAATTGCATCAGTGTCCAATTCTCGGTATAGGTCTCCTTCACCAGCTTCAACACCTGCTGAATGACGGGGCTACTGCCGGTCGTTTGTAGCAAGTCAATAGACAACTGGGCTATCTCGGCCAAAATCTCCATCAGCTCTGCCCACTCTGAGGTGGTATGGAGGCTCTCCACATACTCTGAAAATAACTCCTCTAATGCAGCATTCGTAGACTTGACCTCTTCTGCCGCCAGCTTCAGCCGGAATGCAACCTCAGCGGCACCCCACCATAAATGCCTGGGGCTCATGCCCTCTTGCTCCCGCAGATTCGCAAAATCCTCCTGAATTGCTACCTTCAATCCTTCAGCATTACGGGCATGGAGTAGTTGCGTATATTGCTCCCAGCGGATATTGCCCTCCCAGCGAATTAGCTCTTTGGACAGGTTAAGCGTCTCGTAAGCGATGATCTGCTTCTTCGGATACAGCAAGAAATAAGCTAGTGCTTGCTTAGCCTCATCATAGCTCAGACCTTCGGAAGTCTCAGAAATTTCAGAGACATTGGAGACTTCCACTCGCCCTACACCGATACGTATAGCTTCTTCGTCTCCAAGCTGCACCGTGGAGCTTACCTTCTCGATCCACCGGTGTACATACTCGGCAAGCTCCTTCTCTTCGTTTGCCTGGAATATAATAACAACATCCTCATCCAGATCACGGTAGGCCAGGGGATGGTCATCGCCCGTTGAGTTTACCAGTTCAGCAAAGATCTGATCGGCCAAGTCTCCCTTCCTGATTACTGCCGCCAGTCGATAACAGCGGGTAGGCGCAAGCTGGAGCAACTCGCGTCGTTCCTTCCATTCGGCTGGAGCAATCTGTCTGGTCATCCACCGATGAAGCGTATTGTTCTTAATAATATAAATGTCATTGTCAAAGAGATAATCTGGCTTAACGGCCTCAAGCTTGTCCAGCAAAGTGACCAGTGTATGCTTCAGTTCAGAAACGTTGACCGGCTTCAGTAAATAATTCTCAATCCCAAGGCTCATTCCCTCCTTGAGATAGTCAAATTCGTTATAGCCACTGAGGATAATTACCTTAAGCTGGTCATGCTCCTGCCGGGCGACGCGTATCAACTCCAGTCCGTTCATACCCGGCATAGAAATATCAGTAATCAGAATATCTACGTTCGTGGAGGCCAGCATCTCCAAAGCCTTCTTGCCCCCTCTGACCATCCCTACAATCTCCAGTCCCAAGGCAGACCAATCGATCAACTGGCTTAGCCCCTCCAGAATGAACTTCTCATCATCTACAAGAAGAACCTTGTACACCTACGCTTCCCCCTCTGCATAAGGCATAGTGATCGTGACGGTTGTCCCTTCCCCAGGCGTGCTATCCACCTCTAACGTGCAACTGTCCCCATACAAATAGACCAATCTTTGATAAACGCTGCGAAGTCCAAAGGAATGACCTTCGGCTTGGTTCTCTGACAAAGAGTTACGAATGAACGCCAACCTCGCCCCCTCCATTCCCATCCCGTTATCACGGACAACAATATACACACGCTCATGTTCGCGGCGGGAGGTTACCTCAATATGATTCACTTGATCATCGTCACGAAGGCCGTGGACGATGAAATTCTCAATCAGAACCTGTAAGGACAGCTTAACCATGCCATGCTGAGCTGTTTGTGGGTCCATTTGAATCTCATAGCTGAAATCCTCCTGGTAACGCGACTTGAACAGTTCCAGATATAGTCGGCAATTCTCCAGTTCTTGCTGAAGACTCACAAATGTCTCTTCTTCCACCAAATTGCGAAATAAATTCGCCAAGTTGTAGACCATGTCCCCTATCTCGGTAACGCCCAGCGAGACGGCCCTCATCCTGATGACCTCCAGGGTGTTGAACAAGAAGTGGGGATTCACCCTGGCCTGGAGCGCCGTCATTTCTGCCCGGCTTTGCTCCGCTTCCGCCTTATAGCTACGGTTGATATGATGCGTAAGTTTATTAAGCATTTGATTAAAGCTACCCGCGATCAGCCCTAACTCATCCTTGCGTTGAATGGAAATTCGGACGCCCAGTTCACCGGTCTCCACACTACGCATGGAACGAATGATGAGATGCATCTGTTTGGTGTAATTCATAACAAATCCAAAGGGAATCAGAACAATAACCAGCACACAAATCAAACTCAATATGATAACTGTCCGCCGGATATCCGCTAGCCCATCAGTAATCTCCGCCTTGGGAACGATACTAAGCACAATGAAACCGCTATTATTTTGCACCGCACTAACCCATGAATTCTTCTCCATCACGGCCGAACCATTATGCAACAGAACCTGCTCCGTGTAGGGATAAGGCTCGCCATAGTATTGGCCTGATTGATCATAAATGACCTGACCTTTGGGGGTAAGCACGAGGAGATTCCCTTTGAGCTTGTCCTCATAAGGCGCAATCGCCGAACTGATCTGCTCGGAATCATAATACACGATCAAATGACCGATCGTTTTCAGATTGTATCCACTCGCAATCGTTGTACGTATGGCATACATTCGGTCCTGACTCCTGCCAATCAGCTTCTCAATCCACAGATTAGGGACAAGGATTCGAGCCGTCTCCTGAATGATAGCGCCAGGTACATAGGATTTCTCGGCATCCACAGGATGCGTCTTCAAGCGTCCATGCCATAAATGATAAAGATGCTTGCTGTCCTCGCCGTATAGCACCATTTCCTGAATCGCTGGGTTCGTTCCCATCTTCCGTTCGAAGAATCCGGTGGCATCCCAATAGGCAATACCGGACCCGGTGATTTGCTCCATGCGGTAGCTCAAATACTCACTGTAGGTATGGGTGAGAAAGAAGGTAACATTATCCGCGAGTGCCGTTTGACTATAAATTTCATTGGTGATCTGCTCGGTGTAGTCTACATTCGTCTGTACATAATCATTGATGCTGTCCAAAGCTCTGCGCTGAATATCCATCTGGTTGTCGACTGCCGAATCTGTCATACTTCTGAGGATTCCCTGGGCAAGCACAAGCACCGTAATCATGGCAATCAAGCTGTAAAGCATCACCATCTTCGAAAGTGTCTTATCTTTAAGAAAGGTCTGATACCAGTTATTCAGCAAGATGGCTTCCTCCTGTATTCGTCCCTGTATCGTATCATCAAGCCTGCTTCAGCTTCGCTCTGTATTCATTGGGCGTACAACCATGCTGCCGTTTGAACAGCTTGTAGAAATGCGACGAATTGACAAAGCCCGCTTGCTCCGCCAGAACGGCAACACTCTGGTCGCTGGTGATCAACATCCGTTCAACGATCCGCAGACGCCGCAAATTAACATAATCTACAAAGGAATCGCCCGTTGCCTTTTTGAAAAATTTGGAGAAATAAGTGTAGCTCATCCCGGCCAGTCGGCTAGCTTCTTCCATCGAGATACGGTCTGCCAGATTCAGGTCTACGTAATCAATAATACGTTTCAGCGTATCGGCGTCGCCCCATTCCGCTGGTTCCAGAATACCACGCCGGTCGGCACGCAGAAGCAGCAAGAGCAAGTGCTTGATATGCATGCTGGCAGCAATCTCATAACCTTTCGATTTCTCCAGCATTTCCTGCCGAATTTGATAGAGAATCCCCGCTACCTTTGCCTTGAATTCAGGGTCCTCTGTAAAAAGATCATTCAATTCATCCAGGGGATGATGGATCTCGGAGAAATGGCGGTAATAGCTCATCATAGCCGGATCAAAGTAAGGCTCCAGATCAAAATGCAGGACGAAGCATTTCATTTCGCCTGAACCCTTTTTATGTCCATAGTGGAGCTGGGAAGAGCCAACAATGGCCACATCCCCCGGAGCCAGCAGGTAGTTGCGCTTCACGGTTCGAATCTCATGAAGTCCCTGCATCACCATCACAAACTCGATTTCTTTATGATAATGCCAGGCAGAGATCTCTGTACTCTCTTGTTCACTACAGACGAAATCCAGCGTTTTGATACAAAGCTGCGGATGCTGGTACAGAATTGGTTCCTGAAAAATATCCATGCCGTATCTCCTTCATGCCAGAGAATAAAATAGCACATAAACATGACTAATCGGGGCCTAGTCTCTTATGAGTCTACATTATATGCTGGTATCAGTTGTTCGTCCATTATAGAAAATGTGTCAGGAGTGAACCGATATGAGGATTGCTATTGCCGGATGCGGCGGCATGGGCCGGGTGCATGCAGGCGAATTCGCCCAGATGCCCGGTGTGGAATTGGTTGGCGTTTGTGATATTGAATATCAATTGGCTGAAGAGTTAGCGGCAAAAACAGGGGCTAGTGCATTTGCTTCGTATGAGGAAATGATGTCCGCAGTAAAGCCTGACGTAGTTAGCTTGGCCTTGCCAAGTTACTTGCACAAGGAATATGCCTGCCGGTCCGCCCGGCTGGGAGTGCATGTCATATGTGAGAAACCTATCGCGCTAACAGCAGAGGATGCGCGGGAGGCCATGGCGGTATGCAAGGAGCATGGTGTGCAGCTATTTCTGGGACACGTCGTACGTTTTTTTCCCGAATATGTACAAATCAAGGAAGCCGTGAATGCAGGAAGCCTGGGGCAAATGGGCGTCGTCCATCTGAAGCGGGTAGGATCGCATCCGGGAACCGTACGTGAATGGTACAACGATGAAGCGAAGAGTGGTGGTGTCATTGTCGACCTGATGATCCATGATATTGATTTTGCCTTATGGACCTTGGGAGAACCGAAATCCGTATATACGCTTCGCCGCACCTGGGCCGGCTCGGATTATGCTCTCATTACATTGGTGTTTCATAGTGGTGCCGTGGCTAACCTGGAAGGGTATTGGGGCGATCCCGGGAGCTTCCGCACCTCCGCCGAATTTGCCGGTAGTGGCGGAATTATTCGTACAGACAGTGAAAAAAGCCGCTCTGTAACTATCCGTAAGTCCGCACAGAATGCTAAAGGGCAGCGGTTTGCAGAAATTCCGGAAAGCCCGTCACTGCATTCTCCGTATTATCTGGAACTGGAGCACTTCATCACCTGTCTCCGCGAGCATCGGGAGCCTGCCGTGACAAAGGAGGATGCCTGCCGGGCACTAATCGTAGCTAATGCTGCCAGAGAATCCGCCGTCACCGGCCAGGCCGTGCATTTCGGCCATGACTTTGTAAGGGAGGGACAACAATGAAGAAACAAGTCAAAGTGGGAATGATCAGCTTTGCCCATGGCCATGCTTTCTCCTATCTGGAGGGACTATCCAAGCTTCCTCAGGCGGTAGTAGCCGGGATTGCCCATCCCGTCAGAAGTGAGGTTGAGGGGGCTCTCCAGCAGACGGGGGCCGCTTACTATGCCGACTATCACGATTTATTGCGTACAGATATCGATGCTGTCATTATTTGCTCGGAGAATGTCCATCACGCACAATTAACGCTGGATGCCGCCCGGGCCGGAAAGCATATCATGTGCGAAAAGCCTTTGGGGCTCTCCGTTGCGGAGATGGAGGAAATGATCTCGGTCTGTGCGGATGCCGGCGTTCAGTTAATGACGGCCTTTCCTTGCCGCTATCTATCCGCAGTGGTCCGTGCCCGAGAGGCTGTAATGAACGGCGAAATTGGCGAGATTGTTGCTATCAAGGGGACAAACCGCGGTACGATGCCTGGCGGCTGGTTCATTGACCCTGCTCTTTCCGGCGGTGGAGCGCTGCTCGACCATACCGTGCATGTGATGGACTTGATGAATTGGTTCATGCCGGACTCCAAAGTTGCCGAGGTTTATGCCTATGCCAATCGCATCTTTCATGAAGACATTCATGTGGAGGATGCTGGAATGATGCATGTGAAATTCGATAACGGCGTGTTTGGCGTCATCGATACCAGTTGGTCACGTTCCAAGTCCTTCCCGACTTGGGGAGATGTCACCCTGGAGATTGTGGGCACGGCGGGCACACTGTCCGTAGACAGCATGGCGCAACACAACGAATGGTTCATCGACAAGGATGGAAAGGGCCAATATCATTTCTGGGGCGACTCTATGGATCATCTGATCGTTAAGAGCTTCATTGAAGCCCTTGCCGAGGGTCAGCCTGTACCTATTAACGGCGTGGACGGACTTCGATCCACTGAAGTGGCCCTGGCTGGCTACCGTTCCGTAGCCTCGGGACAACCCGTTAAGCTATAATGCATGATATATAAAGAGGAGCAGCCGAGGTCCTGGATGAAACTGGACTAAGGCTGCTCCTTTTATTGCATGGTAAACAATTAGGTCTACTATCGGGGGGCTTGTTCACCACACTTTCCCTTGTGGGGCTCTGGCCTTACTTGTCCGTGGTAATCCGATAATCCCGCCCGTCGGTCGTTATTTCCACCGTACCCTGGGTATCATTGCGGTAGGTTTGTACATTTTGCTTGTCCAAGCGATCCAGAATCGTCTGTGTAGGATGTCCGTAAGAATTCGGACCGACCTGAATGACCGCATAGGTAGGCTGAACCAACTGCAAGAACCGCCGCGTTGTTGATGATTTGGAGCCGTGGTGGCCCACCAGCATGACATCGGCCCGCAGATCGGCTCCACTCTCTATCATGGCCTGCTCGCTTTCACTTCCTGCATCTCCGGTCAGCAGGTAGCTGGTGCTTCCGTAGCTTAGCTTGACCACGGCACTCATATTGTTGCTATCGTCCGTTGTTGTTACCGGGGCCAGCATTTTGACCCGTACCTGCTCGCCAAATGGCAGGTCAAGCCCGGCCTTGGCTGTCTTTACCTTGAGCCCTTTGCGCTGGATGGACTCCAGCAGAGATTGATAGGTCTTCGTATTCGCCTGTATCCGGGGCATATATATGTCCCCGATCTCCAGGTGATCTACTACCTTATCCAAGCCCCCGATATGATCGGCATCCGGATGCGTTCCAATCAGGATATCCAAGCGTTTTACGCCATAACGGGCTAAATAACTGAGCATCAAATCTTCCTTGTCATTGTTCCCGCCGTCGATGAGCATGGTCTTCCCCTCAGGGCTGATAATCAATTGCGAAGCTCCCTGCCCTACATCAAGAAAAATCACGCGAAGCTGTCCTTCTGCATCCACTTGAGTCGCGGCATCCCTCTGGGCAAATCCTCCAATTTCACCCGACAGCCACCCTTTCATGGAATCCCATTCCAGCGATCCGCCAGATAGCCAGCTTCCTATCAGCAATACAACCGCAACCATTATCGTCATGAACCATTTGTTCTGCTGATTGCTCTTCCGTCTCCGTCTCTGTCTCCTCATCGATGCCTTCCTTTTCTCCATGTTGTCATTAGTTCAATAGCTTATCGCTCGCCACACAAGAACATATGTTCCAATTATATAAGATTACCTGCTTGGGTAGCAACCCTTGTTGGGGAATGAGAAGCAAATGAAAGAGCCTGCCCTTCAAGGAAAGGCAGGCTCTCTGGTTAGCGTATTCGCTTATTTCACCGAAACTCTGACCGTTACGGTCTTACCGCCGTATTTAGCTTTAACCGAACTGGTTCCTTTGGCTACGGCCTCAATTTTCCCTGCCGTGACCTTAGCCGCTGCTGGCTTCGAGCTAGTCCATACTGCGCTTGTAGTAACATCTGCTACCTTGCCGGTATCATACGTCGCCTTGAGCACTAAGGTTTTTGCAGAGCCTGGAGCAAGCTGCAGACTCTTCTCGCTAACTTCCAGCTTCGTCAATTTCGGTACTACATTGACTTTCACCGTTACTGTCTGCCCTTGATATGAGCCAGTAAGTGTGACAGATCCCTCAGCCACCGCCTTCACTGAAGAGGAGGACACGGTAGCTACACTATCGTCTGAGGAGACCCAGCCCATTTTAGTGGACAATGTTACTTTCTTACCATCTGTATAGTAGCCAGTCACCTTGATCGACTTTGATTTTTTGATGTTCAGTTCGACTGTTGTTGGTTCAACAACTAGCTTCGTAATTTTAGGTTCAATAGTTACCGAGACACTCACCGTTTTATTGGAATAGGTCCCTTTCAGCGTAGCAGAACCTTTTGTAAGTCCCTTGATTTTTTTGCCCTCTGCCGTTGTTTTCAGTACCGCGTTAGCACCGGACAACGTCCATTCAATATCGCTTGGGTTAGTAAGCTCTTCCCCATTTTCATAAACGGCAATCACGCTTGGTAGATCTGTCTCCTCGCCAATCACGATGCTCAGCTTATTGTCTGGAACGAGAATCGTCAGTACCTTCTCATTTACCGTAAGTTGAATGGTCACTTCACTATCTGCTGTTCCCCGAATCGGGAATGCCGGGTTAGGAGTCACTCCCGCTCCTGCGTCAGCAAGCTTACCCGTAATCGTAACTATAGCGGAAAGTGTTGTATCATCTGTATCCTTGGTTACAATCTTTCCGTCTTCAATGGTAGCAATATCTTCCCGAGCGGAAGACCAGATGATTTCATCACTGAAATCAATCTCCTCACCGTCAATCTTCGTAGCTGTAACTGCTGGCAATTTTACCGATTCGCCCTTGAACAATTCCAGCTCGTCCTTCTCTACTTCAAGCTTGGTGATTGTAGGAGACACAACCAGCTTGAAGCTCTTGCTAATGCCTTGGAAGCTGGCCTTAATGGTCGTCGACCCTGCTGCCTTGGCTACAATCAAGCCGTCGTTATTAACCGTGGCAATTAATTTATTGGACGAAGTCCAAGTAGCTCTGCTGCTAATATCTTCTGTCGAATTTGCACTGCTTCTCACACCAGCTTCTGCCTTCAACGTTTCTCCGAAGAAGATCATTGCATCCTCCGAAGGCGTCAGCAGAATGGCTTCGTAAGGAGCGCGAACGTAAATGTCCACTTGTGCCCGATTACTAAGGTAGGAAGCGGCAATCGTCGTTTTCCCGGTCGACAACAGCTTCACTTTTCCATCCTCAACCGTAGCTACCGCAGAATCCGAGGAAGTCCAGACGGCCTTATCGGACACGTCCGTTGTTGTTTTATCATTAGCCAGAATCGTCTTGGCCAGCAATTCAATCTCACCATCGGCCATGATCAGTTCCAGATCTTCCTTCTCACCAATCTCTGTGTCCGGTGATTCGCTGCGATACAGCTTCAGACCGGAATAAGGAGAAGTTACCGTCACTTTAAACGAAGCAGTCAAGCCGGAATATTTGGCTGTCACTGTCGCTTCGCCTGCTCCTAACAGAGTGAGTTGTCCCTTGTCCACGGTCACTACGGCCCCATTGGAGGTACTCCACTCTGCTTCCGTAGTTACATCCTTTGGTTCTACCAAGGTACTGTCGACCTTAGCCTTGGCTGTCACCGTCAGGTCGCTTTCATCCGTATCAAGACTGAACTTGCCGTCCAGCTTATAATCCAATGTCAACGCCGAATAAGTATCAACTGTTTTAATAGTAATGATGGATACCGAACCGGAATAAGCTGCCTTGACCGTAGCCGTACCACTCTTGACGGCAGTCACCAGTCCCTCATTCACCTTCAGGATACTCTCATCCGAAGAAGTCCACGTTACGGTTGCGGTAACGTCCTTCTTGGAAGTAGAGCCTTCCACGTTAGCCCATACCTTCAACTGCTTCGTCTTGCCAACAGCCAGCTCGATCGTCGTGTTCTCCCCATCAATAGCGATAGAGTTAATGTCGCCAGCAGCCGCCATGGCACCTGTCGGAAGGACCACCGAAAGGAGCAGCGCCACAATCAGCAGCCAATGCGTTGTTTTCCTGTTCGTAATCATCAATTTCTCTCCTTTTTTATTGCTAGAATGCCGGGATTCTTTTCCCAGCCCTTTGCGTTTTATATCGGTATTTGGTAGGAATTTCATAACCTTTTTAAATGAAAATAATTCCTTTGGCCTATAAAATATTGCTTATTACTTTTCCATTTACATCTGATTCATTTTGGGTTTAGAATAGTTTACATCAAGTAATCATTAACACGATGTAAACACAAGGAGTTATCT
Source organism: Paenibacillus sp. 1SOY10 (assembly GCF_056836745.1). NCBI lineage: Bacteria > Bacillati > Bacillota > Bacilli > Caryophanales > Paenibacillaceae > Paenibacillus > Paenibacillus sp. 1SOY10. The sequence goes on along the minus strand of NZ_JBXENK010000002.1, from coordinate 543,965 downwards.
CATGTCTCATTCCATCTCTAAGTCCGCCAAATTTCCTCTCTTTATCGTCATGCTTAATTTATTTATTGCCCTACTGGGACAGGGGATGGTCATTCCTATTTTACCGGATTATCTCAAGCAGTTTGATGCGGGAGGAACAGCGGCTGGCTACCTAGTCGCTGCTTTCGGAGCAGCACAGTTCATCTTCTCCCCTATTGGTGGACAACTTTCTGATAAATGGGGGTAAGAAATTAATTATGTCCGGCCTATTCCTGACGGTCGTATCCGATCTTATATTTGCTGCATCGACCACATTGCCCTGGTTGTATCTTGCCCGCTTTCTCGGGGGCATCGGGCTTGGGCTGATGGTTCCTTCCGTCATGGCCTACACTGCAGATATTACAACTCCAGAGACACGGGCAAAAGGAATGGGCTACTTGAGCGCTGCTATGAATTTGGGGATGGTTTTGGGTCCCGGGCTGGGCGGGATGATTGCCGAGTTTGGCATACGCGTCCCCTATTATTTTGCATCAGGTCTTGGCCTTATAGCAACCCTACTCACTTTTTTTATGCCGGAAACCCGTAACACTCAGCAAAGTCTATCCTCTCAAGGCACGGCAAGCCGAGAACCAATAGGTCACCAAATAGTAGAATCATTTCGCACCCCATATTTCCGGTACCTTCTTTTAATCCTGATTATGACGTTTGGCTTAGTGAACTATGAGACGGTATATGCTCTGTTTGTGGAGCAGAAGTATGGCTTTGATGCTGGACAAATCTCTATTATCATCACCGTTGGAGCCATTACAGGCATTATCGTCCAGGTCTGGCTACTGGATCAACTCATTAAGCGGCTTGGCGAGACCTGGCTTATTCGTTTATCACTAATCATGACGGGCGTTGCGCTATTGCTCATGCTTGTGAAGATTAATTTGTTCTATTTACTGGCCGTATCGATTTTGTTCTTTGCCTTTAATTCCCTCTTAAGACCGACAGTTAACTCGCTAATTGCCAACGCGGCTAGAGATCGACAAGGGTATGCCTCAGGGCTGAATACGACTTACATGAGTGTGGGTAATATTCTGGGCCCCATCATAGCTGGAACCTTGTTTGACAAAAACATTAATATGCCCTATATTTTGGGTGCATTTATTCTTCTGGCTACCCCGTTTCTTACGGTAAACCGCCAGAAAGCTAAAGGGACGGATTAAGGCTTATGATTGACAATTGGCATCAAAAGCTAAAAAATAAAAATCGTCGGGAACTCATTGCTGCAGGAAAAGCATTATTCACAGAGCAAGGGCTTTCCCATGTCAATATTAAGGATATATGTGAGCAGGCTGACATGAGTCGAGTTACGTTCTACAAGCACTTTGAGTCTATTGATGAGCTGATTTTTGAGGTCCAAATGGAATTGATGGAGAGCATGTCTGATTTCGTAGAAGCCGCTGGCACAGACATATCTTCAGGCAAAAATAAGCTCCGCTCCATGCTAATGGCCTGGGCTGAATTCGCTAGACGACACCCTGGCTATATTAAATTTATCGTATCCTTTGACCTCCATTATAGCGCCTATCAATCAAGCCCAGAATTGGTAGGACGATATAAATCCTTTGTAAAAGATAAAATCAAGCATCATTTCCTCTTGGACCCTATCAAGGCTGGTATCGCCGATCAATCACTGCGGCCGGAGCTTAATGCTTCCGAAACCGCCCAATTCCTCTTCGTCTCCATGATGGGGCTGCTGCAAAGAATTAGTTTATCTTCAACAAGCCCCAAAGATTCTTTAACCCCTCAGCGATTTATAGACATGTTGATCGAATACATGAGTAACGATCATTCGTGAGTTGAAAATTCGAGTCTGCACATACAAAAGGAGAGAGCTCTAACGAGCCCTCTCCTTTTGTAGCTTCAACGTGCCGCTAACCACCTAAAATGCCGAGGACGGGGGTCGAACCCGTACGGTACTCACGTACCGCAGGATTTTAAGTCCTGTGCGTCTGCCTATTCCGCCACCCCGGCAAAATCATAAGGATTTTAAAAAAATCCCGTATTTATGATTATATACAGAAGTAAACGCAAATTCAACCAGAAAATAATGACGAACAGGCCGAGTAAGCTGAAAGAGCCTTTCTAGGGGTCCTTTCCCTTTTGCCATAAACCTACCATAGAAACGAAACCGGGAACTTGACGTATTATTAATAGAAGAGGCTCAATACTGAAATCAGTGCTTGACATGTGAGCAATGAGGCCCTCCGGGTTCGTAGGGTTCTTCCGATCGCTGCCCCTCCTGGATTTTCTGATTCAATAAATTCTGATAAGGTAGAAATCCACTCGCAAAGGCGAACACTTCGTTTCTCCAGAATCCCTACGACCCTCCGTTCTATAGATGTCTTTGGTCAAGCAGTGATTCTTGAATTGAGCCATAGAAGAAACACCATTTATGAGGGAGGGAACTTTTTGCTTGCTCTTGGAGGATTTTTCATTATAATTATCGGCTTGGTCAATACTGTTGCACCTTCCTTTGCCTGGTATATTAAAGAAGGCTGGAAGGTCGATGGCGATTCCGAACCAAGTGAAGCCTATCTGTCCATGACAAGATTTGGTGGTATTGTGGCCATCATTGCAGGCATTATTTTATTTCTGGCAGGGCTTTCCTCTTCCTAAAAAAATCGTCTGAACTAACTAGTTACTATTCTCCAGTCTCTTATTTGGTCGCCGACAGCCAGTCAGCAGATAAAATATCTGCCAGGCGAACCCACTGCCATTCTCCTGGCTCCGTCGTCAGCTTAATCTCTCTCAAATAAGTTTGTACCGTGGTGACCACTCCACATAACTCTTCATCCTCATACTCTCCCCAGACTCGTAGCCTGATCTTCCTCCGTTCCCGAAAAGAACCCGCCAGCACCCGTTCAATCAGTTCTATCTCCTGAGCATCCAGTTCCGGATGGGGTTTGGACTTTTTGGCATAATGCTCTCGATTAATCGCTTCTTTATGCTCAGGCAACATCATTCGGCTGGATGCCCATAACCCGTTGCCTTCCAGCTTTTTCATCTGTAATGTCCCCCGATCATTTCCGCCCTTTGCTTGGCCTGACCGGATGTGGTCAACGATGCCGCCCGCAGAATAGCCGTTTCCCCAAACCGACGTTTGATCTCATCCGTCACCTTCTCCAAAGCCTGATACTTGGGTCGTTCATCAAATAAGGTTAATTGGTATTCATCATCTCTAATGAAGCCCGACAACGTAACACCAACCTTACGGATGGGCTGGTGATCCCAATGACGCCCGAACAACGCCATTACGCTCTCATATACTTGCTTGGTAGCATTCGTCGGATCAAGCAACTTCATTTGCCGGTGGAAGCCGGTGGGATGGTCCAAATCAATTCCCCTAGAGCTCACCATGACCACCCCGCCCATATATCCCTTCTCCCGGCAACGGCGGCACACCAGTTCCGTCAGCTCCAAGAGAGGCACGGCTACCTCCTGCAATGAGTAAAAATCTCGCGGCAAGGTCATTTCGTGGCCGATGGATTTTTCGCCAGCGTGGCTACTGGGATCTACCTGTGAATCATCCAGACCATGAGCAAGCCGCCATAGCACCTCGCCATTAATCCCCCACCGCTGACGCAATTGAACGAGCGGCGTATTCGCCAAGGCCCCGATCGTATGAATCCCCATTCCCTTCAAATGGCGCTCCATCCGGGAGCCAACCATGTACATTTGGCGAATCGGCAGCGGCCATAGCGCTTGGGTCGTCTGTTCCCGGGTCATCCAATATAAGCCGTTCGCATTCTTCTTGGCAAAATTATCGCAGGCCATTTTACTAACCGCCTTGTTGTAACTAATACCAAAGCGGCTGTATATCCCGGTCTCTCGTTTGATCTCCTGTTGAATTCTGTACGCCAAGGCAAGTGGATCGCCGAACAGAGATAAGCTTCCGGTCACATCCAGATGCTGCTCATCAATGCTGTACGGCTCAACCAAGTCCGTAAATCGCAGCAAAATATTCGTAATTTTCATTGAAACGGCAATATATCGCTCCATCCGCGGGCGCATGACGACCATCTCCGGATTTTTGGCCAACGCCGAGCCTAAGGTTTCCGCCGTAGTCACGCCAGACCGCTTGGCCAGCGGACAGGCAGCCAAGACGATGCCAGACCGTCGCTCACGGTCTCCGGCAACGATCAGCGGCCGGTTCCAATACTGCGGATGATCTGCCTTCTCAACACTCGCGTAAAAAGATTGACAATCCGCCAACATAACAACTCTTTCTTTCACGGTGAGGTTCCTTCTTTCGTGATGTCGATTCCCGAGTAGTCGCCTAATAGCTGAAAAATTTCTGCCTTTACTAATCCCCAGAGCATGTCGAACTCATAGCGATACCCACGACATAAATAGCGTGCCTCCAGACCAAAATTTGTTCGCCGCTCCTCAAAGACCTTGATTCCATGCTTACGCATGTCTTTGCGCACCTGGGCCAGTTCATCCATAGCCGCACCCTGTAATGAACCAATAAATCCCCTATAAATGTGCGGTACCTTTAACGGAATATCCGCCAGCGCTTGCCGATCCCTTTCCAGAAGATCCAACAGCACAGGCAGCAAAATGGCCCGCTTCACCAACTCCGCTTCTGCTTCAGTTTGCCAGGGTACAGGCATCCACGTCCCTCCCTAATTACAGCTCAGTGATCGGGCAACAGTCTGTATAGTCTGGTGTTATTATATGCGAACATATGTTCTTTATTCAACAAGAAAAGATTTCCTCCAGCCGCATGCCAAACGCCGTATTGACACTATCAGCCGGTACCTTTGGATTATCCCAGTGGCGACGAAAATAAATCTAAACACCTATATTCATATGTTTGGTAACTGGGTAATAATTTAAAAGTGATTATTACAATTTGGAGGGATATCCATGAAAAAGCTTGTTGTATCTTTAACCGTCTGTGCTTTGCTCGGCACAGCATCCGTTGCCGCTGCCGCTCCCATCGGGAAGACCGCCAAGGCAACCATTCAATACTTTAAATTTATTGTTGGAGGACAGAACCGAGCAACCGCTGACGCACTCGTATTCAACTCAACAACCTATGTACCCATCCGGGAAGCCGCGAGTTTATTTAACTACAGTACCTTTTACGACCCAGCCTTAAAATCAATCTCCTTCGAGTCTAAAAACGAATGGGTTACTCTGTCCGAGCTCGTTGCATCCAACAGCGAACTGTCTGCCAATGCACAATCAAGCAATCCGCTCATCTATGAAGTGAAGAAAAAAGGCGAAGTCACTTTCAGAATCGACAGTTCCTCGCTTTCCGACGGATTGAGCACTACTATTCGAGATGACCAATCCCGCGAATTTACCGTTAAGAAGGAGCTTGGCTCCTTGGTTATTAGTAAAGATGACGTCCTGGCTGCCGGGTACAAAGCTTATTAATAGGACGTGATATTGATCCTAGTGATAATATGAGCAAAAGAAAGAAGCCGCAAATTGGCGGCTTCTTTCTTTTGTGGCTTGATGTTCGTATCAACGTGTTACTGCTTTATTTAACCCTATCCCATCACTTAATATAGTGGATTATTATTCATAAATTTGATAAAATTTAGTAAAATAATCCAATGCGAGGTGTCAAATGAGACATCAAAGAACTAAACTCGAAAAATGGGCTGACCGACTAACATGGATTTCAGAATTATTATGGTACTTGCCGAGATTGATTATTAAGCTGCTGACTTAACAGCGTTGCTTGTCTGAGTGCAGCCGCATCATGATGATGCGGTTTGTTTAGTGCCAGCAATTCCAATAAAACAGTCCCACTCAAGGTTCAATAAGAAAATCATTTTCCCTAGATAAACATCATATTACATATATAGGATTTTATGTTTGGACATTCCATAAATATAATTATATTCTTCTTTATAAAATTATATTTAAGGAGCTCTATTTATGAAAAAAATACGCCTTTCCGTAATTTTTATTTTATTACTCTTCTTTACGTTTGTCCCCAATGCCTTTTCTGATTCAATAGGCGACATTTCAAATACTCCTGAAAAGGGTTGGACCAGATATCTTTATGATGAAGTTGATATCACTTATGAGGGACAATGGACAGTTTGCGAAGTTTCTCGCTGTACCAAAAATGTATGGCAAACTCCTGAGTCGAAGATAAAATTTAATTTCATAGGCGAAAATTTCCGTTTTATTTCTTATATTTATAATAATAGCTCTGATAACATCGATGTTTATATTGATGGAGAAAAAACAAGCAACTTTTCACTCTATGGAAAAAATGATAGTTCTCCAAGAATTATATATGAGAGTCCTAAACTGGAGCAGAAAGAACATTCTGTAGAGATTGTCAATAATAAATTGGAGTATTTGTATATCGTCGCTTTAGACTTACCTGGTGAAGGAAGTTTGGAGCCTTACAACCCTATTCCTGGACCAAGTATTCCCGAACCAACTAGTTATCGTGCTATCCTCACTATCATTATGTTAACTGGGCTTGAGAAAGAATACGACCTCTCTATGAGTGAAGTAGATGCCTTCATCAACTGGTACGATACCAAAGACGCTGGCTCAGGCCCATCCAAGTATGCCATCAACAAGCATGACAACAACCGTGGACCATTCAGCAAGCGCACAGATTACGTCATCTTTAACAACATTCTTACCTTTGAGATAAGTGAATATGGCACGGTTACTGCTGCTACATATCAATAAATTCATAGAGCCGCATTCAGCGGCTCTTATTTATTCTCAACCTTGAAATTGACTGCAGATTATTCCCACGGACCACCACTACGCACCTCTTCTTGTTTAACATTTTCATTGCCCTCTCGATTTTATTCCACCAGAATTCCCGCAGCTCGCCGCAAATGTTTGCATGTGCGTTAAACTGCTTCCCCAGCATGGCTTACCATCAGACTTAGCCTTAAACCTTCTACGAGACAACACCAAAAGATGATTTTCGTTTCTATCTCGCCATCTGAAAATTCAATTGCTTCTGTACTGTGTCGGTTAATATCCAATCGGTTTTTGCCATGAATAAGTATCTCCCCTAGTTCCAGCAGCCAGTTCTTATCTCTGCTAGGTAAAAGCACGGGATATTTATCGGCCTTATTAGGGACAGTAAGAGGGCATGAGGAGGACAAAAAAATGGTTTTTCTTACTTCACCAACCTTGCTTATCTTTGATGTTATCGCGATCCTTAAAAAACTGTTTTAAAGATTTCGGTGAAAATCAATCTTTTTGTATATTCTGACGATATCAACTACTTTGTTTGAATTTCCTTACCTTAATCAACATGATATTGCAGATTTAGGCTTTTATGTTTAGACATAGTTTCTCTGAGAATTTATGATTATTCTTGTAAATAAGCTAAAAGGAGAATGTACATGAAGAAATTGATAAGTCTATTGGTGTTGTCAGCAACACTGATTCTCCCTGTAGGAACGGCTGGCGCCCAGAGCGTCCCTTATGAGCAAGGAGGAGGTTTTAATCCCGGTAAATATGATTTAGAAGCTGACCAACCTACTACCTTTAATTGGACTAGACAATCCAGATTTAAAAGTATTGATTCTGATCCAGTAGAAAAGTGGATTTACAAAAAGGAAGGTTCCCAATATGGGGCTGCTGTAATTGGAAGTGATGGCACTATATATGCCAGTGATTTTAAAAACGCCAGTGTTGATGCAATTAATCCCAATGGAAGTTTGAAATGGTCCTATTCAAAAGAAGAGTATGGGACGAGTTTCAGTACAATAACAAGCAATCCCGTTATAGGTGTTGATAAGACGTTATATGTTGGTACTAATCAAGGTTTATTAGCTTTAAATCAAGACGGAACGAAAAAGTGGATGCAAATTACAAAAAATCACGTAACCTCTGATCCTTCTTTGGCACAAGATGGAAGTATCTATTTTGTAACTGATAAAAATAAAATAACAGCTATTAATCCAGATGGAAGCATTAAATGGAATGTGTCAATTGCAGAAACAACTGGTAGTGTAAGTGTAGGTAATAATAACACGCTATACATAGCACATAACTCAGGGTTATCAGCTTATGATAATAATGGAAATTTATTATGGACATCACGAATAGCAGGCTTTTATAATACTGGATCCCCTACTATTGCAGAAGATGGAACTATATACGTAGTTAATAGAATATTGTATAACTCTATAACAGCAAGCGTCTATGCTTTCCATCCTGACGGAACGTTGAAATGGACTTATAAAACTGAGAATAGCCTTTCAGCTTCTCCTGCAATTGGAAATGATGGTACACTTTATATTGGACAAGAAAATATTCAAAAATTTTTTTATGCTATAAATCCTGATGGAACACTAAAATGGAAAACTCAAATGCCCTACTTCTACATGAGATACACACCAATCATAGACTCATATGGAAATATTTATGTTACTAGTGCCTCGAATCAAACTACATCAATACATGCATTATCGAATTCCGGAGAAATACTATGGTCCTACAGTACAACAGGAACGCTAGTAGCTCCGGCCTTTGATCAGAGTGGGGTAATTTATATTTCTTCAAATGAAGGATTAATTGCACTCGGAGGAACAATTAAGAATAATCCTAACCCAACTAATCCTACTGATCCTACAGACCCTACAGACCCTACAGACCCACAACCAACGGGAAACCGTGCAATTCTTACAATAACTATGAATAACGGTCTGGAGAAGGAGTTTGACTTAAGTATGGGTGAAGTGAATGACTTCATTAACTGGTACGATACCAAAGATGCCGGCTCTGGCCCTTCTAAGTATGCCATTAATAAGCATGATAACAACCGCGGACCATTTAGCAAGCGCACGGATTATGTCATCTTTAACAACATCCTGACGTTTGAGATAAGCGAGTACAGTACGGTTACTGCTGCTACATATCAATAAAACTCTCTGGGCCGCCTAGTGCGGCTCTTTTTCTTTCAAGTAGTCAACATACGCCATATATTCAAATTCCGAATCCCCCCTTCAATCAATGTACGCCCAGCGCCGCGTCGTTGGAATTATATCCAAAACGATCGTTATCCGTTGTCACGTTATACAGGACATGCCAGGCTTTCTCGGCCGGATCGGAGCCGCTCCGGTCGGAATGATCTCCAGGATTCGCTTGTCGTCGATAAAGACATGCGCTGATGCGCACCGGTCCTTAAGATTGCTAAAATACGTGAAATGATTATCCGCCGGTGGCTCCTGGATTACCCGTGTCATGGGCAACAAAAAAAGCCGGGCTCCCCGTTCTCAAACGAGTGCCAGGCCTTGTATTTGAGCGCTTAGTGATATACCGGCGCTCTATTTGATATTTGGTTGTATTCAAGGTTTAACCTCCTCCTAGATTTATGGCCGCTAGTACCACCGTTACCAAAGATCCACCGATGGCCACAATTACGGCGCTATAAAAAGTCCGCTTAAACCATTTCTGGTCCTCGTCTGCTCGGTCAAGCCTCTGTAGCGCGGTCTCGGCTTTACGTCGACCGTCTTCAGCGATTTCTTTTGCCGGACCAAGTCCGTCCAGACGCAGATGTGCAGACTTGGCTGACTGCTGGGCATCCCGGGCAACCTCTTTGACTGCCTCAAGAGTCGCTGCCATCATCGGGACTGTTACCAGTGTCTTTTCGATTCGGGCTAATTGAATCTGAATCTCTACGTGCAATTTCGATTCATTCTCTGCCACCTCGCTCACTCCTTCACTCAAGCTTCTCCCTCCTTAATGCTATTGCTTCCCCTGTTCCAGGGCATAAAAATAACCGCCATCCTTAAGATGTGGTTTCTTCTGTAACTTCTTCGTATTTTTCTATGAGCTGGTCGTAGTTGCATACCCCGATCTTACCGCTGCTTTCCTTGTAAACATACTGCCCGACATTTACGACCAAGAGATTACCGGGGCTTTTGATAACCCCGGCTCTAACATTTCCGTCAAGGTCATAATCAACCGTTACCGGGAAGCCGGTGAACTTAATGATTTCTTTGACCGTTGCCATCTCGCCTTTCAATGGCTTCTAGGTGCTTTTTGAAAGGGGCATTCTAATTATTGTCAACCCCCATCTTTATAGAACTACATTTTGTCCGAAAATCGACAACGCGGGGTTAATGCTTATCCGAAAATTCTGATAAGAGCCTCTGGCGTTAATTGAGTTACCCCATAGCCATAATTCAATTTCATCGCCGCCAGATGCCGCTATAGTTTCAACAAAATATGTGAAATCTTCGGACCCAACGGATTGAACAGTCCCTGTCGGAACACCATTAACATATATTTGTCCATATGTTCTGTTGTTATCGCCATTTAAAAAAAAAGAAACACGATAAGTCCCACTGATGTAAACCTTAACTCCCGCCTTTTTTGTTGGCGTTTGTACGAGAGTTGTATCCGTATTTGTTTGTAACGGAGTTATATCTAATTCGCTACCAGCAACGACCGAACCCAGCCCCGAATACATGCCACGCACCCCAAACAAATCCACCCCACTCCGAATATTCCCCGGTACCAAATCCGCATCCCCCAGCACCGTAATCGGGCTGCTATAATACCCCACTGCTTTGGTCTGGTTGGCCGTACCCGGTGTGACTGTGCCGCCTGCTCCACGGTTGGGCATCGTGCCGGTAATAGGCCCGCTTGCATTCGATGCCGTTTTACCCACCAGCACATCCGCCGCCGTTACATTCCCCGTGGCCTTGATGACCGTCGACATCTTGCTGATCAGCACATCCCAACTATCGGCCATGGACGCTGTCACTCCTAAGGCAATGAGGGCGTCCATGACTTCTTGCTTACGCTCATTGCCAACTGTTAAAGACGATTGTGCCAGATCATAAGCAGCCTTTACCGCTTTTGATGTTGCAGCCTGCACCTCACTTGTACTATCCGTTGCATTTGACAGTTGCACAATCCCCGCTTCTGTTAAAGATGCCGTGGGAACCTCAATATGATCTACATCCGTCCGAAGTTGATTAATTTCTCTCCCAATGTCATTAAAATCATTCGGTTTCACTGTGTCGGTTAATGTCCAATCGGTTTTTGCCATGAATGAATACCTCCACTTTTTTTATAGTTCCAGCAGCTATTTCTTATCTCTGCTAAATTCATTTTATAAGAAGCACGGGGTATTTATCGGCCTTATTACGGACAGTAAGAGGACATGAGGAGGACAGAAAAACGCTTCTGCTTACCTCGCCAACCTTGCTTGTCTCTGATATCTCTGTTGTTATCGTATTCTAAATACTCAGTTGCAGATCCCGTATATCTTTCCACGATATAAGCTTAATTCGTTCTTTTTGAATTAAATCCTTAATTTCAACATCATGGAGTAGACGAAACTCTATCTCTCTTTCCTTGAAGCAGTCCGTGATTTCCATCAACTGGTCAGTTATTTTAGACGGGTGTAGGGTCAGTTGGGTAATCCCAGGTTTTAGGGTCTTTAACATGCCAGTTAACTGCTTTTTCATTCCACCATACCCCATAAATGGACTAGAACAGTAGGGAAGAGAAATCATATCATCAATTAATAGAATTTTTCTATCTTTTGCCGATGATATTCTTTTATGAAACAACTTAAGCTGCTCTGGACTAAAAAAGGATTGCTCTAATATTCTAGTAGGCAAGTTAAACGGAAGACGGTACTTTTCGCACAAATCAAATGTTATCTCTAAAAAATCTCGCCCTGTGAATAACCCCATAATGCTCCCGGCGTGGCTATCAACATGGGTTGGATCAATTCCTTTCAACATGGCGCTTTGAATCTGAGATTCTATCTCCATTCGCACCTCATCCTCATCGGCGTTTCTTTCTAGCAAAGCACCATCCGTGTGAAAGTAGCCTTCTGCTGTAACTAGACTATGTAATTTTCCTTTTTTGAAAACAGGTGTGAGAGGATCTAGCATACTACTTGTTAACGTAAGATGAATCCCAATATTCTTTATGCCCTTTTGATTGCTTATCTCCATGGCCTCATTTGAATCTGAACAAGGAATCATGATCGATGTAGAGGTTATAGAGTTTTTCTCAAACAAGTGAACAATGGCTTCGTTAGTTCCCTTAGTAATTCCAAAATCATCTGCATTAATAATTAACAAACGGTCATCCGCTGAAAAGCCTAGTTTTTGAATCATTGATCTTCCTCCTATCATTAATAGAAAACAAAAAAATGATACTCCAAACTGATATAGTTTGAGCATCATTTATTGACTGGAAATATTGACTTGTTGCTTGCGCGTTTCACTGCCTCTTTAGGAACAGCCTTCATTGTCACCTCCTTTATATGATAGACTAAACCAATATAAACAAGAGTATCAGGAGGAACCATATGAACCTTGCAACTTTTTTTCCCTACCGAAATGATGTAAGAAAGATATTAATTCCTTACTTAAAGGAACTGACGGTGGAACAGTGGTATGCAACACACTCCAATCACCCTAACTCAATAGCCTGGATCGTTGAACATATCACTCGTAGTGAAGATGAATGGATCAATGTCATTGCTTTGAAGGCAACGTTGCAATTACCCCCAAAGCTAGAATCCCCCCAGCAACTTTTGCAAGCTTATATAGATGTTCGGAATCAAACTGATTTGAGACTCAATTCAATACTATTTGATGAGAATGCCCCCGCAATTCAACTACCTACTTATTCGGATGGTTGGCAGCCACCTTCTCCTCCCACTCTACGTTGGATATTTCATCATGTGTTTGATCATGAGACATACCACGTAGGGCAAATTGGAGTAATCTCCCGGCTAAATGGATTTGCGGGGCCATCTTTTTAAACATTCCGGGGATTTTAACCCCGGCTCTAATATTTCCGTCAAGATCATAATCAGCTGTCACCGGGAACCCCATGAACTTAATGATTTCCTTGACCGTTGCTATCTCACTGTCTGAGAATTTATGATTTCTGCGCTTCCTTTTAAATAAAGCTTCTGATCATTGTCTGTCTATGTCCCAAAAACAATGTAGCCCAATGTGCCTTGCTCGTAAACGAGTTGTAGAGATACAGAGTTCGCCCCAAATGCTACGTCTCTAAAATTGTTTGAAAAATGCACTCCGTATATATCATCTCTAAGATACCCGTTAAAATTAGAGCCATTTTTGACCCCACCTCCCACGTCATATGCAACAATATAGCCGTTGACATCTAAATTAGCGGTGTGACCTGTGTAGGTATAAAATCCAAGGTAACCTAAGAGTACCTGTGGTCTAAACGGTAAATTAGTTATTGTCCCACCGTTATTACCTATGGTCACAAAGCCTGTGGCAACTTTTAATCCTGTGGGAATCTGCCCAACCTTTTGAGCCAGTACTGCAAACGTATCGCTGCCAGATGCCGGAACTCCCTTGCCAGTAATCGCGGCAGCGATTTGGGTTTTACCGTTACTGGCAGACGTAAAAAGCTCGTTGATTGCGGCGACCGCATTGCCCTTGGCCGTGGTCTGTAAGCTTGCAAGATTGCCCACTGAAGCATTTACTTTGGCTTGCGCTCCTGTCGGGGTTTCTGCTGCATTGGCCTTGGTTTGCGCCGCTCCTGCCGCAGCATTAGCTGCGTTCGCCGTCACCTGTGCAGCAACACCAGCATCATACGCTGCTTTTACCGCCTTCGGCGTAGCTGCAAGGTCTTCAGCGTCACTGTTTAGAGCATTGGAGAGTTGTACCTTCCCTTTGACATCGAGGGAAGCTTCAGGGATATCAATATCGCCCATAGCTGCATCAATCTTATCCCAGTTATCATTGAGCATGGTTTGAATGTTGAATGTATCATTCCTGTCGACTATAGGGTCTTTTTTTAACAAATTGAGATTCGGCGTATTACTGGCCATTCGGATCTCCTCCTGCAAATTTATTTAGCAACAGTTATCTGCTACCTTCATTCTAGCGGAGGTAGTAGGTATTTATGGGCCTGATTACGGACAGTAAGAGGACTTGGAGAGGACAGAAATAACCAGACCAGCCCCTCCCTTTGAGCAAAATAAAGAGCCTGCGTAAATCGCAGACTCATGGTATAATTTGGCTTGTACAACTGAACTTGGGTGGGAAGTATTACCTCCAGACGGAGGTGATGCTTATGCATTTTTCGTTTTCAGAAGTTATGATGCTTGGAATGTTTGTCCTTGCACTCCTCACTTATCTGAATAAACGAAAATAACCCGCCCAGGTTAAGCGCCAAGGGAACGGGTTATTTTCAAGCTCATTCTTGGAGGTATTCCACCCAAGTGTTGTACCGGGGAGGCTGTGGCGCAGCCTCCTTGTTTCTATTGTTATCTTAACACAACGAATGGCATACCTCAATTATGCGTACTACAAAAAATCTTAATGAAACCAAACTCAAAACCACACTAAAAATTTCTGGAACCCGTGGACATTCAATTCACGTCAGCACATATAGCCATTTGCACGACCAACTACAGCTTATTCATCACTGAAATCAGCTAATCCCGTATCAATATAGCGACTAAAGCTATCTTCCTTAAGAGTTATTTTCTGATCTATGGGCATTTGCCGTGATCGGAATGGGTTGAAGTCCATAGACTGTAGTCGAGTAATAACTTCGAGGAGGTCATCCATGGATACCAATTATCAACAACTCGCATGGAATTGTATGAATAAGTATGTCGGTATTACTACTTCTGACGGACAATCTCATGATGGGTTCATCGCACATGTTGATCAAGAGTATATTACGCTTGCTATTCCGACAAACGAGATGTATGGAATGAACGGAATGCCCGCAAGAGAGACTACGTATAGACAATTTGGATTTTTTCCAGGATTTTATCCACGTCGCCGCTTCTATCCGAGACGGGTGCCACTCGGTGCAGTTACCGCGTTATTTTTGCTACCGTTTTTCATTTGATAATATTTCATGAACTATCCCACTCAAAAGCGTTTGTTCATCCTTTTAGGTGGGGTAGTTTATTTTGCTGCCGTCCAATTCCAAGGCTGCTACATCCCCATCCAAAAATAATCTTATCGATCTTCCCCCCAACTCTACCACCCTACCAAATAGCAAAAACCCCTTGCTAGGCAAGGGGTTCACGCATTATGGGCCCTGAGGGACTTGAACCCCCGACCAATCGGTTATGAGCCGACCGCTCTAACCAACTGAGCTAAGGGCCCGAACGACTTAAATGGATTGCGGGGGCAGGATTTGAACCTGCGGCCTTCGGGTTATGAGCCCGACGAGCTACCGGGCTGCTCCACCCCGCGTCAATAAACAGCGACAATTAATAATATACACGATTTCCGCAGTCCACGTCAAGCCCATGGGTCGGTTGAGCTGACTCATCGATCAGACAATAAAGCGTACGCCGTATTTGCCCTTACGGGAACGGTAAATTTCAATTTGTCGCATATCGTCGAAGCCGTAGATCCATCCATCTTGTTCCAGCCGGCGGGCCAGGCATCCAGCTTGAAATTTAGTTCGATACAACTTGTTAAAATACACCCAGCGCATACGTCTCGCCATCATCCTTTCACCAGAGTAGCTTTCTTTCCTCATTTTGGGCCTGGTTATAGAATACCCATTAATAGCAAAAAAAGCCGTCGGTTTAGCACCGTACGGCTTTTTATAAGCTGGTAAATTCAGAGAATTATCCTTCCACAGCCGCATCGGTCGGAACAAATGGCGTACCGTCACCCTGGAACTGGGTTTTCGGATTGTTCTTAATCTCTTGCAGCATGGTATTTCCTTTCTCTTCCCACGCCTTCAAGGCTTCCTCAGGCGTTTTCTTATTCTCCAGTACCTCTTGGAAGAACTGGCGTCCACTATCGTTGACGCTGTACAGTCCCGGCTTCTCCATCATCAATTTATCGAGCTTGGAATCACTAGGCGGTACCGGCTTCAACAAATAAAATGCTTGAATGTTGTAATCCAGTCCGTTTTTCGGTTGAATATAAGTTTTCCGGGCCAGCATTTCATAAGAATTGCTGCGGGATTTTAATTTAGCCCAGTCCGCACCATTAATAAATTTAATGAAATCCCAGGCCGTCTCCGGATTAGGGGCAGCGCTATTGATAGCAAATAAATTATTAAGCCAAATGTTGCCCCCCACACCCGGCTTCTCCGGATGGGAAGGAACCGTAACTACGTCCCAATCCACAGCCTTAAAGTTTTTGATTTTTGAGGCGTTATTATTAGCATCATTGATTTCGTTGACATAGTAATTCTCGCCAATCGTCATCGCTACTTTGCCTGACAGGAACATATCGCTGCTGATCGGAGTCCAGTTGCCATCCATTCCATCCATCATAGAGTTGCTATCCGGAAGGATTTTCTCCTTGGACAGCTTGCTAATCGTCTCCCACACCTTCGTCCATTGCGGCGTATTCACCGTCATCGTCTCCGCTTTGTCGTCAAAGGTCTTGAGCTGAAGCGCAGGGATATAGTTAGATTGCATATCCCAGAATGGATCATTACCCATATAGCGACTGAAGGTGAAGCCATAAACCCGTTCTTTCCCCTCACCCTTCGTTACCCGGCGGGCCAGATTAAAGATATCTTCCCAGGTCATATTGTCCGTAGGAGGCTCTACACCCGCATCCGTGAAGATTTGTTTGTTATAGTACAATGCCGAGGAGGAGAAGGAAGGGGTCAGAGCATACAGATTGCCTTCCCCCATATCCTTGATTCCGTCAATGACCGCAGGAACAAAGTCCGCTGTATCAAATTTATCCTCCTGAATCAACGGGTCCAGTGATTTAAGCATGTTTTCCTTAATCAATTGATTAAGCACGGCAATATCAGTCACAACAATATCGACCGGATTGCTGCCGCCCATCACTTGCTTCATGCTTTCCAGATAATCAGGCTGAACATATGGCTGCGAGCCGTCCTGATACCGATACTGGGATTGATCAATCGCCGGAACAATTTCAATACGGACATTCTGATTCATAAACTCATATACATCAGTGTATTGTTGACGGAAATAAGAGTCGTCATATCCCCCGTACAGTACCCCGATACGCAGAACCTTCTCCTGCTGATTGTCCACGGCTTTGCCGCTGTTGCAGCCTGCCAGCAGGCCCAAGGCCAGCGTAGCAGTCAGGGAAATGGACAGCAGCTTCTTAAGCCTCCCATATTTCTTAGTCATGATTGTTCCTCCTCCAATGGTTTAGGTGCCGTAATCACAATCTTCTCCCCATCAAACTCCATCGACGCCCGGCCGCTAATTCCTACGGAATCCAGATACTCTTTAGGAACTTGCAGCCGACCCACGCGGTCAACGACCACAAACGCCTCATGCACCTCTTGGAGCCCACCAGCCAGTTCTGCCGCAGCCAAATCCAGGTTGGGATTGCGCTTCACGAACTCGGTGCTGGTCAGACCATCACGAATCGCTACCACCCGATCTACCTTACCTGCTAACGTCAAGTCATGCGTAACTATAACGACCGTAATGCCAAGCTCCCGATTGACTTGCCGGAAGATCTGCATGATTTGATCGGAGGTCGCCGTATCCACCGAACCCGTAGGTTCATCGGCCAGCAGCAGCTTCGGACGATTAGACAGCGAAATGGCAATCGCCACCCGCTGCTGCTCCCCCCCCGAAAGCTGGTGCAATTTATTGTGCATTCTATCCTTCAACCCTACGCGTTCCAGTAGTTCCTGAGCGTAGGCCCGATCCAGCTTGCCGGTCAACAGCATCGGCATCTCTACATTCTCCAGCGCCGTTAAATAGGGCAGCAGGTTACGGGCATTATTTTGCCAGACAAACCCCACCGTATTGCGCTTATACTCTACCAATTGGTCATCCTGAATCTTGAGCAGGTCCCACCCTCCGACAGACACTTGCCCTGCCGAAGGATGATCCAGCCCGCCCAGAATATTCAGCAGCGTTGATTTACCGCTACCACTGTTGCCGATGATCGCCATCATCTCGCCCTGCTCAACCGATAAGTTCAGGCCTTGGAGCGCCACAACCTCGATGTCTTCGGATTTGAAAATCTTGACGAGTCCTTCGCATTGAATCATCTTTAACGCTCCTCTCCCATTTTAACGGCCTGATGCACCCGCAAGCGCCGGATTTGCCAGAGCAGCAGCCCGGCACCCAGCAGCAGCATTACGAATACCACCACATATAGTTGAAGCGTATCCTGAGAATCGAACACAATGCGGAACGGCGGTACTTGCGTCGTCACAT
Source organism: Paenibacillus sp. 1SOY10 (assembly GCF_056836745.1). Lineage (NCBI taxonomy): Bacteria > Bacillati > Bacillota > Bacilli > Caryophanales > Paenibacillaceae > Paenibacillus > Paenibacillus sp. 1SOY10. The sequence continues at coordinate 525,820 of NZ_JBXENK010000002.1, read as the reverse complement.
TATCAGCCGTTTGCAGGAAGGGCAGGTACAGCTTCCCGGCAATCTTCCCGATAACGATCCCCAGTGCAATAGACAGTCCTGCCGTCAAAATCTGCTCAGCCAGCAGCATAAACGTCAACTGCTTCCGCGATAGACCCATCGCCCGCAATATCCCGAACTGAACGACCCGGCCTGAGAGATTGAAGAACCAATACAGGATGTAACCGATCAGTGAGACAATGACCGAAACGAGGAAGCCCAGGCTCAAAATACCGAATACTCCGCCCCGTGTCGGGTGCTTGCTTTGTGCTGCCAGTTCGCTGCGCACGTCATCAACCGAATAGAGATCAATGCCTTGCTCGGCTAACTTGGTAATCAGCGGAGCCACCTTGGCTCCTGGCTCCATTTTCAACCATACCTCATAAGGAATGAGCGGAACCTGATCATAAATATAGTCCAGATTGGCGATGACAAACGGAGTTTGATCCGGGTATTGGCTAGGCCAATATGGCAAAATACCATAAACGGCAAATTCCACCGTCTGATCGCCGATCGCAATCGTGAATACATCCCCCGACTTCAGCTTGTATTTCTCCGCCATGTTAGAAGGTATTAACGCTGCACTTTCATTCATGCCAAGAAACTGCAAATAACGGAAGGGATGAGTAGGGAACAGATCATTTCGGAACCAGCCCACCTTGGAAAAGTCCAGGTTATCAATCCCCATCACATTCCCTTGCCCGGCCGAACGTCCGGACACAATAATATTCCCCTTGGTTTGAAGCACACGTGCGGCATGCTCAACACCATCAAGCTCCCGGAAAATTTCAAACGGAGGTTCAGAGTAAATCACCTTAGATGGTGGCTGATTTTGACCTCCTCCCGGAGCACCGCCACCAGAGCCGCCGCCCCCACCTGGAGCACCCGGATTCCCACCACCGCCTCCCGGTTGCCCGGAATTTCCGCCTTGACCGGGATTTTGATTCCCCCCGGAACCCCCTTGGGTTGGACGAGTAATCTCAGCGGTCCCTTCCCATACGGTCCGCATAATGACATCCGAGCCGTACTTGTAGAGAGTGCGTTCCGTTGAATTCAAATCAATTGTCCGGGCTGCCGAGGCGTTATACACACCAAGCCCCAGAGTCAGCACAAGCAAAATCATCAACGGATAATAAGACGAAGAAGAACGGGATAGCTGGGTTAAGCTCAAATAGTAAGGCACCGGCAACCACTTCTTGCCGAGCCAGCCGATCAGCTTCAACAACCACGGGAATACCCGCAGGAAGAAAAGGCCGATGGAGAATATCGCCAGTGCAGGCACGAAGAACAGAAACGGCTGCACCTGTAATTCATCCGTCGTCATACCGGTCTGGAAGGTCAGCATCTGCCGCTCATTAAACAGGTAGTAACCATAGCCCGCGATGGCCATCAACACGATATCAATGAACCACCGTTGCCAGAATGGCGCACGATCGGAACGGGCTTGCTTCTGCTTCGCCTTTACAATGGATGACCTGGCGTAGGACACCGCCGGCAGCAAGGTAGCCAAGATAGCGATAACTACCGCTGCCCCGCCTAACGCGAGAGCATCCAGATTAAATCCAACCGGTATGGATTGACGATTGACGAAGGTCAGAAAACCGTCCGCAGAACCGATACTTTTGGACATAAACCAACCCAGCAGAGGTCCGGCAATCAAAGAAATAGCTCCAAGGATCAGGCTCTCCAGCAAATAAATAAGAATAATCTGCTTCGTTGACGCGCCCCGGCTACGTAGCACCGCAATATCGCTCTGTTGCTTATCCAGCGCCTGGCGGGCATTCATCACGATGTAATAGAATACCATCGCTATCATTGGAGCTGCCAGCGTGAACAGCAAGGTCTGCATTTGCAAGCTTTGCTTGCGGAAATCACTTAGCAGACTGCCGAATGAAACATCAACCTTGGTATCCTTGAGTTTCTGATACAGGTCCACGTTCAGCCGATTCAGCGTATCGGATAGCGGTGACAACTGACTGGTCTGGATTTCAGATAAGTTGAAGGCATAATACCAGCTTGAATTATGCAAAGGTATAGATAATTGCTTTAACAATACGTCATTAAACGCTTTTTCCGAGATGTAGAAGCTGTTCATCATCCCTTCAAAGCCTTGATACCAATAAGAATCGCTCTCATTTTCAGGCTGGAAAGTGCCGATGATTTTGACCTTGAGCGTGATATCTACCCCGCTGTATACCGGGTATTCCATCACATCACCGACGTGAAGGTCCTGGCGATACATCGCCTCCTCCAACATCAGTGCCTCGACCATATTGTCGTTGACACTATCCGAAAACATTTGACCGCCCGAAAGTGAAATATGCTCCTGCAAGCCGCTCATTGAGAGGATCGACATGGTTCTCGTCCGGCTGGCATCCACCTTTGTGGGATCTTCCGGAAATACCTCGGTACCACGAATGGCACGAGTATTTACGTAAGAATCGTACGGAAAACCAATTTCCTGCGGAACCTCGTCAACAATATATTGGTTAACAGCCTCCAAGGCGCCCTGATCCGTTTTTGTACCGCCCGCCGCCTGATAACTCATAATTAAGGAGCCTGCCGGCAGCCCTTCACTTTCGCTCTTCAGCGTTGTAGCGACCACTCGCTTCAGCGAGCCGTCCGAATACATCGGGATGCTGACAGTGAACGAGACGGCGACAATCAGGCCTAGCAAAGTGCTCAGCGTCAGCCATTTCGTGTTCCACATCTTACGGAACAGCAGGCGTAATAAAGGAATACCCATCTAGCGACCCACTACTTTCTGTCCCGGGGTAAGTCCCTTCACAATTTCTACATCCGTGGAAGTTTGCAGCCCGACCTCAACATCCACCTCACGTTTGGCGCCATCCGATTCAACAACCTGAACATAAGTCCGCGAGCCAATGGTACGCAGGGCAGACGCAGGAATCAACACGGCATTCTCCTTGCGTTCAGTCACGATAGCCACGCTAAGCGGGCGGCCCCGTTCAATGCCTTCCGGCCATTTGGCAAGTTCAACAATCACGTACTTATCAATAGAATCCTTCTCCGGCTGGTTCGGATTGCTGTTATTGTTACCATTATTGTCAGAGCCCGTGCTCACCGGCATAACCTTGACCTTACCGTCGTAAACCCCGGACGCATTAATATCCACCTTCGCCTTCATACCTACGGCAATTTTGGTCAAATCTTCCTTGGCAAAAGACGCCGCAACCACCAACGAAGATGTATCCGAAAGAACGGCTACCGTATCATAGGATTTAATCGAACCGCCCTTCTGCGCTGCAATAGACACAATCGTACCGGAGAACGGTGCTTTGAGCGTACCGTCCGCAATCGTTTTTTCCAAGTCCGCCAGATCCTGACGCTGCTCTTCGAAAACGATCGACGCCTCTTCAAATTCGATAGGGTCCTTCTCATCCTTGGTCCGCAGCAGCTCTTTCATAGCGATTTCCTGCTTGCGGAACTCCAATCTTTTCTTACGAAGGTCCTTCTGCATATCCTCCACGTCCAACTGAATCAGCACATCGCCTTGCTTCACATTGTCTCCAGCTTTAACGAGCACCTCTTTGACATGAAGGTTATCCTCTGTGAAGAATAGAGGCTCCTCCCGTTGACTCATAATTTTACCGACCGCGCTGACGTTCAATTCGATCGTCTCCGTGCGCACCTCGTATTCCGGTTTCTTGGATATCGTCGGCGGCGTGATTACAGGCAAGTCCTCTTCCGCCTCTTCATCCGGAAGCAAAGCACAGCCGGATGCGGCTACTAACGTTAGACTCAAGGTCAAAATGCCCGCCAGCCGAACAACTCTCCCCCCTTTACCTGATAAATTTGCCATCCACCATTTCGTAAACATGGTCTGCTACCTCCAGGATTGTAGGATCGTGTGTCGTCATACAAATCGTGACATGCTCGGTTTGTATGATATTTTTGAATACTGCCATAACTTGTGCTCCCATTTGCGAATCGAGATTGGCCGTTGGTTCATCCGCCAGCAACAGCTTAGGCCGGTGCGCAATCGCTTTGGCAATCGCTACCCGTTGCTGCTCCCCACCGGACAACTCAAACGGTCGGTGAAACATTCGCTTGCCCAGTCCAACAAGCTCCAGGCAATGTGTGACGCGTTGCTTCCACTCCTGGGAAGGAACTCCGGCCATACGCAGTGACAGCTCCACGTTCTCCCAAGCGGACAACAAAGGAAGAAGCGCGTAGGCCTGAAAGATAAAACCAATCTGATCACGTCGCAGCAGCGTCCGCTTATCATCATTTAATTGATGTAGGGGCTGCCCACGAAACAAAATTTCACCGGATGTCGGCTGATCGAGGCCACCGAGCATATTCAGAAGCGTCGTTTTTCCCGAGCCGGACCGGCCTTTAAGCATCACCAATTGGCCAGCGAGCACCTCCATATCAATTCCCTTCAGAACCTTGATTTCTCCGCTGCCCACCGGGAATGATCGGTGTACGTCCCTGACCGACAATATCGGCCCCTTCTCGCGCTCGTCCTCTACCCGTGCCTTAGCAGCTATACGAGCCTCCGGTTCAGCCTCCTCCACAGCGCTTTCATCCAAAGCCACAGCAATCTGGGCCCGTGAAGCGCGTGACTCTTCTTCGGACTTACCTTTCACTTTTTCCGTTTTGCGAAGCCATCGCATCATCGTGTATCGGTCTCCCATTTCTTGATTTGTGGTGCGTATCTTGCCTTGTCCAGCAAGTCAGTATGTCTTGCATTATAAACGAAATACGATGTCAAAAAGTTACAACGACTTTTACGAAATTGATAATATATTTCCAGATTTTAAACACTGATGAAAGATTACAATTCTGTTAGAATTAAGGACAATTCTACCAAATTCACCAAGGAGCACTACTTTATGAAAAAAATAATTTTGCTTATGCTCATAGGAACGTTGCTATTTTCATATACCACCACTCGCCAAGAACCAGCATCAGCCGCCACGCTTCCCTACCATGATATCTCAACCAGCTTTGCTAGGGAAGCTATTTCCCGCCTGCATGCCAGCGGCATCATGCAAGGGACTACAGCAACAGCCTTCTCCCCGAAACGTCCCGTCACCAGGGCTGAGTTCATCACCGTACTGATCCGAGCCTTTGGAATCACTCCCGCCACCTCCGCTATTTCCGCTTATACCGATGTGCCAAGGAGCACCTGGTATTATGGAGCGATTCAGGCTGCAACCGAGCTTGGATTGACCAATGGCCTCGGGAACGGTACCTTTCGGCCTGATCAAGCACTAACACGTCAAGAAGCCGCAGTATGGCTGGGCAAGACGCTCAAGCAAGCCATACCTGCCGCAAGCTCGCTTTCTACCTACCGGGACAACTCAAGCATCGCGGCTTGGGCCAGCCCCTATGTCACCGCCATATCGGCACTCGGGCTGATGCAAGGGAGTGAAGGACTCTTCCACCCGGCTCAATCCATTACTCGTCAGGAGACGGCTGTTATTTTCGATCGTCTGCTGGAGGATGCCCGTTGGAAGGATACGCTGACAGCAGGCGCTGAACCGTCTTCGTCCCCAACCCTTCATATCGGCTGGCAATACGGTCAATCTACCGAGGCTTATCAGAAGTCTGTGCTACAATCCAATGTCAACGTGCTGTCGCCCAGATGGTATTTTCTCGAAAGCACAGGGCATATTTCAGATTCAACCGTTCCTTCATTGAATACATGGGCCAAGAGTAACGACAAGCAGATATGGGCCATGGTAGGGAACCGCTTTGACCAGAAGGCCACTCATCAGATGCTCGCTTCCGCTGCATTATCGTCCACCGCGATTCAGAGCATCAAGTCCTATGTCCAAAAATACGACTTGGCGGGTATTAACATCGACTTTGAGAATGTTCACGCCTCGGATCGTGACTTGTTCACCAGTTTCATTGCCAGGCTGGCCGAGGAGTTGCATGACCTTGATACGGTTCTATCCGTCGACCTCCCGCCTGATCTCGGCAACGATTGGTCCGCAGCCTACAGCTATGCCGAATTGGCCAACCACGCTGATTATTTGGTCATCATGGCCTATGACGAGCACTGGACGGGATATAAGGCCGGCTCTGTAGCCTCATTAAACTGGGTAGAGCAGCAGCTCGACAAGCTAGTCACCCAAGTCCCCGCGAATCAATTGATACTTGGCATGCCGCTGTATACCAGGGATTGGGCCATCAATACCCAAGGGACCACCCTCTCGTCCGAGGACCTCTCGTTGCCAGAGCAGAACAAACGGGTACAGGCAGCCGGAAGCACTCTGAAGTGGAACTCCGAAGCGGGGCAGTACACGACCGAATACTGGAAGGCAAACACCAAGCACCGTATATGGCTGGAGGATGCCCGCTCCCTATCCGCCAAGCTGCAACTAGGGACTCATTTCGGTCTCGCAGGTTATGCGTATTGGCATATCGGCGGTGAGTCCCCGGACATTTGGACTAGTCTGCGAAATGTGGAAAAATACCAGAATTATCAATTTAACCGCAGCAAATAAAAGAAGACCATCCGCAGGGGGAGGGCTAAGCCGCTGTCCTATCCTGTGGATGGTCTGTTTAGTTAAGTAGCCTGTCTTACTTCCCGAACGCCGCCGGGTTTTCCCGCCAGGATTGCAGCAGTGACAGGTCTTCCTGCTTGATATCTCCACGCTCCGCGGCTACATCGATCAGGGCCGTGTAGTTAGAGAGAGTTTGCAGGGGAATATCAGCATCGGCGAATCCCTGAACAGCCTTATCCAATTGATAGCTGAAGATGGCCAGCACAGCGAGGGGTTCAGCCCCAGCGGCACGTACGGCCTCAGCGGCCTTGATTGAGCTGCCACCTGTCGAAATCAGGTCCTCGATGACCACGACCTTTTGACCCGGCTTGATTAACCCTTCGATTTGATTCTCCTTGCCGTGGCCTTTAGCCTTATCACGGATGTATGCCATGGGCAGGCCCAGCTTTTGGGCTGCGAAGGCGGCATGCGGAATGCCCGCAGTTGCGGTTCCGGCAATCACTTCGGCCTCCGGATATACTTCGCGGATCAGAGCCGCAAACGAGTCGGCAATCAGATCGCGAATTTCGGGATAAGACATCGTTAGTCGGTTGTCGCAATAAATCGGGGATTGAATGCCCGAGGTCCAGGTGAATGGTTGATGTGGACGAAGTGCTACCGCTCCAATATCAAGCAAGCTAGCTGCAATTTTAGCCTCTACAGAAGTAAAAGAGCTATGAGTCATTGTTGCATCATCTCCTCAATAATGGTTTCCGCCGCTTCGCGGGGCTGCGCCGCCGTAGTAATCGGCCGGCCTACCACGATATAATTGGTTCCCTGCTGCATCGCCTCTCCAGGGGTAAGCGTTCGCGACTGATCCCCCATGGCGCTACTTACCGGACGAATGCCTGGCGTCACCGTCAGGAAGGCTTGTCCGCAGCGTTGTTTGATTGCCTTCACTTCAAGCGGGGAAGCGACTACGCCGTCCAGACCAGCCTCTCGGGCCAGGGAGGCATAATGCACTACTGCATCCTCTACGTTCCCGAGAATGCCGATTTCTTCATTTAATGTCCGCTGATTCGTACTAGTCAACTGAGTTACCGCAATAATCTGTGGAGTTGGTAGCGAAGCATCGGCCTCCATAGCTGCCAGAGCGCCTTCTCTAGCCGCTTTCATCATATCGAGTCCCCCGGCCGCATGAACATTGAACATATCAACGCCCAGCCGGGTAATACTGTTCGCCCCGCCCTTAACGGTATTCGGTATATCATGCATTTTTACATCTAGAAAAACGGAGTAGCCCTGCCCCTTCAGCTCACGGATGAAATCGGGTCCAGCCGTATAAAAGAGCTGCATGCCAACCTTCATATAACAAGGAATTCCCGCAAGCTCCTTCAAGAGATTTCTTGCCTGCTTCGCCTCCGGAAAGTCCAGTCCGACGATCAGCCTGCCGGCCGCTTCTTCAAATGAACGCAAATTGGCTCCCCCAGTCATGCGTGCGGCTCCGAAGCTATTTGCTTCCGAGCCGCCGCTTAAGTGTAGTTGGTTCTTAGCTTTGAACTTCTTTTATAATGACGGCATTGCTTGGGAGGAGAAGTTAATCGTCTCCAGCATCTCCAGCAAAGCGCGAACCGTATCCAGCGAGGTCATGCAGACTACCCCGTTCTCTACGGCTTCACGGCGAATACGGAAGCCATCCCGTTCCGGTGCCTTGCCCTTGGTCAGTGTATTGATGACAAAGTGGGCTTCCCCATTCCGAATCAGATCCAGAATGTTCGGCACCCCTTCCGACAGCTTGTAGACTGTCGTGACATGAATGCCGGCTTCAATCAAAGCCGAAGCCGTACCGTCGGTCGCAATGATTTGATAGCCTAGCTGGTAGAAGCCACGCAATAGCTCCACCGCTTCTTGTTTATCTTTATCAGCTACCGTTGCAATGATGGCGCCTGTCGCCGGAATTTTCATTCCAGCCCCGATCAAGCCCTTGTACAACGCTTTGGCATATTGCGGATCGCGTCCCATGACTTCCCCGGTGGATTTCATCTCCGGTCCCAAGGTCGGCTCTACCCGGCGCAGCTTGGCGAAGGAGAAGACTGGAACCTTGACCGCTACCTGACTGCTCTCTGGCCATAGGCCGTCCTTGTAGCCCAGATCGCTCAGCTTGGTGCCAAGAATGCACTGCGTTGCCACATTAGCCATCGGTATGTTGGTCACTTTGCTGAGGAATGGCACCGTCCGCGAGGAACGTGGGTTCACCTCGATGACGTACACTTCACCTTTGTAGATGACAAACTGGATATTGACCAGCCCGACCGTGTTCAGTTCGCGGGCAATCTTGATCGTAATAAGCGCAATCTTCTCCTTCAATTCATCGGACAGGTGCTGTGGTGGATAGACAGCGATCGAGTCTCCAGAGTGAATTCCGGCCCGTTCAATATGCTCCATGATCCCCGGAATCAGTACCGTTTCTCCGTCGCAGATCGCATCGACCTCGACTTCCTTGCCCAGCATGTAACGGTCGATCAGCACCGGATGCTGTGGATTGATATTCACCGCTTCTTCCATGTATTTCAGCAACTCGGCATCCGAGTAGACAATCTCCATCGCCCGGCCCCCCAAGACATAGGAAGGTCTGACCAGCACCGGGTAACCCAGTGACTGTGCCGTGCCTACTGCGGCTTCTACCGAAGTTACTGTGCTGCCTTGTGGCTGGGCAATATCCAGGCGTGACAGCAATGCCTCAAACCGTTTGCGGTCCTCCGCTTCATCGATGCTTTCCAGCGATGTTCCTAGAATTCGCACGCCTGCCTCTTGCAGAGGTGCCGCGAGGTTAATCGCTGTCTGTCCACCGAATTGCACGATAACGCCAACCGGCTTCTCTTCGTTGATTACGTTCATAACATCTTCGAAGAACAAAGGCTCGAAGTAGAGACGATCCGAGGTATTGAAGTCCGTAGATACTGTCTCCGGGTTGTTATTAATGATAACCGCTTCGTAGCCGGCCTTCTGAATCGCCCAGACGGCATGCACCGTCGAGTAGTCAAATTCAATCCCTTGCCCGATGCGAATCGGACCGGAGCCAAGTACAACAATCTTCTCCTTATCCGTCCGCAGCACTTCGTTCTCCGTCTCATAGGTAGAGTAGTAATAAGGAGTGGAGGCTTCGAATTCGGCCGCACAAGTATCAACCATTTTGTATACAGGGCGCAAGCCGTGCTCCAGACGGTAGTCTCTAACATCTGCTTCGGCCAAATGCGTGCCGGCCGGCTGAGCCGCAGCCCGAAGCTCGGCAATCGCCCGGTCCGTAAAGCCCAGACGCTTCGCCTGGTACAGCGTATCGTAATCAAGCTGCGCATCACGCGTGATTTCTGCCTCGAAGGCCACCAATCTCTCGATTTTGTCCAGGAACCACCAATCAATCTGGGTCAAATCGTGAATTTGTTGCAGCGTATAACCGCGACGGAAAGCTTCGGCAATCAGGAACAGACGCTCGTCGTCCGCTTTGATGAGCCGCGTGTTCAGCGTCTCGTCATCCAGCTTATCTGCCCCTTTCAAATACAGGCGGTGCGTACCGATTTCCAGCGAGCGAATGGCCTTCTGGATCGATTCCTCGAAGGTTCGGCCAATTGCCATCACCTCGCCAGTTGCCTTCATTTGCGTGCCCAGCTTCCGGTTGGCATGGATGAATTTATCAAACGGCCAACGTGGAATTTTGCTGACGATATAGTCGAGTGTTGGCTCGAAGCAAGCATAGGTTTGCCCAGTCACTGGATTAATGATTTCGTCCAGCGTATAGCCAAGGGCAATCTTGGCTGCCATCTTGGCGATTGGATATCCCGTAGCTTTGGAAGCTAGGGCCGAAGAGCGGCTCACCCGCGGATTCACTTCAATAACATAGTATTGGAAGCTTTGGGGATCCAGCGCAAATTGTACGTTACATCCACCTTCAATGTTAAGCGCACGAATGATCTTGAGCGACGCGGAGCGCAGCATTTGATATTCGCGGTCGGAAAGAGTCTGGCTTGGCGCTACGACAATGCTGTCCCCGGTATGTACACCGACAGGATCGAAGTTCTCCATATTGCAGACCACGATGCAGTTGTCGTTGGCATCCCGCATAACTTCATATTCGACTTCCTTCATGCCAGCAATCGATTTCTCGATCAGGCATTGTCCGATGGGACTGTAGCGAATCCCCGAAGCAACGGTCTCTCGCAGTTCCTCTTCCGTGGCGCAAATACCGCCGCCCGTACCGCCAAGTGTATAAGCTGGCCGCACAATAAGAGGGTACCCAATCTCTTCTGCGAAATTCAGGGCTTCCTCCAGCGTAGTAATAATTGTGCTATCCGGTACCGGTTGCTCCAGTTCACGCATCAGCTCGCGGAACAAGTCCCGATCCTCTGCCTTCTCGATGGAAGTTAACTGTGTTCCCAGCAGCTTCACGTTCTCCCGCTCTAACACGCCTGCACGAGCCAACTCCACAGCCATATTCAAGCCCGTTTGTCCGCCGAGCGTTGGCAACAGACCATCAGGACGTTCCTGACGGATAATCTGCGTAACAAACTCCAGAGTAATCGGCTCGATGTAAACCTTATCGGCCATGTTCGTATCTGTCATGATGGTAGCCGGGTTACTGTTAATCAGCACAACCTCGACGCCTTCTTCTCTAAGGGCCTGACAGGCTTGCGTTCCAGCATAGTCAAACTCGGCCGCCTGACCGATAACGATCGGCCCGGAGCCGATAACGAGAATCTTCTTTAGGTCTTTTTTGATCGGCATGGAATTACAATTCTCCTTTCGCAGCGGCCATAATCTCGGCCTGACGAGGCTTTTGCGGGTACAACCGTTTGTGCTCACGAATCATCTCGATGAATCGATCGAATAGATAGCTATTGTCATATGGTCCCGGAGCTGCCTCTGGGTGGTACTGCACCGAGAATGCCGGATACTTCTTATGTTGCAAGCCTTCTATAGTCTTATCATTATTGTTGATATGCGTAACTTCCAATTCCGTACCGGAGATGGAAGCTTCGTTGACGGTATAACCGTGGTTCTGCGAGGTAATATAGCAGCGTCCTGAGGCCAGTTCTTTCACCGGATGATTGCCACCGCGATGTCCGAATTTCAGCTTCTCGGTATCCGCACCCGAAGCAAGGGCAAACAGTTGATGTCCCAGGCAAATGCCGAAGATCGGATATTCACCAAGCAGTTCGGAGATCATGTCTACGGCATAAGGAACATCCTTCGGGTCCCCAGGTCCATTGGACAATTGGATTCCGTCAGGATGGAGGCGACGAATTTCTTCGGCCGTTGTGTTGTGCGGCACAATCACTACGTCGCAATCCCGTTTGTTCAGTTCGCGCAAAATACCACTTTTCGCCCCGAAGTCTACCAGCACGATCCGCTCCTTGGAGCCCGGGCTACTGTAGACATGTTGTGTCGAGGTTTGCGCCACTTGATTGCGCAGCTCGGAAATGCTTGTTGCGAGCATCATTTCTTGTAGTTCTTCAATCGACTTGGTTGATGTCGTCAAAATCCCTTTCATCGTCCCTTGATGACGAATCAAGCGGGTCAGCATCCGTGTATCAATATCGGTAATGCCGGGAATGCCGTACTCCTTAAGCAGGTCACCCAAATTGTACTGCGCCCGCCAGTTGCTTGGGGTTGGTTCATAACGGCGGACGACAAAGCCGTGGATCGACGGTGCAACGGATTCGAAGTCATCACGCGAAATTCCGTAGTTTCCGATTAGCGGATAGGTCATCGTCACGATTTGACCGCAATAAGATGGATCGGACAGAACCTCTTGGTAGCCTGTAATCCCTGTATTAAAAACGACTTCGCCGGTTTTGTCCCCTTCTGCTCCAAACGAGGTTCCGGTAAACAACGTGCCGTCCTCCAACAACAATCTTGCCTGCATCTTTCAGCACTCCTTTATGCATCACTTTTAAAGGTATTTATATCTTGTCTTCAATCACTCCGACCAAACGAGCTTGCCCTTGACGATGGTCGCCACAGGCCAGCCCTTCAGCTTCCAGCTAGTGAACGGGGTATTGCGTCCCTTGGAGGCAAAGGTCTCTGGATCAACCGCTCGTTCTTGCTCCAGATCCACAATCGTTAAGTCGGCTTTCGCACCTGGCTCCAATTTCCCTGTACTTAATCCAAAGACGCGAGCGGGATCGGCTGTCATCCGTCCGACCAGGAAATCCAGACTCCAGCGTCCTTCTGCGACAAACTTGGTGTACAGCAGCGGGAAGGCTGTCTCGAAGCCAACAATGCCGAACGGTGCAAGTTGCATGCCCTTGGCCTTCTCCTCCGCACTATGCGGAGCGTGGTCGGTCACCACGATGTCGATGGTTCCATCCTCCAGCGCAGCAATACAGGCTTCCACATCCCGCTTGGAACGCAGGGGGGGATTCATTTTCCAGTTGGCATCCAGTTCAGGAATGTCTTCTTCCGAGAGTAGCAAATGGTGCGGGCATACCTCTGCTGTGACACGGATGCCGATTTCCTTGGCCTGACGAATCAGGCGAATCGACTGCTCGGTACTAACATGGCATACATGATAATGCACCCCGGTTGCTTCTGCCAGCAGAATGTCCCGACCGACATGAATCGCCTCCGATTCGTTCGGAATCCCCTTCAGCCCATGCTTGCGGGCAAATTCCCCTTCAGCCACCGGCGCGCCTTCCACCAGCGAATTATCCTCGCAGTGCGCAATGACCGGCATATCCAGGGAAGCAGCCAGCTTCATAGCATCCTTCATCATCTGCGCGTTTTGCACACCAACACCATCATCCGTGAAGCCGATGGCTCCTGCGGCTTTTAATGCCGCAAAGTCGGTAAGCTCCCGGCCCAGCTCGCTTTTGGTGATCGCCGCATAGGGTAGCACGTTAACGAAACCCGCTGCATCCCCTTTTTGCTTGACCATACTGACCGTTTCCGGGTTATCCGTAACTGGCTTCGTATTCGGCATACAAGCGATTGTAGTGAATCCTCCCTTGGCCGCTGAACGTGAACCCGTCTCAATCGTTTCCTTATGCTCAAAACCCGGCTCCCGCAAATGCACATGCATATCGATGAAGCCTGGAGTCACCAGCTTGCCTTTGGCATCCAGCACCTGTGTAGCCCCATCTACCGGAGTTCCATCCTCCCTAACTCGCTCGATACTGACGATCAAGCCATTTTCTATCGTAATCCGGGAGAGTTCCTGCTCCCCGTGTCCATTCAAAATGTTTGCATTATCGATTATAAAGCTCATCCCTGTACCCTCCGCTCTAATACGTTCCGATTTCATCCTCACGCCCACTCGTCCGTCATCGGGCAAAAGTCTACAATAACGCTCGCTCCATGACCGCCATACGAATGGGTACGCCGTTCTGCATCTGTTTGAAAATCCGTGACTGCGGATGTTCCACAACCGCATCATCAATTTCCACACCCCGGTTGACTGGAGCCGGATGCATAATTAGGGCGTGTGGGGCCAGCCGTCCGGCCCGTTCTTCGGTTAGTCCATATTGCATACGGTAATCTTCTGTCGAGCTAAAAATGCCGACATGATGCCGTTCCAATTGAACTCTGAGCATCATCACCACATCGGCACAGAGCGCTTCATCCATCGTGACGTAAGGCGCGTAGGCTGAGAGCTCCGGAGCCTGCATATTTTGCGGTGCACAAAGCTTGACCTCGGCCCCGAACTTCTGCAGGGCCCACAGATTAGAGCGGGCTACCCGGCTATGCTGAATGTCCCCGATAATGGACACCTTCAGGCCGCTTAATTCTCCAAATTGCTGCTTCATCGTATACAGATCCAGTAAGGCTTGCGTAGGGTGCTCGTTATTGCCATCCCCGGCATTCACCAGAGGCACACTCACCTTATTCGCCAGCTCAGCTAGCATACCGATGGGCTTCAAGCGAATGACTCCAGCATCGATTCCCATAGATTCCAGCGTCCGCACCGTATCATATATCGATTCGCCCTTCTCCACGCTGGAAGCCGCGGCCGCAAAGTTCAACACTTGAGCGTCAAGCCGCTTTTCTGCCATTTCGAAGGAAAACCGGGTTCGCGTACTATTCTCAAAAAACATGTTAGCTACAAATGAATCCTTCAGCACCGGAATCATTTTCTCTTCTCTTGCATCCCAATAGGCTGCCCGATTCAGGATGGAGTTGATCTCATCCGCACTTAAATCCTTCAGCCCCAGAAGGCTGCGCTCTTTCACCGCGTTCGCTGTCATTCCCATGCTCAGTTCCCCTCCCGCGTATGCAGGATACGAACCATGTCACTGCCATCCTGCTCTGTCAGGAGCACTTCTATTTCTTCTGAGCGTGAGGTTGGAACATTCTTCCCGATGTAATCAGCTCGTATCGGCAATTCCCGATGTCCCCGGTCAGCCAGCACCGCAAGTTGAATCGATTCCGGCCGCCCGCAATCCATGATGGCATCCATCGCCGCGCGGATGGTGCGTCCCGTGTAGAGAACATCATCCAACAGGATGACTTTCTTCCCATGAATGGAGACCGGGAAGGTCGCTTTACTCGTTCCGCGTACCGAGCTCTCCGTGTCATCGCGATAATTCCTTACATCCAGCTCTCCCCATGGAATGGCCTTTCCCTCTATGCTCTCCAGCCGCTCAGCTAACCGCTTCGCCAGATGCACCCCTCTGGTTTTGATCCCTGCCAGCACACAACCTTCAATTCCTTTATTACGTTCCAAAATTTCATGTGCAATTCTTGTCAATGCCCTCCGAATCGCCGTTTCATCCATAATGATATGACTTTCGATGCTCACAGCTTACGACCTCCTTAAGGACGATGTTCACCTAGTTCGGGTCCGTGATGGCGCATAAAAAAGACTCCTTGCCTGATTCGGGCAAGGAGTCCTCAGTCATAGTATGACCATGACTGTCACGTGGGTCTTGGGCAGAATCGCTGCATATGAGCGTAGTCTACCCCATTTCCCCATTCACGTTACCTTGCCAGCCTCACGGGACTGAATTAAAGGTGCTTATGATTTACATGAATTATGACAGAAGGAGGTTAGCCTGTCAAGACGCCCGGCCGGAAAATATACGTAAGCCGTAAGTATCATAAACTCGCTTTATGCTAATAATTATACATTTTAAGTTATATTTATTCAACTATATTTTATAGTGTATGGGGTTCCGTTGCATAAAATAAAAAAAGAGCTGCCTCAGGTCTGAAAAAGACCCCTTGAAGGCAACTCTCAAGCTACTTCACACTAAAAAATAAACTTCACTTCGCCCAAACGACGTTTGATTTCTGAGATAACACGACGTTCCTCTTCTTCGCCATGCGCAATGAAGGTCACAGAGAAGCGTACATAATGTCCGGCATCATCCCACGGTACCGTCGAAATTAACTTCTCACGGATTAAATACTGGGAGAAATCTTCAGCCGTAGCAAAGGTAGGGCCACCCTCTACACCACTCGGAGCCTTCACGTACAAGAAGAACGAACCTTTCGGCTTCTTGGCGGTAAATCCCAAGTCATTTAATGCAGCAACCAGCAGCTCATGCCGACGGGAATATTTAGCCGCAATCTTCTCCGTAATCTCGGGATGCTCAAGCCCGTACGCCCCCGCCTTCTGAATAGCAATGAATTGGCCGGAATCATTATTATCCTTCACGTCGCTGAAGGCCTTGACAATCAACGGATTACCGGCAACAAATCCAATTCTCCAACCCGTCATGTTATAAGACTTGGACAAGGAATGAAGCTCAACGCCCACATCCTTCGCTCCAGGCACGGATAAGAAGCTGAGCGGCTTTACCCCATCATAGGTCAATGCTGAATACGGAGCATCATGCACGACAATAACATGATATTTCTTAGCCCAATCCACCACTTTGGCGAAAAATTCCGGTGTTGCGCTTGCTCCAGTCGGATTGTTAGGGTAATTCAGATACAGCAACTTTGCCTTCTCGGCAATCTCCCCCGGAATGGCATCCAGATCCGGAAGGAATTGATTCTCTTCCGTCAACGGAACGGTATACACCTGACCACCCAGATATTTGGTATGTGTACCGATAACCGGATATCCGGGAACCGTCATAATCGTGATATCTCCTGGGTTAATGAAGCAAGACGGAAGCATGGCAATCGCTGGCTTTGAACCAATGGAATGCACAACCTCCGTTACCGGGTCAATACCCTCTACGCCAAACACCTCATGCAAATAGGTGGCAGCAGCCTCTTTAAACTCCGGAATACCGTTATCAGCGTAGCCGCGATTTTCCGGCTTAGCTGCTTCTTCGGCTAGCTTGGCAACGATGCCAGCATCCGCCATATCGTCAGGTTCACCAACACCCATATCAATTAATTCAACGTCTGGAAAATCTTTTTTTGCCGCGGCCTTAGCCCGTTTTATCTTCTCAAATTTATAAATAGCGGTATCTTTACCATAGTTCGATCCGCCAATTCGTTCTGCAAATTGCTGCTGAATGTAGGTCTCTTGCCCGTTCAACGTACTCATATCAAAGTTCCACTCCTTCATATCATAAAAAAAATCTGCGCAATATAAATATGCAGGAAGCGGAATCAATATTGAATGGATTAATCACCTGATCGTTTGTACTATTTGATCAGGCTGTCTCCTGGACATGTACATTCCGAAGCTATCTTAACGATTCCTAAGCGATACTAATAAAGCTTCCATATCCTCGGGAATCGGAGCTGAATACTCCAGATACCGTGCATCCTCGGGATGTTCAAATCCCAGCACAGCCGCATGCAACGCCTGACCGTTCATCTTAATCCCCTTACTTCGTCCATAGAGTGGGTCTCCCACCAGCGGATGACCGATAAACTTCATGTGTACGCGGATTTGGTGAGTACGACCAGTCTCCAGCTTCAGCTCCAGCAAGGTGTAATCCCCAAAGCGTTCAACAACGTGAAAATGCGTAATTGCCTGCTTGCTGTTGCGCTCAATAACGGTATACATCTTGCGATCCTGTGGGTCACGCCCGATTGGCGCATCCACTGTACCCTGATCATGACTTACGTTGCCATGCACCAGTGCGAAATATTTTCTGGTCACGGAATGTTCCTTCAATTGAGACGCCAGCGACGCGTGAGCCTTATCATTCTTGGCTGCCATAATTAGCCCTGACGTATCCTTATCAATCCGATGCACAATCCCCGGACGCAGTTCACCATTGATGCCGGATAGATCGCGGCAATGAAACATCAAGGCATTCACCAAGGTCCCGCAGGCATGTCCTGGAGCGGGATGCACGACCATTCCCCGCTGCTTATTAACCACGATGACATCCCGGTCTTCATAATAAATATCAAGCGGGATATCCTCTGGTTCAATCTCTGTGGCTTCAGCTTCGGGTACGGTTAGACAAATCACGTCTCCTGAAGTGAGCTTATAATTGGTCTTCACAGAAGTGCCGTTAACAACAAGGTTTCCCGCCTCAATCCACAATTGAATTTGGCTACGGGATACCTCTTCGCCTAACTGCTGCTTCACGTATTTATCAATTCGTTCCTTGGCTTCGGCAGGACTGACTACCCACTCCAGTTGCTCATCTGCTTCTGCCTCATAGGGCTTACTTGAACTCATACCTTCTCCTCATGATCTTGCTGCGCTGCTGCAATTTGCTTCTCCCGGCGAATCTCCATCAACGAATCCAGAATGATCAAGGCTACGCCCACCACGATGCAGGAGTCTGCCACGTTGAAGATCGGAAATGTATAATTACCGAAATTAAACTGGAGAAAATCCACGACTTCGCCGCTTATAGCCCGGTCCAGGAAATTGCCAATGGCACCGCCCAGCACGAGAGACAACGCTGTAGGCAGCATTTTATTAGGCTGATGCTTCACTTTTTGCAAATACCAAATAATTCCGATTACGACCACGGTTGTTATTACGATAAAGAACCAGCGCTGATCCTGCAAAATGCCGAATGCGGCGCCCCGGTTGCGATGGGACGTAATCAGAAAGAAATCACCGATGACCGGAATTTGCTCTCCGATGGTCAAACGGGTTGCGATCAAGTATTTTGTCCCCTGATCAATGAGAAACACAATTAATGCAATCAAGAAATATACCACGCGGCAAGTCACCTCGTTTTTCATTTCCTGTCCGCGTGAAGCGGCAGGATGTTCCACGTTCAAGCCTTGTTTATTGTAGCACAGCGGGAATTGGCCCGTCCATGCGCGAAAGGTTTTTCCTTAGGTATTTCGTCTTGATTCTGTGCAAAATATCCGTAGATATAGAACGAAAGGAGCAGCAAGCTTATGTCTCATTTAACAGCAACTCAACTGGAACAGCTTACAGCTAAGCTGACCGTAACCCATGACTCCCTTGTTCATCAGCAGCAAGACGGCCAACGTCATGGAATAGCAAGCTCCCTGCGTGATCAAACAGATGAATTAAGCGTTATTGATAACCATCCCGCTGATCTTGGCTCGGAAATGTACGAACGTGGTAAGGATTTGGCTTTGGCAGAACACCAACAATTGCACCTTACCCGTATCGAGGACGCCATGAAGCGGCTTGAGGATGGAAGCTACGGTACTTGCACCGTCTGCGGTCGTCCCATCGAATTTGAACGGCTTGAAGCTATCCCCGAAACAGCTTATTGCTTAGAACATAGTCCGCAAACCTCGGTTTCCACCAGCCGTCCGGTGGAGGAGATTATCTTGGCCCCTTCATTTGGACGAACAAATCTGGATGATCGGGACGACCAGAATGGCTTCGACGGTGAGGATACCTGGCAGGCGCTGGAGCGCTTTGGCACGTCTGGCGTTCCCGCCATCATTGAAAACTCGGATATGGCTGAATACAATGAGCTTGAGAACGAAAGCCCCACCGAGTTGGAGGGGTTCGTAGAGCCTTATGAGAGCTTCATCGCCACCGATATTTATGGTCAGCACGCCTGCTTTTACCGCAACCATGCTTATCGCCAGCATATGGATGCCGAAGAACATCTAGAGAGCGAAGACTCCTTGGAATAATCAAGGCTCCCTGGGAAGACGACTTTTTGAACAACCTCTTTAATAATCAAGCTCAAGCTGTCTTTGCACAATCCGTACAATGTCAGCGATGTAATCACCGATAATCGGCAAATTAAGTGCTCCTAAGATTTGAAGCACATAAATGATGGTAGCCGCAAAAAAGGTGAACCCTATCGCAATTCCAACGCCGCGGGCTGTGCCGGATATCAGGTTCAGCCAAACCAGACGCCAGGGACGATTCAGCAGCTCCGTATATTCGGCAATACGTGATTTCTCCAATTGCCTAGTCCATTTCAACGTCAGACGATAAATTGCATTCATTTGTTCTTCGGGATTTTCCGGGTATTCGGCTGGTGGTTCGATAGGTGTTTGTTGACTACGAGTCATTAGCTTCCCCTCCCCATAAATGGCCGCAAGATTTTCCCTTTATTAGCGCAAACGAGCCCGGCTCTCTGCCATGCAGAGATTTACCCAGGGCTCATTTGCATACTTTTAGTACATGTTCAACCTTTATCTATTATGTTCCACCTGAAACAGACCCATGCAGCCCAGTAGCACGTCGTTACAGGCTAAGCATCAATGAATCCAAAGCTGGATTGTCTTCTGGCCAAGATCGGCCGTTTCCGGTTTTCCTTCCGCCTTCCCGAAGGTAAGCTCATTAACCAATACATTCTCCCGCAATACATGTTCAAAGGCCTGAATAGCCGCCTTCAACTCATCATCTACATCCAGGGTAAGCTGGACGCGCTTCTCGATGGCCAAATCAAGCTTCTTGCGCGTATCCTGCACGGCACGCACCACTTCGCGAACCCAACCCTCCTGCTCCAATTCAGGAGTGATATCTGTATTCAGCGCCACCGTCAATCCATATCCCGAAGCTGAAGCAAAACCCGGTTTGGCTTGCTTTTCGATCAGCAACTCTTCCGCCGTTACCGTTAGCTCTTCACCATCCGCAGATACAATGGAGAATTGCCCCTGGTCCACGATTGCCCGAGTCTGCTCAGCCTCAAGCCCCTTCAGATAACCCTGCAAAAAGCCGACATTCTTGCCGTATTTTTTACCAGCCACCTTTAAATTGAGCTTCAGGGTGAAATCAACAAAGCCGCTGTCGCTATGTTCAATCTCGATCGCCTTGACATTGATCTCTTCCTTAATGATCTCCTCGTATTCTTCAACCGCAAAATGACGATCCATGGAGACAATCAAGCTGGACAAAGGCTGGCGTGTCTTGATGCCACTCTCGTTGCGGACATTGCGAGCAAGCTCAACAATTTGCCGTGCGCTTTCCATATCTTGCTCTAGCTCCAAATCGATCAAAGTCTCATCCGGCTCTGGATAATTCGCCAAATGCACACTCTCTCCACCACCGAGATTAGTAAAGATATCCTCAGCGATCATCGGCGCAAACGGAGCAATCAGCTTAGAGACAGTCAGCAATACATGGATGAGTGTCTGATAGGCCGATACTTTATCTTCACCCAGACCACTTCCCCAGAAACGATCACGCGACCGGCGGATATACCAGTTACTCAATTCGTCGACGAAACCTTCAATAGCTTGCGCAGCATTTACATAATCATTAACCGCAAGTCCCTTATCAATAACAGGAATCAGACTATTTAACCGTGAAAGAATCCAACGATCCAGCTTATTGCTGGATGGACGATACGGATGCTCCTCCGGTTTGTAACCGTCAATACCCGCATACAGCGTCAGGAAAGCATGAGTATTAACCAAAGTATCAATCACCTTCGATTTGGCTTCACCCACAATTCCCTTCGAGAACCGTTTGCTGTTCCAAGGTGCGCTATCGGACAGCAAGGCCCAACGGAACGCATCCGTACCAAACTCGTTGATGATCTCCCAAGGGTCGATCACGTTCCCTTTGGATTTGGACATCTTCTGTCCGTTCTCGTCCAACACATGTCCTGTGGCAATGACCGCTTTGTATGGTGCCTTGCCGGTATATAACGTAGATACGGCGAGCAAGCTGTAGAACCAACCGCGCGTCTGATCGATCCCTTCGCAAATCATATCGGCCGGGTATTGCTCCTGGAAGGTCTCCTCATTCTCAAACGGATGATGATGCTGCGCGAACGGCATCGAGCCACTGTCGAACCACACATCAATAACTTCGCTTGTACGCGTCATTACACCGCTCTCGCAATGTGGACAACGTACCTGGACTTCATCCACGTATGGCTTATGCAACTCAAGATCTTCGCTGATCTCGCCTACGGCATGTTCGCGAAGCTCCTGTAAGCTGTGTGGCGCGAATTGTTCTCCACAATCCGAACATACCCACACATTAAGCGGCGTGCCCCAATAACGGTTCCGGCTAATGTTCCAATCGACCAATTCTTCAAGGAATTTACCAAAGCGTCCTTCGCGGACATGTCCGGGATACCATTCAACCGAATTGTTGTTGGCAATCAACTGATCCTTAACAGCGGTCGTTTCAATGAACCAACTCTCCATCGCGTAGTAGAGCAGCGGCGATTTGCAGCGCCAGCAGAATGGATAGCTGTGCTCGTATTTTTCCTTGCTATATAGCAAACCTTGCTCCGATAACATCTTCACAATATCAAGGTCGCAATCCTTCACAAAGCGCCCGGCAAAATCTGTAACCTCATCCGTGTACCGGCCTTGACCGTTCACCACACTGACGAAGCTGATACCGTTCTCGCGACAAACACGATAGTCGTCCTCGCCATGAGCCGGTGCCATATGCACGATTCCCGTACCGCTTGCATCTGTTACGAACGAAGCGCCTACGATCACGTTGATTTTATCTGCTTTGATGTAGCCAAATGGTGGTGTGTAGGTTTTGCCAATAAATTCGGCTCCCCGATGAGTCGACAACACCGTGTAATCGCCCTTCATCACTTTCTCAACCAGGTTCTTGGCCACAATGTACACACCATCTTCTTGCTGCACCTTGGCATATTCCATCTCGGGATTCATCGCCAGCGCTACGTGAGCCGGCAATGTCCATGGAGTAGTGGTCCAAGCCAGCACGTATTCGCCGGAATCCTGAAGCTTGAACTTGGCGGTAGCACTAAGGTCCTTCACATCCTCATAGCCCTGTGCAACTTCATGAGAACTCAGGGATGTCTGACAACAAGGACAATATGGGCTAACCCGATGCCCACGATATAACAATCCCTTATCATGAATCGTCGCCAGAATGTTCCAGACGCTCTCGATATAGCTATTATTAAGGGTAATATAAGGGTCATCCAAGTCTGTCCAATAGGCGATGGCTTCGGTGAATTCACGCCATTGCTTCTCATAGCCAAACACGCTGTCCTTACATTTCTTGACGAACGCTTCAATGCCGTATTTCTCAATCTCCTGCTTCCCGGAAATGCCCAGTTCCTTCTCAACCCCAAGTTCAACCGGCAAGCCATGCGTATCCCATCCCGCTTTACGAACAACCCGGTAGCCCTTCATCGTCTGGTAGCGACCGACAAAATCCTTGATGACACGTCCCAACACATGACCGATGTGCGGTAAGCCATTGGCCGTAGGTGGACCCTCGTAAAATACATAATTCGGCCGATCCTTGCGGTTCTCAATGCTCCGCTTGAACGTATCCTCCCGATTCCATTTGTCCAAAATCCGCAGGTCGCGCGTACGCGCATGTTCTCTGACATCCACTTTTTTCATGTTTTCGCTTCCTTTCACTTGTTTACATAAAAAAACAAAAAAGCCTCGCCCCAAAAGGGACGAGACCTGGCTCGCGTTACCACCCTTGTTCCATGAACCTAGAAAGCACTAATTAAAACGACACTGTGCTTCAGGCGAACATGACACCTTGATCCCATACGCTTCATATGGGGTCGGTATAACGGCCGACAGCCGGCAAAGCTTACTTAACCATTTCAGCTTGGCTTCTCCGGGACGATCTTCCACTCGCGCTTCGAACGTTGGCTTGCAGCAAATCGCCAACTCTCTGGGGAACAAAATCGCGGTGTACTGGTTCCCATCATCAAATGTGTAACCTATTCAAGTACATTATGTACATAGTTATAACGCATTTAGTACTTTCATGTCAATGAGGCCTAACAAAATGCCATTTGCTGCTCCTCACGGAAAGGCAAATGGCATTTATGAATTGCAGTATCTAGATTAATATAACTCCGGTACTTCCCGTCCCTTATCACTAGCTTGCTCACGAGTATCCAGCGTATCCCAGCCGTCGCTTGCGAGCAGGTCAAGCTGAGCTTCTACTAATGTCCGGAACCGCGCTCTGTAGATGGATGCTTGCTTCTTCAGCTCTTCAACCTCCAGGGCCACCTTGCGGGATTTGCCAAGCGACTCGTTCACAATGCGGTCAGCATTCTTCTCCGCTTCCTTCACGATGAGCTGGGCTTCTTTCTTAGCGTTATTTCTGACTTCATCTGCAGCTTCCTGAGCCACAATAATCGTCTTGCTAAGTGTCTCTTCAATATTGGAGAAGTGATCCAGCTTCTCCTGTATCGTAAGCAGTTGATTATGAAGCTCTTTATTCTCACGGATCACAATTTCATAGTCCTTAATAACCTGATCAAGAAATTCATTGACTTCATCTTCATCATAACCGCGAATTCGTCTGGAGAACTCTTTGTTATGTATATCTAACGGCGTTAATGGCATGATCCCCACCTCCTATAATTTTCGAGAACTTCCCACAATGGGGAAGACGCGGTCATTATCCATATCCATGTGACAATAGATAGTTTGAACTATCTTATTCGACAAGAATTCAGCATCTCCTGCAAAGCCAATCACACAAATTTACCGATTTTGACACGATGTCTCCCTTTTTTGGTCAATCCATCTACTTCAAGCACCTTAAAACGACCAAATCCTTGCAGTGCTACGATATCTCCTACCTTAAGCGGCTTGGAGGGGTCCTCCTCAACACGCCAGTTCACCCGGCAACGCCCCGCCTTAATCGGGAGCAGTACCTTGGTGCGGCTAAGCCTAAATACGTCGCTGGCAATGCCATCCAACCTTAAAGAAGCCACCGTCAAGTCCAGCGGCTCTAGCTCCTTCTCTATCCTTCTTAGCTCGCTTAGCTCCAAAATATCCGTCATTACACCCACACGGTGCACTTGGCGAAGATGGAGTTCCACAAATGGAGCAATCTCTTCAGCTATCACTACATGGCAGCCATCCTCCAGCACATGGATATCACCGATCTTGTCCCGCTTAAGTCCCAAGCCCAAAATCGAACCCAAATAATCACCGTGCTGAAGTGAAAGAAACTTCTGGTCTCCCGAAGTAACTGCCAGCACCTTCATACCCATCGCTTCTTCACTAAGGTCCCGATAATCAGGAGCTATTAGCGCGCGGCACCGTTCAGCACCTTCATAACCGCCATCCAGCCGAATCGTCACATCCGGGTGACGATTCGCGAGCGATTCCAGGATGTACCCCTGTCTTGGATCGAGAAAATCGCTACGCTTGACCTCATGGTATTCCCCTGCGTTGACAACCCATTCCCAAGCCCGGTCCACAAAGGGACGTTCTTCCGGACTGAAATGCTCATATAGTTCTGTTCGCATTGAATTCACGTTACCTGATGATGATAAAGTGCAGCACGCTCAGTAATCCGTAGACGGCCAGGCGCAACACGAACAAGGCCACGATCGGGGAAATATCTATGGCTCCCATAATCGGAGGAATAAAGCGCCGGAATGGAGCCAGGTAAGGTTCAACCAGCTTTCCAAGCAATTCGCCAATGAAGCTCTCGCGAGCATTCGGCACCCAAGACATCAAGATATAGACCAAAATCATGTAGAAATAGATATTGTAAAGCAGTAGTACGATAGAATCGATAGTCCCTATCAAGCAGTCTTCACCTCATTCTGTTATAGTCAGGATCCTCGGTTAGTATTTCCGTAATGGCACCCTCAATTTCAACGGTGTCGGGCGTACATAGAAAGATATTTCCGCCTATCTTGGAAATGCTGCCGCTTAACGCATAAATTGTTCCACTCAGAAAATCGATAATGCGCATAGCCTGATCATTGCGCACTCGTTGCAAATTGACAACCACCGATCGGTGCGAACGCAAATGATCGGCAATTTCCTGTGCCTCATCATATGAACGAGGCTCATAGAGAATAACCTTCACATTCTTCTGGGAGTGAATGCTCACAACGTTATTTCCTCTCTGATTTTTACGGGATTCAAAGCTTGGAGTTTCAAGTTCTGTATCATCCTCAGCATCGGAGAAACGTTCACGCTCCACAACTTCCTCTTCTTCCTGCAGCCCTAGATAATTCATAAACCGGTTCATGACTCCCATGTCATCTCTTCCCCTTTCCCCACTAAAATGGTCCCTAGGCGCACCCATGTTGCCCCTTCCTCAATCGCCACCTCAAAATCACCTGACATCCCCATCGACAGCTCTGTTAGTGGTTCATTGGTGATGCCCAGATCGTTCAACTCGTCACGCAGTTTGCGGAGCCTGCCGAACACGGGTCTCGTTCGCTCCGGATCATCCTCAATCGGAGCCATCGTCATGAGTCCAATGACCTTAATATGGGGATAGGCTTGCATCTCGCGCAAGAAATCAGCCGCTGTTTCAGGCGTAATCCCCTGCTTGGAGGCCTCCCCGGATACATTGACCTGCACAAAGGCGGAGACCGTAGTATCCAGCCCCTCGGCCCGCTTCTCCAGTTCACTCGCCAGCGAAATGCGGTCTAGCGAATGAATATATTGAAATCTACCGATGACATCTTTGACCTTTCTGCTCTGCAAATGGCCGATGAAATGCCATACGCCTTGTCCACCAAGCGCTTCCCACTTCGGCACGGCATGCTGAGGGCGGTTCTCTCCAATATGGGTAATTCCTTCCTCCAGGACCGCGCGGGTTAAGTCCGATGACACGTATTTGGTGACGGCTACAATGTGCACGTCCTCGCGTCTTCGTCCGCTACGCTCGCAAGCCGCTTGAATTCGCTCTTCCACTAGCTTAATCTGTTCCTTCAGCGACAACGAAAGGATCACCTCTCTTTCATGCCAATCCAGCTTGCCATCCTTCCTGTTACACCGTTTTGCTTACGGTAGGAGAAGAAAAATTCAGGATGACAGCTTGTACACCAAGTTGTACATTCGATATGAGTCGGCAATATTCCTGCTTTAATCATAATGATTCGATTCAATTCTTTCAAGTTCAGCATCGTTTTTCCTTCATGAACCGAGGGAGAACACCATTCTGATTCCGTCGTCGCTCCCTCTTCGGGTAGCGCTAGGCGCGCCTGCACCATGACCTTCTCGTCTACTTCATAGCAGCATTCCCCAATGCTTGGCCCTATGGCTGCGCGAATATTCGCCGGCCTGCTGCCG
This sequence comes from Paenibacillus sp. 1SOY10, assembly GCF_056836745.1. Classification (NCBI taxonomy): domain Bacteria; kingdom Bacillati; phylum Bacillota; class Bacilli; order Caryophanales; family Paenibacillaceae; genus Paenibacillus; species Paenibacillus sp. 1SOY10. Next base: position 499,010 of record NZ_JBXENK010000002.1, on the reverse strand, counting down.
AAGTCCTGCTCCATTCTGGACACCATCGCGGTTGCCATTCCCGCTACCGTTCCCTTCCAACCGGCATGGGCCAGACCGACGACCCGCTGCACAGGGTCCACAAAATAGAGGGGGACACAATCGGCATAGAAGGAAGTGAGCAGGACACCGGGAACATCGGTAATCAAGCCGTCGGTTTGCTGGAAGGCATCTTGACGGTTCTGATAACCTCGCCCAGCATCCTCTGCACGTACCACAGCAATGTTCGTACCGTGAATCTGCTCCCCGCAAGTCCATGCCTCGGGAGCAAATCCCAGCTCCTCTGCCAGGAGGCGCCGATTCTCCAGCACATGCGCGGGATTATCCCCCACATGGTAAGCAAGATTCAACCCGTCATAGGGGGCCTCTCCGACCCCGCCTGACCTCCCGGTGAACCCCACGCTCAGTTCAGGAATTAATAAACTCCAGGAGCGAAGTTCAAAGCGCTCCGGCTGCTTATGATTAGGATTGCTAATAAACGGTTCCATCATCCATCTCCTGGTCAAGGTTATTTAGATTATGAGTTTTGAACAGCTTCGTTCTGGGAAGAAGATTTTTTGAACTACCTCTTCAATATGTGTTCAAAAAGTCGGGTTTTCAGGACCAAGAAGGTTGAATGAAGTCAGGGACTGAGTAGCGGAGCTACACGTTTTCGGAGAAAACGACTTCGGAAGCATAGCTACGTGAGCAACTGAAATGTTTCTGAAGGAAACATACTACGGAAGCATATGCTAGGCCCGGCTGAATTCAAGATTCGATGTCGAATTTGCTTCTCGCACAGCTTCGTCCTGGGAAGACGACTTTTTGAACTACCTCTTGATAGTTTACCATAAAGCCAGGGCTGCTTGCCTCTATACCCGCCGTTCGGCCTTTCCATCCCGATCGATATATACCGTAGTATCGTAGGCGCCCCCTCTTGGCTCCCTGGCCTCCTCCATCTTCACCAGTACCACATCAGAACCTATCTTCACAATGTTTCGCCAGGGAATAATCAAATCGCTGCCCCCACCAAACAACCCCATAAATTTAGCTCCCGCCGGAACCACGATAGCCTCGATTACCCCTTGCCGCAGATCCAGTTCCAAGTCGCTGATATGACCAAGCCGTTTGCCGTCTACCACATTAATGACATCCTTCGTCTGAAAATCGGAAATTTTCATATTTGCCCTCACCACATTATCCATGTCACATATACCTCCCGTTCCCGCGAATTCACCGTCCCTTTAACTATATGACTCGTATTTTGCGTACATGCGCCTAAGCATGGGAAAGAGCCATGTCGGCCCTAACGTTTACCTTCGGATAAGCAGGACCAAAAAAAGAGCCATGCCCGGCAGAACGCTAATCGTTCCAGGGGCACAGCTCCTCTGTATCTGTTACTCGCAATATTTTGACTCCGACTCTACTTACCTAATGCACCAGTTGCCGCACTCTCGCCACCAAGTCGTCCGGATGTAAAGGAATAACCAATACCTACGCCGTTGCCCACATAAGTATCGTTATACAATACTCCTTCGGATTCCAAACCGACTGCATACAGGCCTTTGACCGGTACCCGCTTGTCATTGAGCACCTGGAATTTGCTGTTCACCAGCAAGCCGCCGACAGAACCCAGGTTATTGATTTCGGCAATCACTGCGTAGTATGGTCCTTCGCCCATAGGTTGCAGATATTCCTTGGACTTGCCAAATTCACTGTCCACACCGCTTTGTGTAGCTTCTGTATATTGCTCAAATGCATCCTTGAACACTTCTGCATCCATTCCAGCATTTTGAGCCAGTTCTTCAATCGTATTCCCCTTGTAGCCGTCTCCGTTCTTGACCATCGCTTCGAACACCGTTTCTACATTCGTCCATGGGGTGTCCAATTTGAATTGATCCGCAAAATCAGCGTAGAATTCAGGCGGCATTCCCGGCAGACTTGGCGCTTTAATGCCATTCATACCTTGAGTCTCCAGCGCTTTAAGCTGAGATTGCGACACAACCACCAGATGATACGGCCCATTGAATGCACTCGTATTCGCCGCTGCTACAGCCGTCAAGGTCGCGGCTTCATCTCTGAAACGGGCACCCGATGGGCCCACATTCATCAGCGTCGGTAAATAGCTAAGCATTACCGGGTAGCTCGCTTCAAAGGATGAATATTCCTTCTTCAAATTGCTGGTTGCTCTTGCCAACGTTTGATGCAGCATCTGTCCGCCGAAATTGTCCGGCACTTTGGCGCCTGCTTCCCAGGCCATTTCCAGGCCCTCGCCAATGTTCTGCCCGAGCCCGCCGTTGACTCCTTCAAAGCCAAAGGCTTCCTTCACCATTTCCTTATTGCCGGCATATCCACCCGTCGCCATAACGACACTCTTAGCTGTTATCTCCAGCGTTGTTCCGTCTGCCTTCTCGGCGATGACGCCGGTTACCACTCCCTCGGTATCCGTAATAAGCTTCTTGGCCGTCGTTTCGGTAATGACCTGTCCCCCACCTTGCTCTACAGAACTCGCCAGCATGTTGCGAAGCGTTTCTTCACGAGTCTCATAAGCCGGTAGCACATGAAGCTGTTCTCCGCCAAAGTTCATGAACGTAGTCACGTATCCCTTGCTCTTCAGCCAATCGTAAGTATCTCCCGATTTGGTGACGTATTGACGCAGGCTGGCCGCATCTACCCGCCAGTGGTTGTTCACAATCCAATCGGCAATCTCCTTTTCCACATTAACCTTCAAGCCACCTTCTACCGCGGCTGAGGAATTATAAAATTTCCCGGCCCAAGACAGGTTACTGGCACCGCCTATGACCGCTGTTTTCTCGATAATGACAACCTTGGCCCCTTTGTCTGCAGCAGTAACCGCCGCTGATACACCGGAAGCGCCTGCGCCAATCACGACGACGTCGGCCTGCAGTTGCTCTGTTTTGCCTTCTCCCGCTTTCTTGACACCCTCGCTCTTCAAGGCCGTCAAATCACCACCTGCTTTCTTGACGGCATCTTCCACCGCACTAAGCAAGGCGTTACTGGACAAGCTGGCTCCACTCACAGCATCCACAGCCAACGTTTGATGAGACAGAATCTGCTCCTTCATCTTGTTCAAGGCAGAATCCCCGAGTCCTTCCGTTTCCGTCTGACTTACAATTTGGATATCCTTGATTTCATCAGCTTTTTCCATAGTTACTTCTACTTTAATCGTACCGTCTTTACCCTCTGCTTCCCCTGTGTAGGTACCTGCCTTGAATGAAGACGCTGCTGAGGAGTTCGAATCTCCTTCACCCTGCTTCCCGCCCATACATCCGCTAAGCACAGATACGATCAGTATCATGCAAATCGTAAGCAGAAGCACCTTGTTCATTCCTTTGTTGCGCATTGCCTTTCTCCCCCTATTGCTTATTGAAGCCTTTATTAATGTGATTATTTTCACATATATTTAGCTAAAAATCGGCTTCTCTTCAAAGCATAAACCTTGGTCCAACACCAAGGTCAATAGGGCGTTCAAATAAGATTGTTATCGTCTACTCTGCGGGGATTAAGATCTCAAGATAAGAGCGCTTGACTCCATCCCTCTTCTCGGTCAGCATTAATCTCCCGGTCACATCACCAGCCACAGCTAGCCCTTGCTCCTCCAGAGCATCTATCATGAATTGGAGAATATCCTTCGTAAAGTGTTCCTCATTGGGTGACAGAATGATTGCAGACAAACAAGTGGAAGGTGGAATATATTCCAGTATCCCTTCTTCCAATTCCATATTTAATAGGCGGACATCCTCCTCGGAGATTGTCAGGCCCCAGCCATAATCCAGGCTGAACGATTCCGAAACGAACACTTCCCGCTCAATACGGAAGCAATAGAATGTATAGGGCAACCATTCCATCAGCGTATTGATAACTCCCTCGGTGCCCTTTGTATCCAGCAAGTTATTTTTGTCAGTCTGTTGAATTCGGTATAATCCAGGTCTCTCCTTCAGCTTACATTGGAGAAGATTGCCTTCGATACCCTGGATTTCCTTGGCCAGCTCATCAAGTTTGCCCAGCAGCATGGTACTTCGGCGAATATCTTCAGTCAGTTGGCTCCTGCTCTCCTCTACGCTATCAAGAATCTTATCCAGTGGAGATTCCTTGATCAATTGAGCTACGTCCTGCAAAGGAATTTGCAAGCTGCGATACCATCGGCTCATGAGCATATCCCGGGCATCCAGGTCGTTAAAATACCGGTAGTTGTTATTCTCGTCTTTCATCGGTTTAACAATATCATGCTTCTCATACAATCTCAGCGTATCTCTGGAAATTCCTAGCAGTGAAGAAAACTCACCTATGCAATAGTTCATGTTGTTCGCCCTCCACCCTTTTCATATTACATTCGGAGCTTGCCCTTTGCTTTCATAATACAGGGAAATGGCCCCCTGCGGTGTGGCCTTGTTCACAACCATTTGCCGTCCCTCCACATGAAAAAGGCCCCTGACGGGGCCGGTCCAACTTCTACGACTTCACATGCTTCTGCATTTGTAAAATGGCGGACTTCTCAAGCCGGGAGACCTGAGCCTGGGAGATGCCAATTTCGTCGGCCACCTCCATCTGCGTCTTTCCCTCAAAGAAGCGCATGGACAAGATCATCTTCTCGCGTCTGCCCAACCGCTGCATCGCTTCCCGAAGTGCAATCTCCTCAATCCAGGAGACATCTTTGTTCCTGTCATCACTAATTTGATCCATGACGTAGATCGGGTCGCCCCCATCATGATAAATCGGTTCAAACAAGGAGACGGGGTCCTGAATGGCGTCCAAGGCAAATACGACGTCTTCCTTCGGTATCCCCAGCGCCTCGGAAATTTCAAAGATCGTAGGCTCACGTGAATTGCGGTTGGTTAAGCTATCCCGCATTTGCAAAGCCTTATAAGCGATGTCACGCAGACTACGGGATACGCGAATCGGGTTGTTGTCCCGCAAGTACCGGCGGATTTCCCCGATAATCATCGGCACCGCATAGGTAGAGAATTTCACGTTTTGCGATAAGTCAAAATTATCGATGGCTTTCATGAGTCCGATACAGCCGACCTGGAACAGGTCGTCCACATATTCCCCGCGATTGTTGAATCGCTGGATAACACTCAGCACGAGCCTCAGATTGCCATTGACAAGCTTTTCTCTGGCGGATCTTACGTGGTCCTGCTGCAAGGAGCGGAATAGCTCTCGCATTTCCACATTGGTCAATACGGGTAACTTGGCGGTATCTACGCCGCAAATTTCAACTTTATTTCGGGTCATCGTGTCTTAACCTCCCAAGGAGAAACTAATGATCAGTATCTCCCCGGACTGCATTTTTATTCCGGCTATACCATCTTGTTGAATTCCTTACGCAGCCGTTTAATGATACGCTTTTCCAGTCTGGAAATGTAAGATTGTGAAATGCCCAGCAGATCAGCCACATCCTTTTGCGTCTTCTCGTCACCATCCACCAGACCAAATCGCAGCTCCATAATCATTCGCTCACGCTCGGTTAATTTGTCCAATGCCTTGTGCAAGAGCTTCCGGTCCACCTGCTCCTCAATATTGCGATATATCGTATCATTCTCCGTGCCAAGCACGTCTGACAGCAGCAATTCATTACCATCCCAATCGATATTAAGCGGCTCATCAAAAGAAACCTCGCTACGGATTTTGCTATTACGCCGCAGATACATCAAAATTTCATTTTCAATGCAACGGGAGGCGTAAGTGGCCAGCTTGATTTTCTTCTCCGGGTCAAAGGTATTCACCGCCTTGATCAAACCAATGGCTCCAATGGACACCAGATCCTCAATATTGATTCCAGTGTTCTCGAACTTACGAGCAATATAAACGACCAGGCGTAAATTACGCTCAATCAACATGGCCCGAATACTTGAGTCCCCGCCCGGAAGGCGCTGAAGCAGATACTCCTCCTCTTCGCGCGTCAGTGGGGGCGGCAGTGCTTCACTTCCGCCAATATAATAGATTTCTTCACTTTTTAGTCCCAAAAGAAACAGTAACCGGTAGTATTGAAGTTGCAGCATCATTTTCCACTTTACACGCATATCCTCTGTCCTCCCATATTACGTTCCCGTTTTGCTGACGGTATTCAGCATAGATTCGTGGGTCTCGCCCGCTTCCGCCGTTTCAACCAGGGCTGGATGAATAATAGCCCGATAAGCACCTTCTGCCGATAGACGGCCGCCATCCCAACCAATCAATACACGTGTGGACCGGTAAACACACCCATCCAAACGTACTGTTACCTCATCCGGCTTCAAAGCCAGCATGAATTGGGCATTTCGGTTTACACCCCGATAAGGAACCAGGCGCAACCGATTGGGCCATGGAAAGGCCTCCGCCTCTGACCATTCGAGAATGAGGTTGTCCGCTCGCTCATGAGCCAGCTTTCCCTGATAGGCAGCAGGTAGAACCTCTTCCCACAGCGATGCCTCCATTACCATCACCGGTAAGCCGCTAAGCGGATCGGATAACTGGTTCCCCGTATCAATCAGACCTGTACAGGCAATCACCAGCCCCTCCAGACGCACCTCGACTTCCGCCAGAAAGGTGGTAATCCTCTCCTGCCTTTGCCTAGCGGCCATAACCCGCCGGAACCATAACAACACAATGATGAAGCACACCACCATAAAGGCTGTACCGATTTGCAGCGAAAAACCAAGGCCTCCGGAAGCCGAATACCAAATTCCGCTCCAGACCTCTCCGCGATCCTGCAGCATATAATGAATGCCTACAATTCCGCCCGCCGCCACAAAGTTAACGATATAGAACGCGCCCATATTTCTTAAATAATTTTGTAAGCTTCCAAATCCAAAGGCGACCCACAACATGATGACAGAGAAAAGAAACTTCACCAGAAAAGTAAACATAAAATCCAGTTCCGGTAAAAACATCATCACCACATATAAAGCTCCCACCACAGCCGAGAGAATGACACGCCAGAGAATAACCTTCTGCTTGCGTAGCCATGCCGTAGCCAGCAATAAACAAGCATCAATGGCTAGGTTCATCGCGAATATAAGATCGATATAGACTATCAACGGCATTCACCTGCCTGGGGAGATGCTTATCAGTATAAAGAGAAACATTTATAAAGTCTGTCTAAAATTGCAAGCAAAAAGCCACTAATTTTGTCGAGTATAGAGATAGTAAAGAAAGAGGAACCGGCCAACTCCAGTAGAGGAAAGCCTAGAGGGATAAACCATCGCAAAAAAGACCTTAGCCCACTGGGGGCCAAGGTCTCGGGGAAGACGAAACGGTAATTTCTATCTACTCGTTATTATTCCGGGAACGATTGCGCAGAAATGTCGGAATGTCCAGTTGATCACTATTGGATGAGTTTCCAAAAGGTCTCAACGACGGAGCCTGACGGTTATCTTGGGACTCTGGTGTACTTGGAGCACTTGAGGTACCTGGAGCACCCGGAGCCGTAGCTGTCGGTTTGCGGTTCAGATGACTCATATCCTTATGCTCAAACCCAGTGGCAATGACCGTCACCTTGATCTCTTCCTTCATATCCTCATCAATGATGGCACCAAAAATCATATTTACTTCCGGATCGGAAGCAGCAATAACGATTTCAGCAGCCTCATTAACCTCATACAACGACAGGTTCGCCCCGCCGGTAATATTCATGATCACGCCACGAGCACCTTCGATGGAAGTCTCCAGCAACGGACTCATGATCGCTTTGCGTGCTGCTTCAGCCGCACGATTCTCGCCAGTAGCCAGTCCAATTCCCATCAGAGCCGATCCACGTTCTGTCATGATCGTCTTCACGTCCGCAAAGTCCAAGTTGATCAAACCAGGTACGGCGATCAGATCAGAGATACCTTGTACCGCCTGACGCAAGACATTATCCGCTTCACGGAATGCTTCCAGCATCGGTGTCTTCTTGTCCACGATCTCAAGCAAGCGATCGTTTGGAATAACGATCAGCGTGTCCACTTTTTCCTTCAAAGCTTCGATACCCAGTACAGCCTGGGAAGAACGCTTGCGTCCTTCAAACGTAAACGGTCTCGTAACTACCCCAACCGTCAACGCTCCACACTCTCTGGCAATTTCAGCAATGACCGGCGCAGCACCCGTACCGGTACCACCGCCCATTCCAGCGGTAACGAACACCATGTCCGCACCCTTCAACGTATTCGCAATCAAATCGCGGGATTCTTCAGCCGCTTTCTTGCCGACCTCCGGATTTGCTCCGGCTCCGAGTCCACGCGTAAGCTTGTCTCCGATTTGCAATTTATGCTCGGATTTGGCCAGATGCAATGCTTGCGCATCTGTATTCACCGTAATGAATTCTACGCCTTGTACACCATTTTCAATCATCCGGTTGACGGCATTGCTTCCACCGCCGCCAACTCCGATAACCTTGATTTGAGCCAAGCTCTCCATTTCAAAATCAAATTCCAACATACTCTTCCATCTCCCCCTCAATGTGCGTGGATGGCCCGTTTATCATCCCAGAACCAACTATATGAATTCACTGAATATATTTTTTAGCCGTTCCATCAGGCCTGTCTTATTCCGTGCGGCTTCTTGCGCCCCCGGAGATTTGGTCCGGTTAGCCGACTTCTTGGGGCTCCCCGTGTTGTTACGCACGCGAATATTCTTGATGACCTTGTAGAGGATACCTACCCCACCTGTGAACGCAGGATCACGAACCCCGATATAATCGGGAACCGCAACACGTACAGACGCTGATAGCTCTTCCTGGGCAATCTTAAGTAATCCAGGCATCGAGGCCGTCCCCCCGGTGAGTATGAACCCTCCGGGCTGCTCCGCGTAGCCAAGACGCTTCACTTCCTGATGAATCAGTTGGAAAATTTCCTGCACGCGTGGTTCCGCGATTGCAGCCAAATCCTCCTGCGTAAACTCCTTGTCCACATTGCTGCCGATACGCGTTACCTTGAAGGTCACGTCCGCCGCCGCATCCTCAATCGAAGCACAGCCATATTTCAGTTTGGCCTTCTCCGCCTGATCCGTTAACGTCCGGAGACCGTAGGCAATGTCGTTCGTTATAAATTCTCCCCCAATCGGAAGCGTGGATGTCGATACGATCGTGCCGCTTTCAAATACAGCGATCGTGGTAGAGCCAGCACCAATATCCACAAGCACAGACCCCATAGTCTTCTCATCCTTGGACAACGCCAATTGGCCGGAGCCCAGCGACAGCAATACGAGATCCTTCACTTTCAAGCCGGATTTCTCCACGCAACGAAGTAAGTTATGAATAGCTGTCTTGGCACCGGTAATGATGGTCGCCTCAACTTCCAGACGTACTCCAATCATCCCGCGAGGATCAGAGATCCCCTCAAGCCCGTCCACTACATATTGTTTTGCTACAACATCGATAATCTCACGTTCCGGCGGCAAGGCAATGACTTCGGCCGCTTTAAGAACGCGGTCGATATCCTCCTCACCAATTTCCCGGTCTTCATTTTGTACGGCTACAACCCCGTGGCTCGTTTGGAGTCCGATATGATTTCCCGAAATGCCGACATATACTTCCGATATTTGAATACCTACCATCCGTTCCGCATGATCCACAGCACTGCGAATCGATTGTACCGTCTGGTCAATATCTACAATCGCACCTTTTCGAATGCCTTCCGAGTCGGCAGACCCAACCCCAATAATATTAAAGGTTCCATTATTAATTTCCCCAATAATAGCACGAACTTTGGATGTACCGATGTCCAAACTAACAATGATGTCATTGTTACTCAAGCCCCTGGCACCTCCTATTTCCCAATCAAATATACTTGCCGTGTTGGATTCACTCTCTACATATTCAACGCCATTTAATCTTTCCCTCTTTTTTCTACAAATTTTTTGACTTCCAACTTTATACAAAGAACTAGGCATGAAGTACCTGAAACCTAAATCTCAGCTCTTGCCTTGTACGAGGTTGTTTAAAAAGTCATCTTTCCAGAACAAAGCTGTCCGAGAAGTAGTTTCGGGCGTCGAATCTTGAATTCAGCCGGGCCTAGCATATGCTTCCGTAGTATGTTTCCTTCAGAAACATTTCAGTTGCTCACGTAGCTATGCTTCCGAAGTCGTTTTCTCCGAAAACGTGTAGCTCCGCTACTGACGTCCCTACTTTATCCAAACTTCTTGGTCCTATAAACCCGACTTTTTAAACACGTATTGTAAGCAAAATCAGAAGAAAAAAGAGGGAGGTCGGCAAGCTGCCCATAAAACGTATTTTAACATTGTTTTTCACTCATGAGTAGTATCATTTTCCTTGTCACTACCGTTCTCCAGCGATTCGTACGGAACGTAGGAATCCGCGTCCAGCATCGTGAGTCTCCCGGGGTCCTGAACTTGCAAAATCTCGTTCATATATCCGGCCTTTTTGGCCAGAAGAGACACCGCAGAAATGATCTCGAATTGGGATCTGGTGTACATCTTGATCCGGTCCGGATAAGACAAGGTTGGTGACGGTACAATTTCAGAAATGTCCGCTGTAAGCTCACTCGGAATCTGCGAGAGAGTCAGACATAGCTTGGCCAAGGTCTCCTCATCTGCTTCCCAGCCTGTCAATATGGGCTTGTCCACCGGCATGGAACCATTCCCCAGCTCAACCTTCGTTCCATTGGCCAACAGCCCTTGCAACGTGCCATCGGCAGTCAACTGGTAAGCCGCAATCGGATATTCCTCGATGAGCACCTTCACATTGCCGGGGAACGTCTTGTTCACCGTAGCCTGCTGCACCGCCGGAATCTCTTCCAGCCTTTGAGCTACATGATCAGAGCTGACGGCAAAGAACGGTGACCCGACCTCCACCCCGCTGGCCAGCAATAACTCTCCGCTTGTTATATACTCGTTGCCTTCAAACGTAATAACCGATATCTTGCTTAAGGACGAGCGGAAGAACAGAACACACAGCAAAGAGATGAACAAGAGTATGAGAATGATCTTGATTTTCCGGCCACCTTTCTTCTTCGGCACCGGCGTTTTCAATACAGGAACATTAGCTTTTGGCATGTCATTTCTCCGCAACTTTCTGAATAAGTATTACAAAGCCCTGTATCCCCTCCATAGGGAGGGGACCCTGATCAGGCCAAGGCATGGCACCCATGCATCATACCGTCTACGCAAGGTCCAGCTTCAATGCGGGAGCTTCGCGATGCACCGCGCCTCCAAGCCGCTGGAACATATGTTCAATCCGATCATAACCGCGATCAATATGGTGAACCTGTTCAACAACCGTCTTACCTTGTGCCGCCAGGCCTGCGATGACCAGTGCGGCTCCGGCTCTCAAGTCTGTCGCCTCTACAGTCGCCCCGTAAAGCCGAGGCACCCCACGGATAAACGCAGAGTTCAAGTCTACCGAAATATCGGCACCCATGCGAACAAGTTCATCAACATGCTTGAATCTACCTTCAAACACTGTTTCTTTCATAACGCTAAGTCCGTCTGATAAAGACAGCAACACCATCACCTGGGACTGCAGGTCCGTAGGAAAAGAAGGATATGGCGAAGTAACAATTCGCTCCACCGCCTTGAGACGCCCTGCGCTGCTTATCGTTATTATATCATCGGAAGCTCCGATTTGAACACCGGACCGCTTGAGCACGTGCAAAAGCGAGGTCAAATGGGCCGGGTTGCAATGGGTCAGCGTTACACTGCCACGTGTCGCCGCGACAGCAAGCAAGGCAGTTCCGGCAACAATGCGGTCGGGGATGACCTCATAATCGCAAGGATGAAGACGTTTTACCCCACGAATCGTAATCGTATCTGTGCCTGCCCCCATAATGCTGGCGCCCATCGCGTTAAGAAAGTTCTGTAAATCCTGAATCTCAGGCTCACGGGCCGCATTGGTCAAAATCGTAGTACCTTCGGCCAGCGCCGCGGCCATCATAATATTCTCCGTAGCACCCACGCTCGGAAAATCCAGATGGATATCGCTGCCGACCAGTTTGCCTGCCCTGCACCAGATCTGTTGGTCATACTCCTCAATCTTGGCACCCAGGGCTTCCAGCCCTTTTAAGTGCAAATCAATTTTACGCTCTCCGATCGCACATCCTCCAGGCTGATAAATGCACGCCTCACCAAATCTGGCTAGTAAAGGTCCCATCAGGAAGATGGAGGAACGCATCTGCTTCATCAGGTCCTCCGGCACGTGGCTGGAATCCGCACTTCCCGTATCCACGGTGACCGTCTCCCCCAAGTGCACGGTCCTGCAGCCCAAACGGCCTAGAATGCCCAGCATGACATCAATATCGAGCAGACGGGGGACATTTCGAAGTTGTACTTTGCCTTCTGCCAGCAGACTAGCCGCCAGAATCGGCAGTGCAGCATTTTTCGCTCCATGGATACGAATGGTTCCTGAGAGGGGTCTCCCGCCTTCAATCACCAATTTGTCCAATGTATCACCTCCGAGTTTACCGTTCACCCACGTAGAAAACCTCTGGCACCAGGGCTACACCGAACTGATCGGCTACCACGGCCTTGATCTTCTCCATGAGCGCAAGAACGTCCTCTGCTGTCGCTTGCCCGGTATTGACGATGAAATTGGCATGCAGCGTAGATACTTCGGCTCCGCCGACCTTCATTCCCTTGAGTCCCGCCGCTTCGATAAGCCTTGCTGCATGATCGTCCTGCGGATTACGGAAGACACTGCCGCAACACGGCTGAGTGAGCGGCTGAGTTTTACGCCGTCGGTCCTTGTACGTCGCCATGGCTGCCGCAATCTCCAACCTGTCCCCGGCAGCCAGCGACAACCGGGCCTCAGCCACGATGCCGCGCTGTTCATGCAAGATGGAATGCCGGTAGGCAAACTTCATGTCGCTTGCGGTATAAGTTACCAATTCACCTGTCTCCAGAACAATGTCAGCGGATTTGAATATTCGTGACACATCCGACCCATGAGCCCCTGCATTCATATAGACGGCACCGCCAACCGTACCCGGAATGCCCCCGGCAAATTCCAGACCCGTCAGCCCCGCCTTGCCCGCCATCACGCTTAACCGGACGAACGAGGCACCCCCGCCAGCGGAGATTGCCACACCATCAATCGCGATACTCTCCAGATCCCCGCCAAGCCGAATGACGCAACCGCGAATCCCCTTATCGGACACCAGCATATTAGAGCCTTTGCCCACCGTCATCCACGGGATTTGCTCTTCGTGTAGCAGCCGAATCAATTCTTGCAACTGCCGGACATTCTGGGGAACAATCATCGCGTCTGCCGGGCCGCCGATTTTCCATGTTGTATGTTTTGACATCGGCTCATCGGGTAAAATCTCTCCGACCTCCAGCCGGGCCAATTTCGATAACCACTGCTGCATCGTAAAACCTCCTTGACTTGAATGGCGGAAAAGCGCCAGACACCCAGGCTATGGATGCCATCTATTTTCTTGCTTCCGGGCTCCGTGTGGTTTGTCACGATGTATAGAGTATCTTATGCCTTCCCGGGAAAGAGTGTGACAATCGCCCAGTCCCGAGGCTTATGCTTCCGATGTGCGTTTTTTTCAAACCAGCCTTTGCATTTCTTCCACAACCAGACGAGCCGCCTCCGGTTTGCCCAAGGTACGGGAGGCAGAAGACATGGACACCTGCAGCGCGTGATCGCCCATCACCTGTTCAACCACTGCATACAGATTGGAACCGGAGAGTTCCGGCTCCAGGATAACCTTGGCCGCACCGGAACGCTCCAACGAGCGTGCGTTCTTCTCTTGGTGATTGTTAGTCACGTTCGGTGACGGAATCAGAATTGCCGGTAGGCCCAAGGCCGTAATTTCGGCCAAAAAAGAAGCCCCGGCACGGTTCACGATCAGCGAGGTGCACGCCAATACCTCAGGCATGTTGTGCACATACGGCAGCACCCGCAGATTAGCTGGAAGCTCACCTGTCTTCGCCTGGATCGCCTCCACCGTCGAGGCATAATAACTTTCGCCTGTTACGTATACGTATTGCAAATGCGGAGAGTTACGCAGAAGCGGAGCCATCTCGATCATCGCCTCATTAATAGCCCTTGCTCCTCGGCTGCCGCCCACGACAAGCACCACGGAACTACTGGCAGGCAAGCCCAGTGTCTCGAACCCCTTGTCCTTGTCGGCTGCGTATACGGTTGTTGCCCGCGGATTCCCCGTGTACACGACGCGGCGAGCAGCAGGAAATGCAGATTCTGAATCCTCAAAGCTGACGGCCACTGCCGAGACATATTTGCTTAGAAAACGGTTCGTCAGACCGGGAACGGCATTCTGCTCGTGAATGATGCTTGGAATGCCCAGCTTTGCCGCCGCATACACAACCGGACCGCAAACATAGCCACCTGTACCGATGACTACATCAGGCTTGAATTCGCGAAGCAGCTTTTTCGAGGTGCGAACCCCCTTGAGAAACCGCATAACTGTTTTTACATTATCCAAAGACAGCTTCCTGCGGAAGCCGGTAATATCAATTGCTTCAAACGGAATATCCTGCTTCGGTACCAGCGAACTTTCCAACCCTCGCTGGCCACCGATATAGAGAAACTCACAGCCGGGAAATTCCGTAGCGCATTGGCTTGCAACAGCGAGCGCCGGGTATATATGTCCTCCGGTACCGCCGCCACTCAGTACGACGCGCATAGTCTCACCTCGCATAACGGGATAAATTTAATAGAATGCCTAGCGCCGTCAGCATCAGGGTCAGCGACGACCCCCCATAGCTGATTAGCGGCAGCGTAATACCTGTCACCGGCATCATGCCAATGACTACGCCGATGTTAATGACGACCTGAACCGCCACCATACCGACAATACCAACAGCCAGGAGACTGCCGAATGCATCGTCAAGCGTCATGGCTACTCTCATCCCTCTCCAGACCAGGATCAGGAACAACAGCAGCACTAGCAGTCCACCGATGAAGCCTAGCTCCTCCGTAAGGATGGAGAAGATAAAGTCAGTTTGCGGTTCCGGAACATAGCTGTATTTCTGCCGACTCATGCCAAGTCCCAGACCCGCCAAGCCCCCAGGGCCGATGGCGTACAAAGATTGAATAATTTGATAGCCTGCACCCAAGGGATCAGACCAAGGGTCGAGAAATGCGGTAATCCGCTGCAGTCGATAGGGCGCCGCAAGGATCAAACCGGCAAACCCCAGCACTCCTATACCGGCCAAGCCAGCCAAATGCCTGATTCGCGCTCCCGCCGTAAACACGATCAACAGCGCAGCTCCCAGCATCACCGTTCCAGTGCCCAGGTCAGGTTGAAGCATGATCAGGCCAAAGGCAAGTCCAATCACGCCGAGGGGAGGTAACAAACCTCTCGTAAAGTGAGTGATTCTGTAATTCTCCTTACTAAGCCAATAGGAGAGAAATAGAATCATGCCCAGCTTCATAAACTCGGAAGGCTGAATGCCAAAGGAACTGATGCCCAGCCAGCTCCTTGCCCCACCTCGAACGACGCCGATACCGGGAATAAGCACGGCGATTAGCAGTACAAAGCATAACAATAGACCTATCTTTGCGTATTTTCGCAATAAGCGGTAATCAAAGTTCATCATGAAGAACATGGCAGCCAAGCCCAGCACAGCAAACAGTAACTGCCGTTTTACAAAATAAAAAGAATCGCCGTAATCATGGAAAGCGAGTACCGAACCCGCGCTATACACCATCACAATTCCGATGGCGAGCAGCCCAAGTATGCTGACCATCATCCAAAAATCCGGCGCCGTACGGCCCTTGCCCATCGTGGATGCCACCTCTTAACAGAAAGTAGGGGCTTTTCCACCCCCCTACTTAAAGGGTATGCACCGCCTCTTTAAAAATGCGTCCACGCTCTTCATAGGAAGCGAACATATCCCAACTTGCGCAAGCCGGTGAGAGCAATACGATGTCTCCCGGCTCCGCCAGGGCGGCCGCCTCCTTCAGCGCGTCACGCAACGTATCTGCGGCGCTGTCTCCATTATCGACCAGCACGATGCGGGATAGACCCGCCAGCTCGGACACGCGCGCGATTTTTTCCTTTGTTTGCCCTAAGGCGACAATAGCCTTCACCTTCGCCTTGAAGGCCGGCAGTAGTTCCATATAGTCCGACCCGCGGTCCAGCCCCCCTGCAATCAGGACAATCCCCTCATGCAGAGCATCCAGCGCCATCAAGGTCGCTTTGGAATTGGTTGCCTTGGAATTGTTGTAATATGTAACCTCATTCTTCTCAGCCACGAATTCCAGTCGATGTTCTACCCCTCGGAACGTGCGCAGCGGCTCAGACAGCGCCTCCGGCAACGCTCCTGCCGCAATGGAAATCGCCACGGCTGCCAGGGCATTCTCCACATTGAACCGACCAGGCAAAGCAATTTCATCCACATTAACGATATGCTGCACTTCACCGTTAGCATCTCGGTAGATGACGCTTCTTGGCAGCCCGTCCTCCTGCCCCGGCACATAGGCCGGATGAACATACACGCCTTCGGTTAGCAATTCCTCCGTCATGGAGAAGGGAATGAGCTTGGCGCGAATGTATGGAACCAGTTCCCGGCATGTCGGGTCATCCCAATTGATAACCGCCCGGTCCGTCTCCCGTTGATTGGCGAACAGCTTGGCCTTGGATGAGACATAATCCTCCATCGTGCCATGGTAGTCCAGATGTGTCTCAGTTATATTTAGCAGGCACGCCACCTCCGGACGGAACTGCCCGGTTCCCTTCAACTGGAAGCTGCTAAGCTCAGCAACCAGCCAGTGCTCTGCATCTGCTGCCTCCGCCGCTTCACAGAGCGGAGTACCAATGTTACCCGCCACAATGGGATGGAGGCCCACCGCTTCCAGCATGCGTCCGACCCAGGTTGTGGTTGTGGTCTTGCCATTAGAGCCCGTGATGCCGATGATCGGCGCCGGGCTGAGTAGATAGGCAATTTCCACTTCCGTAACTACCTCAAGGCCCAATTCCTGCGCTTTAGCTACAGGGGGAGCCGTATAAGGAATTCCGGGATTCTTGACCACCAAGGCTACACCTTGATGGACAAGCCCATCCGGATGCCCTCCGCATACAACAGAAATTCCCAAAGCTTCCAGTTCGGATGCTTCGGGACATTGTTCCCTTTCCTTCTTGTCGTTGACCGTCACGACGGCGCCGTGGCAATGCAACGTTTTGGCGACCTGAACGCCGCTCTTGGCCAGACCGAGAACGACAACCTCACGCCCCCGGTATTCGTCTGGATGCTTCATCAATTACAGCCCCTTGTTCAAATAAAGTCCGATCACTGCCAATATCAGGCCAGCAGCCCAAAATGTGACCACTACGCGCCACTCCGACCAGCCCGACAATTCAAAGTGATGATGAATCGGACTCATTTTAAATACCCGTTTCCCTCGGGTTTTAAACGAGATGATCTGAATGACAACCGACAACATCTCGATAACGAAGATGCCCCCGATGACCAGAAACAGCAGCTCGGTTTTGGTAATGATTGCAATGGCTCCAATCGCCCCACCGATTCCAAGCGAACCGGTATCACCCATGAATACCTTGGCCGGATGCGCATTGAAGACGAGAAAGCCCAACACCGCTCCAATCATGGCTGCCGCACAAACCGCTGCGGGTAGTGAAGTGACCTGCATCGCAACGACGGCAAATGCCCCCAGCGCGATCGCACTAACGCCAGATAACAGACCATCCAGCCCATCAGTAAAGTTAACGGCATTCGTTACCGCAATGAGCATAAATACGATAAAGGGATAATAAAACCAGGGTCCAAAATCGAGGAACATCTTTGTTCCCGGGATGCCAATCGCTGTACTATGACCTTCCGTAATTAACAGAACGCATATGATACCGGCGAGCAGCAACTGCCCGATCATTTTCTGTGCGGGCGTTAGTCCCAAGGATCGTTTAAAGATAATCTTGATGTAATCATCCAGAAAACCAATTAATCCAAAGCCTAATGCAGCGACCAGAAGCACGTAAAAATCCGTATTAACTACAGAAAATTTCAGATACGAGAGTGTAAATGCGAGTAGAATAATGATGCCGCCCATCGTAGGCGTACCCGCCTTTTTCTGATGGCTTTCCGGCCCTTCTCCGCGAATCTGCTGCCCGAACTTTAACCTTCTTAGCAGCGGAATAATTAACGGAGCCGAAATAACGGCCAAGATAAATGAAACGCCTATCGTTAATAAAATCAGTCCAAAATCCATGGGTCTCCCCCCTTTCGCCGGTGTTATGGTTGGTCAAGCTTGCTGTATTTGACGGCTTCAACGACCTCTTCGAGTCTCATGCCTCTGGAGGCCTTGACCAGGACGACATCTTGAGGATGTAAATGTTCAATCAGCTTGCCTATCAACTCAGACTTATCAGTATATGCATGGATGCTGGAGGGTGTCAAATGCTCCTGTGCTCCTCGGGCAATGTGCCCGGAGAGCGGGCCATAGGTGAACAGCATATCCGCCTTGTCCGCCGTCAGGGAAGCTCCTACTTCGTAATGATAAGCTTCTTCATCCGGTCCGAGTTCCAGCATATCTCCCAGAACAGCAATTTTTCGGCCATAGCCTTTCATAGTCCCCAGAACACCAATCGCGGCTTTCATCGAAGTGGGACTAGCATTGTAGGCATCGTTAAGCACTGTAATTCCGTTCTCCCCAACTACGATCTCAATACGCATGCCCGTTAGTTCTGCTTCGCCCAGGCCCTTGCGGATGGAGGCTTCGTCCACACCGTAATGGCGAGCAATAGCGATAGCCGCCAGAGCATTCGATACGTTATGCTCTCCCAAGAGCGGCAGCTCCACAGGATCAGCCTGTTCCCCGCATGGTGTAAAGAGCGTACGGTTGTCCATGAACATCATTCCGGAAGGATACAGATCATTATGCGGCGTCAGGCCGAAGGTCATGGTCTGAAGGCGCTCTGGCTTGGTCGTCCCCTGCTCTGCCAAGGCACTGGCAATGAGAGGTTCGTCCCCGTTGTAAACAAGTAGTCCCCCCGGCTTCATTCCTGCAAGAATTTCCAGTTTGGCCCGAGCAATCTCCTCCCGCGAGCCAAGCTGAAGCAGATGGGATTCTCCAATGTTAGTCACAATGGCCGTCTCCGGCTCTCCGAGCCTCGACAACAGCTCGATTTCGTGGCGGCCGCTCATCCCCATCTCCAGCACCGTAATCTCCGTCTCCTCCGGCATGGCCAGCAGGGTCAGCGGCAAGCCGATATGATTATTGAAATTGCCTTGAGTCTTATGAACTTTATATTTCTTGCACAAGAGGGCAAATACCAGGTCCTTGGTCGTCGTCTTCCCGTTGCTTCCCGTTATACCAACTACCTTGACTCCTGTCTCATCCCGGTACGCCTTGGCAAGCCTCTGGAGCGCTACCAGCGTATCGTCCACCAGCACCGCAGGTCCTGGCGGTGTTCCCTTCGTTTGCTCCCATAAGCAGGCGCTTGCGCCAGCCCCGAGACAATCAGCAGCGAATTGATGTCCGTCAAAACGCTCGCCCACGAGCGGAACGAACAAGCAGCCCGCCGTAATTTGCCGCGAATCTGTAACAACGCCCTCAATGGAGAGTGACGAATCCGCTGAATTTTGTAGCTGTCCACCGCACATGGCGGCAATGTCCGCTAAACTTTTCTTAATCACTTCGCCAAACCCCTTATCGCTTCTCTGGCTACAATTCGATCATCAAAATCAAATACCTTGGAGCCGATCAATTGGTAGGTCTCATGACCCTTCCCCGCAATCAATACTACATCGTCATGGCTTGCCATTTCAATAGCCTTTTGAATGGCCTTATGGCGGTCTACCACAAGCTCATAGCGATCTTCCGGCACACCATCCTTCACCAACCCTTGCTCAATATCTAGCAGGATGGCATCTGGGCTTTCGGTCCGCGGATTATCGGAGGTAATGATGACATGCTGCGCATATTTGGCGGCAATTTGTCCCATTAACGGACGCTTCGTACGGTCCCGGTCTCCGCCACAGCCAAAGACACAAATGACACGTCCCTTGGCAAATTCATTCACGGTACGGAGCACGTTCTCCAGTCCATCCGGGGTATGGGCATAATCAACAATGACAGCAAAGGGCTGACCTTCGTCCACCGCTTCCACACGTCCTTCGACCCCGTGGATCGCTTCAAGACTCGTCTTGATTTGCTCAAGTCCAATCCCTTCCAGCAAAGCAGCCGAGATTGCAGCAAGGGCATTATATACATTAAACTTCCCAACCATCTTCAAGGTAATGTCCGTACTCCCGCAAAAAGTCTCTACATGAAACGAGGTTCCCTTGGACGTGACGGAAATAGCGGATGCCCGAACATCCGCCTGATGGTCCACTCCGTACAAAATCGTCTCCGCCGCTGTCTGCTTGGCAAAATAAGCGCTAGCCTCATCATCTGCATTCAGCACCGCATAACTGCGCTTATCAGAGCTGTCCGCATACGTGTTGCCCAGCCGGGAGAAGAACAAGGCCTTCGCTCCCCGGTACTCCTCCATCGTCTTATGGTAGTCCAGATGATCTTGCGTCAGGTTGGTGAATATGGCGGTACGGAAGGCCGTTCCTTTTACCCGCCCCTGATGCAGCGCATGGGAGGATACCTCCATCACGCAGTACTCACCACCGGCATCGGCCATATCATGCAGATAGGACTGCAACTCAAGCGATTCCGGGGTCGTTCCGGACATCGGGAACGTCTGTCCGGCGAAGCGACGCTGAATCGTGCCGATCAGACCGGTCTTGTGCTTCTGATCCTGCAAGATACGTTCGATTAAATACGTCGTCGTCGTTTTACCGTTCGTGCCGGTAACCCCGATCACCTTCATTCGCGAGCTTGGCGATTTGAAGTACACTCCAGCCAGGATCGACATGGCTACCCGGCTATCCTTCACCTTCAATTGAGGAAGGGCCACGCCCTCCAGCCACCGCTCCACTACAAGCGCGGCTGCGCCCAAATCGGCAGCTTGCTGAGCATAATCATGCCCATCCACCGTATGTCCAGGCAGGCAAATAAACAAATCACCCTGCTGCACTCTCCGCGAGTCGATGACGATGCCCGTACACGCCGTACTTTCGTCGCCCTGAATTTGTGATGCCATCAAATAAGTCGCCAATTCCTTAAGCTGCATAGATACCCCTCCGTTAAATTCAACAACGTTCTCTATGTTGACTCATAGAGCAATACACTCACTCTATATTATCACCAAATATTGCAAAGTTCAGGAAATTTATTCACGATGATTATGCAATTGCTCCGCATCCGCTTCCTTCCCCATATAAATACGAATGGTTGACCCTTTTTCTACCCGTGCCCCTGCCTTCGGAGCTTGATTAATGACCACGTTGCCTGCCCCCGACTTCGCCAGATTGAAGTTCATATTCATATCTTCATAGATCTCCGCAGCAGTATGGCCAATCAGGTCTGGCACAGTAACGATAGGTGTTTCCCCATACTTATATTTCTTGGCTACCTGTTGCTGGCGTGGAGGAATCTTCAAATATTCCAACGCATCTTCCATAATATTACGGACGATTGGTGCCGCCACCACACCGCCGAACTGAATGCCTTGGGGATTATCTACCGCCGTATACACAACGATTTGCGGATCATCCGCCGGGGCGAATCCAATGAAGGACACGATATGTTCGTTTGGAGAGTACCGGCCATTGATGACTTTTTGTGCTGTTCCTGTCTTCCCGCCAACCCGGTATCCGTCGATAAAGGCATTGCCACCCGTGCCGTTGGCCACTACGCTTTCCAGGGCCGTACGAACACGCTCTGAGGTCTCCTCCGAGATAACCTGACGTACCAGCTCAGGCTTGGTCTCAGAGACCACCTCTCCCGTCTCTGGATGAGTCCATGCTTTTGCTACATAAGGCTTGTAAAGCTTGCCACCATTAATCGCAGCAGACACCGCAGTAATTTGCTGAATCGGGGTCACTGATACCCCTTGGCCAAATGAAGTTGTCGCCAGTTCCACCGGCCCCACCTGAGGCAATTTGAACAAAATACCATTTTCTTCACCGTTCAGGTCAATACCGGTTTTGCTGCCAAACCCGAAGTCACGAATGTATTCGAACAGCTTCTCCTTACCCAGACGCTGCCCCAGAGCTACAAAGCCTGGGTTACAAGAGTTCTCTACCACCTGCAAGAAGGTTTGGCTGCCGTGCCCGCCCTTCTTCCAGCAACGAAGCGTCGCTCCGCCCACCTTCACGTATCCGGGATCAAAGAAGCGATCATTCAGCAAATCAACCTTCTTCTCCTCCAGGGCTGCGGCGAGCGTAATTATCTTGAAGGTGGAGCCCGGCTCATAGGTCATCCAAATCGGCAAATTACGATTGTACACTTCGGCCTCATATTCCTGGTAGGCTCCCGGTTCATAACCGGGCCTAGCAGCCATACCTAAAATTTCGCCAGTCTTGGGATTCATCGCGATCGTCAAGGCCGAGTCGGCTTGCAGTCGGTTCATGGCTTGATCCAGTTCGCGTTCGATGATGCTTTGCACCGTCTTGTCGATGGTCAAGGTTAAGTTAAGTCCATCCTTTGGCTCCACGTATTTCTCCGAAGAGCCAGGCATCAGACGTCCGCCCGCATCCGACAAATAAGAGACACTTCCATTCATTCCGCTAAGCAGCTCATCATATTTGCTCTCGACGCCGGTCAGTCCTTGGCTGTAACCCCCGGTGAACCCGAGAATATGAGCCGCCAATCCGCCAAAGGGATAATAGCGTTTGTTGTCCTCCGCGACAACAATGCCCGGCAGAGCCAAATCACGAATTTGCTGCGCTTTCTCCATCGTAATTTTGCGTCCACCGGGCTGAAGTCTGACTATAGATTGTCTCTTGGTGATTGATTTGAAGATGACGTCTTCACCCATATCCAGCAGAGGTGCCAGGCTTTTAGCCGTCTGCTCCGGGTTCTTGACTTGCACCGGAATAGCCATAACGGTAGGTGTTGTAATATTATAAGCGAGCACATTGCCACTGCGGTCGCTAATCTCTCCACGCTTGGCGGAATAAGGAATATTGCGGCGCCATGAGTCCTCCGCCTTGGCAGACAACTCCGCCCCCTTCCCAATCTGTACATAAGCCAGGCGCATGGCAAGTGCGGTAAACAACACACACATCATCATCAAGAGCCAGAACAATCTTCTTCTGACAGTAAGCTTGGAAATTTTCACAGGTTGCCCTCCTATCTACCCTGACACATGAATGTTCTCATCTCATGAGTATTCAGGACAACCTGGGGTTAGAACAAGCTACGGAGAGTCTCCGCCGGCATCGCCACTGTCTGTATTTGCTGCTTCTTCCGTCGTTTCTCCCTGTTCTTGCTCACCGTCAGAAGCTTCTTCGTCTTCGCCGTCCTCCTCATGATCTGGAGGCCTCAGCGTCAATTCAACTCTTCTTCCACCATTGTCTTCAATCACCTGCTGAGATACCACGTACCCTTCGCCTTGCGCCGTAACCGGAATCTGCAAGATGGAGAGCAGTTCCACGGCATCCCTGAGCGATTCCCCCTTCAGATTAGGCACATTAATTGCCGCTCCATCCTCGGTCAGCAGGTATACGAATTGACCCGATTTCAAAATACTGCCTGCTTTTGGAAACTGTGAGATCACTTCCGTGCCCGTTCCAAGGGTAGCATAGGAGATTTGCTCATCCACCAGCTTTTTCTTCGCATCGAGCACAGCCAACTTTTTGAGATCGGGTACCTTTCGTGCGCTGCTAACCTTACCTGGTCCCTTTGCCGCATCGCCTTCTGTGCTTTTAGGTACGCCCATATATTGAAGCGTTTGGCTGACAATTTCCTTAAATACCGGGGCCGCCGCTGTCCCCCCGCCCAGCTCCGAATCCTTGGGTTCATCAATCAATACAATGATAGCGATCTTCGGATCATCTACTGGTGCATAGCCAATAAAGGAAACGACCTGCTTCGTATAATCGTATACCCCATTGACCGGTTTAATTGCGGTCCCCGTTTTACCAGCGATTCGGTAGCCTTCGATGTAAGCATGGCGACCCGTACCGATTTCGCGGTCAGATACAACTTGCTCCAGGTAACTGCCGACTTCCTTCGCTTTTTCAGGAGTAATCACTTGTCGGATTAACTTAGGTTCCGTTTTTACCGTTTCTCCAGTTTGTGTATCTGTAATGGATTTGACGATATGAGGCTCCATCAGTCGACCTCCATTGGCAATCGCCGATACGGCAGCAATCTGTTGCAGCGGCGTAACCAGAAGCTTACCATGCCCATAAGCCATCGCTGCATAGTCAGCCTGTTGAACCGGGTTTACAATCCCTTTGGATTCGCCGGGTAACTCAATCCCGGTCTTCTGACCAAAACCGAACTGATCTACATAAGCTTTCAGCCGTTCGGGACCCAGCATCTCATATCCCAATTTAACAAAGGCAACGTTACTGGAGCGCTTAATCCCTTCCAGATAACTGATTTCGCCCCAACCTGATCTTCTCAAGTCATGAATCGTTTGCCCGGGGACCCGAATGCTCCCCGATTTGTATGTCGCGTTAGGATTCAACAAGTTCTCTTCAACCGCTCCGGCCAAGGTAATGATCTTAAAAGTCGAACCCGGTTCATAAACCGACTTGATGGCATGATTGTAAAAGTTCTTCTGGTCCACATCTGCCCAATATTCGTTTGGATCATAAGTAGGCATATTGGCCATACCGAGGATTTCCATCGTATTTGGGTCCGCTGCAATGACTGTCATACTGATTGGCTGAAGCTGGGCGAAGGCCTCTTGCATCGCCTTTTCGATATAATATTGAATGGTATAATCGATCGTCAGCTTCAGGTCATCGCCGTTCTGAACTGGCGTGTATATCTCACTGGCCTTCGGGATCTCAATCCCCCGCCCGTCCCGTTTATACTCTAGTGATCCATCAGTGCCCTTTAGTTGTTCATCAAAGTAAGCCTCAAGACCCGAGACAGCATTGCCCTCCCGATCTGTGTAACCCAGTACATGAGCAGCCAGGCTATGTTTAGGATAATATCGCTTCTGATCCTTAATCAGATAAACGCCCACGTCCTCCAGCTTGTTATGCTTCTCCTTCAATTCATTGATGAAGATCTGCACCTGATCGCGCAACTCCTGGTCAATCTTCCAACCTTCGTTGCGCACCTCACGCTGGGCGTAATAACCACTACCATCGGCTTTTTCTGCCCCGATAATATCCCGCAGTTCACTCTCATTTTTGCCAAGAACCTTGCTAAGGCCTACGGCAATCTCGTCCTGAAGTTGATATTTATTAATAATTTCAGGATTGACGGCTACTGTATACGCCGGCGCATCCACCGCCAGCACATCCCCGTTTCGGTCTGTAATCGTGCCCCGCGTGGCTGGCAAAGTCTTCTTGGTGGACCAAAGCTTCTCCGCATGCTCTTGCCAGAAATCCGCCTGAACGACCTGCAGCCAGAATACTCTCCCCATCAATACAGCAAAAAAGAGGGTGATAATTCCCCCTATGAGCAGTGTTCGCAGCTTTATTCTCTTAATCATGGCACAACCTCTTTTGACTGTTATTTCTTAGCGGTAGTTACGCTATCCGCAGTCTTTGTCTCCTCATGATCAGCAACCTGGCTTTTATCTGTGTTCGTCCCTTCAGGAACCTGAACATGCAGACCTTCCATTTCAGGTTGCACATACCCAAGTTCATTCATCGCTCTCTCCGGAATTTGTTCCTCCAGCTTCTGCTTTTGAATAGAAAGTTCTTTAATTTCTGTAGTAATGGCCTGAACGTCCGTATTCAAATTAAACATTTGACGCTTGATATTGTAAAGCGCCACATTTTGCCATAAAATAGCCGCCATGACAGCTACGCAAAACATGACCGTGAACATGTACAGCAATTTTTCCCGAACCGGCAACGGGGAACGGCGCGTAACCACCTTGGTTGTTTCCCGATAACGCTGTGAGGGGTTGCTGCGTTTCGATTGTTGTTCCTGAACTGCTAAGTTTCCCCGTGTATATGCCATCTACAATTCCTCCACTAATGTTTGCAATTTCTCTGCCACACGCAGCTTGGCTGAGCGGGCCCGCGAATTATCGGATAACTCCTCTTCCGAGGGAACGATAGGCTTGCGGTTAATTAATTTAATCCTCCCTTTCCCCCCGCACACGCACATCGGAAAGTCCGGTGGACAAGTACACTTTTCCACGTATCCGGCCAAGATTTGCTTGCAGATACGGTCCTCCAAGGAATGGAACGTAATAACAGACACCCGTCCTTCCGGAGCCAGACAACGAATGGAAGCATGAAGTCCTTCCTCAAATGCGCCCAGTTCGTCATTGACTGCAATACGCAAAGCCTGAAAGCTACGCTTGGCCGGATGCCCGCCTGTTCGTCTTGCTGCTGCCGGAATCCCTTCCTTAATCAACTCAACAAGTTGCTCCGTAGTGTCAATTGAACCCTGCGCACGTCGTTCGGTAATCACTTTGGCAATTCGTCTTGAGAATTTCTCTTCCCCATATTGGAACAAAATACGAGCAATTTCACGTTCGGGCCACTCGTTAATAATCTCCCAAGCGGTTAGCGGTGCGGACTGATCCATCCGCATGTCCAGCCTGGCATCTGCATTATAGCTAAATCCGCGTTCCCCCTCATCGAACTGAGGGGAAGACACGCCAAGGTCAAACAATATTCCATCGACCTGAGGAACCCCATCTTGCTGCGGGATACCCTCAATCTCCAATAGCTTCTGCTCCAAATAACGAAAATTACTTCTAACCAATGTCAACTTGTCTGCATAAGACGACAGTCGCTCTCTGGCATTGTCCAGCGCCCAGTCGTCCTGATCAAAGGCAATAAGCCTTCCTCCGGGACCAAGCTTGGAAAGAATGACCGAACTATGCCCGCCGCCTCCCAGCGTACAATCCACATAAATACCGTTCGGCTTGATGCGCAGCCCTTCTGTCGCTTCTTCTTTGAGTACCGTGATGTGATGGAACAAGACCTACGCCTCCAAACCTAAAGTGTTAAAGATCAAAGTTAAAATCCACCAGCTTCTCGGCAATTTCGTTGAACGTATCCTCCGATTGCTGGAAATATTGCTCCCAGGTATCTTTACTCCAAATTTCTACCCGGTTCGACACGCCCAAGACGACACAATCCTTCTCCAGCTTGGCGTACTGTCTTAAATTGCCCGGCAGGTTTACCCTTCCCTGCTTATCCCATTCGCATTCCGTCGCACCAGAGAAGAAGAATCGGGTAAACGCCCGTGCATCGGATTTCATCAGCGGCAAAGCCTTCAGCTTCTGCTCCAGCACTTCCCACTCCTGCGAGGGGTAGACGAATAAGCACTGGTCCAGACCACGGGTAACCACAAAAGAGCTTCCGAGGAGATCACGAAACTTAGCCGGGATAATAATCCGGCCTTTATCGTCAATGCTATGTTGGAATTCCCCCATAAACATTGTTGCCTCACTCCTTACCTCTTTCCCCCACTTTACACCACTTTACACCACTGTGATAAGTAACTATTCTGCATTGATTGTTAAATTCCTTCTAATGTTCATAATTTTTTTTGGAACAAAGAAGGATGAGGTCGTTGCCAAGCGACAAAAAGGGCTAGTCCACACAGATTTTATCTGCGGACTAGCCCTGCTTAAGTCTATTTATTCTTGCCTGACAGTCAACCAAAGCCTTACTGGCTTTTCGGGACTATTAGTGGAGTTCAAAAAGTCGGGTTTACAGGACCGAGAAGGTTGGATGAAGTCAGGGACTGAGTAGCGGAGCGTAGACAGATCTACGTGAGCAACGGAAGGCCCGGCTGAATTCAAGATTCGATGTCGAATCTACTCCTCGATCTGCTTCGTTCTGGAAAGACGATTTTTTGAACATCCTCTATTAATGCTCTTGCCAGCTATCGAGATAAACGCGTTGCTCTTCAGACAAGGCATCGATGCCAAGTCCCAGGCTCTCCAGCTTAAAGCGGGCTACCTGCTCATCCAGTTCATAAGGCACATTCACCACAGTATTGCCGATTTGCTGATATTGCTCATTCACAAATTTCAGCGATAATGCCTGTAGTGCGAATGTCATGTCCATAATTTCAGCCGGATGTCCATCTCCTGCTGCCAGGTTAACCAGACGTCCTTCCGCCAGTAAATAGATTTTACGACCATCCTTGAGCTGATACTCTTCAATATTACGACGCACCGTACGTACGGAGGATGAACGTTCCTGAAGTTCAGGCTTGTTCACTTCCACGTCGAAGTGACCAGCGTTAGACAATAGAGCGCCATCCTTCATCACGTCATAATGCTCTCCACGAATGACATCGCGATTTCCGGTGACCGTCACGAAGAAATCGCCAATTTTGGCCGCTTCCAGCATCGGCATCACTTGGAAGCCATCCATATAAGCTTCTACTGCTCTAATGGCATCTATTTCTGTAACTACGACATTGGCCCCCAGACCCTTGGCCCGCATAGCAACCCCTTTGCCGCACCAGCCGTAACCTACTACTACTACCGTCTTCCCAGCAACCACCAGGTTTGTCGTACGGTTGATGCCATCCCATACGGATTGACCTGTACCATAACGGTTATCGAACAAGTATTTACAATAGGCATCGTTAACCGCAACCATCGGAAATTTCAGTTGCTCTTCCTTATCCATTGCCTTCAAACGTAAAATACCCGTCGTTGTCTCTTCGGCTCCACCCCGGACTTGAGCCAGCAGGTCTGGACGCTCGGAATGTAGTGTGGAGACCAGGTCGCCCCCGTCGTCAATGATCAGGTCCGGCTTGGTTTCCAGCGCCTTAACCAATAAGGCCTTGTATTCCTCAGGCTCTGGATTATACTTGGCGAACACGGTAACACCATCCTCCACCAAAGCAGCGCAGACATCATCCTGCGTGGACAATGGATTACTGCCGGTAATCGTCACTTCAGCTCCACCCGCTTGCACTACCTTGGCTAGATAAGCTGTTTTGGCCTCCAAATGAAGGGAGATGGTCACTTTGAGTCCTTTAAATGGCTGCTCGGCCTCGAATTGCTTACGCACTCGATTGAGTACAGGCATATGAGCCTCGACCCAATCAATTTTTAAATGCCCCTCCGGTGCAAGTTTCAAGTCTGTAATAATGCTGTTTTGAATAGCTGTTGAGCTCATCCTATTTCCTCCTATAAATAGATAATGCGATGCTTACCAGTCTCGTCATAAGAAATATCCATCAAACCGTCAATCCAGTCAAGTCCAAACCGATTAAGATAATAGAAGATATTGTACACTCTCTCTTGTGGCTTACTTAAGGGAAACAAGGATAATTCAACCCGGGCGAACTGCCGCAGGCCAGTGTCATGATTTCTGGCTAGAGTATCCTTCGTCTTGCCCCGCAGATAATTGATCTGCTCAATAATCTTGTCCCTGTTAATGCCACCGAGCTTATGTAGACCGTTGTCAATGCTGGATAACTGTTCAATAAGCGGGTTGTACATATCTGTAAATGCCCCAATCACTTCATCAAATCGGGTATCGGTTTGCAATGCATCCTGGGCGGACAACCAAGCTTCACGCTTCTGGCGAAAGTCTTCACGCTCCTTCACATCGTTCCACTTCAGCGCGTATTTGTTCATATATTTCTGCACCGTCGGTTCCACAACCGTGAAGGATTCACGAGGAAGCAGCAATGGCATCCGTAACCCCAACTTACGGAAGGCGCGCCGAGTCAGCCCCCAATATGATATTTCCCCGGGACCCAACACTGTAGCTAGTACCGGCAGTACGCTGTCTTGCATCAACGGACGAGTAAGGACATTATTACTAAAGCGTTCCGGGTATTTATGCAGTTCAGCCAGTAGTTCCTCCTGTGAGAAGGAGACCTTATGCTTACGATCACTGTAGCGACCCGACTGCTTAAAGAGCAACCGACGCTCATGATCGTCAACATAAAATAAATTGGCTCCATTCTCCGCTACTTCAGCAGAGGGGGTATATCCCAAGTCAGCCATATCACGCACCGTATCGAAATAAGCGCCCTCCAGTTCATCATTCTGAGCAATAATCGCCTCAAAAACCGGAATCTCCAACTGGCGGAGCTTGGGATCTGCTGAATCCAGCAATATCAGTCCATACTTACCAAATAAATTGCCCATCAAGCGAGCGAACATTTCACTCAGACTTGATGTGCCCTTACCTTCCAATTGATGTGCCATATCCAAGAGTTGCGCCTTGAACTCACTGTCCGGAAGCTGCTGCTCCAGTTCGCCAACCGCTCGTTCCCACTCCTCCGGGCTGACGCTGGTATAACTGACAGGGCGCCGATCCACCGCATCACGATGGATACGAATTCGCCGGACCTGGAGTTCCGGAGACAAAAAGTAAGAATGATTTACTTCATCCCAATCATGATCCTCACCCGCAATCCAGAATACCGGCACCACCGGACGCTGCAATTGAGCTGAAGCCTTCTTGGCCGCTTTGATTACCGTCAGTGCCTTGTAAATAACCAGTAGCGGCCCAGTAAACAATCCGCTTTGCTGACCACCTACAATGACCGCCGCTCCAGGTTGCTCCAATTCAGAAATTGCCTGCTCCACTGCCGGATGCGGGTTAAACTCGCGGTTATACCCACGCAGATAAGTCGCTAGGTCAGCCCTTCCCAGACGTGTATGCTCGGATTCGTCCAGCCATGCAGCACGCTTACTCCAACTCGTGGACTGAGCCGGATCACTTTCATATAGCAACTCGACCGCAGAGAACTGATTTACATAAACCTCAGCCAGCGGTTGAGCGGATGATAGTTGTTCTTGAACCACATTCATCAGGTCAAATCCTCCTGTTCTCCATCAAACCTTTCTTGATTGTACCGGATGTCCGGCTGCTCCGTCAAAGAACTTCTAACTTTTTGTAACCTTGGACAAAAAAACTCCCGCAGCATCAAAGTATGCTGCAGGAGTTTGCTTCAATATTAGTTTAACCTTTTTTCGGCATGGATACGAAATGACCTTTGGACACTTCGACAAGCTCGGAATTGTCCAGATCAAACAATCCGTTACCAGCATCGCCATCTTTGGAACTAATCGGTCCACTCGCTGTATCCTCCAAGTGAATCCGTTTCTTGTTAGCCTCCACTTCCGGATCGGGAATCGGAATAGCCGACAAGAGCGTTTTTGTATAAGGATGCGTCGGATTAGCGTAGAGTTCTTCACTTTCGGCCAGTTCCACGATTCGTCCCATATACATCACCGCAACGCGGTCACTGATATGCTTAACCATGGACAAGTCATGGGCGATAAACAAATAAGTTAATCCCAGACGATCCTGCAAATCCTCAAGCAAGTTAACTACCTGTGCCTGAATAGATACGTCCAGCGCTGAGATTGGTTCATCACAGATGATGAATTTAGGATTTACCGCAAGTGCACGGGCAATCCCGATCCGTTGGCGTTGGCCCCCGGAGAATTCATGTGGATAACGAGTAGCATGGTCAGGGTTCAAGCCGACCAGGTCAAGCAGTTCTTCTACGCGTTTCTTACGCTCTGCACGGGAGCCCGCCATCTTATGAATATCCAGAGCTTCCCCAATAATATCCGTGACGGTAAACCGTGGATTAAGTGAAGCATAAGGATCCTGGAAGATCATCTGCATATCCCGGCGCATAGCCTTCATTTTACCGGGCGACAACTTATTGATGTCGACACCATTAAACCTAACACTCCCGGCCGTTGGCTCATAGAGACGAAGAATCGTACGACCGGCAGTGGATTTACCGCAGCCGGATTCACCTACCAAACCTAACGTTTCACCTTCGGCGATGGAGAAGCTAATGTCATTAACGGCCTTCAATACATTGCCGCCTCCGACATTAAAGTATTTCTTTAAACCTTCAACCTCAATCAGGGTTTTTCCATTACTCATGACGATTGTACCTCCTTGGCCATCGGATGGAGATCCCAGCAGCGGGCCAGGTGCGAATCGCTAAACACAGTAGCTTCTGGATCGATACGTTCGCAAATCGTCATCGCATGATCACAACGAGCTGCAAAAGGACAACCAATTGGCGGCTTGATCAAGTCAGGCGGTGTACCGATAATCGGAATCAACGGTTCGCCCTTCTTCTGATCCAGACGCGGCATGGAGCGCAACAACCCTTTGGTATATGGATGCTGCGGATTTTTGAAGATCTCCCATTTCGTTCCGGTCTCTACCACTTCACCGGCATACATAACGATGACGCGGTCGCACATCCCGGCAACTACACCGAGATCATGCGTAATCAGGATAATAGAAGTACCCAGACGAGCCTGCATATCCTTCATTACGTCCATAATTTGTGCCTGAATCGTTACATCAAGCGCTGTTGTAGGTTCGTCTGCAATCAACAGCGCCGGACGGCAAGCGAGGGCAATCGCAATCATAACACGTTGACGCATGCCCCCGGAAAATTCGTGAGGATATTGGTTAAAGCGAGCCTCTGCATTTTTGATGCCAACAAGCTTGAGCATTTCAACAGCTTGTTTCTTGGCTTCGGCCGCTGACATATTCTGATGTTTGATTAATACTTCAGTAATTTGTCGGCCTACCTTAATCGTAGGATTGAGGGAAGTCATCGGGTCCTGAAATATCATGCCAATATCTTTACCGCGGATTGATTCCATGTGCTTGTCGCTTGTTTTCAACAGGTTTTGCCCTTGAAAGATAATTTCACCTTGCTTAATGATAGATGGAGGGGACGGAATCAAGCGCATGATCGTTTGGGCCGTGACACTCTTGCCACTGCCGGATTCGCCGACGATCGCAACCGTTTCGCCTTTCCCCACTTCAAAGTTCATCCCGCGAACGGCCTTAACTTCTCCACCGTTCACTTGGAAGGAAACATGCAAATCTTTGATTTGTAAAATCGGCTCCAATCTTTCCACCCCCTATTTTTTCAATTTTGGATCAAGCGCGTCACGAAGACCGTCGCCGAAGATGTTAAATGCAAGCATGATCAAACTGATTAAGATGGCCGGGAACAGCATCCGCCAAGGATAGTACAACCAGCCGGTCAAGGCATCATTAATCATCGAGCCGAGGGAAGCAATTGGGGCTTGCACACCAAGGCCAAGGAAGCTTAAGAAGGCTTCGGCAAAAATTGCATTAGGTACGGACAATGTCACCGTAACGATGATCGGACCTACCGCATTCGGCAGCAAGTGACGGAACAATAAACGTCCCGAGCCAGCGCCCATCGAACGGGAAGCCAATACAAATTCACGGTTTTTGAGTTGCATAATTTCACCACGAACAATCCATGACATATTGATCCAGCCTGTAATAGTCAAGGCCAGTATGATCGTTCCAAGGCTTGGCTCCAGCACAACCAGCAACAAGATCGTAACGAGCAGATAAGGAATGGAATACAGGATTTCGGAGAACTTGTTCATAATTTCATCCACACGTCCACCAAAATAGCCCATAATGCCACCATATATTACGCCGATCAGAAGGTCGATACAAGCAGCAGCCAAACCAACGATTAAGGAAATCTGCGCCCCTGTCCAGGTACGGATAAACATATCACGTCCAAGATCATCTGTTCCAAACCAGTGAGTGGAAGAAAAAGAAGGAGCTGCATTTGTATTCAACAGATCATTCGTATAATAATTGTAACCGTAAATTTTACCAACCAGCCACGGAGCAACCCAGGCTGTAATTGTAATTAATATCAGTATCACCAACGCGGTCATGGCCAATTTGTTTTCACGCAATCGTTGCCAGGCATCACGCCACGCCGAGATACTCTCGCGTTGAATGACCTCCGCTTCCTTCTCGTCTGTTCCGATCTTGCGGAAATCCTCAGGTCTAAGGTCGGCAGGAGAAGGCATCACTTTAATCGGGTTAGTATCCATACTCCGTTAGCCCTCCTTCCCTTTTGTAAGCTTAATCCGCGGATCTACAAACACATAAGCAATATCAGTGATAAATCGGGCAAGCATCAGCAGAATACCGTAGAAGATTGTTATCCCCATTATTACAGGATAATCACGCCCACCGATAGCTTGTACAAATTGTTTACCAATCCCACCGATACCGAAAATTTGTTCAATAACAACAGAACCCGTTACGATATTGGCAGTCATCGGTCCAACATAGGTAATCACTGGCATAATCCCGTTTCGAATAACATGGCGGGACAAGATAGCCATCCAGCCAAGTCCTTTGGCTTTAGCTGTCTTGATATAATCCGCATGTAACACTTCCAGCATGCTTGAGCGGGTAAGACGCGCGATAAACGCAATCGGCTGAGCCGTCAAAGCTGCCACAGGCAAGACATAGTACAAGGGCCCCTTAAAGCCCATGGTTGGCAACCAGTGTAGTTTGGACGCAAATACATATTGCAGCAGAGATGCGATAACAAAGCTTGGTACTGCAATCCCGAGTACAGCAACCACCATTGCAATATTATCAATCAGCTTGCGATGATATAATGCTGCCAACATCCCCAGCAGGACACCAACCACGATCGCTACAACAATCGCTACCGCCCCAAGCTTCAGTGAAGCAGAGAAGGTTTGACCTATAATATCGGATACATCCTGATTAATAAGCTTCATTGAGATTCCCAAATCACCCTGTACAACATCACCTAGATACTTAAAATATTGTTGGTAAACGGGCTTGTCTAATCCGTATTGTTCATACAGACGTTCCTGAATTGCAGCTGGGACTTTTTTCTCTGACGTAAAAGGATCGCCTGGAATGGCTTTCATCAGGAAGAAAGTAGCTGAAATCAAAATAAATAGCGAGACCAACATGAAAAAAAACTTATTGGCTATATAACGTACCACGCCCGCCCACACCTCCTTAACAAAAAATTTCGACACAAATCGATTTTAGGTGAAAATGCTCACTTTGTCTAATCCATATATTTGTATAAGGACAAAAAGCTTGGAAGAAGACCACACACAAAAAAAACGGGATATATATGGAATACCCACATATATATCCCGACATCTCTATTTAATTTAACACCAATGTCATTAATTATTCTTCCGTCAAGTAAGCACGAGAGTAATCGATTGCACCGCTGTAATCAAGTACTGCACCTTTAAGGTTCGGCTTGGTCGCGGAAACACTAGTGTAGTAGTAAACAGGCATCAAGACCTGCTCATCGCGAATCAGAATTTGTTCTGCTTTCACGAAGTTTTCTTGACGTTTCGCCAGATCTTCAGAAGTCTTAGCTTCTTGGATCAGCTTATCATATTCTGCATTCGAGAAGAACGCATCATTGTTACCACCGTCAGTTACCCACATATCCAGGAAAGTCATTGGATCATTGTAGTCAGCTACCCAACCTGCACGTGCAACTTGGTAGTTACCGCTTTGACGGTTCTCAAGGAATACAGCCCATTCTTGGTTTTCAGTTTTCACATCAACCCCGAGGTTGTTTTTCCACATATCTGTAACTGCCAAGGCGATTTTCTTATGTGCTTCACTGGAGTTGTAGATCAAAGTAATTGCAGGCAACGTAGTGTAACCTTCTTCTTGCATACCTTCTTCAAGAAGCTTTTTGGCTTCCTCTACATTTTCTCCAAACAGTTCACTATCTTTGTTTTCCGTACGGAATTCATCGTCCAACCCCTTGATACCTGGAGGTACGAAACCAAAGGCAGGAATTTGACCACCAAGGGTTACTTTATCTACAATCAATTGACGATCGATTGCCATAGAGAAAGCCTTACGAATTTTTGCATTGTCAAAAGGTGCAGCAGTAACGTTAAACTCATAGTAATACGTACTTGCAGTCCCTTTGATTTGCAATTCATCTTTCAATTGATCTTTCAAAATTGGAATTTGGTCGGTTGGAATTTCGCCGTTTGGATGACCGGCGCGATCCAATTCGCCGTTTTGGTAACTTGCCAACTCAGTAGCGCTACTGTTAACGATAGACATATTAATTTTGTTCAATTTAATGTTGTCTTTATCCCAATAGCTTTCACTTTTAGTCAATTCAATCGTTTGACCTTTAATCCAGCTTGTCAGGGTAAATTCACCGTTTACGATCATTTTGCTTTGATCAACGGCCCATTTCTCATCATCCTTAACAGATTGATGAACCGGGAAGAAAGTATAGAAAGAAGTCAGACCCAAGAAATAAGGAGTAGGCGTAACCAATTCCACTTCAAGCGTGTAATCATCAACTGCTTTTACACCAACTTGACTGAAATCAGTAATTTCTCCTCCATTATATTGTTCTGCATTTTTGATGTAGTACAATTGGTACGAATATGGAGGTGCTGGAGTTGTGTTCGGGTTAAGCACACGTTCCCAAGCAAATATAAAGTCATTTGCCGTTACAGGATCTCCGTTGCTCCATACTCCGTCTTGACGAAGATGGAAGGTGTATTTATTACCTTCAATTTCCCAGCTTTCAGCAGCCGCTGGAAGAGATTGACCAGACTCGTCCATACGAGTCAAACCATCATACATCAAGTTTAACACCGTGTTAGCTTGGCTATCTTGAGCTTGGCCAGGGTCGAAAGTTGGCGGTTCAGCACTCATGTTAATTCTAAGTGTTTGGTCGGCAGCCAATTTCTCTCCACCGCTATTGCCACTATCGGTAGCTGTGTTGTTGCCTCCGTTTGATGCGCCACCATTAGCAGCACCATTGTTTCCGCCATTCGAACCGCAAGCGGCAAGTAAAGTACCGACTGCAAGAACGAGCGTCAGAAGAAGCAATAGACTTTTATTCTTCTTCATCTAGCAATATCCCCCTTAAAATGTTGTGGTATATGTTTTATGATTATACAACCAGCGGTCAAAAAAATCCAACACAAATTTTAAGATTTTACATTTCATTTGACAAAATTAGCGGTTTTCCTTAACAAAATAGTCCAATATACAATATTGACAATTGTTTTTCTTAACAATTAACCCCGCATGTCACTGATTTATTCGTTATTTCCCTTTATTTAGCTTAACCTAGATTGAAGAAATATATGTAATGATGCTGATTAGGAACAATAAAATATAGGCAACGCCCGTTGCGGCGAACGCCAATCGCCATACTACGCGCAGCAACTTCCGTACATCGGCTTTCCCCTTCACACGCGTCTGCATCCCGCCAATCAGCCCACCAGTAATCAACAATATAATGACAATCAGATAAAAACCGAAGGTAGAATGAAATACATTGTTAAACAAAGCCGATACCGAAAAGATCAGAAATAGTGTAGTGACATCCATCGCTAGCTTAAGCGCCGCTTTCTTATCATGCCGGAGCGAGAAATGAATGAAATAAACTAGGAAGAACGGGACGAATGGGACGATGGCCAACACGATAAAGGAAGAGACTAAAGCTTCCAATGCCACACCTCCTTCAATAGAATATGAACAGTAAGAAAAACCTAACTTGAAAAGTAAACGACTTGATTTTTATATGCATGTTAGGTTATAAATATAAATCTGTCCGACGGCAAAATATACGGTATAGGTATTTTTCGACAAAAGGCCGGGAAATCCTGCCGTTCTCAGTGGAATAACCGAGTTTATTTCCATCTCAGAGGAAATAAACGTTGATTATGATATGGTATTTTATAACTTTACTTCATTAATATATAATAAAATCTATCATCATCCACGAATAACCATTTTA
The DNA here is from genome assembly GCF_056836745.1 of Paenibacillus sp. 1SOY10. NCBI lineage: Bacteria > Bacillati > Bacillota > Bacilli > Caryophanales > Paenibacillaceae > Paenibacillus > Paenibacillus sp. 1SOY10. The sequence continues at coordinate 461,500 of NZ_JBXENK010000002.1, read as the reverse complement.
GTGTCATTTATCCTCGAAAGCACGAACCAGTCTCCATACCATCTCATGACCCGGTGCAGCAATTTCTTTGGTACGAGCCATCTCAACCAACCATCCATTGATATAATCAATTTCCGTGGCTTTCCCTTCCAGCACATCCCCCAGCATAGATGACGTATTTGAAGAAGTCGCTTGGCATACAGTGACGATTTGCTCATACAACTCTGTACCTAGGTGAATTCCATAAGCAGCACAGATCTGCTCCCCCTCATGGCATAATTGCCGAACTATGGCCCGGCGTTCTTTTGTAGCCAATAACTGACCATTTGATATCCTCCATAAGGCGGTAAGCGGGTTGATTGCAGAATTAATTAGTAACTTCCAGTAGATCTCTTTGATGATATCTTCCGCTATAACTGCAGGAAACCCCGCTTTTTGAAGCAAAGCTACTACCGCTTCTTCCACAAGGTTGGTGGACATCGTATCGGTAAGGAACATACCACCAATTTTCGTCTCTCCGTGACCTGACCGCGTTACACTGCCCCCATTCGTCCGCTTCGCTCCCTCAGTCGTAATTGCAGCAAGCAAGATGATGTCAGGCAGCACCTTCTGGATTTTCTCCATGTGCCCCATTCCATTTTGGAAGCATACCCACTTGGTACTAGGCTGACTTCCTTCTTTGAGCTTGTACAATAAACTCTCATCTATATCCTTTTGCTTTAGAGTAAGAAATAACCATTCTGCTTCGATTAACGGCAATGTCTCTTCCGTGAACTGATCCAGATAAACAGCCTCAAATTCCTCTCCCTGAATTACCTGTTGCTTGCCGTCTCCCTCAGTCAACCGGATTCCTTCTTTCTTCAAGAGAACCGACTGCTCTTTGGTTCTTGTCCAAAATCTAACCTTCTCTCCCGCTAGTACCAGCTTACTGCCAAACAATAAACCCAGTGCTCCCGCTCCAATAATGTCTATCCCCATACTTAGTACCGCCCTTTCAATCAACTTCCTCTGGTCAATGCTTCCTATTATTGTTTATAACAGACCTGCCCCTCTGCACGCAAAAAAACCGCCTTATCGGCGGATTTTCGCTTACTAACCTATTCTTATTCAATGCGTTCCAAATTACCGTTAGCATCCATCTTGAATCTCGACTTACTTTCATCTTCCTCTTCATTTAAGAAAGCGAGTCGTCTGGCGCGATCCATAATTTGAATCAACGCCTTGTAATCATCGTTGACTACCCGATAATCGGTCTGAACCTCATTGACCTGGGCTGACAAGCGGTCATTCTCTTCCCGGAGTACGGCAAGTTCCTCATCTTTCTCTTGAAGCTCCTTCTCAAGCAACTTCACATGGCGGTTCGTATCCTGAACCGTATTCTTCCATCCCCGCAGGAAACGAATAACTGCATCAATGGAAATCGTCTCTTCCGTGACGACATCACTCCGGTATCCCCCATCATCCACCTCTACTGAGGTCAGAGACGCAATGCCGGAACTTACCGATAGTGGAGCCTGCTTCTTTAGATAATTACGTTTTTGTCTCTGAGCCTTGGCAATACCAATGGCCGCCTCGTATTTCTTGCGGACACAACTGTTCCAACGGAATCCGCAAGCGGCAGCCGTTCGACCAATACGCTCTCCGACTTCTTCAAAGGCAGTTAATTGTGTGCTGCCCTCACGAATATGCCGAAGCGTCACCTCGGCCAAAATCAAATCATCTTCTGTACTCCATGCATCTTGTCTCACCGCTGTCATGCTATAAAAACCTCCTAACGACATCCTAATCTGACCGTCTTCTCACCAGCTTTTGGTGAGCGTATGGATAAAATGCTTCTTACTTCATTTCTATGCCTCTCATAGAGTTCATAGAATCTATTTGATACTAAAATGTATTTCCAAAATCAAGGTTGTCCATACATGACGCAGATCGAAATAAATTTCTTTAGATTACACAATCAATAAACGACATTAAATAAATCACAATTGCAATATATTTATTTGTCATAATATTGACTTTTCGTTTACACTTCGCAGCCTTAAGGTTATAATTAGGGAAAAATAGGTTGTCGTGATACATAAGAAAGGGGGATTTATTCGTGGCACGCATGTTCCGTGTTCTTGGTTTCTTCACCCTGACCATTGGACTGATGGCGTTTGCGGGTGATCTGACAGAAATGGCTTTGCTTTTCTTCATGCAAACGGCGTTTTTCGTTCTCTTCGGTTACCTTAAGTTTACGGAAAGAACCTACATCCTGCTCTTTTGGGGGTATATGATCGTCGCCTTCACTGGCTTTAGCTACTGGACGATTTTCAAGATGGGCCTACCACTGTAATCCAAAATTTATACACTCAAGAAGACGCTTCGGTCTCAGACCGAAACGTCTTTTTTCATAACTGTTGCTATTTTTGGTGCCTGCCCACATATATATAGTACAACTATGAACAGGAGAGGATCGCTTTTGAGAAAACGCAGATTGGCCTTGTTTCTGCTACTATCCCTATTCGCTACCTATCCTTTCTCCACGACCCTTCAGGCGGCTCCGTTCTCCCCTCAGGAACAACAGGTTCTTGAGCAAAGCTTATCCATCAAAGAAATTGACCGTGAGATTGACCGGATTGAAATTCAACAAAACCAAATGCAAATTGATCTTGCAAATTTAGAGGAGCGTCTGGAGGCCAAAAATCAGCAAATCTACACCAGTCGTGAACGAGCTGGAGCAAGAATCCGTGCTTATTACATGGGAGAACAGCAGAACTTCTTAGGTGCGTTGCTCTCGGCCGGCAGCTTAAAAGATTTCTTTGCCATGATTGATTATTATGCCATTATTTTAGAACGTGACCGTATCGTACTGCAGGACTACAAAAATGAGTATGCCTCACTGTCGACCATCAAACAGCAGCTAGAACATCGTCTGCTTGAATTAGAGCGATCGAAGGGCGAACTTCAGCACCAACGAAGCAGAGTAGCCTCATTACGACAATACGTAGATGAGTCAGTAGCACTTAGTGCAGATCCCGAGAAGCTGCAAGCCATGATTGAAGAGTTGACTGCCTACTGGGAGCATACCGGATTACTTGAGTTGCGCAAATATTTTCAAGCCTTGGCCTCTGCGATGTCACAGTTCCCGAGCTTCCTCTCTCAATATGAGAACAGTCTTATCTCTGAGAAGGGCGGATACCAGCTTGTGATCCAAGAACATGAACTTAATGAATTTCTACATCGTCAAAATGAGCTTCTGCAAGATATGAATTTCCAATTTGAGCAAGATAAAATTGTTGTCCAAGGCAATCAGGAGGGGTTAGAGCTTCGGGTCGAGGGCCATTACACAGTTGAGCAGGAACCGGTGAACTCCATCACCTTCCATGTTAACCGCTTGCTGTTCAACGGGCTCGCCTTGCCCGATACGACACGCCGGGAGCTGGAGCATGATTTTGATTTGGGCTTTTATCCCAAAAAAATAGTCCCCTTTGTGGAGGCAACTGCCGTGGCCGTCTCTAAGGGAACTCTAATTGTTAAGCTAAAATTATCATTATAATTACGACTGCGCTGAGCTATTTACCAATTTGAATTAATGAAGCGCGATATTGCTTGGCATTAATCTCCGCCAGAAGATAAGTTGATGTGACTTGTGCCAATTGCTCCATTTGCTTCGGCAATGAAGGCCCAGCAGGCAAAGCCCCGCCAGAACCAGCAGCGAGCGCAGGTGGAACCCAGCTTGGCATGATAGGATTGCCTGCTTCATAATACATGGTCTTCAATACAGGAAGATGTCCTGTAGCCTCATACCAGCGAGGCTGATTTAACGCAGAGGTCATCTCGGAAATCCATTTCCCTGCGGCTTCGGGATGATCTGTCTGCGAGGATACTACATAACTTCTTCCGGAGATCCACGTTGTTCTCATGTTCGGTTTGATATCAGGTAGCCAAATCGATACGGAAGCCGGGCCGGCCATTTGCTTACTTATCTCTGAGGCTGGGGCCAGAATCATCGGCAATTCACCAGTCAATAAGGGCTGCCAGGCATCCGCTCCGAATGATTGCTCTCCGTTCAAATCAACCATGCCGGGCCGCAGCAGTTCCAACTGTTGCACCAGCAAGGGTACATTCTCCTCCGCTACAAAGGGAAACGTCGTATATTCTGAAGCCACACCGCCTCCAAGCTGCCACAATAAGGTCATAGCCGCATACGGATCGTGATAATCCAGACCCAGGAGAGGCTTGTCAGGACTTTGTTTCTGATAAGCTGTGATTAGTGTTGTCCACTCCTCCTCCGAGGACGGGACTTGCTCCAAGCCAAATGGCTTTAACTGAGCAACGTCGTACACAAACACATAAGGATCTATATCTAGCGGTACTCCCCAAACATACCCATTCCATTCGTTAGGAAGTAAAGATAAGCCAAGTACCTCCCCCGACAAGGAACCCGCATAGTAACCTTCCGTCGGCAACAGGTATCCATCCGCCGCAAACCGGCGAATTGATATATTATTCATTAACAGCACATCAGGAGATTCCCCCAGCTTCATCAATCGCCGTTGATAAGTCTCATAGGTCTCCGTAGAAGGAACGTTAATCAGCTCGACTTCTACCGTGTAAGTGTCCATAAATTGACGGTTCATCTCGTCAAGCCGCCTGAAGTCAGACTCGTCCATCTGTACAGCTACTCGAATTCGACCCGTCTCCTCCTGAATTTGCTGCTCTTGAGGGCGAACAGGCTGAGACTCTCCACGATCTTCGGAACGGATCAATGTGGTTTCTTCGCTAGGAGACAAGCTAATCAATGCGAGCAGCAAAACAGCAAACAGCAATCCATGGTTTTTTCGCTTCACACCAGTTCTTCCTCTCCGCAATGTAGGAGCGTGAGCCAATTTGTTATCCGATACTCCACATTGTAGCAAATCGAAGCTTGCCTTGTCCCGTAAATAATTGCTATATCTCCTAATAGATAGAGCCCGGCAAAAGGCAATGCTGCCAATTTGTCAGGCTCTTTTATACAGGAAATGTATTTAAACCTTTGTATCAAGTAGTGTCTACAATAAATCAGCAGCTTGTTGCGCCAGCTTGGAGCGTTCCCCTTTCTCCAGTGTAATATGCCCACTAAGCCCCTGATCACGGAAACGGTCCACCAGACTCGTTAGTCCATTGCTGGAGAAATCCAGATAAGGGTGATCAATCTGTTCAGGATCGCCCATCAAGATTATTTTACTCCCCTCTCCAACCCGTGATACGATGGTCTTCACTTCGTGACGTGACAAGTTCTGTGCTTCATCCACGATAATGAATTGTCCGGGAATCGAACGTCCCCGTATATACGTCAACGCCTCAACCTGAATGCTGCCGAGTCCCATCAGAATTTTATCGATGTCCCCGGATTTCTTGGTATCGAACAAAAACTCCAGGTTATCATAGATCGGCTGCATCCAGGGCCGCAACTTCTCCTCTTTCTCTCCCGGGAGGTAACCGATATCCTTGCCCATCGGGACAACCGGCCGGGCAATCAACAATTTCTTATACTTGTGCTCATCCTCGACCTTGAGCAGCCCGGCTGCCAAGGCTAGTAATGTTTTCCCTGTTCCTGCCTTGCCAGTTATGGTGACCAAGGGAATATCATCATTCAGCAGCAACTCCAGAGCCATTCGCTGTTGGGCATTCCGCGCGCTAATTCCCCAAACTGGCTCATTACTTAAATATAGCGGCTCCATCCTGGTAGCATCTTCGTTAACCTTCAGCAAAGCAGATTTTCCACTGCCCATTTCATCTTTTAAAATAACAAACTCATGAGGGTAAAGGGTATAATTCAAACCCATCGGCTTGATTGGTAATGAACGATACGTATAGAACTCATCAATGACCGATGGATGCACCTTAATGGTTGAATAGCCTGCGTACATATCGCTTGGTCCTACAGTACGGTCGGACAGATAATCCTCGGCGGTCAGCCCCAGAACATCGGCTTTGATTCGAACCAGGACGTCCTTGCTAACGAGCACTACCGCACGGGGCTCAGGTTGCTCGGCTTCCTCCATATGATAATTCAGAGCCACGGCAAGAATTCGGTTATCATTCGTGGCTTCACCAAACATTTCCTGAACCTTGACGAAGCTGCGATGATTCATCTCTACCTTGATTCGTCCGCCCCCCTTAAGCGGGACCCCATCATGTAAATGACCCGTCTCACGAAGTCCATCCAGCAAACGGGATACGCCCCTAGCGTTGCGTCCAATTTCGTCCGCATTACGTTTCTTGGTATCAATTTCCTCCAGCACAACGGCCGGAATAACCACCTCATGCTCCTCAAAGGCGAATATAGCATTTGGATCATGCAGCAGAACATTGGTATCCAATACAAAGATCTTTTTCACCATTATCCCCTCCACCGCGGTCATTGCAGCCTCTTTGAATTCGTACATAATTTTTGCCGTCCCGGGAAATCTAAGCTTGACTGTTAGAACCTGCGAATATTCCAAGAGCTCAATTCCGAAAGGACGGATGAAATATGCGAATTTGGCTGTGTTTGCTATTGTTGGCTTCCCTGCTGACGAGCTGCGGTACTAATACTGAAAAGGCATCACCCTCTCCAAGAGATCAAATGGAGAACGTTCCCCGGGCACAAAGTGCAGATATGAATACCTACAATTTGACCGACCAAGAGAACCTGAAAGATCGAGACAAACAAATCTATTTAGAGGAGCTTGTCACCAAGGTACCTGGCGTTCAAGGCGCACATTGTGTCATCATGGGCAAGACCGCCGTCGTTGGCATCGATGTAGACAGCAAGCTTGAACGGGCTCGCGTCGGAAGCATCAAATATACGGTAGCCGAAGCTCTGCGCAAAGATAAACACGGTGCTAACGCCATTGTTACAGCGGACATCGATTTGAATCAACGGATTGCAGAAATTGGGCAGAAGATTCGGGAAGGTCACCCGATCTCCGGCTTCGCCACCGAGTTGGCAGACATCATTGGTCGAATTGTACCTCAGATGCCTAGCGATACCCAGCCACCAGAAGGTATAAACCCGAAGCAACTGCCTAAAACCCCCGGAGGGATCAAACAACAACAGAATCCGAAGAATCAACGTTAGTTTGTTCCTTAACAGGAAAAAGCCCGGCGAATAAATCGCTAGGCTTTTTTCATTGCGGCAAAGACTTGAGCATCCAGCATGTCCGCAGCACGCTGATCATAAGTTTTAGAATATTCCGGAGCAGACACCAACTGCGCACCGTAGAACAGCGCATTGCGCACCGCATCGATTTGAATGTCAAAGCAACACATCTGGAAGGACACTCCCTCCAGCGGGTCCTGAACTACCCTTGCCTGACCGTTAATAGCATAAATCGTATCCTTGCCAAACACCGTCACCGTCACACGTGGGTTGGCCTGAATGTTGCCAACCAGCCGGGAGCGATGATCCAATGCCAGACGCAATGTGGCAGGGTCGGCTGCATAAATCCAGGATATAGCACTGGATGTAGGCCCACCGGATTCCTGATCAATCGTGTTCAGCAAAACAAATGTTTCGGACTGGAAAGTGGCAAGAAGTGAATCGGATAATTGAGTAACAATCTCAGACATAACGACCAGCCCTCCTGTACATAGCCATTCATGGATTGAACTGAAGACGTGTAGCTGTCCTGTTAAGTTAATTGTATTATATCATGGACCAAAACTTGCATTCAATCGTCAGTTGCCTGCCGGAGGTTCCGCACCTTCGCCATCATCCGCTACGTTTACCGTCTTTGTCCCGGCAAGCTCATTGCTCAAAGCTTGCTTTGCCGCCTCCAGTTCACTCTGATGCAAGTAAACATAAGGGCTCTTCCAATCACCTGTAACCGGCATAAAGTCAACATTTTCCTTCGATATGCTCCAGTACGCCTGAATCATATTTTTCATTTGCTGCGATTCCAGATCGGTCTCCATGTTCTTACCGACCGACTCAATCACCTTTCCGGCCCCCATCACACCGTTTAATGATTTAGCCTGATCGATCAAGCCATGAAGCACCTCATTCTGACGACGGTTGCGATCGAAGTCGTCGGACCCCTTGGTCTTTGGCTTACAGTTCGACTTACGATAGCGCACAAAGCCGAGGGCATCTTCTCCATCCAAATGCTGTGGACCTTGCTTCAAGTTGATGTCCGTGCCGTCAGCACGATCCCGATAGCACATATCCGCATCAACATTGACATCCACACCACCCAGGGAGTCCACTACATCGCGGAAGCCCTGAAAGTTCAACACGGTAATATAATCAATCGGAATATCAAAAAATTTGCTCATCATCGTCTTCATTTCCTGCTCCGCAGAAATTCCCGTTTTCTTCTCGGCTGCCAGGAAATTCGGATAGAACGCATTAATCTTGTTCGTCTTATACCCGTCAAGTTCAAGCTTGGTATCCCTCGGCAATGAAACAACCGTTGCCGATTTGGTCTCCGGATTCATCGAGATGACCATCATGACGTCGCTGAGATGCGTTCCCGTCTCCGGGCGATAATCTGTACCCAGCAGTAGCATTGTAATGGGCTTGACCTTAGCCGATTTCTCCGGCGCCACGTTCTCAGACGTACCGGTCGCATCTATCACTTGATCAGCCGTATAAAATAAATACCCCGCATATAATCCAACCCCGATTATTCCGATGATCATGAGCGTCAGCACAAATTTCAAAAAACGAGCAAAACCGCCGGATTTCTTTCTTTTTCTTCCCGGTTTTTTTGAAGGGCTTTTTTGCCCTTTGCCCCGGGGAGGTAGAGCCTGATGGTTAGAACTCATGAAATCAAACACCTTTTTCTTTAAAATTATGTCGCATTTATAAAGACGTGATTATCATCGGAAAAGTTACCGGGTATACCTCAGGGCTAATCACACTCTAACTACCGGAAGCCGAATCCGATTTGTCCCGTTTGCTTCGACGTCCCTCGACAAAGTAGCGAATGCGCACCATTAGCATGAGAATAACCGCGACAAGCAGACATTGAATAATAGGCAACTTGTCTATTTGGAAAATAAGCAGCATAAATGAACCGAGCGCCATCAGAAGGTACAGGATGATCTCTTTCCACAGCGGAAGTTTCTGCTGCGCGCGGAACACTTTGTTATAGACAAAGACCACTAGCAAGAATATCAACACATAGGAAATCACCGGATGTTGCGCAAGCCAAGCCTGCAAGACAATCCCCCTCCTTCAAATGGCGCATCAAGTTTTCGTTATATATAATTATTATAGATTGGACTCGGACATTTTGCGATGTTTTTCAGCCCGTTCACGTTCATTCTTGTTCAGGATCTTCTTACGCAAGCGAATGGATTTAGGCGTAATCTCGCAATATTCATCATCGTTTAAATACTCCAGAGCTTGCTCCAACGAGAACAACCGTGGTGTTTTCATCTTGACCGTATCATCCTTGGTAGCCGAGCGAATATTCGTCAATTGCTTTTCTTTACAAATATTTACGACGATATCGTTATCCCGGGTATGCTCGCCCACAATCATGCCTTCGTAGATATCCGTAGACGGCTCTACGAATAGAATACCACGATCCTCAATGGACAATATACCATATAGCGTAGACACACCATTATCATTTGAGACAAGAACTCCTTCATGACGTCCACCAACCTGGCCACCAACAAGCGGACCATAGCTGTCAAAGGCATGGTTCATGACACCGTAGCCACGGGTCAAAGTAAGGAAGTGAGTGCCATATCCAATCAAACCGCGGGCAGGAATAAGGAATTCCAGACGGACTTGGCCATTGCCGCTATTGATCATATTAACCATCTCAGCCTTACGGGAACCCAGGCTTTCCATAACAGCGCCCATGCTCTCTTCAGGAACATCAATCATAAGACGTTCAATTGGCTCCATCTTGGCGCCATCGATTTCCTTCACAATAACCTCAGGTTTGGATACCTGCAACTCATAGCCTTCACGGCGCATATTCTCAATCAAAATACCAAGGTGAAGCTCACCACGACCGGATACGATAAAAGCATCGGGGCTGTCTGTTTCATCAACGCGCAGGGAAACATCTGTTTCCAGCTCTTTGAACAAACGTTCACGGAGCTTCCGGGAGGTAACCCATTTGCCTTCGCGACCAGCAAACGGACTGTTGTTTACGAGGAAGGTCATTTGGAGCGTAGGCTCGTCGATCTTTAATACAGGCAAAGCTTCGGGTTGATTCGGATCGGCAATGGTTTCACCAATGTTAATATCCTTAATCCCCGCGATGGCCACAATGTCACCGGCTCCCGCTTCTTCAACTTCTACGCGGCGCAAGCCTTGGAAGCCGAACAACTTCTCAATACGGGCTGATTTCTTCCCGCCATCTCGGGTCATAACAGCAACGGCCTGTCCTTGGCGAATCACGCCACGGTTAACGCGTCCAATCGCCACCCGGCCAAGATATTCATTATAATCCATCAGCGTCACCAGGAACTGCAAAGGCTCCTCTACGTTCTCTGTTGGAGCTGGAATATGTTCAATAATAGTCTCATACAAAGCCAGCATGTTATCATCTTGCTGCTCTGGAACCAGACTTGAAGTCCCGTTCAAGCCGGAGGCATAGACCACAGGGAATTCCAATTGATCGTCACTGGCTTCCAGTTCAATGAACAGGTCCAATACTTCGTCAATGACTTCAGCAGGACGCGCGGCAGGACGGTCAATCTTGTTAACCACGACGATCGGTGTCAAATGATGCTCCAGGGCTTTGCGCAATACGAATTTCGTTTGTGGCATACAGCCTTCGTAAGCGTCAACGACCAACAACACGCCGTCAACCATCTTCATAATCCGCTCCACTTCGCCGCCGAAATCGGCGTGCCCTGGGGTATCCACGATGTTGATCAAAAAGTCTTTGTAAGTAATCGCCGTATTTTTGGCCAAAATCGTGATCCCGCGCTCTCGCTCTATATCGTTGGAATCCATAGCCCGTTCCTGAACCGCTTCATTGTCCCGGAAAATACCAGACTGTTGCAACAGCTTGTCAACCAGGGTTGTTTTCCCATGGTCAACGTGGGCAATAATCGCAATGTTGCGAATGTGTTTTCTTTCATGCATAGGTTTATCTCCAAATCCTTTCCATCTATCTGTATTTGACACCAACTGACAAAATGTATCAACATGACCACAAAACAAAGCGTCGACGAAAATGCCGACGCTCTTTCACATCCCCTATATTATACGCGAAATTTCGAATAATTCAAGAACTTGGCAACCATCACCAAAAACTTCTACGATTTCCGCGAGCCGCAATCAGCCAAACTCCTCCAATGATCAGCAATGCCGCCAGTAAATAGATCACAGGCAAGGAGAACAATGTCCAGCCCAGCAGAATTAACGATAGAGCACCCAGGATCAACGAGACTATCAGAAGGCCTTTTTGCCGTCGGGGCGAGAAGTAATCATATTCAAATAATCCCGCCGCAATTCCGAACACGAAGAATGGCCAAGTGAATTTCAAAGTTTGAAAGCCGCCGATAACTCCGATGAAGAACACCACACTATAAACGACCAGCACCGCGCCTGGCAACAGCAACTCGGAGGGTCCCTTTCGCCAGAAATACCATAGATGCAACAGAATGCCCGGAATCAGCAACAGCAATGGCCATAACGCTTTTCCAAGAAAGCTGAACACCCCTAATTTCCCGAGCAGGATAATAACTCCGGCAGCCAGAATCAGTACGCCTGTCATTAGCTTGTTGTTGTCGGACATATCCACCACACACCTTCCAGAAGACAATGAGGGACAAGTCACAGCAAAATGCGACACCCTCTTTACTTCCAGTCTATATGAAAATGAGTCAAAAAACCACTATCCCGGTAATCCGGGACAGACGTTTTTTTGTGGTGAGTATGGTAAATGACCCATCCCCTTAGCCTCGTCCGGCGTTATATTTCTTCAGCCACCCGACCATAATCACGGTCACGGCCAGCATAGAAGGAACGGCCTGATCCAGCCGGGGAACAAGAGAGGCAATGATCGGCCCAAGCTGGGGATCTTGCAGCAGCATATCGCCAGCCGTGTAACCAAGAATTCCCGCTCCGGCATACGTCAGAATAGGGAAGCGCTGCAGCCAGCCCGCAAGCAGATTGCTGCCCCAAACTACAATTGGAATACTGATGGCAATGCCGATGACGAGGATGGACAAGTCGCCCTTGGCTATTGCAGCTACAGCAAGTACATTATCCAGACTCATGATGAGATCGGCCGCCAGTATGGTACGTATGGCTCTCCACAATGAATCCGCACCCGTCACTCGGGAATGTTCCTCTTGGGGCAGCAATAGTTTGAACGCAATGGCGGCCAGCAGCACCCCGCCAGCAGCATGAATGAATGGAATCTTTAATAAGATGATGGCAATCCAGGTCAATACACAACGCAGCAACACCGCCCCCATGGCCCCCCACCATACCGCCTGCTTTCTTTGCTTTAACGGCAGGTTTTTGCTGGCCATCGCTATGACAACGGCATTGTCGCCGCTTAGCACTAAGTTGATGATAAGTATTTCGGATAACAGTAGTATATGTTCCACGCCTATCCCTCCCCTACAACTTGTATGAGGAAATAGACCAAGCTATACCAATTTCAAAAAAAGATCACTGGACAAATGAACCCTTTTGATTAATAAATACGTATATACATCTACAGAGGAAGTGACCTAAAGTGGAATTATTTAGTGCTGCATTTTTCCTTTCGCTGATTAATATCGTTTTTATTGATCTTATCCTCGCGGGAGACAATGCAATTGTAATCGGAATGGCGGCGAGAAAACTCCCCCATACCGTTCAGAAAAAAGCGATCCTGTATGGAACGGGCGGAGCTGTTATCCTTAGAATCGCGGCAACTCTTGTCGTCGTCTGGCTGCTGGGGATACCGTGGCTGCTGGCCATCGGCGGGCTAATGCTCATTTATATCGCCTACAAGGTATTGGCGGATGATGGCAACCACGACAACATCGAAGCCAAGGACAAATTATGGCCGGCCATTCGCACTATCGTCGTGGCAGATGCTGCCATGGGACTCGATAATGTGATTGCCGTAGCTGGTGCCTCTCAGCAGCACACCGTGCTCGTTATCATCGGCCTTCTGATTAGCGTACCTATTGTTGTCTGGGGCAGCACCTTATTCATTAAGTTGCTGGACAAGTTCCCCTGGATCGCTTACGTTGGAGCGGCTGTACTTGCCTACACTGCTGCCAAGATGATTACCGAGGAGCGGCATTTCCTTCATTTCTTCGAAGCCCATATGGTCCTCCGTTATCTGGTCATTGCTGTGGTCGTCTTGACTGTCCTGTTAGCCGGATATCTTAAGAAGCGCCAACAAGCAGCCCATAGCCAGGTCCATCCGATTCCGCGGTAACTCTGATATAATGACAAAACCTCGCGTGGGATCACATCTCGATGATGTGTTTCCACGCGGGGTTTTGCTATATTTATTTACTGTCCTAGAACCAATTTTCTTGAATCACGTTATCTTCGGTGAGTTCACGGCGTACAACGCTGCGCCCTGGACGAATAACTAACGTCTCCGTATCCTCCACCGCCTTGATAATCATTTGCTCCAAGTCGGGCAGCGTTTGCTCGGTATTCTCCAGCACGCGCAAGTTAGGATTCGTGGAAGGAGATTTCGGGACAAACAGAGTGCAGCAATCCTCATAGGGCAAAATCGATAGCTCATAAGTGCCGATTTGCTGAGCCATCGCAATAATATCCGTCTTGTCCGTCATAACCAACGGACGGAGCAACGGCAATTCTGTGGCACGTCCTATGGCATTCATACTGGATAAGGTTTGGCTGGCAACTTGCCCCAGACTATCCCCGGTAACCAAGGCCAACGCCCCGTTCTGATCAGCTAACCTACTGGCAATGCGTAGCATCGCTCTACGCATCAACGTGATGATCAGGCTCTCTTGTCCCGTTTGTGCGAGCGAGGTCTGAATGTCCGTGAACGGCACGAGATGCAGCTTGACTGATCCGGCATAGCGAGCTAATACTTCGGCCAAGTCAATGACCTTCTGTTCCGCTTTTTTACTGGTGAACGGGTAGCTATGGAAATGAACGCACTCAATCTCCAAGCCACGCCGTAGCGCAGACCACCCAGCCACAGGACTGTCGATGCCTCCGGACAATAGCAACATCGCCTTGCCATTGGTTCCAAGTGGGAAGCCTCCCGCTCCCGGAATGACTTCACAGTACATATAAGTCCCTTGCTCACGAATCTCCACACGCAGATTCAGCTCAGGATGATGCACGTCCACCTTAAGGGCAGGACAAGCATTCAAGATGGGACCGCTAACCAGTCGATTCATCTCCTGCGTCGAGTGAGGAAATGGCTTCCATACCCGGCGGGCGCTCACCTTGAAGGTCGTGTCTGGAGCAGCGTTATATTGCTGCATAAATACCACGGCCGTTTGGAGGATATCGTCCAGCCGGGAGGGAGTTACCTTTACCGGGGAGATGGAAGTAACGCCAAACACATTTTTCATAGCTTCAATTATGGGCTGCATAGGTTCTCCATTCAGCACCACATAAATCCGGCCGTATTCCTTAATGATCTCTGTCCGGGGAAAAGGATGCAGCAACGCCTTGACATGGTTGTAAGCTACCTTCTCAAAGCGCGAACGGTTGCGTCCCTTAATCGCAATTTCCCCAAAACGCAACAGCAGCATATCATATTCCAGCATATTTCATTTCTCTCCTATCGTAAAACCTGCAACCGCTGAACCGATTGTCTCAGCACGGCCAACAAGGCATCAATATCCGCTTGCTTATGTTCATCACCCAGGCTGATGCGTATGCCCGACGAAGCCACTTCTTTAGATTTTCCCATCTCCAATAAAATTCGGCTTGGTTCACTTCGCTTGGAAGAACAAGCCGAGCGGGTAGATACATAGAACCCTTCCTCTTCCAGCATATGCAGTAAAGCCTCAGCCTTCATACCCGGAAAAGAGAAATTCACAATATGTGGTGCTCCTTGCTCCGAAGAGTTAATAGTAAGTTGTGGCACTTCCTCTAACCCACGCAGCAATCGGTCCCTCAATTTGTAATACTTCTGCGCTCTCTCCTCCTGACCTTCCACTGCCAATCGCAGCGCCTTGGCAAAAGCTACGATATAGGGGACATTCTCTGTGCCGGAGCGGAATCCCCCCTCTTGGCCTCCGCCCGCCATCAATGGCGTAAGCTTCAGACCTTCACGGATATATAATAGCCCGACACCTTTGGGTCCCCGAAGCTTATGTCCAGAGAGGCTATACAAATCTATACCACTCCCCTGGATCGACAATTTCAACTTGCCGAATCCCTGTACACCATCTACATGAAATAACACTCTTGGTGAACAACGCTTAAGCATTTGCCCGATATCTCTAACAGGCTGAATCGTGCCCGTTTCATTATTAACATGCATGACGGACACCAGGACCGTGTCCTCTCGCAGCGCCTCCTGAACTTGTTCGGGGAGGACTTGCCCTTCAGCATTGACTGGCAAATAAGTCACTTCCCAGCCCATGGACTCTAGCTGCTTCATACTTTCCATTACTGAGGGATGCTCTGTGCGTGTGGTAATCAGATGCTTGCCTCGATGGATAAACTGCCATGCAGCTCCCTTAATGGCAAGGTTATTACTTTCCGTAGCCCCGCCGGTAAACACCAGTTCTTGTGACTTCACTCCAAGAGCCCCTGCACTAACTGCCCGTGCTCTATTGAGCAGCTTCTCGCTGTCTTCGCCCAGCCGGTGCAGCGATGAAGGATTCCCATAATGACGCGCCATCACCTCTGTTACCGTACGAATGACTTCTTCATCCGGCGGCGTCGTGGCAGCGTGGTCGAAATAAACCATGGTCAACTTCACCCCTTTGCTTAATTATCTCAAAAAAAGATCAAAAGAAAAAACGCAAAAACCTGGAGAAGCCGGTTTTCAAACGTTTTCTCGATTGATCTTCCGTTACAACGCCATATCAATCAAGCATCTCAGACTTCAAACTTAGCCTGAGCATTCATAATTTTACCGATGTAGTTTTGTGTTTCTTGCGGCAACAGATGGAGCTTCTCCATCAATTGCTCATCATTGCTGATACCAAGGCGTTGCAAGCGGCCTGGTCCAGCGTTGTACGCCGCGAGTGCTGTCTTCACTTCACCGCCAAAACGGTTCAACTGATAGGATAAGTATTTCGTCCCACCGTCAATATTCTGTGCCGGATCAAATGAATTGGTAACACCAAGCCCCCTGGCCGTTCCGTCCATAAGCTGCATAAGCCCCTTGGCTCCCGCTGAAGACATGGCCTGTGGATTAAAGGAAGATTCCGTCGCAATAACGGCTTTGATCAAACTTTCCGGCACACCATAATTGCGGCTAGCCTTAGCGATAAGATCCTGCAGGTCTCCCGCACCTGCGCGAGACCATCCGGAGATTTCCTCACTTGAGAAATCCGTCATGCCGGATGCAGACGACAATGTGCCAGACAGCAGACCTTCCCAATCGGAAGTGCCGTCCAGCCCGGCGGACAACATATAATTTTGCAATAAAGAAAGCATGGAGGAGGAATCCGGCTCAGTAGCAACATTAGCCTTATCTCCTTGCTCCGAGAGCATCATCTCTTGCAACAATATATCAAACAACGAACCCTCGGTATCGCCGGTCTGACTTTGGCTTTGTACCGCAGTTCCTTGCAGATCGATCTGGTTCATAGATTGAAGCTGAATCATCTGTCCTAGCGTGCGCGGGTCTATTTGCATCGCAACTAAAGCTCCTCTTGTTTTGGAAATGACAAGCTTGATGCTTCCATTTTACACGTTATGTGCTGGGTTCACCACCACTTTTTTGTGAACACGCATTAAAAGCAAAACGAGGTTATCCGGCTTGGTCAGCTTTTCCTGCCTGCCGGATAACCCCGATAACAAATATGTTCTTACGAATTCGCCTAAGCCAGTACGGTGGTCATAACGAGCTTCAAGAAGCCTCGATAATCGGCCTCACAGGCCACCTGCACGTCCGGTAGATCGTTCCAGACATGATGATGCCGCGAATCCATAACCGTCATACCCAGCGTCAATTTTCCCTGTGTCTCGACGCCAACCTTAGCTGTAATATACTGAACCAGTGTAGGGTCGATGACGGCAGCTACGGCCATGGAGTCGATTAACACGCAATACGATTCAAATCCCCGTCCTACTACGAAGGATATCATTCTCCGCAACACGTCTGCTTCTGCTCTTGGCGATGCCTCCAGCTCCAGCAGCTCCGCCTCGGTGAAGTTCACGTCGAAGTGCGTGGATACGTCCAGACCGATGGCCTGCAACGGAATACCCGATTTGAAAATCATTTCAGCGGCTTCCGGATCAACGTACACATTCCATTCACTTTGCGGATTATCGCCAGTAGCGTTAGCCGTTGAATATTTATTCAAGCCATAGGAGCCGGCAATAGCTGTAATGCTAGCGATCATAGGTGCGATTTCAGGGGCCTTCATTAGTGCCATTGCAATATTGGTTAATGGACCTAGAGCAATCAAATGCATTTCTCCCGGATACTGCTTAACCTTCTCCACAATCAAATCAATAGCATGTCCGTTATAGAGCGGGGTCACCGGCTCTGGCAAATGCACTTCAGCCTGGCCATCCGAGCCATGTGAGAAAGGGTCTGACGCCAAGTCGCGAACCAGCGGCTTGCCCATCCCTTTGGCAACAGGAATGTCGGTGCGTCCCATCAACTCCATAATTTTAAGAGCGTTGATACTCGTGACCTCAATCGGATAGTTGCCTGCAACCGTCGTAACCCCTTCGATCGACAGTTTGTCAGATTTCAAAGCAAGAATAAGGGCCAGAGAATCGTCCATTCCCGGGTCACAGTCAATAATTACTTTTTTCAATGATTTCATCCTTTCAATGCGTGTTCAAAAAGTCGGGTTTTCAGAACCGAGAAGATTGGATGAAGCTAGGGACTGAGTAGCGGAGCTACACGTTTTCGCAGAAAACGACTTCGGAAGCATGGGTACGTGAGCAACTCAAATGTTTCTGCAAGAAACATGCTACGTAAGCATAGGCTAGTCCCGGCTGAATTCAAGATTCGATGTCGAATGTACTTCTCGAACAGCTTCGTTCTGGGAAGACGAATTTTTGAACAACTTCTTTCAAGTGCCTAATCGAGATGACTATTTTAAGCTCCCCTGTGTCAGCCCGTTAACCAGATAGCGCTGGAAGAATACGGTGAGCAATACGATCGGCAGGCTGGATACGACACCGCTTGCCGACATCAACCCGCGATCCAGACCTTTCTGACTGACAAACGTACTGGTCAGAACCGGCATGGTTTTGGTCTCCTGACCCGTCAACGTGACAGCAAAGAGGAATTCGTTCCAGCAAAAAATAAAGCAAATAAGTGCCGTTGCGGCAATCCCCGGCAT
The DNA here is from genome assembly GCF_056836745.1 of Paenibacillus sp. 1SOY10. Classification (NCBI taxonomy): domain Bacteria; kingdom Bacillati; phylum Bacillota; class Bacilli; order Caryophanales; family Paenibacillaceae; genus Paenibacillus; species Paenibacillus sp. 1SOY10. Next base: position 443,113 of record NZ_JBXENK010000002.1, on the reverse strand, counting down.
AACCACCGGCAGCACGATCCGCCAGAAAGCATGTAGGCGTGAGCAACCGTCAATCATGGCTGCCTCCTCCATGTCCGCTGGCAGCGAGGCAAAGAACGAACGCAGCAGCCAGATAACAAGTGCCATATTCAAGGCCGAATAAGCGGCAATAATGAGAAAATAGGTGTCCAGCATTTGCGTGCGGAAGGCCATCAGAAAGATAGGCACAATAACGACCACAGGCGGAATCATCCGGGTCAGCAGCAGCAAATTGGGCAACAACGTTCCACCAACACGGAAACGTTCAATGCCATAAGCCGCCAAGGCGCCGAACAGGACCGTGATTAATGTGGCTGTACCGGCAATCAGTAGACTGTTGAGCAAACTCGTCACAAAGTCGGGATGCCGAAACAGTTCAAGATAAGCATCAAATACCGGGTTCTCCGGGAACCAGACCGGCGGAATAGCCATCTGATCCACGGGGCGTTTGATCGAAGTCAGGAATACCCAAAGAATCGGCAGGGTGAAGAAAACAAGAAACAGGCATAACACGGCGGTTCTCAGTCCCGTGCCTAGATTTCTGCGAATGACTTTGGCCCTCATCTTGTTTTCCCTCCCCGGTTCGCCAAGCTAAGCAAGGCAAAAATCACAATTCCGACTACAATCATCACACCGGTCGAAACGGCAGATGCGTATCCCATATCATAACGACTAAATGCAATTTTATAGTTGTAGATAGAGACCAATTCGGTAGCCGTTCCCGGACCACCACTGGTCAGAATGTATACAAGGTCAAATGTCCGCATCGCGTCCATGGCGCGCAGGATGCCTACAGACAGCATACCCGGCAAGACGAGCGGCAGTGTAATCCGCCAGAATTCCCGCCATTTGGAAGCACCGTCCATTTGTGACGCTTCATAAATCTCATGCGAAATCCCTTGTAGATTAGCTAGCAAAAGCAACATCACAAACGGCGTCCACTGCCACACATCGGCAAGAATGACCGAGAACATCGCCCAGCCGGGTTCAGTCAGCAGCCGTGATGGATCAAACGGAATACCTAGCCGATCGAAGATAGGTCCCAGCGGAGTGAAGTCCGGCAGCAGGAATAGCCGCCAGGACACCCCAACCACGACAGGCACCATCATCATCGGAATCATAAATGCCACCTTGAAGATGGATTTCCCCCATACCCGGCCGTTCAGCAGTAAAGCCAGAATCATCCCAAGCACCAACTCTCCAGCTACGGCACCTAAAGTGAACAGCATACTTTTGCCTAACGAGTTGGTAAAGCTACGGTCAGACAGCAATTTGATGAAATTATCCAGCCCCGTAAAGCGAATGCCCAAATCGGGACGTTGCAGTGGATAAGAGAAGAAGCTAAGCCCGAGCGCCGCGCCAATCGGAATCAGCAGCACGATCACGATAATCAGGACGCCGGGCAGCACGACGCCCCATTTTTTCAGTGCTTTAGATGACACGATTTTAATACCCTCTGGAGCTCATAAGCTCGTCATATTCCGCAGCAGCCTGCTTAAGCGCATCCTCGGCCGATTGCTCTCCGTTCAGGAACCTAGAGACCGCACTTGGCAAGATATCACCAGTCACAGTTGCGCCTTCTGGAATCAACGGTAACGGCTCAAGACGGAATGAATTCATAATATCCGCATGGGGCTCATAGAAGCTGTATTCGGAAGCCAGCGCGCCTGTAAGTGCGGAGGTGCGTGCAGGAATGTTGCCGACGGGTGCCGCCTTCTCCATCATTTCCTGGCTAGTAGCAAATTCAATCCAGTCGAACGCCTCGTCCTTTAACTCTGAGGAGCCAGTTACAACAAATCCAAATGGCAGGTAGAAGCGTTTCACGTCAGCCGTATTCTCATCGACACCCGGAATCGCCGAGAAGCCCACCTTGCCAACCACTCGGGATTGATCCGGATCTTGCGCGACTTGAGCAATGGTTGTAGCCATTTCCGCCATAGCACTGCGTCCTTGCAAGAATTCACCTGAAGCATCAGACCATCCATATTGCTTGGATGCAGCAGAGGTGAACTGGAACAACTCCTGCAGATCGTTCAGCGCTTTGACGCCCGCTTCGTTGTTGAATTGTTGCTTGTAATCCGCGTCGTACAAGTCCCCTCCATAATTAAAGAGACGGTTGTAGAAAGCAAAGCCGAGCAAAATGCTCTTTTCACCCATGAGAGTTACGCCGCTCAGGTTTTCGTCTGGACGGTTAAAGAATTCGGCGATTTGCTTGTACTGCTCAATAGTGGCAGGCGGAGCCAGTTCATAACCGTATTTTTCTTGGAAGGCTGCCTTCTCTTGCTCATCCTCGAACAAGTCCGTCCGGTAAAGGATGCCTTGCGTTTCATTCATGTAAGGCACGAAGTATAGCTCGTTGTTTTCGCCAAAATAGGCATTTTCAATACCCGGAAAGTCGTCCAGCTCCAGTTCGGCCAATTTGGCTTCATCCGTGCTAACAGGTACGATATAGTTGGGAACTTGAAGTTCAGGCACCCAACCGATTGGCACATACGCCAGATCAAAATCGGCTGAACCGGAGGTATATTTCAGCGTCAATTGCTGATGGTATTGATCATAAGGCAACTCAACTACGTTCACCTTTACGCCAGTTTTGGCTTCAAAATCTGGAATAATGCTCTTGAACGCGTCAGCGTGCGAGCTTTTTTCCGCCATAATTGTCAAGGTTTTGGACTCTCCGGCAGTCGAATTACCTGTAGTACCCTCACCAGGCGATGCGTTATTGCCCGAGCATGCGCTGAGAACGACCGTTAAGCCGAGCACAAGCGACATCATCCATCCCATTTTCTTTTTGTTCATTTCTGCCCCACTCCTCATGTCGTTTACGATGTAAGATTAGCTGACATAAAACCTGCATTTATTGCGGTTTATTGCAGCAACTGTTAGGATAGTACCAATAAAACGCGCTTCGCAGTACCCCAATTCGGCCGCTTTTTTTAATGATTCGGCTAACCTGTGCCTATGGAGGCCTAATATGGATAAATTATTGTTCCTGTTTCATACAAAACATCCCAAAAACACCTATATACAGATGCATCACCACGAATGCTACGAGTTGGTTTATTATTTCAGTGGTAGTGGAATAACCAATATCGGCTCGGATAGTTATCGTATCAAGCCTGGCAGCTTTGCTTTCATCTCTCCGCGAGTCCTGCACGACGAGAAACATAACGAGGAATCAGAGTTGCTTTTTATTGGCTTTCACAGTCAGCAAGACTACGCTGTTCGGCATGGCAACAAGCTGTTTGAAGATGACGAGAAGCAGACGATTCGTCAGTTGCTTCTGCGAATGGAACACGAGTTCAATGAGCAGCAAGAAGGTTATTTTGCGATGCTGAATCTGCTTGTCTCTGAGCTTACCACACAGGTTCAACGGCTATCCCAGTGGAACAAGCCAGTCCGTTTTTATGGTGAAAGATTGCAATACGTTATCAACTTTATGGACGAGCATTTCCGGCAGCCATTATCCGTGGAAACGCTGGCGAAAATGTCGGGCTACAGTTACGACCGCTTCCGGCATCTATTCAAGGAAACGGCGGGCGTTCCCCCGCAGCAGTATTTGCAGCGCAAACGGCTGGAGTACGCCAAATTGCTGTTGCTGCGAACTGAGCTTCCCGTGTCCGAAATAGCGCAAAAGTCCGGTTTCGTTAAGGATTCCCAATTTTGCACCATTTTTAAACGGGAAACTGGTCTGACACCGCTTAAATTCAGAAAAGCCAATTAGCTGTATTGCAAACGGACCGCTTCCATTAAGAAGCGGTCCGTGCAATGAACGGCAACTTGCCGCACCCTTGATTAACGAGTAAACGGCATGAGTACGAAATAGCTTAAGGTGGATACGATGCCAAGTCCGATGCCCCAGGCTCCGGATGTCTTGTGGCCTTGACTATAGGCGTAGAAGCCCATCACCGCTGCAAGTGGACCCAAAATAATCGACCACATGAACAATGCGGCGATCCCTAGCCCTACACCGACATAACCCACCGTACGGCCTGATTGGCTTGCCTGCACGGGTTCATGTGAGTCCGCGGCGTGGGCATCAATCTCAGCACGCTCAGTCCGCCCTTCACCTATAACGTTACCGCTGTACGTACCCGCAGGCGTTACCTCGGCAGCATATTCTTCGAGATGCTGCCGATCTGCTTTACGGGGGTAATCTACGCGTTCCTTATCCGTTGAAGCTGGGGTCGGTTTGCCATGTTCGGATTCAGTCATTGCTTATGTCCCTCCTTCTAACTTTACGAAGATGCTGCTGCTTTGGGCTTAAACGTGTGGCAACAGGTGGCTGAAGATGTAGATGCCTCAGACTGATGCTCGGTGTCAAAGGTTTCGCCCGCAAATTCTTCCTGATAACGGCTGTCCGCATGTCGATCGATATCAATCATGATGACATCGGCGTTGCATACGTTTTCTTCTCCCCAATAGCTGCAGTTAGCTACACTGCATTTCACCATCGGTTTATCGCCATTTGGCATATTGATCACCTCGGATAACATTTTCCCCGCTTGGACCATGCCTTATGCAACTCCACACTTAGTAAATGGTACAAAAAAAAGATGCCAACGCGGCATCTTTTTGTAAACTTCCATCCTGTAGTTATTTTAATTGGAGGCTGCCTTCTTCAGGCGAAGCTTTGTCAAATAATCGCTCTCATAATAAGTCAAATCATCACGCAATTCCTCAAAAATGCCCGTGATCTCCAAAATGATATCACGCGCCGGCCGGACCGGCTTCTTGCGGAAGCGAATCGCATCCTGCCCTGTGTAGGCATACCTGCCATCTTCAGAATAACATTCGCTCTTGGGGTAGAAGAACGTATTTACACAGTCATGGTACACCTGATACAAAATTTTCTCGCTTGCCTCTTCATCAAAAGTACCGCGTCGCAGAGCTACCCCCAGCTTCTCGTAGCAAACCTCTGAAAACACCAGGAGATGTCGTAAGTCCGACAGAAATCCGGCATAAAACAACATCGTTTCTTCATTGTCTTCTGTGAACTGTGTTAACGAAAAATGATTTAAAAAGGCTTCAAGTTTCTCCTTTGCGCTGTTGAGCTTCTGTCTCGTGGCTTCACACAGCGGCCTGATGTTGTTGGCTTGTGGCATGCTTACGATTCTCCTTCACTTGTAGTGATCGGTATGCTCATGTCGGTTGCTGATTTTTGTTGAAAATATCGTAACACAATTCATGGAAATTCGGTATCCCTCAAGGAATAAAATCGGCTGGTTCACCTCACGCTATAGCCAATACAATACCAATACCCTTGTAGGAGGTTTTGACCGATGAACAGGCACAAACCGCTCCTGAACAGGATAGCAGGTATCATCGTGCCGATGATGGTGCTTACCCTGCTAGTTCTGCCTGCATGCAGCAATCGATTCTCACAGCAATCCAAGCAAGAGACGGTTCCCAAGCCAGCCGAGGAACAAAGATTAAAGCAGAACATGCTGAGAAGAGACATGACAGCCACGGAGCGATTATCCCGCATGGATGCCCGGGGACATCTTCGTGAGCTTGCCAGCTCGCTGAAACCAGGGGCTCCTGATAAGCTATCTTCCTTGGTAAAATCTCTGCAAAAGGATCATAAACAGTTCCAAGCTATTTTGTCTTATAACGCAACGACGGGGCAGGAGAATCAGTTCCGCCGTGCAGATTTCTCCCCGAGCTCCAAGCAGCAAAAGGAGTTAAATACGTATGTGTCCTACGCCAAACGAGCATTGAAACAATCGAAATCTTATGAATCCCCGGCCTTTCCGGAGGATCAACCTAAATATTTTGTCGCTGCCGAACCATCCAAGCAGGGCAAGCAAGGCATCATCGCGGTGATGGATGTCCGCATTCTTCAACGGGTCCAGGATCATCAACACAAAAATTTACGTCTCATTCCTTATCCTAAGGAAGGTAAATTCAAAATTGAATCCGTGCATGCCGACACATTGCAAGATATTACAGTCAAGACCGGACATGACAATGAAAAAGCCAGTCACTACTATGAAAATGAACTCGTAGTCACTTTCCGGGAAAATCCGAATGGCGCGCAAATGCAAAAGATCCAGCAAGATATCCAAGGTTCTGCACCAAGCCAATTGAGGAACACTTACATTTTTCGATCAAAGACCATGAGCATGAAGCAGCTCAAACAGTATTTCGAGAAGCGATGGAATCCGCAATATGTTGAGCCCCATTATTTGTACCTGACTAACGAGAGCATCGATAGCAGCTATGGCTCAACATTTGAGGAATCGGCCCCGGAAATCCCTAACGACCTCTTATTCTCGGAATATCAATGGAACCTGCCAGTCATTGAAACCAACCGGGGCTGGCAGCTATCCAAGGGCAACGATAATATCATCGTGGCCGTGGTGGATACTGGAGTCGACTTGAACCACCCCGATCTGCAAGGGAGACTGCTGCAAGGTTACAACGTAATTAATCCCGAGCAGAAACCCTTCGATGACGTTGGGCACGGCACCCATGTAGCAGGGATTATCTCGGCTAATGTCAACAACGGTGAAGGAATTGCCGGAATGATGTGGGGAGGCAAGATCCTACCAGTCAAAGCGCTTGACCAATCGGGAGCAGGTACGACCTATTCCGTCGCTCAAGGGATTATCTGGGCGACCGATCACGGAGCCAAAGTCATTAACATGAGCCTGGGTAACTACGCGGATGCCGAGTTTCTGCACGAGGCAATCAAGTATGCCTATGAACGTGATGTCGTCCTGATCGCCGCCACCGGTAACGATAATACAGAACGTCCTGGCTATCCTGCCGCTTACCCAGAGGTTCTGTCTGTATCAGCAACCGACTATAATTTGCAAAGAGCTGCCTTCTCCAATTATGGGGATTATATCGATGTAATGGCTCCGGGTGAAAGTATAGCCAGTACCTACCCTGATAATCAGTACGCAGCATTGTCAGGCACCTCCATGGCCAGCCCTCATGTGGCTGCTTTGGCCGCATTAATTCGTTCGGTCAACCCCGATCTGAAGAATACGGAAGTCATGGAGCTTATTCGCAGTAGCGTCATCGATTTGGGGCCAACCGGACGGGATAAATATTATGGCTACGGTCAAATTGATGTCTATGCAGCACTGCAAGCGGCCAGAGGAGGGAAAGCTCCCCTCCAGTTCTGGCCCCAAGCTATTCAACGTAAGATGGAACGCGTGATAGAACGTCTGAAATAGCATTTTGCCAAAAAAAAGCCTTCGCTTACCGGAACAAAATTCCGAAAAGCGAAGGCTTTACTCATAGATAAAAACATGATGTTCCCTTTAGTGTTGAAAGCTTGCCGTAAGCCGGGTTCTGTGCTCATTGCGGTATAACGGGAACAACCCTCCCGCAGTCAAGCGACAATCATCTATCTAGGCCGCACATTACTGGGCGGCTCCAGCAACCAACCCGGACGCGCCTCGGGCTAAGGCTACTTCTGTTAAGAAGCTGCGTCCCATTAGGTCTTGCTCCAAGTGGGGTTTACCAGGAACGAAGTCACCAGCGTTCCTCGGGGTCTCTTACACCTCGGTTCCATCCTTGCCTGTACGCGCCTAAAGCGCGCCATCGGCGGTCCATTTCTGTGGCACTATCCTTCAGCTCGCGCTGACTGGACGTTATCCAGCACCCTGCCCTATGGAGCCCGGACTTTCCTCCCGCGGCTTAACGCCGCCGGCGATTGTCTGTCAAACTTTCGAAGGCAACACTTGTATAGTATACAGACATTGCAAGGCATTGACAAGAGCGATTAAATGGCAAGGCTTGAAATGGCTACATGAATTGAAATGGCTCGGTGTTGACCGCCGAGATATGCACCTCGGTAGCATATTTGCCTGCCTTCAGTTGCTCTGCAAGCCAGGCCGCCACACGAGGCTTCATGATCTTCTCTGCGTTATGGCCGGGATCAATCAAAGCAATTCCTGCCATCTCGGCATCCTGAGCCGTGTGATAATCCACATCCCCCGTGACCAGTACGTCTGCACCACGAAACTGTGCATTCTTCCAATAACGACCACCTGAGCCACCCAATACCGATGCTTTCTTGAGAATTCGGTTCGGGTCGCCAACCACTCGCACCACCGGTACGTCGAACTGTTGCTTGACTTGTTCTGCAAATTCCTGAAGCGTAACCGGCTCCTTCAGCTTGCCAACCCGGCCAAGACCCAAGGTACGGCCTTTTAAATCCAAGGGATACAGATCATACGCCACCTCTTCATAGGGATGCTGTCGTAGCATCGCCTGCACGACCTTACTTTTTAAGCTCTGGGGTACGACGGTCTCTAAACGTACTTCCTGAACCCGCTCCAGCTTGCCTTGGCTGCCGATATAAGGCTCGCTCCCTTCACCAGGCTTGAAGGTGCCGTATCCCTCCAGATTAAAGCTGCAATGGCTGTAATTGCCGATAGCACCGGCTCCCGCCTGTAGCACGGCATCCAGCACCTTCTCATGATGGTCCTTAGGTACAAATACCACCAGCTTGTACAGTTCGTCCGTGTGCAAGTCCTCCAAAGAGCCTGTGCTATCTATACCCAGCACCTCAGCCATCCAGTCATTCATCCCGCCGTCCGTGATATCCAGGTTCGTATGGGCAATATAAACGGCAATTTCATGCTTGATCAGCTTCTCGTACACCTTGCCCATCGGAGTATCACTTTGTAAATTGGCAAGTGGGCGATAAATAATGGCATGATGGGCCACAATCAGATCCACTCCAAGCGCGATGGCTTCATCCACTACAGCCTCGTTCACATCCAGAGCCACCAGCACATGCCTAATCTCTTTCTGCAAACTACCTAGCTGCAGACCGATCTTATCCCCCTCCATCGCTACATGTTTGGGGGCCAACTGCTCCATATATTGTATTATGGTTTGACCTTTGGCAAACATGCCAGCACCTCCTTAAGCTGTCTCGATAATTGGACTAACTCTGCTTCCTTCTTACGTGATGCCTCCAGATTTGAGGCTGTCAATGAACGACGTATCTGTTCCAGCTTCTCCAGTTCCGAATCCCATTTGGCAAGGAAGGCTTCATTAGGTGCTGCCGTCAAATGAGGGCCCATCATCAGCAGCAATTCCTTCGTTAGCTGTACATTATTACCCCCTGGCAGTTCACGCTCCCGGTAGAGCTCTTCATTTTGTCTAGTCACATCAGAAGGCCTCTCTGCCAGCATGACTTCATAAATCTTACCGTCTTGCTCCAAAATCGCTTCCTTGGCCAAAAACCATCCGTGCCCGAGCAGCCAGCGACGCACGAACTCTCCCCCGACATTGGGCTGCAATACAAGGCGCTTCACGCCTGCAAGCTTCTCTTCACCTTCACCTAGGATAGTGACGATCAGAGCACCACCCATCCCTGCTATCGTAATAGCATCCACCTCTCCTGGGGCAAGGACAGCCAAGCCATTTCCTTTACGAACTGAAATTCTCGCCGATTCACCAGCTTCCGCTACCTGGCGACGTGCCGCTTCCAGAGGACCATCATTGACTTCTCCGGCGATGGCAAAGTTGGCCTTGCCGCTTTGCACAGCGGATACTGGCAATAGCCCATGATCGGAACCAATGTCAGCAAATCGACATCCACTGGGAAGCCAATCGGCAATTAGCTGCAATCTAGCTGATAATTTCATAACCGGTCTCCACCACCCATAGCTCGTTTTTCCCATGTACTAATCATCAACGCAAGCCATTTGCATTGCCCGAGAAAAAACGCTAAAATAAAATCAATAAAGAAAAAGAAGGAAAAACATCCAGAATATTCTTCCGGCGGATTCCTTCCTGTATGTAACAAAAATGACCTTGCTGCTTCGCAGCAGAAGGTCAAAGTTGCCTGCCCGCATCCAGCTTATTCGAGGAAATCTTTCAGCCGTTTACTGCGGCTGGGATGACGCAGTTTGCGAAGTGCCTTCGCTTCGATTTGCCGAATTCTTTCGCGCGTCACGCCGAAGACTTTACCGACTTCCTCCAAGGTTCTTGTCCGTCCGTCATCAAGACCAAAGCGTAAGCGAAGTACATTCTCCTCGCGTTCCGTAAGCGTATCGAGTACGTCCTCCAGTTGCTCCTTAAGCAATTCATAGGCGGCTGCATCCGCAGGAGCGAGTGCTTCCTGGTCCTCAATAAAGTCGCCCAGATGAGAATCGTCTTCCTCCCCAATCGGCGTTTCCAATGAGACCGGTTCTTGGGCGATTTTCATAATCTCTCGTACCTTCTCCACGCTGAGTTCCATCTCGGCTGCAATCTCTTCGGGTGCCGGTTCACGGCCCAACTCTTGTAACAGTTGCCGGGATACCCGGATCAGCTTGTTGATGGTCTCCACCATATGCACGGGAATCCGAATCGTTCTGGCTTGGTCGGCAATCGCACGCGTGATCGCTTGGCGAATCCACCACGTAGCATAGGTACTGAACTTGAAGCCCTTCTTATGGTCAAATTTCTCCACGGCTTTAATCAAGCCCATATTGCCTTCCTGAATGAGGTCTAGAAATAACATTCCTCGACCCACGTAGCGTTTTGCAATGCTGACCACAAGCCGCAAGTTGGCTTCAGCCAGACGCCGCTTGGCCTCTTCATCCCCATTCTCGATACGCTTGGCAAGCTCCATCTCGTCATCTGCCGACAGCAAGGGTACCCGCCCAATTTCCTTCAAATACATCCTTACGGGGTCATTAATCTTGATTCCCGGGGGTAGCGACAGATCATCTTCGAAAGTGAACTCTTCTCTTTCATGGGATTCGTCCCCATCTCCACGCCGCCGTTCTTCATCGCCCTCACCCGTGACGTCAACACCAAGGTCAGCCAATTGCTCAAAAAACTCATCCATCTGGTCGGGATCCTGATCAAAAGGCGAAAGCTTCTCCATAATTTCTTTATAAGTTAAAGAAGATCTCTTTTTGCCTTGTTCTATCAGTTGATCCTTCACCTGATCAAGTGTCAATTCCGTTTCTAGTTCAGTATGCTGGTCATTCGTCATATCGGGCTCCCTCCTCCCTAGAAACATCGCCGAAACTCCATCGTCTTACTGTCTCTCTAGGGCAATAATTTCACTTGCTATTTGTGCCGCACGTATAAAATCCCCGGCTCGTTCGGCCGACACCATTTCTTCCTTCTTCTGTTTGATCTGTGCAAGCAGCGGTACCCGCCTAATCTCCCGAATGCAACCATCCAGTTCTTCGGTCGTCCAATCGGCCGGAATTTCCATCATGGCGATAGAAATTGCCGTCTGCTCCAGCCGTTCATCCTGAAGCGTCTGGATGAAGCGACTTGCATCCGGGGTCTTCCCTTGTGCATAATAGGCGTATAGATAAGCGGCAATAGCCACATGATCTTCAATGTTAAAGCCGGTTCCCACCCGTTCACTAACATAGCGGGACACCTCTTCGTCCTGCAACATAAAAGCGAGCAGTCTCCGTTCTGCTACATGATAAGCAGGTAGCAGAGTTGGCATTGACGGCTGCCTTTTTTTATGCCTACCATTATTCCACCTTTCGGGCTTATTATCCCCAGCGCTTGCCTTTTTTTGCATAGCAGTCCTAAGTTCATTGCATTCCTGCTTCAAGCTTTCGAAGGAGACCTGCAAATCAGCAGATAATTCCTTCAAATAAATTTCACGTTCGCTTGGCGATGAAAGCCCTGCAATGACGGGCATCGCTTCTTTGATATAAGCTACCTTTCCGTCTTCTTCTAGCAGTATATGGTTCTTTTTGAGATATATAAGCCTAAATTTGACGGATGAAACGGCACCGGCCAAGACCTGCTCGCGAAATCTCTCAGCTCCGTGCTTTTGAATAAATTCGTCTGGGTCCATGCCTTCGCTAAGCAGGGCAATTTTGACCTGGAAGCCGACGTTTTCCAAAATCGGAATACTCTTCAATGCAGCCGCTTGTCCAGCAGAATCGCCATCATAGCAGACCATAATCTCCTCGGCCATCCCTCTCATAATCGCCGCATGACTTTCCGTCAATGCAGTTCCCATGGTGGCCACACCATTATGAACACCGGCTTCCCAAGCGCTGATAACATCCCCGTAGCCTTCAAAGAGCACGATCTGGCTGGTTTTACGGATTTCATTCTTTGCCAGATGCAGGTTGTACAGGATGCGGCTCTTGGTAAACAGCCGACTTTCCGGTGAGTTCAGATATTTGGGTTGTCCTTCGCCTAAGACTCTGCCTGCAAAGGCAATCACCTTGCCACTCCGATTGTGCAATGGAAAAATGATTCGGTCGCGAAACCGATCCACGAATCCAGAACCATCCTGCCTGGAGGACAATAAGCCACCCTTCTCCATCTCTGTCAGGTCAAAGGAGCGTTTCTCCAAGAACTGCACCAGCGTATCCCATCTGGAAGGAGCGTATCCGATTTGAAACGTGTCGATTGCTTTGTCCGTAAACCCCCGGGATTTCAAATAATCCATCGCTGGTTTACCGAACTCCGTATTTTTCAGCAAATAATGATACAGCTTGGAGGTCCATTCATAAGCCTGTAGCAGTTGTTCAAGCTCCCGACTTCGAGGAGTATCCTCAAAGGTCCTTCCCTTATCTTCATAAGGGATGTGCGCCTCGTCTGCCATGATTTTTACAGCTTCGGGAAAGGTTAACCCTTCGATTTCCATCCTGAATTTGATGGCGTTCCCGCCTTTGCCGCAACCATAGCAATGAAATATTTGGCGATCGGGAGTCACAGTAAATGAAGGGGTTTTCTCCGAATGGAACGGACATAATCCCTTCATGTACTTCCCCTGCTTTGTCAGATGAACGTGCTTGCCGACGGTATCGACGATATCATGCTGACGCAAGACGGCTTCGATAACTTCCTCCGGTATACCACGCCCGGTACTCATCCAAACCACCTTCATCCTTGGAACTTTCCTTGTGCAATGCTCCTTGACGTAAATAATAATTCGCTAAAATTATACATTCTCCTGCAAATGTTCTAAAAGTTTTGTCAGTTGAGCTGAAAAATGCTCACGATCTGCTGCTGTAAACGGTTTAGGCCCTTTCGGGTAACGTCCGCTGCGCCGCGCTTTGGCATGAAGGTGTCGACTTTCCAGTAATTCGTCAATTTGATCGGGGCGATAGAGTCGGCCCCGTGGAGAAAGACACTGGCAAGATTTGGCGATAACCAAAGCGGCCAAACCATAGTCCTGTGTAACGACGATATCTCCCTTGGACACATGATTGGCAATGTACATGTCGGCACTCTGGCTGCTCCGGTCCACCTGAACCACCGTAACACCTTCTTCGGCCTGCAACACATGGTCATAGGAGGAAACCATCAATACCTGTACACCAAACCGACCCGCAATTTCGACAATTTTCGCCTTTACGGGACAGGAATCCCCATCGACGACGATCTGCACCTTCTTCCCTCCATTCTGCGAGCTTGCTTGTTCAACCATACACCCAGCTTGTAAGTGAGGCGAGCGCAGTGACTGAGCTAATCGCAGCCACCGCGCCGTCTCCCTCGTATTGTTATGCCCAAACCAGCTTGCTAAAGTCAGCAAATGTCTTCAAATCATCATTGATAACGGATAGCAAGGCCAGCCGATTCGCACGTACCGCCTCATCCTCAGCCATAACCATAACCGCATCAAAGAATACGGTAATGGCTTCCTTCAACTCGCTAAGCCGTTCCAATGCTCCCACCGCATCACGTGCAGCCAGAGTCTCCCGGTAATGACTTGAAACGGACTGCCAAGCTTCATACAAGGCCTGTTCCGCAGACTCTGTCAGAAGATCTGAGCGGACCTTTCCTCCAGTCGATTTAGCGGCAAGATTACTAACCCGTCCAAAGGATTCGACCGTCAGCTTGAAATCCCCCTTGGCATGAACTGCCTCCATCAAGGCTTGCCCTCTGGCAACTACGGAGACGACATCATCATAGCCGGCAGCGATCACCGCATCGACCACATCATAGCGCAGTTCACTGTCTGCCAACGCTTTTTTAACACGAAGTCCGAAGAATTCCATCATATCTTTCAGGATTTCTTCTTCCCCACGCTTCAAGCCGTGGAATTGCTGATGAGTCTCCAAAGCCAACTTGAACATATCGCTTAGAGAAATCGACAGTTGATGTTCCAGTATAATCTGCACGATACCAGCCGCCTGACGGCGCAGTCCATACGGGTCCTGTGAACCGGTTGGTATAATGCCGATTGAGAAGCATCCGGCAATGGTATCCATCTTATCAGCAATACTTACAATAGAGCCTACCGTTGATGCTGGTACTGCATCATCGGCAAAACGAGGCTGATAATGCTCGAACACGCCACGAGCAACAGCTTCTGCTTCCCCCGCCTTGCGAGCATAGTCCTCGCCCATAACGCCTTGCAATTCAGGGAACTCGTATACCATTTGCGTAACGAGGTCAAATTTACAGATTTCTGCGGTGCGTGCAGCAGCTTCGGATGTTCCCGAATCTACCTGAAGCATACTTGACAGCTTCTCTGTATTGCGGCGGATACGCCGAACCTTGTCGCCTACCGTACCCAATTCATCGTGGAATACGATGCTTTCCAGCTTGGACAAGGCATCCTTGATGGCCAATCTCTGATCTTCTTCATAGAAAAATTTCGCATCGGACAGACGTGCACGGAGCACCTTCTCGTTCCCACGGGCAATGACATCAAGCGACGCATTGTTCCCGTTACGCACCGTGACGAAGTAAGGCAACAGACTGCCTTGATTGTCAAGGACAGGGAAGTAACGCTGATGCTCACGCATAGAGGTAATCAACACCTCCTGCGGAATGTTCAGGAACGATTCCTCAAACGTACCAAAGAGCACGGTTGGCGTTTCGACCAGGAATAAGACTTCCTCCAGCAAATCATCCTTGACTGCAATATCCCAGCCTTTTTCTGCCGCAAGGGTGGCAATCTGCTGCTCAATCAATGCCTGACGTTCATTAACATCGGCAATAACGTGCTGAGCGCGCAATGTCTCTACGTACCCGGCTGGCTCGGAGATCATCGCTTCGCTGCCCAGGAATCGATGACCACGAGTCACGTTACCAGCTTTAACCCCGGTAATCTCCACATTGATGATATCTTGTCCGAACAAGGCAACCATCCAGCGAATTGGGCGAACAAATTTGAAATCATGGTTGCCCCAACGCATATTTTTCGGAAAATTCATTGCTTGTAAAATACCAAGCAACCCCTCAGCCACGATACTCGCTGTTTCAACACCAATACGGCTCTTGTTGACGTACACGTATTCTGTGCCGCCAAGCTCGCGGAAGGTAAATTGTTCAGGACTTGCTCCCTGACTACGGGCAAAGCCCAGCGCTGCCTTGCTCCAGTCCCCGTTCTCATCCAGAGCGATTTTGCGAGAAGGTCCCTTTACTTCCTCATGTACGTCATCTTGCTTCTCCGCAACATCCTTCACCAGCACCGCCAAGCGCCGCGGAGTTGCATAGGTCTCCACCGGTCCATGAGCGATGACGGATTCCTCTAGCCATTTCACCGTGCGATCCTTCAATTGCTCCGTTGCATTGCGAATGAAGCGGGCCGGCATTTCTTCCAGGCCAATCTCGAACAATAGATCCTTAGCCACGAGCAGCGCCCCCTTTCTGAAGCATCGGGAACCCGAGCTTCTCACGCTCTTCCAAATACGTAGCTGCCACTTGACGGGCCAAGTTCCGCACCCGGGTAATGTAACCGGTCCGCTCCGTCACGCTGATCGCTCCTCTTGCATCCAGCAGATTGAACGTATGCGAACACTTAAGCACATAATCATAGGCAGGGAATACCAGCCCCTGATCCATCGCTTTACCGGCTTCTTGCTCGTACATATTAAACAAAGTGAACAGCATCTTGACATCGGAAATCTCAAACGTATATTTGGAATGTTCAAACTCAGCTTGGTGGAACACATCGCCATAAGTTGTCCCCTCAACCCATTCCAACTCGAATACATTTTCCTTATCCTGAATGTAAGAGGCCAGGCGCTCCATTCCGTAAGTAATTTCTACAGCTACTGGATTAGCCTCGATTCCACCTACCTGTTGGAAATACGTGAACTGGGTAATCTCCATTCCGTCTAGCCATACCTCCCAGCCAAGTCCCCAGGCGCCCAGACCGGGATGTTCCCAGTTATCCTCAACAAAACGGATATCATGCTCCAGTGGATTGATCCCGAGGCGCTTCAAGCTCTCCAAATAAATCTCCTGAATATTGTCCGGGGATGGCTTCAGAATCACCTGGAACTGGTGATGCTGGTACAGGCGGTTCGGATTCTCCCCATAACGGCCGTCAGCCGGACGCCGGGAAGGCTCCACGTAAGCCACATTCCATGGTTCAGGACCAATGGAACGCAGGAACGTCATAGGATTCAGCGTACCTGCCCCCTTCTCCACATCATAGGGCTGAACGATAATACAGTTTTGTTCCGACCAGAACTGCTGCAGCGTGAGAATCATTTGCTGAAAGTTAATACTCATTGAACCACATCTCCTAACCTCTAATGGAATCAGCTAGCTGTTACGAGGCAATATAAAAAGCTCCCGCCTCTACGCCTGCTGTCAGACGTAGGGACGAGAGCTGTAAGTTCCCGCGGTTCCACCCTACTTGATTTGCCCCGCTGCGAAGCAGCAGCTTTCCCAGGCAAATCCGCTTTTCAAGTTCCATTCATGCTCCGGGGATGCCATGTTCACAAGGACGGCTTGGCCGGGCTCTCACCATTCCCGACTCGCTAGATCAGTACGCTAGGTGCTGATTTTAACAAACTTCAACCTCGTTACTTTTCCCGTTCAACGCATGGACTCTCTATGAAGAGAAATCTTATATATATTACCTAATATTATGCCATTCGTCAAATCTCATATTTATCGAGTTGATCAAGAAAATGTTGCGATTTTAGCTTAAGGCCAAGCTGTACGTCCATAAAGGCACGCATCAACGTTTGCAACTCTCGCTTCGTTTCCTCTTTGACCTCCACATTGCCCAGCCGTCTTAAATCTACCTTCTCGAACAAAATCAGCAGCTTCAGCACACCGGGAGAAGCCTTGGTGGCCGCCGGGTCCTGATGCCGGCACTTCCGGCACAACCTGCCGCCAAGCCTTGGACTTATGTAGGGTGAGTCATCACTAATCCCGCAGGAGACGCAGCTTGCAAAGGATGGACCATACCCCGCTGCCTGCAAAATTTTCATTTCGAACAAGTGTATTACAACTTGCGGGTCCTTGCCCGCCGATAAGCCGTCAAGACAAGCTTTTAATTGGGAGAACCAGAAGCTTCCTACCTCATCATCCTGCAAAGTGCGGTCCAGCAGCTCGCAGGCATAAGCAGCATAAGCCGTCAGGAATAGATCTTCACGCAAAGAAAAGTGAGATTCAATGATCTCACCTTGATTCAGGGTTCCCAAGCCACCGTTCTGACGGAAGAACATATACTCTCCATACGTAAAAGGCTGCGTCAGCGCGGCATGGCGGCTTTTGACCTTTTTTGCTCCCCTTGCCAAAATCCCGATCTTACCGTGCGTATCCGTGCTCAAAGTAATAATTTTGTTGCCCTCGCCATAGTCCATGCTACGGATGACGATGCCTTGCACCCTGTAGAGCATGTCTCTTCCCCCAAACGGAATTACTCGGCCTCTTCCACCGCAGCTAGTTCATCTGCAGCTACGTTCTCCTCTTCGGAATTGCCGTCAACTTCTTTATAGAACAAGTAAGCATCGACATCTCCAGTTATTGCAAAATACTTCCACGAAAAATCTCGCATTCGTATTCACCCTTTCTTCGGAAATGACGCCTGCATCTTCAAAGATAGGATGTGCGCATAGAAGCGATCTATGCGTTGCAATAACTCCCAGTACCAGATGACCCGGCCCAGCTTATTTAAGCATCTTTATGAAAGCCTAAATCCTTCAGCACGCGGTCCTGGTTACGCCAATCCTTCTTGACTTTAACCCACAGCTCCAGGAAAATTTTTGAGCCAAGCAACTTCTCAATGTCATGACGAGCCAGCTTGCCGACTTCCTTCAGCAAAGCTCCCTGCTTACCGATAATAATTCCCTTTTGCGAATCTCGCTCGACGAAAATAACTGCCGAGATATAGACTACACCGTTCTCCTCCGCTCGCATGTCCTCAATCGTCACAGCGATGGAGTGTGGTACCTCCTCGCGGGTAAGATGCAGAATCTTCTCACGAATCAACTCGGCGCATACAAATTGCTCAGGGTGATCCGTCACTTGATCTTCCGGGTAGTATTGCGGGCCCTCTGGCAAATATTTGCCGATCTGCTCCATCAACGTGCTGACATTGTTGCCCAACATCGCAGAGATTGGTACAATTTCGGCGAAGGGATAGAGCTTACTGTATTCCTCAATCAAAGGCAGAAGTTGCTCCGGCTCAATACGGTCAATCTTGTTCATGACCAGAATGACTGGCGTCTTCAAATCCTTGAGCCGCTCAATAATATAGCGGTCTCCCCCTCCAAGTCCTTCAGCAGCATCTATAAGAAACAATACTGCCTCTACCTCGCCAAGTGTACTCAAAGCCGTTGTATTCATATAATCGCCCAGCTTCGATTGACGTTTGTGGATACCGGGTGTATCCAGGAAAACGACTTGCATCGCCTCCGAAGTAAAGACCCCATGGATTTTGTTCCGCGTGGTTTGCGGTTTATCCGACATAATAGCGATTTTCTGACCTATGATTTGGTTCATGAGCGTGGATTTACCCACATTCGGCCGTCCAATGATCGCCACAAAGCCTGATTTGAATTTTGCTTTTGCCATTAGCACACGATTCCTTTCCGTTCATATCGGCTGTTCCGCCTATGTTCAATCCATCTTCAAGATTGAGGCTCGTCCAAATGGGACGGAGCAAATGCGAAGGGAAGCAGTTCCCCCACCGTTGTACGGCGGATATTTCCCTTAAGATTACCCAAAATCACCGGCATATCCGGTCCGCACAATTCCAGCAATACCTGCCGACAAACCCCGCAAGGTGCAATGGGTTCGTCCGTATCTCCCACTACAGCCAAAGCGCGAAATGTTCCTGGTCGGTGGCCGTCGGCGATGGCCCGGAATAATGCCGTCCGCTCCGCGCAATTCGTTGGGTTATAGGCAGCATTCTCCACATTACATCCGCGATGAACTTGCCCCTTTTCATCCAGTAAGGCGGCCCCAACACCAAATCCCGAATAGGGAATATAGGCCGCCTTCCGGGCTTGTATTGCTTCCTGTATCAATTGATTGTCATCCATCGATTTCTTCCCTCTCCTCACAACCCAAGCAGGCGGGTTACCGGTTCATAAAATAACAGAAGGCCGATCACCACGGCAAACACCGCGGCAACCAGCACTGCTCCGGCTGCAGCATCCTTGGCGATCTTCCCCAAACGATGCCAATTCGGCTCGGCTAAATCCACTGCCGCCTCAATAGCCGTATTGACCAGTTCCAGCGAAATGACCAACGCGATGACCAGCAATAGCAAAGCCACATCTCTGACAGGCAAAGATAAAGCGATGGAAGCGATAATCACCAGCACCGCAACCACACAATGGACTCTTAAATTGCGTTGAGTTCTGAGGGAAGATACAATTCCCTCCAGCGCATAACGAAAGGTTGAGCTCCAATGGCGGGTCGGCTTCATCAGCGCATCAACCCGACGCGGGCCAATGCCGCTTCTTGCTTGCCCATCATTTCCGCCTCACTCTCGGCATCCTGATGATCATATCCAATCAAATGCAAGAAGCCGTGGACAAATAGAAAGCCTATCTCCCGCTCCAGGGAGTGCCCGTAATCTTCACTTTGCAGCTTGGCCCGGTCCACCGAGATAATGATGTCCCCCAGCACATCGGTCAGACCATCCACTTCCTCATCTTCTTCCAGTTCGTACACAATTTCCAATTCATCATCCATCGATTCATTCATGGCAAAGGATAGCACATCGGTAGGCCGGTCGATTCCCCGGTAGTCCCGATTCAACTCATGAATAGCCTCATCATCCACAAAGGTCAGTGCTACCTCACCTTCCGAAATTCCTTCCGCCTCAGCGGCGATTTGCAACGCTTTATTCAGCAGATCAATCAGATGCTCATCGATCTCCATCTTATCCTGCTCATTGCTCCAAGCCAGTTCCAGGCTCATTCAGCTTCTGCCCCCTGTCTTTCTCCTCGTTCTCCTTATGCTTCTTCATTTCTTCCGGGTATTCAATCCGAGAGTGGAAGATCCCCATTACCGTCTCCTTCAACGTCTGGGCAATCAAATCAAGCTCTCTCATCGTCAAGTCACATTCATTAAATTGATGATCATCAAGACGGCTCTTAATAATCTTCTCAATCATCGACTCTACTTGCTCCACCGTAGGCTTGCGTAAGGACCTAACTGCGGCTTCCACACTGTCGGCGATGCCGACCACTGCGGCTTCCTTGGACTGTGCCTTAGGACCCGGATAACGGAAATCATCCTCGGTAAAATCAGGCTCAACCCCTTGCTCTTCGGCCAGACGCAACGCTTTATGATAGAAATAATGCAAGAACGTTGTCCCGTGATGCTGCTCCGCAATATCCCGAATCGGCTTAGGCAACTTATAATCCTTCTGCATTTCCACGCCATCCCGGGCATGGGCGATAATAATCGATTTGCTTAACTTGGGATCGATAAAATCATGCGGATTTTCCATATTGTTCTGATTCTCAATAAAATAACTCGGTCGCTTCGTCTTGCCGATATCATGATAATAGGACCCGACTCGGCAAAGCAGTCCATTGGCACCAATTGCTTCAGCAGCCGCCTCTGACAGATTGCCTACCATGACACTATGGTGATACGTGCCCGGCGTTTCCGTCAGCAGCTTACGAAGCAACGGATGGTTCGGGTTCGACAGCTCTACAAGCTTAAGTGCAGATAGAATGCCAAAGGATGCTTCGAAGAACGGCATCAGACCGATAACCAGAATGGTCGTCAATAGGCCCCCCGCAATGGAGAAACCCAAGGCATACAAGGTGCTTTCCTGCGTCCAGTCCTTATTTCCGATCAACAGTATTGTAAAGATCGACAAGGAACCGAACAGGCAGATCATGATCCCCGCCTTAAGTAGTGAGGAACGCTGGCTTGCCCGATGAATCGCAAAGATGGAGGCAAACGAAATCACAAAGGCAAAGAAGCCAAATTGAAAATCAAAGATTTCATTTTGCCGCTGATTCAAAATAATGCTTGCCAGAATACTGAACAATATCGAGCAGATATAAGCCAGCGGCAAATCCAGCAATAAGGTAATCAGCATGGCCCCGGTAGCGATAGGAGCCAGATAACCGATATATGGCCGCTGCTCATTCTGCAAAATATTTATAACATGCATAGAAGTAATGGTGATCAGGATAATCAACAACAGCATGACAAACTGTGAGTTGTTATACTTGAACCGACTTGCCCCCTCGGACTGACGGATATACATAATGAGTCCGATAGCCATTAATAGGGAAAACAACACCAAGCCAAACTGTGGTGAATAATTGACCTCATCCTTCAACAGTCCGTTTTTTTCCAGCAGCGTGTACATTTCCTGGGTAATTTTCTCACCCTTGCCGACGAGCACATCCCCTTGCTTGATATAAACGGTCGGCGTATTCTCCCGTGCCTCTACCTTCGCTGCCTTGGTCGCCTCTTCATCGTAGAACTTGTTGGCTGTAATCGATAGACGGGCCAACTCTTGCACGACTTCACGTGAGGTTCGCTTACTCAGTGAGCTTGTACTCACCATCTCCGCTACCTTGGCGCGTGCCGCCTGAGCCTCCACAATCGGATCAGCAGTAAGTCTGGCAACGATATCTGCAGCAACCGGCTTCATCTCATTGATGTCCTCGGCTGTCAGACGCGGAATTTTGATAAAGGTTTCCTCCGAGATGTGATATTGCTGCTCATCGACTCGTTGCGTAACCTCTTCAAATAGCGTCGCAGAGTATGTACTGGAATTGCGATTGTTCATAATAAAGTTCTGAACATGATCCTTGACGCGCTGTGGCAATTCCTCGCGATAAATCTTGATCTTGTCATCCTCAGACACCTGATCGTCCTGATTCAGACGAAAAATCCGGTCAAGCATTTGCCCGACCAACGCTTCATTACGAAGAGGAAGAATGGTAAACACCTGGCCTTCTTTCTCAGCCGCTTCCTCCTGCGCCTTCAATGTAGCCTTGGTGTCCGGAATGTCCATAGGTGCCATAATTTCCTTGTCGCTTGGCATCCCTATTGCAAGATCATAAGTTTCCGGAAGCAATTTGGGCGCCAGGCTGACGTACAGCATAATAACAAGCACCACAAACAAAGCATAACGGACCGCTACACTATGTTTCCAACCTGTAATTTTGGAAGGAAAATTATTTTTCTTTTGCTGATCGTGATTCGTCATAAAGACAGCCCTCCTGAACAAAGCAAACCTCCAGCCGCAACCCGAAGCTTACCCTTGATTTTCGGCAGCACGATCGTATGCAACGATGATCTTCTGCACCAGCGAGTGGCGAACAACGTCGGATTCGTCAAAATACACAAACCCGATCTCTTCGATCCCGCTTAAGATAGTCTTTGCCTCAACAAGCCCGGACTTCTTCCCCTTGGGCAGATCAATTTGTGTGACGTCGCCGGTAATCACCATCTTGGACCCAAAGCCAAGACGGGTCAAGAACATTTTCATTTGCTCCGGCGTGGTGTTCTGCGCTTCATCCAAAATAATAAACGAATCATCCAGCGTCCGTCCGCGCATATACGCAAGCGGCGCAATCTCGATCAATCCACGTTCTAGCGCCTTGGCCGTCTGCTCCAGACCCATGACATCGTATAACGCATCATATAACGGCCGCAAATACGGGTCTACCTTCTCTTGCAAATCGCCTGGCAGAAAGCCCAGACTCTCCCCGGCCTCTACGGCAGGGCGAGTCAACACGATTCGCTTGACTGAACCCTCCTTGAGGGCAGTAATCGCCAAAACAACAGCAAGGTAGGTTTTCCCCGTCCCTGCCGGTCCGATACCAAATACGATATCCCGTTTCTTGATCGTCGTTACGTAATGCTTCTGACCGATCGTCTTGACCCGTATAGGCTTGCCTCGGTAAGTAACAGCAATTTCACCTTTATATAAATCCAGCAGTTGATCGGCTCGGAAATCCTTGGCCAAATCGATGGCATAAAGCACATCTCTTTCGGTCAGAATATAGCCGTTCCGAATCAACTGGAGCAATACCGCAAACAACTGCTCCGCCTTTTCTGCTTCCCGTTGTTCCCCACGAATCACAATTTCGGATTCCCGTAAAACAATATTCGCCTGCATATGCTGTTCGATTAATTTCAAAAACACATCCTGAGGGCCGAACAATGACAGTCCTTCAGCCGCACTCTGAAGCGATAATTTAAGGTTCACCAGTTGTTCCGACAAATAGACTCATTCTCCTTGATCTTGTACTATAGGCACCTCTTCAGCAATATTTTGCTCTACTTCGAAATGCACTTTCATATAAACTTTACCATTGTCCGTCTTCTCATGCAAAATTTTTTGGTTCAAAATAACGCTATCGACCCCATATTTAGCCAGAATATCGCGTTTCACCCGTTCGATTCCCTGCTGCCGTGCCTGCTCGTCCGTACGCTTTAACTCCATCTCTGCCGTCTCCAGGATCTTTTCTGACATCCAGCCGATCGGAAGCTGGAAGCTGCGCCAGGTTAACGGGTCCATTTCGGTTAACGTTTCCGCTTGAGCAAAGGGCACCTTGCCATACCCGGTTAACTGAACTGCCGTTTTGCCGAAATATAAATAACCGCGTTGCTTGCGGTCGCCTGTATATACTTTTTGCTTATAGACTAGCGGTACCTCAATCTTATATTCATGCCAAACCAAGCCACGGATCTCCGCCTTGGATACTACAGCCTTCCCGCCTTGAATTCCCGATACAAGCACCTGACCTTTTTTGACCCGATCATTCTTGCCCACCTCGGGTTGCCCCTTCTCTGCATAAATATGCGTAATGACGGCATCATACTTGCTGACTAAATGATGCGGATTACGCAGCGCCTGCTCCTTCGGTCGGGTCGACTCTACCAATTGAATTGTAATCCGGGTGCCGCTTCTCGTCACCCCAACCCAGGATGCCCCAGGCAGCTTACGAGTCATACTTGCAGATAGCTTGTCCTGCTCAGGCAAACGAAATATCCATTGAAATGGATATACCCCCTCCTGCTTGGCCACCTGAAGAACGTCCTCGACAGGAATTAACTCATTCCCTTTCACCTCAACGTCCCATACAAGCGAAGACAAACCTATCACAGCGGCAAGGAATAGCGCAAAACCGATAATAAAGCCTTTCCGTTTCCACATCTTGGCCCACATAAAGGGCAGACCAGAGCGATGGCGCACTCTCATACGACAGCCTGTCCTTTTCAGAAGCGGACGCAAGCGAAAGAAATCAGCAAGCGGAAGCTTCATGTCCATCCGCCCTTCAGACAAAGGCTTGACATCCCATACGCCGATCCCTTGCCTGGACAGTTCATTGACAAACCCCTCAAGCGACTCTCCACGAATCGTGATGGTAACGACGCCTCGGACTAAAGAAAGAATGGATGATTTCACGGGTTATTCCTCCGTTTCACGATATTTAATGCCGAAGATTCGGCCTTCCACGACCACCTCTTCAGGCATAATTGCCTTAATCACTAAGTCCTGTCCCTCTACTTCCAAAGTCCCTTGACGCAGTGCCAGCTTCAGCACCTCGGCAGAGAAATGAATCACGCCCCGATGATTTTCTATGTAAAGCTGCCGTCCTCCAACTAAGGTGAGCCTGGGCAGATCAAATACGAGATCGCTGGGCAGGTCGAGCGCATCGACCGTCCATTTACGGATTTTCCGGGCAAACCGGCTCATATGAGGCAATCCTCCTTCCCCTACTGTACAAATTATGCGAGGGCTCGCAAATTTATGAGAAAGGAGCGCAAACCAAAAAACACCTCCTACATAAATGTAGAAGGTGTTAATCTGTGAGAGTTATGGCAGGAGTTGCTGAACTACCTGATTGACAAGTCTGCCGTCCGCCAGGCCTTTGACCTTAGGCATCAAGGCACTCATCAGTTTCCCCATTTCGGCTTTAGAAGAAGCACCGGTTTCCTGGATGGTCTGCTGTACAATGACTTTAATTTCTTCTTCAGAAAGCTGTTCCGGGAGGTATTCCGCAAGAATCTCCGCTTCCGCTTTCACTTGCTGGGCAAGATCGTCACGACCCGCTTTTTCAAATTCTTGGAGGGCATCTTTGCGCTGTTTGATTTCACGACCTAGGATATCAAGCACTTCGTTATCGTTCAAAGTTCTTTTCAAATCTATTTCAAGATTCTTTATCGTAGCACGAACCATTCGTATGGTGGAGAGCTTGAACTTGTCTTGATTCCTCATCGCCTGCTTCATATCTTCGTTCAATCGCTCGCTAAGATTCATCGTTGACTAAATCCTCCTAAAACTTTCTCTTACGAGCAGCCTCGGACTTTTTCTTGCGCTTAACGCTTGGCTTTTCATAATGCTTGCGTTTCTTCACCTCAGCCAATACTCCATCTTTCGCGATGGAACGTTTAAAGCGACGAAGTGCAGCATCAATTGTCTCGTTTTTGCGAACTTTAGTTTCAGACACCAGTTTTCCCTCCCTCCGACCAGACCGTCCAAGAGCATAACACGGTTCATCAAACTTCATTATAGGGGAAAGGGAAATAACGTGTCAACCTGGGCGCCCGGTTTTTTCTCTTCCAATTTCCCTAGTAGTGTGTGAGTTCAAAAAGTCACAGCGAATCTACTTCCAGAATCATTTCGTGATCAATCATTCATAGTGCATGCGAATTTGAGGACTGTACCAACGCGCCAAGCTTGGCGCCCCCTAGCAAATGATAATGAATATGCTGAACGGCTTGTCCACTATCAGGTCCGCAGTTATTGATAAGACGGTAACCACTCTCCGCAATCCCCAGCTTGCCAGCCAGGTCTTGGGCAATTCGATGCATCTCCCCGATAAGGACAAAATCCTCGGGAGCAACCTCATTCATCGATCCGATATGCTGCTTGGGAATAATCAATACGTGAGTCGGTGCCACCGGCTGAATATCATGAAATGCCAGAAAACGTTCATCCTCGTAAACCTTGTTTGATGGAATGGATCCTTCGACAATTTTGCAAAACAAACAGTTATCCATGAGAAAGTCCTCCTAGTTCTGTTACTAGGGCGTTCTCAGACACGCCCCAACACCACTACTCGTATGATACCGAAAAAAGGCAAAAAAAAGAAGCACCCTGCCGCCTCAAAAATGAGTTGGCTGATCGCACGGACGTATTGGACGGAAAATCAAGCATAGCTCTCTGTAACCAATACGTCCGGCGGGGTGCTTGCAAAATATGATGTCGGCTAACTGTAGTATAACAGGGGGGTGATACTGTATCTGTGATATACATCACCCCGAAGAATCTATTTTTGGATTACTACAAGTACCTGTTCAAAAAATCAGGTTTTCAGGACCGAAGCCTATGCTTCCGTGGTGCGTTTTTTTCAAAACGCTTGAGCCCCGATGAAGCCAGGGACGTCAGTAGCCGAGCTACACGTTTTCGGAGAAAACAACTTCGGAAGCAGGGATACGTTAGCAACTCAAATATATCGGCTCAATTTAAAAATGATCGGTTGACCGTTAGCGAGAGCGGATAAGCAAACTCACGTAGGGTCAATGAACTGGAGATCGCGTTTCCCCGAGGCCTATCCGGGCTTCTCTTTTCTGATTATAGGGAAAAACTCCCGTTAAACCGCTTAAATCCGCCACAAAGCGGGGTTTATATGGATTTCCTCCTGCTAATCTTGATAGAATCGTCTATTGCTGGGAAAATCTCAAAATTAGCAGGAGGATTTCCCGTTAAATAGGATATTGAGTGTAATATAGGGAAATTAGAGGGATGGTTTCCTGTTACAGAAGCATATACTAGGCCCGGCTGAATTCAAGATTCGATGCCGAATCCGCTTCCTGAGCCCCTTCGTGATCAAAAGTTGACTTTTTGAAGTACCTCTACAACCGTTCTGTTTCGATGCGTGAGCCAGCGCCTCCACTATCCGCCGGAATCACAATCAGCTTACGCGCCAGCCTTGACCGTAGTTCAGCTACATGGCTGATGATTCCTACAGACAGATGGTCGTGATGCAAATGCTCCAGAGAGGTAATCACCGTATCCAATAATTCAGGGTCCAGCGTTCCAAATCCTTCGTCCAGGAAGAAGAATTGCAGCGGATACTGACCACGAAGTTGAATTTGGGCGGATAAAGCCAAGGCCAACGCCAACGAGGTCAAGAAGGTCTCGCCGCCCGACAAAGTGGCCACCGGACGTTTTACACCCCCATTGGCATCATCACGGATCACAAACCCGCCTCCGGAATCGGTCTCAAGTGCATAACGCTGCTTCGTCAAGGAACGTAGGCGCTGGGAGGCGGCATGGCTAACATTCATCAATTGCTCTTCGGCGACATATTCAACGAAGGCATTGCCGCGCAGCGAGGATTGCAGTTTGCCTAGCAGGCCGGATTCCCGCTCCAGCTCGCTACGTCTTTGCTCCAGCTCTTGCCAGCGGACGTGGCGAACCTGCAACTCCTCCCAATCTCGCTCGGTGCGCGCCTGGAGTTGCAAGGCTGCCTCGTCCAACTGCTTGGCAGCAGCCAATGCATCCACACTCGCTTGCCACTGTTCACTGCCAAGCGTCTGTCCCTGCAGCTTGGCATCCAGTTCGCTGATTGACAATACCAGTTCTTGTTCCCTGCGCCGGTGATGCTGGACCTTTTCCCCCAGTTTCTCAGCCTCACCGGGAGCAAGCAAGCTCTCTAATACTTCTTCCTTCACCGTAAACGGTGAAGCTTCAAGCTCGTTCAGCCAGCGCGTCTCAAGTTGCTCAGCTTGCTCCTTAGCCGTTAATGCTGCCTGAAGGGCAAGAGCCTCCACTTTGGCCCGTTCATGGCTTTCAGCTACTGCTGTGGCCTGCTGGTGACGTGTAGTCTCTACCTTGCGGCGTAGTTCTGCCAGCCGCTCCCTTGCTTCGCCAAGCTGCGCCTCAACCGGACGTTCTCCAGCCCAAACATGCAGCCGTTCTTGTTTCTCACGCAGCAGTTCTCCCTTGCCCTGTTCCTGTGCCTCCCATTGGACCAATTGCTTATCCAGTTCTATCGCTTTCTGGGCCAGCGCTTGCAGTTTGGCTGCTCTCTCTTCAAGGTAAGGAATACTGGCATCCAGGCGTTGCCGAAGCTGCTCAGCCAACCGATCCTTGGCCGACAGCTCCTCCAGATAACGTGATGCTTCGTCCGGCATGATTCCGGGGAATAAGCCCTCCCATTCCTGACGTCCCTGAACCAGGGCAGACTCAAACCCGGCGCTGCGCTGAACCGCCTGCTCCAAAAGCTCGCTGGCTGCGGCTACAGCGGCTTCTGCGGCAGCACGCTCCGGCTGCAAGGCCGCAAACGCACCTATAGTCTCGCGGACCTCAAGTTGCAACGCCGCTAATTGTTGGCGCACGGCCTCATGCTGGCCGGCATAATCATCGGCCTGCTGACGCAGTTCGGCCAGTGAGGAATCTGCCAATTCCAGCAAAGAAGGGGCCAAGGTTGCTGCCACTTCAACTTCGCCAGTGGAAGCAGCCTGTGGTTCTCCTCCGTCCTTCCCGCCCTTCTCGACACCAAGGGAATCAAGTAATCCCTGGCAATTCTCCCGATCTCGGGATACGACCAGCAGAAGATCACGGCAACCGGAGATCAGCGCAGTCCATTCCTCCAACTCGCTCTCCCCGATTTGCTGCGGTCCTTGCTCCTGTCCAGCAAGAACAGGATGATGCGCTGAGCCGCACACAGGACAAGGCTCCCCTTCGGCCAGCTCTTCCGCCAACCGTGACGACCATAGCGAGCGTTCCTGTTCTTTCAGCATCTGACGCAATGCGGTTTCATGCGCAGTCCATTGCCTTATTCGGGCGACCAGCAGCTCTTCCAGTTCGGCAAGCTGCTGCTCTGCAACAACTACTTGTCGACTCAGGGCCTCCATGGCATCCTGAGTCCGCTGCGTATCTTTAACGACACGTGCCAGCCTGTCGTCTGTCTCCTTCGCTCTCAAGCGGCTCTGTGTCTCCTCCGCAGCCGCCTTGGCCCACTGCTCCTGAAGTCCTGTGAGTCGCTGTGCATGTTGAACTGCCGCTTGTCTCCGCTCCCGCTCCTCAGACTTGACAACTGCTCCCTGCAATTGCTGTTCCAGTTCACGCTGAAGCCCCTTGGCCTTGCCGAGAAGCTCCTCTTCTTTCGCCGTCTGCTCCGTCAGGGCAAGCCGCTGGCGCACACCTTCCTCGCGTCGCGCGGCCAACTGCCGCAATTCGGCAGCTAGTCCTTCCGCTTCCGTCTGCAGGCCACGGGCCTGCTCCAGTTGCTCCAGCTTCACGAGCAGCTCGGGTTCGCTCTGCTCCAGCGCCTGCGTGGCGGCCAGAGCATCGGCCTCCGCCTGCCGAGCCTGGGCTGCGCTAACCTGCGCAGCCGCCTGCGCCTCGGCAGCACGCTGCTGCCGCTCGGCCGCGCCGCGCCGGGCGTCCTCCCAGGCCGTCAACACCGGCCTGATCGTCTCCGCGGCGGCTCCGCGCGCCAGCTTCGCTTCCAGCGCCGCCACGGCGCCGTCCTGCGCGCGAAGCGCAGCAAGCTGCTCCACGCGCTGGCCGCGCTCTACAGACAGCTCGCGTACGCGAGCGAGCTGTTCATGGCGCTGCTGCGCCTCCAGCAGCTCGCGTCGCCGCTGAGCGGCCTGCGTAGCCGCCTCTCGCAGGGCAGCCACCGCCTGCTCCAGCGCCTCAGCCGAGGCATGGCCCAGCCCCTGCTGCTCGGCTGCTGCTTCTGCCCGGCGCTGCTCGGTCTCCTTCACGCGCCGCGACAGCTTCTGCGCCAGCAGGTCGCCGTATTGCTCCAGATGGAACAGCCGCTGTAACATAGCGCGCCGTTCGGCTCCCTTTAAGGATAAAAATTCAGCGAACTTGCCTTGCGGAAGCACAACCGCCCGCGTAAAGTCATCCATCTTCAGTCCAATCTTCTGCTCGACATAACGCGTCACATCAGCCAGCTTATCGGCAAGCACCTTCTCCCCCTCTGGCATTACCTCAATAAAACGGCTGATTGTATTGCTTACCGTCAATTCGCTTTGTCGTTTAAAGCGCCGCTCCACGCGGTAGCACTCCACCCCGGCCGCCGAAGCCAGCTCAAAGGTGAAGGACACAAACAAGCTATCTTCCGCGTGGTTCATGATGCCTTGCGTACCGCCGGAGGCTCGTCCCACCTTACCATAAAGGGCCAGCGTAAGTGCGTCCAGAATGGTCGATTTGCCGCTTCCCGTAGGACCAAAGATACCGAACAGTCCTGTCTCACAGAGTTCAGTGAAGTCGATGGTCTGTAATTCCCGGTAGCTCTGTAATCCCGATAATTTTAACGTAATTGGCTTCATCCCCGGTCCACTCCTTCCTCGGAAGACTCGTCCTCATTGTCCTCAGACACCAGGGACATAAACAACTCCACCAATTCCGCTTCGGGCTCAGCTCCACCGGTCTGCCGTTGGTAGAACTTACGGAACAGCTCCGGCACTGGCATCCCCGCCCGGGATACAAAGGCTTCCTCGGCATCCCGTCCCGGGTATACTGGACGAATATGTACGATTCCTTCATGTGCCTTGCGAAGCGCTTGAATGTCGCCCAGAGACATCGCCTCGCTTAAGCTGAGCTCAAGGTCAATAAATGCCTCGGCATCTCGTCCTTCCGCAAGCCAGCGGTACGTTTCCTCCAGACCACCGCGGCAATTCCAGCGAACAAGCGGTCGTCCGCTGTGAAGGAACAACTCTTCAAGCTGAGGCTCGCGCCCTGGCTGAATATCCAGCAGCATTACTGATTTGGCTTGTCCCGCTTCGGAGAAGGAGTAAGCGAGCGGAGAGCCGCTGTATCTCGCAAGGCCTGCCCCCTTCACGGCTTGTGGCCGATGGAGATGGCCGAGCGCAGTATATTGGGCCCCTGCATCTAACGCTGAAGGATCAACCGTATATGCCCCTCCGACTTGAATCGGACGTTCGGAATCCGACTCAAGTCCCCCCAGAACGTAAATATGGCTCATGGCCAGATTGACCGTATCCGGGCGAAACGCCCGGGCCAGCTCCTGCATCAGCTTGCCCACCTTGGCGCTATAGGCCAGTCTGAGGCCAGATTCATCCTCGTCCCCCGCAAGCACTTCCGCTAGCCTGGCCTCCGATGGATAGGGCAAAGCTGCAATGACGGCCAGTTCCCCGGTCCGTGCCACAGGAATTCGCAACGGCTCAGCGGCAGGTAATCCCACCAGCGAGATGCCTTGCCGGAATACGAGCGGCGACACAGCCGATACCCGTTCCGGCTGATCGTGATTACCGGCAATCACCGCCAGATGCCCTCCCGCATCGGTCAATCTGGCTGCTGCATCATAGAACAGGGCCTCCGCTGCCGCCGGAGGGTTGACGCTGTCATACACGTCTCCCGCCATCAGCACGAGATCAATCTGCTGTTCCCTCACGATTTGCACCAGTTCATCCAGGAACTGCTCCTGTTCCGCCAGACGGCTGCGCCCTTCGAGCGTACGTCCCAGATGCCAATCACCTGTATGCAATATCCGCATGTTTTTCCTCTCCCCTCAAGACCACACTTCTATAACCGAACGGCTTCACCGCTATCAAAGAAATACAGCCATTTCTCATCTATAGTAAGGCCCGTAATTTGTCCGACCGCCCTCGCGTACAGCTCAAGCTGGAAACGATACGTTTCCGTGAGCGCAGCTACACCACCACGATGCTCCAGCACACGATCACTCTTGTAATCCAGCAAAAAGAGCTTCCCATCCACGGAGAACAAGCAGTCGACAATCCCCTGAATCAGCACGGTTTCCCCTGCCAGTTGCCGAGCCTCAAACGCTGAATCATTCGTATTCTCCGTAACCAATCCTCCTAATTGAGGCGTCGCTTCCGCTGCTGGCAAGCCATAGCTGAACGGGAGCTCTCGCTTCACCCAATCTGCGCGGCGTAATAACTGACCGAGCGGGCTTTGCAGCAGCCCCGCAATCGCTGTCCCATTAATAGCAGCGACTTGCTCCGTAGTCATGATTTGCCGTTCAATTAGGCGATTCAAGGTGGCCTGGACGATATCTTCTGCTTCTCCCTCACCAAAGGGCAGATGCTGCATCAGTGTATGGTAAGCCGTCCCTCGTTCGCTTGGGGTAAGCTTGCGCTGCTCCATGAAGCGCGGGCGGCGTAGATGGAGGGTAAGCTCAGGCTCGCCCGATGCTTCCTCTCTACTCAGTTGCTGTTGCAATTCCACCTGGGCCATAGCATCATGAGCAGGCTCCTCCTGCATGGCCAGCAATGCCTTCATCTCGGTTACGGTCGTCTTCGCAGCAATACGGCTGGCAGTCTCATAAGGATAGCTCCAGCCCAGCCGATCTGCTACCTGTGTACCCAGCCCGGCTGTCCCAGGATCTTGCGGTAACATGACCGATGGCTGGCCGGTCAAGAATGCCTGAAGTTGCGCCGGATCAAAACCGGCATGCTCAGCGGTTGGCGCCACGGCTTCCGTCCCGCTCGTCCGCCCCGCATCACGTGAAGATAGAAAAGCGATGTGCCAGTCCGAAGGACTGTCTGCAAGTACGGAGGACGCCATCTCTGGTAATCCCGCAAACCGGCGCAACTCACCCGCACTCCGATGACGAATCAGGGACGGACCTATCCAGTCCAGATAACAACGTCCTCTCGCCAGCACATAGTCAGGCAACTGCTCATCTTCATCTTGCAGCACACTGGTCCACGATTGAATGGAGCGCGATAAATTTTTCACCGAAGACACCAGCACCAGCTTATCCTTTGGACGGGTTAACGCCACATACAGCACACGCATTTCCTCGGCCAGAAGCTCCATCTGTGCCCGCTTCCGAATCGCAAGGTTGGGTAATGTAGGGTAGCTGACACGGGTATCCGCATCCACAAATTTGGGACCAAATCCCATTTCCTTATGCATCAAGAAGGGAGCGTTCAAGTCCTGACGATTGAACTGTCTGGACAAGCCTGCCACAAACACAACCGGGAACTCCAGTCCTTTACTCTTGTGGATGGTCATAATCCGTATCCCGTCTCCCTGCTCTCCCGCAGCGGATGCAGCCCCGAAGTCGCCCCCATTCTCACGCAAACGATTGACGTACCGCAGGAATCGGAACAGACCCGGTGCAGCGGCGGACACCTCATATTGCCTTGCCCGATCGAGCAAAGTCAGCAGATTGCTCTGCCGCTGGCTTCCCCCAGGCAAGCCGCCAACCCATTCGGGGTAGCCAGTTTGCCGGTAAATATCACGTATCAGGCTGACCAATTCGCCCTCCCTGGCCATCGTACGCCAAGCGTGTAGTTGCTCCAGAAAAGTCTGCAAGCGAATACCCAGCTTGTCCGCAGGCGCTTCGGGCAACGAGTTCAATTCCTCCTGTTCCGGTTCGCTGCCGGAATAGGCTGGTTCTCTTTCTGAACGGGCCAGCACCGCTTCATAGTATCTGCCGCTAGGAACTGCCAGACGAATATCGGCCAGTTCTTCTTCAGAAAAATCATATAAAGGTGATCGCAGTACCGCTGCTAGTGGAATATCCTGCAACGGATTATCAATGACTTGCAGCAAAGATAAGATCGTCTCCACTTCAGATGCCTGAAAGTACCCCTGGCTCAACTCCCCGTAGGCGGGAATCCCCATAAGCCGCAGTTCCTCGATGATTGCCGGAGCCCAAGTCATCGTTGATCTTAGCAAAATGACCATGTCCCGGTAGGCCACCGGACGCATGACTTCAGCTTGCTTGTCATAAATATGCAAGGGCTCGCCGCCCTCACCCAGCATCCCGCGAATACGTGAGGCTATAGCCCGTGCCTCCAGCTTCACCGCCTCAAGCAAGGCAGTCTCATCCTCACTGTCAGCCCCCGAACCTTCCTCACCAGCATAATCACTGCTGCTCCCGGCATCCCGGCCTTCTTCACCAGTGCCACCCGTATCCCGATCCACCAGCAGTAATTCTGGACGATAATCCTCTGTCGTGTTTGGCAGGAAGCCTTCCCCATATACCAGTTCCGCCCGAACATCGTAAGAGATTTCCGCCACACTTTCATTCATGATTTGACGGAACAACAAATTAACCGCATCCACCACTTCACGGCGGCTGCGGAAGTTCCGAGCTAGGTCGATACGTAGTCCTTCACCAGCAAAATCTTCACCGTAAGTCTGATATTTTGCCTGAAACAAGCCTGGCTCGGCCAAGCGGAATCGATAAATGCTTTGCTTCACATCGCCAACCATAAAGCGGTTCCCCGGACCAGTTCGGGAAATCAGACGTACGATATTTTCCTGCACAGTGTTCGTATCCTGATATTCATCGAGCAGTACCTCTTCAAACTGCTGCCGGTATTCCATAGCCGCATCGGATGGCCGCAGCTCGCCAGGAACGGAATCGGGATGACGCAAAATTTTCAGACAATAGTGCTCCAGGTCGGAGAAATCCAGCCAACCCTTCGCCGCCTTGTGCAGGCGATACCGTTCCCCAAACTCAATAACGAGTGTAGACAGGCCCGTAAGTAACGGAGCCATCGCATGCATCTCCTGCAAGAATACCTCCGCAGGCCGACTGTACAGTTGAACTCGCAAATCCGCTACGGTCTTCTTGGCTTCTTCGCGCATCGCTTTGACCCTCTCTTGCATCTCCGGATCGGTCTGATCCTTCTTGCAAGGCTTCAGCTTGCCAAACTGCACCGTTTGAAACTCCGTGTATAGGGAAGCCCAGGTCCCCGCATGAACGGCATCCCGAAGCGTCTGTACCATTTGCATATCTTGTTCCAGCGTTATGGCATAGGGTTCCGGTCCTCCCGGCGATAGGGCTACTAATTTCGCTTGAGAGAGCAAACTGTACGCCCCGTTCAAGGACAAGGCTGTATCTGCCAAAATACCAGCTACCCACCCGCTTTGCTCCAAAGCGGAGGCATCAGGCACCAAAAAAGCTTCTGCCGACTGGCGAAGCCAGTCCTCAGGCCATGGATGACTACGGGCGAAATCATACAGTCGCTGAATCAGCGCAAACACAGCTTCATCGCTCCGCTCTCCTCCGAACAAATCGACTAGAGCCCAAAAGGGACTGTCTGCCGGCTCGCTACCGTATTTATCCTCCAGCAATTCTTCCAGCACCTCTTGACGTAGCAAGGCCGTTTCATTCTCCGCTGCGATGCGGAAGCCAGGATCGAGAGGAATCAGGGTATAGTATCGCTGAATGACCTCCATACAGAACGAATGAAGTGTCGTAATGGAAGCTCTGCCCAACATGGCAAGCTGACGACTTACATATTCATCACCGGGGTCTTTGGATAGTTCCTTCTCCAGCGCCTCCGTAATCCGTCCTCGCATCTCGGCAGCGGCCGCTTTGGTGAACGTAGCTACGAGCAACCGATCTACGCTCAGCGGCCGCTCGCGGTCCGTCAACTTGCGGATAATCCGCTCAACCAATACAGCGGTTTTACCCGAGCCCGCCGCAGCAGCCACCAGCATGTCTCCGCCAGACAAAGCAATAGCGCGCCACTGGTCGTCACTCCAATAGCTTCCCTGGGGTTTTGGTTTCATTGTCATGCTCATGATCGATTGTTCTCCTTTCCGTCATCTTCACCAAGAAGTTGCCATATTTCCTGCTTGCCGGGCTTGTTCAACACATGGTACGAGCTGCCCTCCAGCGATTCTTCAAAGCGGCATACCGGCTTGTAAGGACAGAAGGTACAAGCCGTCTCCAGCCCCAAGCGATAGGGAGCTATTTGTACGTCCCCATCCGTAATACGCGTACCGATATCAGCAATCGTATGGCGCACCGTCCCGAGCAACGTCTTCCACTGCTCAGGCGTGGCTACCGATGCGCTGCTGTAGAAGCCGCCATCGGCCTTAAGAGCCACAGGCAAAATATCTGAATGCCCCTTCTCCAAACCACTGTCCATCTTGGCAATAACCTCACGGTCCGCAAGAAGCAGTCCCTTCATTTTAAAGCGTTTCAACAGCTCCTGTCGGGCTTGTTCGGGGCTCATGCCATTGCTGCTTTGCAGCAGCGGATTGTGCACATGGAAATACAACGTTCCCGCCGGTAAGGCACTTTCGCCCAGCCATTCCTCTGCTGAGGACACCAGCACATCCAGATACGTCAGCATTTGCAAGGACAGACCGTAATAGACCTCATGCAACTTGAGATCAGTCTGGCTTGATTTATAGTCAATAACCCGCAGGAGCAAGCCTTCTTCGCCCTCGGCCACATCCACCCGGTCAATTCGGCCCACAATTTCCATTACGCAGCCGTTGGGCAGCTCGAAGATTAGTGGCGGCAGCGGTCGGCCCGGCCCAAAATCCAACTCCAGGCCAATAGGTTCAAAGCTACCGCGACGCGCCTGCTCACCGAGAATCAAAGAGGCCCGGCCCACGATATTCTTCAGCTTGCGTGAGATGTAGCCATAACGCTTGGAACTGAGCAATATTTCCCCTTGCAGCTTCGGAGCCAGATCATCCACTGCCGCATCGGCTTCACGCAACACTTCCTCCGGAGTCAGACTTCCCCAACTGAGGTTCTGCTCCCGAAAGTTAATGGCCATCTGGCTAAGTGCAGCATGGAACAGTTGGCCGATATCCGGCGCCTTAAGCCGGTAAAGCTGTCTTTCTTTCAGCTTCAAGCCATGGGAAGCGAAATGCGCGAACGGGCACGCAGAAAATTGCTCCATGCGTGATACGCTGGTACGTAGCCGCTTACCATATAGCTTGCGACTCGTAGCCGGGGTAAGTCCACGCACCCGGTTGCGGTAATTGAGCGATCCTACCAGTCGCACCGCCCGACTCTCCCATTCCGGCTTGTCCTTGTACCACTCCAGCACATGCCACCAGAGCGGCGATATCGATTCGCCTGACTTCCAGCGGCGCAGTTGCCTGATCAAGGTAGCCAGGGCAGGTCCAGGCTTGGCAACAAAAGCAAGCTCCTCCATGTCTGTTCCTCCGATGGGAGACGAGCTTATCACCTGCTCCTTTAAGGAGGAATGGGGGAAAATCCGCTTCACCTGCCGAATCACTTCCGACGGCAGCAAGGCTCCACCTTCTCCGTCAGATATCGCGTAGCTCAGCCACAGAGAGTCACTGGCTCCGGCCAGCGCTCCATAGATCAGGTAGCGCTCATCCAACAGATCCCGTGTTAGTCCCGGAGCCAGCTCCAGACCAACTTCGGACAGCCGCTGCTTCTCCTGTTCGCTGAGCAAGCCTTCTTCCTGAAGCCCGGCTGGCATTACTCCTTCATTAATGCCCAGAAGGAACAGATGCTTGATGCGTCCTGACCGCGTGCGGTCCGTACTGCCGACCAGCACCTGGTCCAGCGAAGGCGGTACAAGTGCCAGCTTGAGTCCCTTCATGCCTGTCTCCAGCACTCCGGCGAATAGCTCTGGCTCCAGACGCTCGTCCCCCATCATTTCTGTGATCTGATCGAGCAAATCAAGCACCGCTCCCCACAACTGGCGGTGTTCCATCGCCTGACGTGGTTGTCCGCTTTGGAGCAACCGATGCGCCAGAAGGTCAAGATGCTGAGCCGCTTCCGCATCTACCAGGAGCTGATAAACCGCCGCACACATCTCGGTGGCTGTAGCGGCCTGCTTCAACCGCTTCTCAAATTCGTATAGCGGGGCGACCACCGTAGATCGGCAGCGTTCCAGCAAATCCAGTTGCTCCTGTGCCTTGCCGGAAGCCGCTGCCTCTCCCTGCTCCAGTGACAGGCTTGGAGCGCCCTTCCAGGGCCGTCCATCGAACCAGCGATAGCCTTGAATGCCACTGGCAAGCACATAATTCTCCAGGACGTCCATATCCTCACGAGTAACTCTGCCATCCAAAGGCAGTAGAAATTCACTCTTGATGCAACGAAATACATCGTCGTATTTCCAGAAGCCCAGTACAACATCCAGGGCCGAGCGAATAAATTCAATAAGCGGGTGATGCAGCATGCTCGTTTTTTGGTCGAGAAAAAAGGGAACTTCGTATTCTTCCATCAGCGGCGCAATGAGTTGATCATAATCCTCAAGGCGGCGCACCAGCAGACCCATCTCCCGCCAGCGTACCCCTTCTTCCCGCGCCAGACGAACCATTTCCCGTACCGCCCCTTCCACTTCAGCACGGCGGCCGTCGGCCCGGTGAATGGATAAGGCGCGGCTCAAGTCCTTTGGCGGCTCCGTATGAGGCCACGGGGTTCGCCGCTCATAGGCGGATTCCAGGAACCCCAGTGTCTCGCTGCGCTGAAACCGGGGGTATGGGCGCTGATCGAGCAGTTCCGCTGCAGCAACATCAATTCCTGCTTCCTGCGCCAACTGGCGTAGCTTCATATAAGCCGCCGCGGGAGTATGGAACAAGTTCAATTCCTGAGGCAGGTTGCCATCATTATAGGGACGATTCAAAGTCAAGGATACCGTTACCGAAGCAGAAGCTTTTAACAGGGCAACGATGGCTGTGTATTCCTGGGGGGTAAAGGTATGGAAGCCGTCAATCCAGATTTTAGCTCCGCGTAAGTAGGCCGACTCTGGCGCTCCCTGAGCCAGCTTGACAACATGATCCTCATTGTCGATGTACAACTTGGATAATTCCTGGTCAAATTCGGCAAAAAGGAGAGCCAGGTCATGCATTTTATCTATAAGTAACGGGGATTCGTCGATCCGGCTTTCAAGAACAGTCTCAAACCCGGATAAATCGGCAAAATCCACGTTGTATTTCTTCATCTCCGTATATAAACCAGCGATTCGTTCAATAAGGCCAAACTGGTCGCCACCTTGTCCAAACAACCTCAGGTTATCGCGGTGCCTCCGCAGCAGCTTGTACAGCAGCATTTTCTTGCCTTCATCATGAATAGGCACGAGCGCCGAGCCGCCAGTCTCCTGCATAACACGTAACGCCAAACGACGGAAACCCAGCACCTGTGTGCGCACGGTTCCAGGCAAGCCAGAGGCTCCGGCAATTTGCTGCTCCATTTGGAAGGTACCTTGCTCCGGTGTCAAAATAATGAGCGGTGGACCGGTCGGGTCCGCTTTGAGCTCCTCCGCTACCCGGGACAGAATCAAGCTGCTTTTACCACTGCCAGCGCGGCCAATTATGAAATGTAAAGACATGGAATAACCTCCTGCAACGGACAATTCTATCGTTCCCAGTATAGCACAGATGCGAGCAAACATTCGCATCCCTTACAATTGCTGTTTCCTCAAAAAAAAGCCCGTCCCGCATTCATTCACGCGAGGACGGACCCTTTGCAGCCATATATCAATAAGCGTTCTTACTGCGAACTTCAAAGATAGCAAACTTCAAATAATGTCCTTCGTCTACCCCCAGGATTTGCGGATGGTCTTTCCCGGCAGCCCGCCATTCCACAAGTCGCAGCACTTTGCCTGCATCCTCAGCCGCATCCAGAATGGTCTCCAGGAACAAGTCCGGACGCATGTGATAGGAGCAACTGGCCGTGACCAGATAGCCTCCCTCATTCACCAGCTTCATTCCGTGAAGGTTAATATCCTTGTATCCACGAACTGCCCCCTTGACTGCCGTCTTCGTCTTCGCGAAGGCTGGAGGATCTAGAATGACAACATCCCAGGTCTGCCCTCCTCCGGCCGTCAATGGTACGGAGGTATCGACCTTGTTGGTACCTGCTGCTCTAAGATGACGCTCTTCCAAGCCCTTTACTTGACCCCGTAAATACTCAAAGGCATCCGCTACAACAAACTCCACGCGATCGGTAAAATCATTCAACTGCACATTGCGCTTGGCACTTTCAATGGCATGCTCGGAAATATCCAGGCAAGTGACCTTCTTGGCCCCATACTCACAGGCGTGCAGCGTGAAGCTTCCCGTATGCGAGAAGCATTCCAGCACTGTAGCACCATCCCAATACGGGAAGCCAACCTCTTTTCCCTTACGGTTCACGGGTACACGCCGTACCTCGCCCACCTCATTAGCGATCTCCTGTAGTGTAATGCCACTTTTAGCGCCCCAGCCCGTCATAAGTGGCCGAATGGAGGCCCTGTTCTCACGCTGGTCGAAGAAATACCCCGTCTTCTGTCCTTGTTCAATATCCACCTCAATCTTCAGCCCGTTCTCCGTTACGGTTACATAGCGAGGAGGTTCACCATAAATGGCTCCCTTCACCTGTTCCAGCCCCTCCATTTGCCTTACGGAGACATCGCTGCGCTCATAAATTCCCACAGGCCGCAGCACTTCGGTAAGCGCGGTAACAATTTGCTCGCGGCAACGGTCCATGCCTAATGTCAGCAATTGCACCACAAGTACATCACCAAATTTGTCCACAATCAGTCCGGGCAGAAAGTCAGCCTCTCCGTAGACAAGCCGATAAGAAGATTCGTTGACAAAGCGTTCCCGGTGCTTGAGACATTCGGTAAACCGGCGGACAAAAAAGGACGTATCCATCTCCGTTAATGGTATATAGGATACGACCCGTACTGTAATTTGCGAGGCCGGGTTGTAGTATCCCGTTGCCAGGTAACGCCGCCGATAATCCATAATCTCGACGAGTCCACCAGGTACGGGCTCACCCTCTACCGTCTCGATCTCATTTTTGAATACCCAGGGATGCCCCTGCTCCAATCGTTTCTTCCGGCTGCGCTGTAATACGACCGTTGCCATTCATTATTCACTCCTAAACAAGATTGTAAATTCCAATAACTATATCTTCATGCGGGACTACACAGGTATGATCGTTATCCCGGCATCATATACGTAACTTGTACACATTTTTTCAAGGAAAGGGGGGCAACGCCGCCATGTTTCAGGAAATCTGGTTGCCCGTAACATGGGGTCTGGTCCTATTCCTGCTTGGCATGAAAATCATGGAATCTGCCCTGCACACCTGGGCTGGCCCCAAACTGATGGCCTTCCTGCACCGGACGACTCGCACTCCCTGGACCGGACTTGTCTCCGGTACGTTTATTACGGCCTTGCTTCAGAGCAGCACCGCCGTCACGGTAATGACCATTGGACTTGTCAACGCCGGACTCCTCTCCTATGCTCGAACATTAGGGATTATTCTAGGGGGCAACATCGGCACCTGTCTCACGACAGAACTCATTGCCTTGAACCTGACACGCCTCGGTGCTCCCCTGCTTATTATATCGCTAATATTGTGGGCGACAGCCGTACTTGCCGAGGACATGTTGCCCTCCTACATCAAGCGCAAGCTTCCATTTCTGCTGCCTTTACAATATGGGGCCTTGGCCGGCGCTGGCTTCAGTCTGGTCATGGTTGCCATCCGTATGATGCAATCCATTGGTCCCGCTCTGGAGGAACGAGGTATCATTTCCTGGCTGCTGACGCATGCCACTGGCAATTTACTCTGGGGTGCGCTGGCAGGTGCCACACTTACAGCCATCATCCACAGCAGCGCAGCCGTTGTCGCCATGACCATGGGACTAGCAGCCAGCGGTGTGTTACCGATTGAATTCGGCATCGCCATTGTCATCGGCTCCAATGTAGGCACCTGCCTCACAGCCTTGATTGCGGCGATTGGAGGAACCCGGTCTGGGCGGTTTGTTGCCTGGTCGCACGTAATCTTGAATGTGCTGGGGGCCATCTTGTTCCTTCCATTAGTACCTCTATTAGAAACGGCAGCTAGCTTGCTGACCAGTGATCTTGCGGCACAAATTGCTCACACGCAGACCATCTTCAATGTCGTCTGCTCCCTGCTTGCCTTGCCAATTTGCTATCTGCCGATTTGGTCCAGACTAGACTCCCCTCGTCAGGGCTCCCCCAAGTTCGGACCTGGTAACGCCCATCAGACCTGAGGTTCAATGCCCAGTAGCCTTAACGCTTTCTCCAAGATAAAGTCATTGTTGTCGTACCCTGCCTTACATTGCTGGCGCCAAGCCTCCTGCGGCTCGTACCAAGACACACTGCGTATCTCTTCGAGTTGGGGGCACAGGGCACCACTTTGCCACTTCACGAGGTAATAATGCACTTCCTTGTCTACACTGCCAAGCTGAGGATGGTGATACGTATAAGGGATGATATCTATCAGTTCATCAATTTTGCCTACGATCCCCGTCTCCTCCAATATTTCACGAAGCGCTGTCTGCTCTACAGTTTCTCCCGCTTCCTGCTTTCCTTTGGGGAACGAAATTTTCCCATATCGGTCGGTAATGAGCTGAACTTGCATCCGGTTATTCTCGATGCGATAGACAACGCCCCCCGCAGAGATTTCTTTGAATGACATTCTGGCTGTACCTCCTTCAGTAGTAAGAACGCTGGCCGGGCGTAAAAAAGCATAAACATATATGTAACAACAAGGATTTCAGCTTGGGCTGAAATCCTTGTCATGCCCAGAGAAGCGGGCAAACCTTATTAAGCCAAGGCTTCAGAAGCCTTGGCCAGAACACGGACAAGTTCGCCTTCACTTGTGTTAATATCCGCCTTGGTCAGCTTGACCCGACATATTTTACCCGTCAATGCAGAGGTTCCCGGGAATCGAACCTGCAAGTAATTGTCGCTAAAACCAGTCACAAGGCCATCGCCCGAAGTCCCCTTCTCATCATTCTCGGGGATAACGTCGAGTACCTGACCTACAAATTGCTGGGCATAGGCTAGTTG
The DNA here is from genome assembly GCF_056836745.1 of Paenibacillus sp. 1SOY10. NCBI lineage: Bacteria > Bacillati > Bacillota > Bacilli > Caryophanales > Paenibacillaceae > Paenibacillus > Paenibacillus sp. 1SOY10. The sequence goes on along the minus strand of NZ_JBXENK010000002.1, from coordinate 400,449 downwards.
CATTTGCTCCGACAAATCGATCAATTCATGCACACGGGCATGCTTGACCTCCTCGTCTACCTGATCCTCCATCCTGGCTGCCGGCGTGCCGGTCCGCTTGGAATAAGGGAACACGTGCATCTCAGAGAAGCCGATGCGCTTAATGGTCTCAAAGCCCTCACGGAATAACTCGTCAGTCTCTCCGGGGAAGCCGACAATGACATCGGTCGTGATGGCTACATCCGGCATGAACTTGCGAATCATAGCTATTTTCTGCTCAAATTCCTGGGTGGTATATTTTCTTCTCATCCGTTTGAGCACTTCATTGCTACCAGCTTGCAGCGGAATATGAAAATGACGGCACATCTTGGCAGAGCCCTTCAACACCTCAAGCATACGTTCGTCAATTTGGCTAGCTTCAATAGAACTGATACGGATGCGACCCAGTCCTTCTACCTTGTCCAATTCCCACAACAGGTCTGCCAAACGGTAATTCTCCAAGTCATCCCCATACCCACCAGTGTGAATACCCGTCAGCACGATCTCCTTATATCCAGCAGCCACTAACTGACGTGCTTGTTGCACAACACTTTGGGGCTCCCGGCTACGGGACAAGCCCCGTGACCACGGAATAATGCAGAAGGTGCAAAAGTTGTTGCAGCCCTCCTGTATTTTGAGGAACGCACGGGTATGATCGGCAAAGTCCGGTACATCCAGTTCCTCGAACTCCCGCGTCTTCATAATATTGCGCACAGCATTGATCGGCTTACGCTGATCCTGTATTTCCTTAACATAAGGAATTATCTTCTCACGATCCTGGGTGCCGATTACGAGGTCGACACCGGGAATATCAAGAATTTCCGCCGGGGATGTTTGTGCGTAACAGCCTGTTACCGCCACGATGGCATCCGGATTACGGCGCACGGCACGTCGAATAATTTGGCGGCTCTTCTTATCCCCCGTATTGGTTACTGTACAAGTATTAATCAGATAGACGTCCGCAGCAGACTGTTCAAAATCCACCTGCTCATAGCCTTCATTTTTAAATAATTGCCAAATGGCTTCGGTATCATAGAAATTCACTTTACAACCCAAGGTGTAAAAAGCGACTTTTGGCATCGCTTATCCCCCCATTTCTCCAGATTCATACATGATGCAAGTTAATGCAGCCATCGCTGCTGTTTCCGTACGCAGAATCCGTCGGCCCAAACCAACGGATTTGGCCCCTGCAGCCTCTGCTTCCTGAACCTCTTCTTCGCTAAAACCGCCCTCTGGACCCACTACAACGGCGATGTTGTAAGTTTGTTCAGCATCCAGTTCCGCCACCATTGGCTTCAGGACCTCCCGCAAGGCGCGGCCATCCTCTTTCTCATAACATAAGCATACCAAATCATACTCTTTAAATGCAGCAAGCAGCTCATTCCATTTTACAGGCCCATCTACCCCAGGAATTTTGCTGCGATGTGCCTGCTCTGCCGCTTCCTTGGCGATTTTCTGCCAGCGAGCAAGACGTTTCTCTTCTTTCTTCCTATCGTATTGCACTACCGTTCGTGCGGATAGAAACGGAACAAAACGCGAGGCGCCAATTTCCGTACATTTCTGAATCACGACCTCCATCTTGTCGCCCTTTGGCAAGCTTTGCGCTACCGTCACTTGCAGCCAAGGCTCTCCCGAGGAAGGCAAGACATCCAGAATCTCTGCCGTCACTTCATGAGATTCTATCGTCTTAATTTCCACCAGAACCTCACGGGACACGCCATCGCTTACTATTAATTTATCTCCCGGCTTGGAACGCATGACTCGCCCGATATGGCGGGCATCCTCACCGGTAATCATTACATCTTGCACGCCGAATTGTTCCGGTTCCACAAAGTAACGCTGCATCTTCATCCATCCTTACTCTACAATGTTAAAATCCAGCTTGCCATACGCTGACGTGCTACTAGTAGCCCCCGAACAGAATCAGGAAAAAATCAGCAAATTGAAAATACATCGTCTGAGCTGCTTGATACAACGGCGTGATGGTGTACGCTTGCAATACAGGAATAAACAAGATCAGCAGGAAGAGCAGCATTGACCATTGCTCAAATTGATGCAATTTGCCCTGCACCGAACGCGGCGCTAAGTCCTCTAACAGCCGATAGCCATCCAGAGGAGGCAACGGAATCAGATTAAACAAGAACAAGAAGAAGTTCAAAACAGTAAATACATTAAAAAATATTAAAATCGCTTGCAGCAATCTTTCATTGCTTATAGTATCAAGGACACCAAACCTGGCCAGCATCACATAGATCAACGTCCCCAAAACACCCAGCAGCAAGTTACTAAGCGGACCAGCTACAGATACAATAGCCCCCATCAAGCGAGGATTGCTGAAATTCTCACGATTGACAGGAACCGGACGAGCCCAGCCAAAACCGGCAATTAGCAGCAATACAATACCAAAAAAGTCAAAGTGCACAACGGGATTCAAGGTTACTCGGCCCAGTAGCTTGGCCGTAGGATCTCCAAATTTATTAGCAAAATACGCATGGGAAAATTCATGCAGTGTGAAGGCAATGACCAGAGTAATCAGGTAAAAAGGAAGCTCGTGCAACGGGACCCGCAATATGCGATCCAAAAAATCCATGGCTGGTTACCTCTTTCTTGCCACAAAAGCTACCCAATCTTCTTCCCGGGCGGTCTGTTCCAATTCAAAACCCGCGGCAATTAGCGCTTCTTCTACGGCTTGTTCTTTATTTTTATAAATACCGGAGGCAATATAATAGCCCCCAGGCGTCAAAGCTTGATAAACATCATCAATAAAGAGCAAAATAATTTCGGCCAAAATATTGGCAACCACAACGCGGACCGGTAACTGTACCATAACGTCTGCGCTGCCTTCACCCTTAATGACAGACAACAAATCGCTTTCTACGACCTGAATACGCTCTGCAAGCTTGTTTAGACGGCTGTTCTCCGTCGCACTGGATACCGCTACAGGGTCCAGGTCCAGGGCAAGCACACGCGATGCGCCAAGACGACAGGCACCAATCGCCAAAATGCCGGAGCCTGTGCCGACGTCAATCACTTCGTCTCCCTCGCGGATAACATCCTCCAGCGTGCGCAAGCAAAGGGAAGTCGTAGGGTGCGCTCCTGTACCGAAAGCCATTCCCGGATCGAGCTCGATAATTTGCTCACCTGCTTCGGGAGTGTAATCTTCCCAAGTTGGCTTAATGGTCAGTCGTTCCGACACGCGCAGGGGCTTGAAATATTGCTTCCAGTTGTTCGCCCAGTCATCTTCGCTGACACCGCGGACAGAGATTTCTGCAACCCCGGGGTCAATATCATACCCCTTAAGTTCTTGAATCCGGGTGCTTACCTCCTGAACGACTTCTTCAATGTTAAGTCCTTCCGGGAAATAGCCGCTAATCTTGGCCTCTCCTTCAGGAATATCGTTTGGCGGAATTTCGAACCATTGTCCAAGCGAAGTATCCCGCGGTTTATTGTTATCAACATGTTCCTCGATGGTCACTCCACCTGCTCCCGCTTCATGCAGGAAATTTGAAATCATCTCGACGGCTTCTTCCGTTGTATGTATAGTTATTTCCTTCCAAATCATGATATGTTTTTTCCTCCTTGACTTACATGCATAAGATTTATTGTACTATAGAATGAACATAGTGACAAAGCAAGGCGGAGGCAACCGGGACTCCGGTTCCTCCGCCTTATATTTAGTCTGCTACAGCTTCAACCGCTCGCGCTTCTGTGCTTCCGTCCGTTCATCACGCTCCAGCGTCTCCCAATCCTCATAATCTGCAAGATCCTCCAGAGCTTCAGGCTCCCTGTCATAATCTGCGAACGGCTTGTCCAGATTAATCTTTACCTGGCGATTCCGTCGTTCTTCGCGGCTCATACCTGCTCCCCTCCTTCCGGTCGGTATTTATACCATGCCCCCTGCTTCCTCAATAATGCGAAGGGCCTGATGATGAATGGCATCGTTCACGACTACCGTGAGTAAAATATCACGCCCGTTTGGTCCGCCTTCTCCATCATGACTGAGTCTGCTTACGGACGAATCCGCTACCTCCACTATCCCTGCCGTAAAATGAGTAATCCCGGCTGAATGCTCCGCCTCGGCACCGTACCGCTGAAAACGGTCAATAGTCAAATCCGCCACCCTCAAAGTGCTTAACTTACGAGCCACTCCCTCCGCTTCCTCTGGGCTTTTGAAATAAGCGAGTATGTTCTTCTCGGTCATACTACCTCCCTGCCTTCCTCGGGGCTTCATGGGACTTCGTACAAAACAGTCCGCTACGATGATAGGATGCAGCCAGTGCAGTAGCTTTATACTTTATGAGGTTGTTCAAAAAGTCGACTTCCCAGAACGAAGTTGTTCGAGGAGTGGATTTTATTTAAAATTTGAAACTTACCTAGAACTTACCCCGTATTACTAGCTAGGAAACAGAAGAAATCTATATTTCACAGGAGGGTTCCTACGTCCCATGATGAAGAAAGTAATGTTAATTGTAATGGCTTTTACTGTACTATTTACCTTCGTTGCTCCGGATTTAGCGGATGCCAAACGAGGGGGCTTCAAATCAGGACCACGCAGCTATAATCCGGCTCCCAAGAAGCCCGCACAAAATGAAAATCAGAACATGACCGGGAACCGGGCCGGAGCCAATACGGCAAATACGACCGCAAACCGTGGCTTTTTTAGCGGAGGCAGCTTGATGCGCGGGTTGATTGTTGGCGGCCTTGCCGGGATGCTATTTGGCAGCTTGTTCACCAACATGGGCTTTTTTGGTAATCTATTGGGACTTGCCGTGAACCTGCTAGCTATCTATCTGTTAATTATTGCTGCCATGGCTTTATACCGTCGCTTCAAAAAACAACCAAGTCACGACGATTACCGTCGTGGAGGTAGATACTAAGCCATGATTTTGAGCATGGATGAAATCATCAATGCCGTATGCTTGAATACAGCCGAGCGTGTTGGCGTGCGCCCCACCGATGTCCAGGTCGAGTTAAGCTGGGATGAGGATACGGGATATACCGGTGAAGTTTGGGCAAACGGGCGTAGCCGTTACCTGGTTGAAGCCAATCTGATGGAAGCTATCATGCAGTACATGCACCGGGAATACGGTCGCCGCGTATTTCGGGACGACATTCGTCTGGAATTGAATGAAGAGATTATCGCAGTCATTCAGGATAAGGCTTAAAGTACAAGATCAAAATATGTAAAGTCTCTCAAAACAAACAAGCGCGAGTCCAGGAATGAGATTCCCCTGGACTCGCGCTTTTGTTATAGTTCGACTAATCTCCGCGAAACGCCCGTTTCATGCGGTCAAAGAAAGATTCCTCATGTTCTTGCGTTTGCTCACCATCAACAGAAGCAAATTGGCGAAGCAGTTCTTTTTGCTCTTCACTCAGCTTACGTGGCGTAACAATCACCACTTTGATATGTTGATCGCCTTGACCAACCCCTCTAAGCCGCGGGACTCCTTTGCCTTTGAGGCGGAAATAAGTCCCGGTCTGGGTTCCGGCAGGAATTTTCAGCTTAACCTTCTCCGTTAGCGTAGGTACCTCAATCTCATCACCCAGTGCCGCTTGAGCAAAGGTCAGCGGGAATTCAAGATAGATGTCATCGCCTTCACGCTCAAAGAATTCATGGGTTTTGACGCGAATAATAATGTAGAGATCGCCAGCAGGACCGCCGCGAAGTCCACCTTCACCTTCCCCTGACATCCGCAATTGAGCACCGTCATCTACCCCCGCAGGGATGCGAACGTGAATTTTACGTTGTTTCTTCACGCTGCCGCTTCCTGCACAGGTTGGGCATTTCTCCTTAATGACTTGCCCCTTGCCACCGCAATGGCTACATGCCCGGCGATTGACCATCCGGCCAAACGGCGTATTCTGTACAACTTCCTGTTGTCCCGAACCATGACAGACCGAACAGGTCTCCGGTTTCGTTCCTGGCTTGGCACCTGTACCAAAGCAGGTATCACAGCCTTCCGTACGCGGAATATTAATATCCGATTCTTTGCCGAATACCGCTTCCTGGAATTCAATCGTCATCGTATATTGCAAATCATTGCCGCGCTGCGGAGCATTCGGATCGCGTCTACCCCCGCCGCCGCCAAAGAACATATCAAAAATATCACCGAAGCCGCCAAAATCGCCGCCTCCGGAAAACCCACCGCCCATGCCTCCATTAGGATCGACATGACCGTATTGATCGTAACGCGAGCGTTTCCCCGCATCGCTCAGGACATCATAGGCTTCCTTAACCTCTTTAAACTTCGTTTCCGCATCTGCGGCTTTATTCACGTCTGGGTGATACTGACGAGCCAGCTTGCGGTAAGCCTTCTTGATGTCATCGTCAGAGGCATCCTTGCCCAGACCCAGCACCTCGTAGTAATCGCGTTTATCTGCCATCCTTCCACCCCCGTCTGACTAATGAGTTCTACTGCCTTCTTTAAGACAGCGACCCCTATATCCGGCAAAAGGAAAGTCAAAGTGCGGAACAGCCCGCGCTTTGACCTTCCCAGATTACAATCTATGTGCCTGCTTCTACTTCGTGAAGCTTAACCTTATTTCTTGTCTTCGTCAACCACTTCATAATCGGCATCAACGACGTTGTCGCGGCCAGGACCACCTGCATCCGCTGCCCCGCCTTGAGCTTCCGCATCTTGTGCCGCTTGCTCATACAACTTGACGGACAACTGCTGAACGATCTCGGTCAATTTCTCGGAAGCTGCGTTGATTTGCTCCAGGTCTTCGCCTTCCAAAGCCTTCTTCAACTCTTCCTTGGCTGCATTGGCTTTATCTGTCTCAGCAGCATCTACCTTGTCACCAAGTTCCTTGATCGTTTTGTCCACGCTATAAATCAATTGGTCTCCATTGTTCTTCGCTTCAACCAATTCTTTGCGCTTCTTATCTTCATCAGCATGCAATTCAGCATCCTTCATCATGCGTTCTACTTCTTCGTCGCTCAAGCCGCTGGACGAAGTGATTGTGATCTTTTGGCTCTTACCGGTACCTTTGTCGGTCGCCGAGACGTTAACGATCCCGTTAGCATCAATGTCAAAGGCCACTTCGATTTGCGGAACACCGCGCGGTGCCAATGGAATATCCCCCAGCATGAAGCGTCCCAGCGTTTTGTTGCCAGCGGCCATCTCACGTTCCCCTTGCAGCACATGGATCTCAACACTTGGCTGATTGTCTGCGTAGGTAGAGAACACTTGCGATTTGCTGGTAGGAATCGTGGTATTACGCTCGATCATCTTCGTAAATACGCCACCGGCTGTTTCAATACCCAGGGACAATGGTGTAACGTCCAGCAATACGACGTCCTTCACATCCCCAGTCAATACGCCCGCTTGTACGGCTGCGCCCAACGCAACAACTTCATCAGGGTTAACGCCTTTATGAGGTTCCTTGCCAGTCAGCTTCTTAATTGCTTCTTGTACTGCAGGAATACGGGTAGAACCACCTACCAGTACAATCTTGTTGATATCAGCAGGAGTCATGCCTGCGTCGCTCAAGGCACGACGAGTTGGTCCCAAAGTACGTTCTACCAGGTCTGCTGTCAATTCTTCAAATTTGGCACGAGTCAGGTTAAGCTCCAAATGCTGAGGAACTCCGTCAGCCACAGTAATAAACGGCAAGGAAATCGTGGTCGTCAATACGCCAGACAATTCCTTTTTCGCTTTTTCCGCAGCATCCTTCAGACGTTGAACCGCAGCTTTATCCTTGCTCAGATCAATGCCTTGGTCTTTCTTGAATTCGGCTACCAAATAATCAATGATCTTCTGGTCGAAGTCATCGCCGCCCAAGCTGTTGTCGCCACTGGTTGCCTTTACTTCGAAGAATCCATCGCCCAATTCCAGGATGGAAACGTCAAATGTACCGCCCCCAAGGTCATATACGAGAATGGTTTGATCTTCCGACTTCTCCATACCATATGCCAAAGCTGCAGCCGTAGGCTCGTTGACAATCCGCAATACTTCCAAACCGGCAATTTTCCCGGCATCCTTGGTTGCTTGACGCTGGCTGTCATTGAAATAAGCTGGAACCGTAATAACCGCTTGGGTTACCGGTTGACCCAGGTAAGCTTCTGCATCACTTTTCAGCTTCTGCAAAATAATAGCCGAAATTTCTTGCGGAGTATATTCCTTGCTATCAATCGACTCTTTATGATTGGAACCCATATGTCTCTTAATGGAACTAATTGTGCGGTCCGGGTTAGTGATAGCTTGACGTTTGGCCGTCTCCCCGACTACCCGTTCTCCGTCTTTCTTGAACCCTACTACAGAAGGGGTTGTACGCGCTCCTTCTGGGTTAGGAATGACTACCGCCTCGCCGCCTTCCATCACGGCAACACAGGAGTTAGTGGTTCCAAGGTCAATTCCGATTACTTTGCTCATTTGCTTATGTCCTCCTTAAAATGGGTGCTTATCCCTATAATATCTGTGTAAATTAACCGCTAACCTTAACCATAGCAGGGCGCAATACCTTATCCTTCAGCATGTAGCCCTTCTGAACCTCTTCCACAACAATGCCTTCCTCATGTTCCTCAGACTCGACCTGCATAATGGCTTGATGGAACTCCGGATTAAACGGTTGTCCTACAGCCTCCATGGCAGTAAGTCCTTCTGCACTCAGTACACCTTCAAGCTGGCGGAATATCATTTCCACGCCCTTCACATAGGAAGCAGACTCGGGATGATCTCCTGCTGTACTCAGCGCTCTCTGGAAATTATCAATAACGGGCAATAGCTCCGTAATCAGCTTCGCAGAAGCGTATTTCCCCAGCTCTTCCTTCTCCTTAAGAGTACGACGCCGGAAATTATCAAAATCAGCCTGCGCCCGAAGCAACCGTTGTTGTCCTTCTTCATTCTCAGCACGAAGCTTCTCTACTTGGGCAGACAAATCCGCCGTATCTTCCACTTGATCGTGACTTGTCGGCTCCTGACTGCTCGTTTCTTCTTGCCTCACATCCTCATCGGAAGATTGGCGCAAATCCTCTTGTACCTTATCATTCATGTTCAATTCGTCCTCTTCACTGTGATTGATGTTGTCTTGAATCGGCTGTGATTCCTTCAAGATGTTCACCTCCTTAAAGCACATGCGTTAAACTTCCAAGTTCCAAGTCGTTGTTATTGCATTCTGGACAGAAATTCACTCAAATCCTTCGATAAAATATCCAGAATCCGAATGACTCTGGCATATTCCATACGCGTTGGTCCCAAAATACCAATCGTTCCAACCGCCTCGCCTTCAATCCGGTAGGTTGCCGTTATCAGGCTGCAGTTGGCAAAGGCTTCATGATCATTTTCAGTACCAATACGCACCTGGACGCCTGATCCGGCAGATGCGGATGATATCATCTTGGTTAATGTCGGCGTTTCCTCAAGCAGGTCAAGAATGCTCTTCACCTTGTCAACATCACGGAACTCTGGCTGTGTGAGCATGTTCGTCGCTCCACTCAAGAACAACCGTTGCCCCTCCAGGCCCGCACCCAGCACTTCGTCCAGCATCTTCATCAATTCTTCGAAATGCTCGATATGTCGCTGCATTTCCTGCCCGATCTCGCTATACAAGGCCGCCTTCAGCCTGTAAATAGGCACGCCGGCAAGCTTGCGGTTCAGCAGGTTCACCACCCGCTCCATTTCAGAAACGGAAACCCCGGCTGGCAGTGTAACTGTCTTGTTCTCCACCTGCCCGGTATTGGTCACTACAATAGCTACCGCCGTATCTTCATTTAACGGAAGGAGCTGGAAGTGGCGCAAAGACGTCTGGAAAACCTCCGGTCCCAGCAAGATGGAGGTATAGTTGGTCATATGGGATAATATCGTTCCGGCATGCTGAATCACCTGTTCCGCCGCATTCAGCTTCTCGGCAAAAAAGGTTTTGAGCGTAACAAGCTCTTCCTTGGCCAAGAGATTAAACGGAGTCAGATGATCTACATAATAACGGTATCCCTTATGTGAAGGAATTCGACCGGCCGACGTATGCGGCTGCTCCAGAAAGCCGAGTTCCTCCAGATCGGACATTTCATTACGGATAGTAGCCGGGCTATACCCGACATCGCCCCGTTTGGAAATGCTTCGGGACCCCACCGGCTCCGCCGAACGGATATAGTCATCCACAATGGCTGTCAATATCATTCTTTGGCGTTCCGTTAACATGGCAATCCCTCCTGAATTTAATTGATTAATGACCCATCTCTTCACTTCGTTAGCACTCGTTAACGTTGAGTGCTAATCGCTAATACAAAAATACCAAACCGACCTGACGATTGTCAAGTCAGTCCAGTATCTTAAGTACGGCTATTTCATCGCAGCAAAGTTGCTTCGCACAATTCACACAATCCGTCCACACTTTTTCAGGGAAAATCTCTTTGCTTACAACATCAAATCCGTTCTTTACAAAGAAGGAAACCTCATAGGTCAAGGCCATGAGCTTGGGAATCCCCTGCTTGCGCGCTTCTTTCTCCAATTGCTCTACTAACCGCGAACCAAGCCCCTTACCCTTATGACCTTCGGCAATACCAAGCGAGCGAATTTCCACCAATTCATCACCAAGCTTGCACAGCGATCCGCAGCCGACAACCTCGCCATCTACTTCCGCAACCACGAAGTCCTTGATCTGGCGCTCCAGCACCGCCCGGGAACGAGGCAGCATAATCCCGCGCTTGGCATAATCCTCAATCATAATATATAGAGGCTCAACGTCCATTAAATTCGCTTGTCTGCATACAATCACCGCTGGCATGCCCATTTCCCCCTTGCACTTTCAAATAATATGAATAAATATACATGATACAGTATAAAACTTCAAGAGGGTTAACAACCGTTGTCACAAAAAAAATAGCCCGTGCATTTTTCCCCAAGTAGGAAAGCACGGGCTCCATATTCATAATCCACTTCCCGAATCGCTTCGTGATCAAAGATTACTTTTTAAACAACCTCTATTATGGTACGAGGACGCCTATAAATTCGGCGAATACCTCATTACCGAACAGCACACCTTGATGACTCAGCTTATAACCTCCGTCATCTTCATGGGCTTCCAGCAAGCTGGTCTTCAACATTCTGGTCAGCGGTCCCGTAAACACATCATCAAGCTTCTCGCCAAATTGTTTGTAAAAGTCGGCTTTGCGGATGCCATCCAGCATGCGCAGACCCACCATTACAAAGTCCTCCATCGCTTCCTCGCGGGATACTTCGAACTTCTCCAGTCGGGGTAATCCCTGCTTCGCGGCCTCTACGTAAGGATTAACGCCCTTAATGTTAATATGGCGTTGTCTGCCCAGGTAGCCATGCGCTCCGGCCCCCAGCCCGTAATAGTCCTCATTACGCCAATAGGTGATGTTATGGCGGCTCTCATAGCCAGGCTTGGCGAAATTACTGATTTCATATTGCTTGCGCCCTGCGCTCTGCATTCTTTCCATCAGCAGCAAATACATGTTCAGCTCATCCTCTTCGCTTGGCAACGGAAGCTGGTTCTTATGATACATGGTATGGAACAATGTATTTTCCTCCACCTTCAAGCTATAAATCGAGTAATGCGGCAAGCCCAGTTCAAGCGCTCGCGTAATGCTGTAATCTAGCATCTCCACCGTCTGGTTAGGCAACCCGAACATTAAATCGATGGACAGATTATCAAGCCCAACAGCATGGGCATTCTCCAGACTTCGGTAGACATCGTCCGTATTATGAATTCTGCCGATTCCGCTCAGCAGCTCATTTTGAAATGCCTGCACGCCAAAGCTAACCCGGTTAACTCCCCCATCCTTCATCACGCGCAGCTTCTCGCGATCAGTAGTACCAGGATTGGCCTCCATCGTAAATTCAATGTCATCCGCCCAGCGAGGATAGTGGCGTTTGATAGAGGCGAGGAAGAATTCCATTTCCTCCGGCTTCAGCACCGTTGGCGTTCCGCCTCCCACGAAGATGGTACGAATCTCGGCAGGCGGGGTCTGTTTAACTGTGAGTTCCATTTCCCGGTCCAGGGCCTTCAGATAATCCATCACCGGTTGATCCTTCAATACGTAGGAGTTGAAATCGCAATAAAAACATTTATTGGTGCAAAACGGAATATGAATATAGACAGCCTCCGGTGCATGCGTCGGCACTCCCTGCGCTGCTCCTTGTTGGTTATACTGGTTCACTTTGGTCATGCCCCCTCTATACTAATAGTAGATAAAACACCGGACTTTCTTAACCAAACTTGGAAAAAAGGAAAGCCTTGCGGCTTCCCCCTGTTAATCTTCGTCAATTTTCAGTACAGCCATGAAGGCTTCCTGCGGCACTTCCACGTTGCCGACCTGCTTCATCCGCTTCTTGCCTTCCTTCTGCTTCTCCAGCAGCTTACGCTTCCGTGAAATATCACCGCCGTAACATTTGGCAAGCACATTCTTGCGCATGGCCTTTACGGTTTCGCGGGCGATAACCTTCTGTCCGATCGAGGCCTGAATAGGCACCTCGAACATTTGACGCGGTATAAGCTCACGTAGCTTCTGGCAAATAATCCGTCCGCGATGATATGCACGTTCACGGTGTACGATGAAGGACAAGGCATCAACCTGTTCTCCGTTCAGCAAAATATCCATCTTCACCAAGCTAGACTGGCGGTATCCGGATATCTCGTAATCAAACGAAGCATACCCCTTCGTGCTTGACTTCAATTGGTCGAAGAAATCATAGACGATTTCTGACAGCGGCACCTGGTAAATAATCGTTACCCGCGTCGTGTCGAGATACTCCATATTTACGAACTCGCCGCGTTTGTTTTGGCAAAGCTCCATAACCGTGCCTACATAATCGTTAGGAACGATAATCGAGGCTTTAACAAAAGGCTCCTCGACATATTCAATCTTGCCGACCTCAGGATAGTTGGACGGATTGTCGATGGTGATCATTTCTCCATTAGTCAACGTAACGTGATAGATAACACTTGGCGCCGTCGTAATCAAGGGAATGTTGAATTCCCGCTCGATTCGCTCTTGAATGACGTCCATATGCAACAGGCCCAAGAACCCGCAGCGGAAGCCAAAGCCAAGCGCACTCGAAGTTTCCGGCTCGAAGCTGAGCGAAGCGTCATTTAATTGCAGCTTCTCCAGTGCTTCCCGCAAGTCGTTATAATCCGACGTCTCAATCGGATAGAGACCGCAATACACCATAGGATTAATCTTACGGTAACCCGGCAACGGTTCTGGTGTCGGATTCTTCGCATCCGTTACGGTATCCCCGACACGAGTATCACCGACCGTCTTGATTCCGGCTACGATAAAGCCAACATCACCAACGTTCAGTTCGTCCACTGCCGTCATGCGTGGCATAAAGGCCCCAACCTCGATCACCTCAAAGGTTTTGTTCGTCGCCATCATGTGAATTTTGGAACCCGCCTTGATCTGCCCGTCAATGACGCGGACATAAACGATAACCCCTTTATAAGGGTCGTAGTGGGAGTCAAAGATCAAAGCCTTCAGAGGGCTTTCAGGATCTCCCGTTGGAGCGGGAACCTTGTGAACAACCTGCTCCAGAATCTCCTTAATGCCGATCCCTGCCTTGGCCGAAGCGTGTACTGCCTCGCTGGCGTCCAGGCCAATGACATCTTCGATCTCTTCCTTTACCCGATCAGGATCAGCGCTTGGCAAATCAATTTTGTTGATGACCGGCAAAATCTCCAGGTTATTATCCAGTGCCAGATATACGTTGGCCAAAGTTTGTGCTTCAATACCTTGAGCCGCATCCACGACCAGCAAGGCCCCTTCACAAGCAGCCAAACTGCGGGACACCTCATACGTAAAGTCTACGTGTCCAGGAGTATCGATAAGATTAAGCAGATACTCCTCACCATCGTCAGCACGATAGCTCAGACGCACCGCCTGCAACTTGATCGTAATTCCCCGTTCGCGCTCCAAGTCCATCTTATCCAGTACTTGCTCCTGCATTTCCCGGGATGTAAGTGCACCGGTAAATTCAAGAATACGGTCAGCCAAGGTCGATTTACCATGGTCTATATGTGCAATAATACTGAAATTCCGAATTTTCTCTTGTCTTGCCTTAATATCCTTCATCCTTACCCCCACCAAAATCCTCGAAGTAATACAATCAATTTATTATATCAGTTGCAAGGGCAAGCAGCAATCACAGTAGCAATTTAGCGTAAAGATCGTAGTAGATGATGGGGTTCATTTTTGTTATCCTATATTATATAAAATATAATAACAAAACAAACAAAGGAGGTTTACCGTTAGTGAACCAACTAGTGTGGAGCGAACAACTACAGCAGGAATTGCAAGCAAATATTTTAAAATTCTGGGCAGAACGTACCGTGGATAACAAGAATGGCGGTTTTATTGGCTTCATAGATTCCTTGGGGATGATTGATGACCAAGCGGACAAAGGGCTGGTACTCCATGCCCGGATTCTCTGGACATTTTCTGCTGCGAGTCGCCAGTTTTCTTCCGTCCCTTATTCGGATTTGGCCGAGCGGGCTTACTTATACCTTCGTGATTATTTTCAGGATCAAGAACATGGAGGGTTCTATTGGATGCTCAATGCCCAAGGTCAGCCTGTTCAGGATAAGAAGCAAGTCTACGGTCAAGCCTTTGTCATTTATGCTCTCGCCGAATTTTACCGGGCTACTTCGCGGCAAGAGGCGCTGGATCTGGCTATGGAGCTTTACCGCTTGTTGGAGAAATTCAGCTACGACCCGGTGCATCAGGGATATGTCGAAGCTTTGGCCCGAGACTGGGGACCCACCGATGATTTGAGTCTGAGCGATAAAGACTTGAATGAGAAGAAATCCATGAATACTCATCTGCATGTGCTGGAAGCCTACACGGGGTTATACCGGGTCTGGCCGTCTTCTCCTGATTTACAACGCAGCCTGACCGAGCTTATTAACGTCACACTAGATCATATCGTGGATTCGCAAACAGGTCATTTTCATCTCTTTTTTGATGAAGTCTGGCAAGTGAAGGGGCATCATATCTCCTATGGACATGATATTGAAGGAAGCTGGCTGCTGGTTGAAGCAGCCGAAGTGTTAGGCGATACAGCTCTGCTCCAGCGGGTCAAACAGACCGCTCTACAGATGGCCGAAGCCGTATACACCAAGGGGATTGACGATGATGGGGGCATTTGGAATGAAGCCGATCCCAGCGGTCTTACCGATGCCAACAAGGATTGGTGGCCGCAGGCTGAAGCAATGGTTGGTTTCTATAATGCCTACCAGTTAACAGGGAATGAGAAATACCATCAGGCGGCAGAGAACTCCTGGAGCTTCATTCAGAACCACCTGATCGACAGTGAATATGGGGAATGGTTCCTTGCCATCGGTGAGGATAAACTTCCTGTACCGAACCTGCCCAAGGTCAGTCCCTGGAAATGTCCTTACCATAATAGCCGTGCTTGTCTGGAAATGCTGGAGCGCTTGAATTATTGAGTTCCGGTGATCGGTGCGGCTGTAGTCTTGCGATACACCGCTTCTACAGAAATCATAATTTTCTCTTGCGGGGCTGAGGGCTGATTCAGCCGCTCCAGCAGCTTTTTTACCGCCCGCTGCCCCAATTCCTCCTTCGGCACATTTACGGTCGTGACCGGAGGAATATGCTGAGCGGCATCAGCAATATTATCAAAACCGCTCACCGCCACCTCATCTGGCACGGCTATCCCTAGCTCGTCCAGTACCGAACAGGCGATTAGAGCGACAGCATCATTCGCGCATACCAAGGCCGTTGGCATGGTTCCTGCCTGCTTGCGCTCCCGTACCCAGTCACTCAGCTTCTCCCGATATGCGCCATTCTCGATTCCTTCCAGCTTGAGCATGGGATCATGCCCCGCCTCAGGGAGCAAACCGTTCTCTTCCAAAGCGCTGCGAAAGCCAAGCCAACGATCCCGGAAGCTTCGAGAGAAAGAGGAATTGCCGAGAAAGTACAGTTCCCGGTGTCCAAGACCAATCAAGTGATTGGTCAGCCTTGCCATGCCATCCAGGTTGTTGGCGAAAATGGTATCGCAGGGAATGAGCGGGTCCTCATGGTCAACCAGCACCATCGTCAATCCAAGGCGATGGACCTCAAGCAGAAAAGGCGTGGCAATTTGTCCAACGCCAATCATCCCCAGGATGCCTGCCGGATTCAGAATATTAATAAAATGATCACTGCGGGGATCAGACACGATAATCATCCCGAGTTCCTGAGCCTCCAGCTCTCCGGAAATCCCCTCCAGCAGCCTTCCCCAATACAGGGAATCCTTATTTTGAAAACGAATATTCGGCATCAGCACCAGCACGGACTGTTTGCCTGTCTGAGCTAGCTGAATGGAAGTGGTAGGTGCCGGTATCGTATTTTTGACATACCCGTTCTTCTGATTGAAATACCCGAGCCTTGAAGCGGCTTGAATAACTCGCTCCCTGGTCGTCTCATTTACGCCTCCCTTGCCGGATAGCGCTCTGGAAACAACGAATTTGGACACGCCCAGATGATCGGCAATTTGTTGCATCGTAATTTTCTTCAAAATTCATAACCTCCGGGTTGACCCGTAACACTAACGGTTTTAATAACAAGCTAACAACATTATAACATAGGCCAGCCTCGTTATTCGTTCGGATCAAACCATGAAGCGACCCAATGAATGCTTTGTTGTGATACGCGCTGTAACAAATGAGCCGCCTTGTCGGCAAAACGGTCCACAGCCGGTGCAGAAGGGGGTGGCAGCAGTAAATCTGCAGGAGTTTGCATCACCTGATCTCCACCCTGAGGCTGCTTCTCAGTTCCGACTTCGTAGTCCTGATCGGGAGGGGTTAATACCTGCGGCTGACCCGAGCTAAGGGGGGCGTTGCTCTGCACCATCACGTCTCCTTGCCCATTGGTCCAGACGTAAGCGGGATTCAGGCCTTGCACCGTCTGCTCGGTAGAAGCCGTCCTGTTCGTATCAAAAGAGGGTCCATAGATGGAGGCTGTTCCATTCTCCGCAAGCTGCATGCCAAGCGTCACTCCCCCGACCAGTAGGAAGCCATATAATAAAGTGTTACGTAGCATTTTTGCCATAACAGCCTGTCTCCTTCACTCAGGATTTTTTGTTCGATGCTTGATCGGTCGCCTCGGCATCTCCGCTCCGCGTCAACGTGCCTGCCTTCTCGGCATCCTGGTTCTCCCAATACAAATCAGCAATGATGCTAGCCAATACCTTGGCCGTACGCTCCAACTCTTCCTGGCTGTTATCTATGCCACCAACTTCAATCAGAATGCTGTTAGGAGATAACGATTGGTTATATTCTCCGTTACCCTGAGAAGAGGTCTTCCCCCAAATGCCGCGTGAAATACCGGGGTAGCTCCGCTCCAGACGATCATGAATCGAACTTGCGAACTTCTCGTTCTCCCTCCAGTTCTCGTTGCCATGACCGATGATAAAATAGACCTGCGCATAATTAAGCCCGTCGATAGATGTTGTCGTTTTGTCGTGACGCTGTGAATCCCGGTGAATATCGATGAAATATTGGAGCTTGCCGTTCTCAGCCATGGCTCGTTTGACTGTCTCTCGTGAATATTTATATGAGTAGTTATAGCTATAATTGCTTACCTTGGCTGCATAATTCTCGAAGGAGTGCAGAGCAGCAACCCCTTTACGCTCCAATTCCTTTGTCAAGGCCTCTCCTACCAGCCCTACATTCTTCATATTTTCAGCCGAGCTCGGGTTGTCTATGTCCGTTCCAAGCACAGGGTTAAAGGATTCCTGCGGATGTGAATGGTAGACCATAACGATGTTCTTGTTCCCCGGCTGCACGGAAGGTTCCCCATTCTCTTCCCCTGCACCGTTGCCCGGTGTGGTGGTTGATGGAGGGACTTCACTTCCACCATCCTGCCCTGGTTCTGCCCCAGGATCGTCTCCCTCATCCGGATCAGAATGATCAGGTGCGCTTCCGTCTGCTCCGGTGCCTGGCCGGTAATCTTCTGGCGCACGAGCTGTATGATTCCCTGAACCCGTCCGAAGTAAGATTGGATTATCCGCTCCAAGTCCCGGAACCTCTCTGGCTACCAAACTTTTAGGATCAGTAGGATTTACGTCTGTTAAGAGCTGAAATACAAAATTCGTCATTTGCTTCCCCGAGATGGTGGGGGTCTGCTTCTCACTCGCGACATGAGGGACTTCCATGCCAACCATATCCATAAAGAAACCGCTGGACAGCGAAGCCGCCAGGCCCTTCATGGAAGACACCGGCGATGTATTCAGGCTTTTCTCGGCAATTCCCAGGACGCCCAGCATGATAAAGAAGATCATCGACATGACCGCCAAGAGCAAGAAGGTCCGTCCTAGCGCCAAGGCATGCAGCAAATTTCGTCTCATCTTTCCTACGTTCCAAGCTTTAAATCTCATAGGTAAAACCTCCTCCAGCCGCTTTCAAACTGTATATTCCAAATCTATGAACCTAGTTTGGCGGCTAGAACCCCGAATCTCATAAAAAAAAGAAATCCGCTAGATTTGCGGATTTCCATATATTTGGGTTGGTGCGATGCCGAATTCACTTCCTGAGCCGCTTCGTGATCAAAAGATGACTTTTTGGACTACCTCTTAATTATAATGTTCAAAAAGTCAGCTTTTCAGCACCGAGAAGGTTGGATGAAGCTAGAGACTGAGAAGCGGAGCTACACGTTTTTGGAGAAAACGACTTCGGAAGCACGGGTACGTGAGCATCTCAAATGTTTCTGTAAGAAACATACTACGAAAGCATATGCTTGGCTCGGCTGAATTCAAGATTCGACGCCGAATTCACTTCCTAGGCCGCTTCGTGATCAAAAGCTGACTTTTTGAACTACCTCTAAGATTAGTGGGTGTAGGAGGCTACATTATCTGGGGTTACCGCCTCATGCAACGCAATATTAAGGCCGCTGGCAATCACGTTGGCTACATCTTCGATGAATTCATCGATTTCCTTCGGCGTAACGATAAGGTCATGTCCGAGAGGCTCCAAGACCTCCCTTACTAGCCCCAAGCGTTCTCCTTCACCCAAGTCATTGAGCATACCCATGATTTGTTTGGTGGGTGCCTCATCGTCACCGCTTTCCTGATTAAAGTGATTTTTCATTAAATCAAACACATTGTTGACGATAGTAGACGCGTAACAGACGGTGGGAACTCCGATCGCGATACATGGCACGCCCAAAATTTCCTTGGTAAGCCCCCTCCGCTTATTGCCGATGCCCGATCCCGGATGTATGCCGATATCAGCGATCTGAATGGTCGTGTTCACCCGTTCCAGAGAGCGGGATGCCAAGGCATCGATAGCAATAATCAAATCGGGCTTGGTCCGGTCAACGATGCCCTGAACGACCTCGCTGGATTCAATCCCCGTAATTCCAAGCACTCCCGGTGCAATGGCACTCACCTCGCGATAACCCGGAGCTACCTGGTCCGGCGTCAACTCAAAGTAATGACGGGTCACCACGACATTCTCCACGACCAAGGGTCCCAGCGCATCCGGCGTGACGTTCCAGTTGCCCAGCCCCACGATTAAGGCTTTGGCTCCGGGAGCAACACCGATCTTGGGCAGGAATGCCGTAAATTCTTGGGCGAACGCAGCGGATACCTTCTCCTGAAGTTCTGTATCTTTGTTCCGCAGGCCGGGCACCTCCAGCGTGATGTAATGCCCCTGAATTCTCCCAATTTGCCTGGAGGCAGCCTCACTGGTTACGTCCAGACGAGTGATTTTGATGCCTCCATCCAGTTCCTCAATCTGTTCATGAACACCTGGCACAGGTCCACCATGGGCCGTCTCTGCTATTTCCTTCGACTCGACAGCAAGATCAGTGCGTACGGAATATTTGCGCAAATCCAAATTCATGCCATAAGACCTCCATTTGCTCTTGTTGCCTTTATTGTGCGGGAGAGGGAATCCGTTTATACATACAGCCTTTTCAGCGGGCTGCTGGCTTGCCAGAAAACGAGAGATTAAGTATGATGATCTTATTGCTTTTTGCTACCTTGCGTGATAAACTATTTTAAGTTGTGAATCATCTGGGTTGATATATGCTTTACAGGAGGTGAATGCAATGCCAAACATTAAATCCGCAATCAAACGTGTGAAAACAAACGACAAGCGTCGCGCTTTGAACGCTTCGCAAAAGTCCGCCCTGCGTACAGTAGTGAAAGCTGCTGATTCCGCACTGGCTAACAACGAAGTAGAAGCAGCTAAAACTGCCTTCGCTGCTGCAGCCAAAAAATTGGACAAAGCCGTAACTAAAGGTTTGATCCATAAAAATGCAGCTGCCCGCAAGAAATCCCGCTTGGCTAAAAAATTGAACGCCCTTACGTCCCAAGCGTAAGCGTCGTTATTATATCAAGTTTAAGCTCAAGAAGACCTGGACGATGTTCGTTCAGGTCTTTTTGGTTCATCCGTTGATTTTGAGATTATCGCTAGGCCTTGGGGGGGATTAGGCCCCCAACTTCAACAAGAACAGTTCCAAGCCTAGTACCTTGTCAACCTTCCCGCTCTTCATGCGGTAATCCAACTCAGCGAGGTCAGACATAATTGTGCGCAACCGTTCGGGTTCGAATTTTCGCGCCTGCTCTCCTGCCAGCTTGACTACATAAGGATGCAAACTCAGCCTGGAAGCAATCTGTTGCTGCGAATAGCTTTGTCGTCCCAGATCCTTAACTTGCAGCATAATCCGGAATTGACGAGCAATTAATGCAGCGATCTTGATCGGCTCCTCACGTTGCTTAAGCAGCTCATAGAAAATGCCCAAGGCCTGCTCCAATCTCAGGGCGGCAATATGTTCAACCATAACAAATACATTTTGCTCCGTACTTCGGGCTACCAATTGCTCTACGGCAATGGTATCAATCATCCCGCCCGCTCCAGCATACAAGCATAGCTTGTCCGTTTCGGCCGCCAACACCGCCATCTGCACACCACTGACGGCGATTAGTGCCTCTGCGGCATCTGCGGCGATTCGGCAGCCTCGTTTCTCCACCTCTTGCACCACCCAGTGGACAAGCTCACGCCCTCCCATCGGCATAAAGGACAAAGCCGTACCAGAGGCCTTCATGGCCTTGACTACCTTCTTCCGCTCATCCAGCTTTTCATGATGCACAACAAATACAATCACGCTATGGTCAGCGGGGTTACTTATGTAGGATAATAAAGCCTCTACCTTATGCTCGATCTTCCCCCCGTCCTTGCCTGCGGTGAACACGGACGAATCACGAACAATAATCAATTTGCGCTCCACCAGAAACGGCATCGTCTCCGCTTCCTCCACCACCATCTCTATCGGTGTTTCTGCCAAGTCGAAGGAGGCTAAGGCAAAATCCTTCTGTTCCCGATCCACCAGCTTATCCTGCAACAAGCGGGTGAACTCCTGAATTTGATATTTCTCTGTGCCGTAGCACAAATATAACGGGGAGATACGCCCCTGCTTAATGTCTTTTACCGCTTGCTTTGCGTCCATCCGGCTTCTCCCTTTCGTCTCTTGCCTCTTACCATCATACTTCGAGTCCCCCTTGTTCTTCAAGGTCTCTGCCGATTACGCAACAAAGGGACCTCTGCCTCACGGCGAAAGATCCCTTTGTCCCGGAGCATCTATATAAACGCACGCCGAAGAGCTCTAGAAACTCTCCGAATGGCGGTCATACGACGATCAGGGGGATATAACATTGTCTCTACTCTATATAACCTATTCCATATCTCCTGAAAAGGTGACTGCTTTCGCATATTTAGGAAATCGCCTGAGCTCGAACCCAGCTAACCACCATGCTACAGTTCTATGGCTGTTCTCCCTCAGCATTTGTCTCGGCCCATTTGCCTGCCTCAAACTTGTGATTAATCGCAGCTCCATCTTTCTCTGTCTGATACGTAAATATATGGTCTTCCGCTGACCAGCCACCGGTCACCCAATCCCCGCCAAGTGGCTCGGCATGAACCTGCTTACGCTCCTCGGATTCCCATTTGTAAATATACAAATGTTCCTCTTTCACTTCTGCCTCAAAGACTCCGTCCGGAGAAGACCAGACAAGGGGTTGCCCGGTGAGCAAATAACTACCATCCGCCGTGTCACCGACTATAGCCTTATCACTTGGCTCCTGTTGCTGCGTCTGCTGATTCGGATCAGCAGAGTCTGCACCCCCCTCGGCATTCTTAAAAATTTCTGTACGCATGGCTTCCTGATCTTCAGGTTCCGCCTGATCTGCTCCTGACGAATTCCCGCCAGAGGAATTGCCCGGCGAACCCATCTGAAGCTGATCTGAAGCCGAATTGCCACCGGAACGCGCATTAGGTTGACTGGCTTGCGGCGGATTATCCGGCTGGTTAGAATCTCCCGCTGCCGGACTACCATCCGTGGAACTTGGCTGCTTATCTAACACAGGCGCTTTCGCCGTTTGATCCGGTAATTCAGACGACACCTCATGATTAGTATTACTGCTCTCCTCAGCCTTGAACTGAAGAGACATCTCCTCGGTCACCTCATCGGCTGCCGAATCGTTGCTGGTATGCTGGTCATTCAGACTTTCACTTTGCTGTATGGCAGAGGACACCTCGGCGTCCGACAACGTGCGTGGCTCATACTGATAAATAAACACGCTTAAAATAATAACTGCCGCCGCCCCAAGTGCACCATAACGGTATATCCAGCTTCGTTGCAGTGTTCTTCCACCACTCCGGCGTCGCACATCTCTGCCACTCGGGTCTCCCGGGACTTCGTCCGATGCGCTCTTATCCAGCGACATGATCGGCAAAGCCGAAGTCTCAGCAGTGCTCCCTTCCTCCAGTCGGGCCCGGTCGATTTCTTCCAATTGCGGAAGAATTGCGTCCACAAGACTAAAGTTAGGCATGACTTGGGGCAACTTCTCCAGCCGGGCAGACAGATCGCTTAATCGTTCAAACGCTTCGGCACAAGCCTCGCAACCGTGAATATGCTCGAACAGCAACGAGCGATCTTCTTCATTTAAATCATGGTCCAGATACCGCTGCATCCATTCCTCCGCCTCCTGGCATTTCATCCTGATACACCACCCTTCTGATAATCTTGGAGTAGATGCTGCAACTGTTGCCTAGCCCTGAATAAATAGGATTTCACTGTATTCAGGGGTAAATTCAAGCTGTCAGCAATTTCGTTATACGAGAAATCCTGCAAATATCTAAGCACAACCACCGACCTGTGATGTTCCGGTAATTGCTCAATAGCATCCCGAATATCCTCGGCCAAATATCCCGCCATCACTTCCCGCTCCACACTTTCCTTACCTTGGAACACCATTTCATGCTCGTCAATGGATACGGTTGGCTTTTGTCTACGGAATTTATCAATGCAGATGTTGGTCACAATCCGTTGCACCCAGGTTTTGAACTGCGCCTTCTCTTCATAGGAGTCAATTTTGGTATAAATACGAATAAGGGCTTCCTGAGCCGCGTCATGCGCATCCTGCTCATTGTTCAAAATATAATAGGCCGTCCGGTATACGTGATTCTCGATCTTGCGCAATAGGGTGATTAGAGCGTCGCGATCGCCCGTTTGAGCGGCTCTGATGAGATCCTGCTCTACCACTAAAGGCTCCCCCTTCCTTGCATCTTTACAGACGCTAGAGTCCAACAATATGTTGCAATGTTGTTACTATATAATTAAACTTTTAATCCATGCTTCATGCTCTCTTAATCTCACCTTAGAATATCAGAAAAGAAAGGCCCCGTCATCCTGCTGTAATAAGCTAACCGTTTTGCTTGATTCTGCTCCCTTTACTCGGGCTGTACGGGCAGTTTGAACCTTGCTTCAATGGGTCGACCCCTGCGTACTTTCATCTGTACCTCCCCTTGCTGATCTGTACGATAAATCTGCACCTTATGCTCGGCCAGCCGCTCAACTACGGTTGGATGAGGATGACCATAAACATTCGTCGCTCCCGCCGAAATGAGCGCACGCTCCGGCTGCCAGTAGCCAAGCCATGCCGCTGATGTCGATGTTTTGCTGCCATGATGAGCGACCTTCAAGACATTAACAGGTCTCTTGTAGGCAGGGTTCTCCACAGCATTCTCCAGAGCTATCGCCTTTCTCTCTGCTGCCTCATCCATATCTCCGGTAAATAAAAAGGAAGAGTGGTTCATTTGAAGCAAAAAGACAATGGAGCGGTGGTTTTGCTCTTTATCTACAGGTAGTGTTCGGGATTCTCCGATGTCTGGCTGCGGATACAGAAACTCCAATCGGGTATCCTTGTCGGGCTTAAGCTGCATCCCCCGGCTCACCGAATAGACAGGGATCCCCTTTGCTATAGCCGTTTCCATCAGTTTTGTCATGGTCGCCGATGGAGACAGGCTGCCATTAATAAGCAAGGATTCGACACGAAATTGCTCCAGCACGGCCTGTATCCCACCGATATGATCCTGGTCGCCATGAGTCAGAATTACAGCATCCAGTCGATGGATACCTCGCTTTTTCAGCAGGGGAGCCAAAGTCTTGGTCCCCACCTCGAAGGGCTCCCGGCGTTCCCTCCAGTTATCCTTGGCTTTGCGAAAAGAAACGGTACCTCCACCATCCACCAGAATGTGAACCCCCGAAGGTGTTGTAATCAAGGTGCTGTCTCCCTGACCTATATCAATAAACTCCACATATCCCGTTCCCTTCACATATGCCGTGCCATAACCAACCACAAGTAACAGTACCAGCCCGGCAATAGCGGCTAAGCGTAGCAAAGGGGTGGTTCGTCCCATAGCCAAGCGATAGATAGCCGATGTCCATTGCCTTGCACCCCGTGGGAACTTTCGCCCCCTTCCATCCCTGGCTATTCCAAATCCGTAGGTTGTAGAAGGTACAGAGTCGGCCGCAGCCTGTTCACAGGCTCCTGCTGCTCCTGGTCCGAGAGGAACCGTATCCCCCACCATTCCTCCGTTTACCCGCCAAATATCCGCTTGCTGTTGACGCTCCCTGCCCTTAGCCAGCACATAATAGCAAAACCCGTAAAAAGCGAGAATCCACCCTATATTCGGTGATCTCCAATAGGTCATAAAGCCACTACGCCCGCTAAACCATTCTGTAACTATAAAAGTAGCGCTATTTAGCCAACGTACCGGTATCGCAGCCCATAATCCCAGTTTGGTAGGCAGGAAGCTAAGTAACAGTGCTCCCGTGCCAAGCGGTAATGCAATTGCGCCAATAACCGGTACCAGCAACAAATTAGCCAGAATCGACAGAAGGGAAAATTGATTAAAATAAGTAATCGTTAGCGGAAATGAAACCATTTGTGCTGCTAACGTAATGGCTACAGCGCCTCCGATCTTGGGAGGCAGCCACCGGAAATAACGACTTAATAGAGGAACAAAGATAATTAACCCCGCAGTAACAGCAAAGGATAGCTGGAAGCTGACATTCAGTAAAAAGTAAGGCTCCCACAACAGCATAAGCCAAGCAGCGGTAGCTAATATGTTCAAGCTATCCTTCCATCGACCTTGCTGCAGCAAGTATATCCCGAGCATCGTCATGAGACCGGATCGGATCACGGACGGGGAAAATCCGGTCAACAGCATGTAAATCGGAACAAAACCCATGACGACATTCAGCGAGGTTTCCCTGGTCGCCCGACATAACCGCAGCAAACCAAACAGAAGCCCCACGTTTATAGCTACATGACTGCCGGAAATAGCCAGAATATGTGTCAATCCAAGGTTAGTAAACTCGGTGTATTTGTCAGGCTCAAGCTCATCCTGCAGGCCGATCAGCAGCCCCTTCATATAACCAGCCTGCCAACCTGGGAACAGTCGCTCAATGCGGTCACCCAAGGCGTAGCGAACTTCGTCGACCTTACCGAAGAAACCGGCTATTCCATAGCTGCCACCCTCTACCCTCAGACTCGAAGCTCCTTCGGCTTTGAACAGCCAGTGGATACGTTGAATATGTAGATAGCGACGATAATCAAAACCACCGAAATTCCGAGCGACTTGCGGCTCCTGCAAGCTTCCATTTAAGCTGATTCGCTGACCCCGCTTCCAAAGCCTTGCCGTTTGAATCTCTTCTTTTGCAGCAAGTCTCAATTGTACAGCCACCCGTTCTCCGCCTCGAATTTTTTGTTCTGTCTCTTGTCCTCGTACCAGCCGAAATACCTCCAGGGTAAAATCAGCCCGGTCGCCATCGACCTCTACCATCGAGACAACCATTCCTTCGACGCGCCCCTGCCATATCTGCTCGTTTGACGGCATTTCTATATGAGTAATATTACGTGCCTCATTATAAAGCCAATAAGAAGCTCCCAGCGTAAATACCAGCCATAATAAAATAAGCTTGCGCCACGGCATCCTTAAGACAAGCACTGACACCAGCACCAAGAGCGAGACGCCCAGCCACAGCCACCAGAATATCCCACCGCCGCTCCCTGCCGCCAGACCGCTGCCAAGCAGCCAACAAACCGTCATCGCTGTTAAGGGTCTTCTTCTCATCTTCACTTCTCCTCCCTTCCCATTGAATCACTAGCAAGCCCCGCCAACTAAAAAAAGCACCCCATCCGCCTTTAAGCGAATGAGGTGCTTCCCGCATTCCAGTCCTACTTATAATAAGTCAATTTGCTCGGCCGTTTCCTGTGGGGGCTGATAAGCCTCCAAACGGCGAAAGGTAATACCGATTTGCTTCATCATGGCCGTAACCTTTCCGGTATCCTTCGGATAAGGACGATGGAACACGATTTCCGTAATGCCGCTGTTAGCTAGCATATTGGCGCATGTCCAGCAGGGCTCATCGGTAACATATACGCTTGCCCCTTCCCGATCCGTACGATCAGTGAACAAGAGCAAATTCTGCTCGGCATGAATCGTACGAATACAACGCTGCTTCTTGACCATCTTCTCCTGCCCGTCTTCTTGCACCAGCTCAACTTCTTCCGAAATCATGCAACCCGCCTCCGAGCAGTCAGGCACGCCAGAGGGAGCTCCATTGTAGGCCGTCCCCAGCAATTTCTTCCCTTGCACCAGCACTGCCCCCACATGCCGCCGGCTACAACGTGAACGCGTAGATACCATATAAGCAATATCCATGAAATACGTATCCCAATCTTTGCGTTTGTCCGGATTCATCTCCTAGCTCCCCCTGTCTTACAGCCTAATGTATGGCTTCATCTTCGCCAGCATCTTATCTCCGATTCCCTTCACTTCCGTCAGTTCCTCAATCGAAGTGAACCCTCCGTGTGTATCGCGGTAATCCATAATGGCCTTGGCCTTCTTCTCGCCGATACCCGGAATATCCTGCAATTCCACCAAACCCGCCTGATTGATACTGATCAAGCTAGCATCAACGACTGGCTGATTTGTCCCTGCCGTATCGCCGGAAGCGGTGACGCTGCTTGCCACTCCCATATTCTCCTGACTGCCGCGTGGAGCAGCCTCCTCAGCAGGTAGCCGGGGAACTTCTACGGATGTCGGGGGAGACTGGCCTTCCGGGGTCTCCACCGTAGCTGCTACCGTCGCCTTCCCATTAACCTGAACTTTCCCGCCAGAAGCAGCCTGCTCACCCTCGGCAGCTTCCTCCAACGTGGCAGCAATTGCAGCATTAACAGGAGCCCAACCTTCAATGCCCGCAGGTTTACTTCCTCCTGTTGCCAGCAGCATCAGGCCCGCTCCGATCATTGCAGACACGGCGGCTGTCATGACCAACTTGCGCATACCCACACCCCAATCTTAAGAGGTAGTTCAAAAAGTCATCTTCCCAGGACGAAGTTGCTCGAGAAGCAAATTCGACATCGAATCTTGAATTCAGCCGGGCCAAGCGTAGGCTTCCGTAGTATGTTTCTCGCAGAAACATTTGAGTTGCTGACGTACCTATGCTTCCGAAGTAGTTTTCTCCGAAAACTTGTAGCTCCGCTACTCAGTCCCTAGCTTCATCCAACCTTCTTGGTCCTGTAAACCTGACTTTTTGAACTCGCATTTAAAAGAATCTACTCTTATGTCATGAAGATCCAATCAAGATGCATACATATTGTTACAAGTGGAATAAACATGCCTAGACATGCTTCATACCAGAAAGGTGCAACAACGCACGGAAAGGGGAACCCGGATGAAAGTCGCCTTCATCGGAACCGGATCCATGGGAAGCTTGCTCATCGATGCTTTTTTGCGTTCAGGCGCGCTGCTCCCGCATCATATTTGTGCCAGTAATCGTTCTCCCTCTAAGGCCAAATCACTCGCTTCACGCCACCCTGGACTGCAAATTAGCGATAGCAATACCCAAGCGGTGCAAGGAAGCAAAATCGTCTTTCTTTGCATCAAACCTCTGGATTATCCCGATGTCATCGCGGAAACCCGGGATAGCCTTGATGAGAAGCAAATCATCATATCTATCTCAAGTCCTGTTCAAATTGAAGCATTGGAGAACTGCATTCCCTCCAAAGTTGCCAAGATCATCCCAAGCATTACGCATATGACCCACAGCGGAGCTTCACTTTGTATTTATGGTAGTCGAATCCTTCCGGAGGATCGGCTGCTGTTAGAGCAGCTCATGTCCTCCATCAGCGTCCCGCACTCTCTGCGAGAAGGCGAAACGCGAATTGCCTCGGACTTGTCCAGTTGCGGACCCGCGTTCATGGCTTATGTACTGCAAATCTGGACGGACACCGCCGCCGAGCTTACCGGCATCAGCCAAGCCGAGGCCCGTAGGCTCGGCTCAGAGATGCTGTTAGGAACAGGCAAGTTGTTGACCGAAGGAGGACTCACCGTAGAATCACTCAGAAAGCGAGTGGCAGTACCGGGTGGAGTTACCGCCGAAGGCATCGCCGTTCTTCAAGATGATTTACAACGTTTGTTCGCTCGCTTGATCCAAGCAACTCACCGTAAAAACGATGAAGACGTCAACAAGCTTCAGGAACTGTTCCGTTCCGTCGTCAAAGAAGCTGCTCCGGATTAGCCAACGACAATGTTAACCAATTTGCCAGGAACCGCAATCACCTTGCGGATGGCTTTACCTGCCATAGCCTGCTGCACATTAGGCAGACCCAAGCTATGCTCTTGCATGGCCGCCTGATCCAGATCCTTGGAAATTTTAGTGCGATCGACAATCTTACCGTTCACCTGAACGACGATTTCCACTTCCGCTTCCACGGTCCAGACCTCATCATAAGCTGGCCATGGTTCATAAGAAATCGTACCTTCATGCCCAAGCCGCTCCCATAATTCTTCCGATATATGTGGAGCTAATGGGGAGAGTAGTTGCACGAAGTTCTCGGCTGCCTCTTTCGGAACTGCGTCAGCCTTATAGGCTTCGTTCACAAAGATCATCAATTGGCTGATCGCCGTGTTGAAGCGCAGATTGTCAAAATCTTCGGTCACTTTCTTGACCGTCTTATGCCAAGTCCGTTTCATCTCGTCGCTGCCGCCATCTGCCGTAATTTTGGCGTTCAGGCTTCCATCCTCAGCCACGAACAAACGCCATACACGGGACAGGAAGCGGTGAACCCCCTCCACTCCATTGGCATTCCAAGGCTTGGTAGCTTCTAGCGGCCCCATGAACATTTCATAAACGCGCAGCGTATCCGCTCCGAATTCATTCACAATTTCATCTGGATTAATGACGTTGCCGCGGGATTTGCTCATCTTCTCATTGTTGGTGCCAAGGATCATCCCTTGGTTCACCAGCTTGTGGAACGGCTCCTTGGTAGACACGACGCCCAGGTCGTAGAGTACTTTGTGCCAGAAGCGGGCATACAGCAGATGAAGCACGGCATGCTCGGCTCCCCCGATGTACAGGTCAACAGGCAACCATTCCTTTTGCTTGTCTTGAGAGCACAGCTCTTGATCATTATGCGGGTCAATGTAGCGCAGGTAATACCAGCAGCTCCCCGCCCATTGCGGCATCGTATTCGTCTCACGACGGGCTGGAAGCCCTGTCTCCGGATCGGTTGTGTTGACCCAGTCCGTAACGTTAGCCAGTGGCGATTCTCCTGTACCTGATGGCTTGATCGCATCCACATCCGGCAGGACAAGCGGGAGTTGGTCCTCCGGTACCGGCTTCATCGTGCCATCCTCCAGATGCAAGATGGGAATCGGTTCGCCCCAATAGCGTTGACGGCTGAACAACCAATCCCGCAGACGATAGGTAATCTTGCCTTTTCCTTTGCCGTTCTCTTCCAGCCAGCTAATCATCTTCCTGATGGCTTCCTCATTGTGCAAGCCGTCGATGAATCCGGAATTAACGTGGGCTCCGTCACCGGCATAAGCTTCCTTGCTCAAATCGCCGCCGGACACCACTTCAATAATCGGCAGCTCAAATTGCTTGGCAAAGGCATAATCACGTTCATCATGTCCCGGGACAGCCATAATCGCTCCCGTTCCATATCCTGCCAGTACATAGTCGGCAATCCAGATCGGCAGCTTGGCCCCATTCACCGGATTGATAGCATAGGCCCCGGTAAAGACGCCCGTCTTGTCTTTGGCCAAATCCGTCCGCTCCAGATCACTCTTGCGAGCAGCCTGCTCTTGATAGGACTCAATGGCTGCACGTTGCGCTTCGGTTGTAATCTTGCTAACCAATTCATGCTCCGGCGCCAGCACCGCATAGCTTGCTCCGAACAAGGTATCCGGACGCGTGGTGAACACGGTCAATGCCGCGCCTTGCCCTTCAATGGCAAATACAACCTCGGCTCCTTCCGATTTTCCGATCCAGTTACGCTGCATATCCTTGATACTTTCGGACCAATCCAGTTCCTCCAGATCCTCAAGCAAACGTTCCGCATATTCAGTAATCTTCAGCACCCATTGACGCATCGGCTTGCGAATGACCGGATGGCCCCCGCGTTCGCTCTTGCCATCAATGACTTCCTCGTTGGCCAGTACTGTTCCCAGCGCCGGACACCAGTTCACTGGTACCTCGGCAACATAGGCCAAGCCGCGTTTGTAAAGCTGGATAAAAATCCACTGCGTCCATTTATAGTAAGACGGATCGGTCGTGCTAATTTCACGGTCCCAATCATATGAGAAGCCCAGCGACTTAATTTGACGCCGGAAATTATTAATGTTCTTTACCGTAATATCCCGGGGATGTTCACCCGTATCAAGCGCGTGCTGTTCCGCCGGAAGTCCAAAGGCATCCCAGCCCATCGGATGAAGTACGTTGTAGCCACGCATCCGTTTGAAGCGGGAGACGATATCCGTCGCCGTGTAACCTTCCGGGTGGCCTACGTGCAGGCCCGCACCCGAGGGATAAGGGAACATATCAAGCGCATAAAATTTCGGTTGACCCTGTTCCTCCCGTGTTTTGAACGTATGATGCTCATCCCAATAAGCTTGCCATTTCGGCTCGATGGCCTGAGCCCGATAGATATCTTGGGGCACGTTATGATCCGCCATATTCCAAAATCCTCCTTGATTAACCATAGTTTTGTACAAAATCCAGGATCGTGGTACCGCTATAAGTGTTGAAGAACCTCCTGAGATAAATAAAAAACCTCCCGATCCATAGCGTATCATCGCTAGGGACGAGAGGAAATTTCCCGTGGTACCACCCTAGTTAGCATCGGACATACTTTGTCCTAGCTCACTTTGACCCTTAACGCGGGCAAGACGACGATGCTTTTGAGCATCATGACTCCAAGGCGAGTTCATTTTCATTTCCCAACCGACTTGCACCTGACGTCGGCTCTCTGAATGGTGAAATTAAAATTACTGTTCCTCTTCAAAGTTATCGTGATGTATGCAATTTTGGCTATCAGTTATTATATCCAATTTACCGCTATAAAGTCAACGGCGGACCCGGTTTATCCGGTAACCGCAGTTGAAGCCTTGATTATTCTATCTAAATTTTGTTATTATAAAGATGTGTACACAACGCAAAAAACCTCGACAATTCGAGGCAGACTCCTGGACAAGCACCACCTTGCCCGAGGACCTTTATTTTGCAGTGTGTTTTACTTTATATAGAGAGGAGGTTATCACTCATGGCAAAGGATGTTCTCTGCGAAGTGAATTCATGTCGTTTCTGGGACAGCGGTAACAAATGCGCTGCTTCCTCCATCTACATCGTTTCTCATAAAGA
This sequence comes from Paenibacillus sp. 1SOY10, assembly GCF_056836745.1. Lineage (NCBI taxonomy): Bacteria > Bacillati > Bacillota > Bacilli > Caryophanales > Paenibacillaceae > Paenibacillus > Paenibacillus sp. 1SOY10. Next base: position 368,474 of record NZ_JBXENK010000002.1, on the reverse strand, counting down.
AGCCAAAACTTCTGAGGAAACAGATTGTAAAACATTTGAGCACAAAGCATAATTGATTCATTGGAGAAGGGACAACCCATGTTCCTTCTCTTTTTATTTTACCAAAGCTGAGAATGATTATCAAGATCTAAATGCGATTTTGTATTCATGCTCTGGCCGCAAGGCAGTCTTGGACGCCAAAACCCAAGGAACTAAGCAAGTAAATCGCTTTAGCTTCTTGGGTTTTGCCAAATACTTCTCTATTTTGTTACTGTGGATGTTCTATATTAAATACGATTGATTCGAGCGAGCAGGGTCTCCATATCACTCTCGCGAAGCCCCCTCTTGCTGAGCCATACCAGCGCCCGTAGCGGCAGGAAGTGCAGGTCCGCCTCGGCGATATCCGCCGGCTTGTCCGCCGGGAATATGCCACTATTAGCTTTGAACTGCTCAATGAGTTCCAGAGTAGCCGAGTCTGGATTTCCCCAAGTCAGCAAATCCCCCAAGGTTGAGTTGCGAGTGAAAACACGATTTCGCTGAGTCCCACTCTCCACAAAGACTTCTGCCGTTGCGGCGATATCACGGGACGAACGCCCAACCATAATGTCAAACAGGCCACTCTCCACATGCCAATCCCCTAACTCGACGTCGTAGAAGGCAAACGCTCTTTTACTCAATTCGAAGGTGACGGTCTTCTCTTCCCCTGGCTGAAGTTCGATTTTCTCGAAACCCTTTAGCTCGCGAAGCGGGCGAGCAACAGAAGCTTCGCGATCTCCCACGTACAACTGGACGATTTCTTTACCTGCAAGCTCGCCCGTATTTCTCACTTGCACGCTCACCGTTAAGGTGTCTGACTCCTGAATACGCGTACCACTCAAGGATAGGCCAGTGTATTCAAACCGGGTATAGCTCAAGCCATGTCCGAACGGGAATAAAGGCTCCAAGGCTTTGGTGTCATAGTAGCGATATCCGACAAAGACTCCTTCACGGTACTCCGCCCGGTCATGCTCTCCCGGGAAGAACAGGTACGATGGGTTATGCTCCAGCGCAGCGGGGAAGGTCTCGGCTAATTTACCGCAAGGGTTAGCATCACCGAACAGCAAATCAGCCAGTGCCCCTCCACAGGCTTGTCCACCAAGGTAAGCTTCCAGCACAGCCTGGGTCTTGCCAATCCAAGGCATTTCCACAGGTGAACCATTGCTTAGAATAACTACCAGGTTAGGTTGAACCTGAGCTACTTCCTCAATCAGGCGGATATGATTCTCCGGCAGACGCAGATGCTTGCGATCATACCCTTCCGTCTCATAACGGTCCGGCAAGCCGGCGAATATCACGGCTACTTCCGACCGCTTGGCAGCTTCGACCGCTTCGGCCATCAGCCCTGCATCCACTTCGTCCTCATTCGTCCGATACCCTGGCGCATACGACAGTTGTGCCGTATTCTCCATTTTGCGATGGATTTCTTCGAAGGCATTGTCCAACTGAGTAGGTACGATGTGTGAGCTGCCGCCGCCCTGAAATCTTGGTTGCTTGGCAAAACCACCGATTACAGCAATATTGGCAGACTTGGAGAGCGGCAAAATAGCTTGCTCATTCTTAAGCAATACCATGCTTTCCCGCGCCACTCTTCTAGCCAGACGATGATGCTCCTCCGCGTCAAAAGAAGCTTGCTCCCGCTTGGCTTCATGTCCCTTGAAGGCGAGCTTCAATAATACGGTGACAGCTCTGTCTAGCAGTGCTTCATCCAGTTCGCCATTTTGCACAGCCTGGACAATCCTGGCATCGCCTTCTCCTAGGCTGAACGGCATCTCCAGATCAAGACCAGCGCGCAGGCCAGGTACCCGTTCATTAATCGCACCCCAATCCGATACGACCACGCCTTCAAAACCCCATTCATCCCGCAGAATATCGGTAAGCAAGGTCTTGTTCTCGGCGCAATATTCGCCATTGACCCGATTATATGCTGTCATTACGGTCCATGGCTGGCCCTCCTTAACAGCCCCTTCAAAGCTGGCGAGATAAATCTCCCGCAACGTCCGTTCGTCCACAACAGCATCCACTGTCATCTTGCGGTATTCCTGATTGTTCAAGGCGAAATGCTTAAGCGAAGTGCCTACCCCTTGACTTTGCACACCTTGAATATGACTGCCCGCCATCTCTGAGGATAGGTAAGGGTCTTCCGAGAAATATTCAAAGTTTCTGCCGCACAGCGGGCTGCGCTTGATGTTGGCACCCGGGCCCAGCAGAACGGATACGCCCGCAGCCTGACACTCAGCACCTAACGCCGATCCCATCTCGCGGATTAATGAACGATCCCAGGAACAAGCCAAGCCAGCGGCAGAAGGAAAACATGTAGCCGGAATACTTTGACCCGCAATCAGATAATCTGCATTCTCTACTTCCTTGCGCAACCCGTGAGGGCCATCCGCAACCATAATGGAGGGAACTCCCAAACGCTCCACCGTCTTCAACCGCCAGAAGTCCTGACCCGAGCAAAGGCTGGCCTTTTCCTCTAAAGTCAATTGGCGGACAATTTCCTTAATCGACCGTTCCATTCTTATTGCTCCCCTCCTGTTCCGGCGGCTGACTGGAACACCAAAGCCTCATAAGGCTGCAGCACGTCTGATTTCCGTTCCTTATAATTAGACAGAAGCAGTTCCCCAACGGATGAAAGCTCAGCTAATTCGGTCAGTGCTACTTCGTGATCCGTAAAGTTGCAAATAACAACGAATTGCTCGTCTCCATAAACCCGGCGGTAAGCTCCAATTTCATTGGATTCTTCGTAAAGGTCCTCGTAAAATCCGTAGACCAGAGCCGAATGTTCCCGTCTGAGTGCAATTAACTGGCGATAGAACTGGAGAACAGAATCCTGATCCTTCATATTGTCATCCACGTTAATTTGTTGATAGTTAGGGTTTACCTTGATCCAAGGTTCACCGCTGGTAAATCCAGCTTCTGCATCACTGCTCCACTGCATGGGGGTTCGCCCCTGATCGCGGCTGCGCCGGCCCAGATAATCCATAATTTCTTCGGCCGAACGCCCCTTCGCCGTTTCCTCGCGGAACAGGTTGATGCTGCCGATATCACGATATTCATGGATGGATTCGAAATGACAATTCGTCATGCCGATTTCCTGACCTTGATAGATAAACGGAGTACCGCGCATGAGGAAATAATAGGCTGCCAGCATTTTGGCCGCAGGCTCACGATATGGACCGTCACTCGCGAATTTCGATACTGAACGCACATGATCGTGATTCTCCAGGAACAACCCCATCCAGCCTTGACGATTGGATTCCTTCTGCCATAGCGACAAGGCATCCTTGAATTTCTTCATGTCCCAGTCAATAAATTCCGCCTTGCCACCAGGCTTGATATCCAGATCCACATGCCCGAACTGGAACAACATCGTAAATACTCCATCCGTTTCATCCACGAAATCCGGAATTTGCTCCAGCGGTACGCCGGGTGCTTCAGCCACTGTAATTGCCCCGCGAGGTTCCAGGGCCTCCTGCTTCATTTCCCGTAAGAAATCCAGAATACCATCCTGGTTCAAGCTAGCCTTCTCGATTGGAGCAAAGGAGCGACCATTTTCAAGTTCAAGCTGAGGATAAGCAGGGTCCTTCTTGATGTAAGTAATGGCATCAACGCGGAAGCCTGCGATGCCTTTATCCATCCACCAATCAATCATATTGTAGATTTCCCGCCGAACCTCTTCATTCTCCCAGTTCAGGTCCGGCTGCTTCTTCGAGAAGCAGTGAAGGTAATACTCGCCGCTCGCCTCATCCCATTCCCAGGCAGAGCCCCCGAATGCGCATTCCCAGTTGGTTGGCTCCTTGCCGTCCTTGGCCGGACGCCAAATATACCAGTCTCTCTTGGGATTATCCTTGGAAGAACGCGACTCGATGAACCAGGCATGCTCATCCGACGTATGGTTAGCCACCAAGTCCATAACGAGACGAATGCCTCGTTTCCCCGCTTCTTCCAGCAACTCGTCCATGTCTTCCATCGTTCCGTACTCCGCCAGAATGCCATGGTAATCCGAGATATCATACCCGTTATCATCGTTCGGGGAATCATAAACCGGACTTAACCACAACAGATCAATCCCCAGATACTGCAAATAATCGAGGCGCTGGATAATCCCTCGCAAATCCCCGATTCCGTCTCCGTTGGAGTCTTGAAAGCTGCGTGGATAAATCTGGTATGCCACGCTTTCCTTCCACCACTGCTGCTTTTGCTCTCTCATTGTTCGTACCCTCCGTACCCGATGAAATCATGAAATTCAAAAGATAATACCATGTATAATTTACAGCCAGCAGCTGTCCATTTCCCATTTATTAAGCTTCTCCAGTACGGCTGATCCGTCGCCAAAGAACAAAATTCCGTCGGAGTCTTCCCCCGGATAAAATCGAGCGCTCATTACCTGCTCGCCATCATTAATGAAGATTTCGATGCATGAGTTGTCAATAAAAATACGCAAGAGCAAACGGCCATCCTGCAATTGCACCGGGGCTTTGCGTATTCCTCCCACTCCTTGTCCAGAACGAGTGCGGTCCAGAATCAATTTGCCTTCCGGTCCGTTAAAGGTTAATAACGTCTTCTCCATACCATCCGGACTACAGCCGATCTTCACCCCAAACACCGAATTGGCCTCGGCCTCAATAGCCAGTTCCAATTCAACACTATTCCCCCGGACACCATCAAGTGCAAACTCTTGGTCCAGAGTTATATTGCCATGACTGACATACTCCTTACGCAAGCTCTCCATTTCGGGTAAAGGCGTGCTATACAACTGCTCACCCTTCAGCGTTAGCATCCGCGGCATCGTCATTGCTCCTGCCCACTCATGGGCTTCTTCCGGCTTATCTCCGTCCCATAAGGACATCCAGCCAATCATGACTCGTCTTCCTTGGCGGTCCAGCACCGTCTGTGGTGCATAAAAGTTAAAACCGTAATCCAGCAAATGAAAATCATGATGCTCGAACGAACCCTGCATTTCATCAAAATGTCCAATCAGGTAACCCGATTGGCTTTTGTTATGATATAGATCGCCTTCCGGCTGCATGCCTTCCGGCGAAATAATAAGCACATGTTGATTGGCCAGATCGAACAGATCGGGACATTCCCACATGAAACCCAGACGCTCATCCCCTTGTGCCAACACGTTAACAAACTCCCAGTCCAGCAAATCAGATGATTTATACAATAAGGCCTGTCCACGGTCATCCTGGCTACGTGAACCAAGCACCATGTAATAATGTTCTCCTTGCTGCCATACCTTGGGGTCGCGGAAATGATAAGGATGAATATTGCCCTTCGGCGCCGATTCGATCAATGGATTTTGCTCCAGCTTGGTGAAGGTGATGCCGTCTTCGCTAACCGCCGCGCACTGCACCTGAAGCAATTCCTGCGTCCAGTCTGAACCGGTCCATACATTGCCGGTATACAGCAAGTACAGCTTGCCGTCCTTCTCGATGGCACTCCCGGAGAAACAACCGTCCTTGTCGTACTCCTGGTCTGGCGCCAAGGCCACGGGCAGATGCTCCCAGCGTACCAGATCACTACTCTTCATATGACCCCAGAACATATTTCCCCATTTAGGAGCGTAAGGATGATGCTGATAAAATAAATGATAGTCTCCCTTATATGCGCTGAATCCGTTCGGATCGCTCAGCCAATTGGCCGACGCGGAAACATGATAATTGGGCTTCCACCGGCTCTCATCGGCCACGGGCTTAACCCGTTCCAGATATTCTTCCGCCTTCATGATGGAATTGTCCAAATAATTCGTTGGTTCATATGACATTATTTAACTGCTCCTTCAACGACACCGCGAATAATTTGTTTTTGCATAAATAAATAGAAGAAAATAACCGGAATCATGGATAATACTAACGCCGCCATAGCTACTCCGTAGTCGGATGTGTATTTCCCGAAGAAATAGAAGGTGGACAACGGCAAGGTTCTGTCGTTCTCCCCAATCAGGACCAAGGATGGCAACAGGAAGTCATTCCAGATCCACAAGACATCCAAAATAGCCAACGTGGTTGAGATAGGCTTAAGGATGGGGAAGACAACTTGGGCAAATACACGTAATTTACCCGCTCCGTCGATCAAAGCAGCCTCTTCCAATTCCTTAGGCACACCTTTGACAAAGCCGTGGAACATGAAGGTCGCCATGGCCAGTCCAAATCCCAAGTAGAAGTAGGCCAGCCACCACTTGCTGTTCAGCATGTTCAAATCCCCATAAATCGAAACAAACGGAATCATAACCGCCTGAAACGGAATAATCATTGAGGATACGAGCACCATCAGGATATAGTTATTGAGCTTCCATTTCCAGCGAACCAGAAAATAAGCGAGCATCGCTGCAAACACAATAATGAGTGCCACCGATAGTACCGTAACGATGACGGAATTAGATAAAGCATGCAGAAAGTTCATCGTTTCAAAGGCTTCCTTGTAGTTGCCGAAGCTCAGGGTTTCGGGCAGACTCAGCGGGTCCCGAACGATATCCAGGCGTGGCTTCAAGGAATTCAAGAAGATCATTAATAACGGGAAAATGAACAAAGCGAGCATCAGCGCGCTTACGACAAATAACAGTGACTTTCTTATGACTTTGCCGCTCATCACGCTTCCACCTCCACTTTTTTCATCGCTCTAACTTGCAAAATGGCAATCAGTGCCACGATCAGGAATAATACAAATGCCTTGGCTTGTCCTGGCCCGTAATTCTGATACACGAACGCTTCATTGTAGACGTGCATCGCAATCATTTCCGTCGAACGGAACGGTCCCCCCTTGGTCAGGGACAAGTTGGTATCATAGACCATAAAGCTGCGTTGCAGCGTCAGGAACAAGCTGATTGTAAAGGCAGGTACCATCAACGGGATGCGTATGCTAATCAACTGTCTGAAGTAACCGGCACCATCCAGATTGGCCGCTTCGGTCAGCGATTCGGAAATCCCCGTCAACCCGGCAATGTAGATCAGCATCATATAACCTGCATTTTGCCAAACGCCAACCACGACGAGAGACCAGAAGGCCGTACCCGGGTCGGCAAGCCATGATGAAGAGAAGATGCCTAAGTGCAGTTCAGTACCTACATATACAAGGACTTTGGTGAAAATAAACTGCCACACGAAACCGAGAATGATTCCGCCAATCAGGTTGGGCGTGAAGAATCCGGCACGGAAGAAGTTCTGGCTGCGCAGCCCACTAGTTACGATGAGTGCGAGGGCAAAACCAATCACATTAGTCAAAATCAACGTAAAGAATACATAACGGATCGTTAACCACATGGAGTCCCAAAATATAGCATCTTGCAGAGCCGTTACGTAGTTGCTCAGGCCCGTAAATTCGAAACTGCCAGTCCCCTGCCAGTTCGTCAAGGTCATGAACAGCCCGGCAAAGAAGGGCACGATGATGACCGTGGTGAATGCAAATAGCGGGATGGCCGCAAACAATCCGAAAACTTTTAATTTACCTATCCAAGTTTTTTCATTATACATAGGGTTGGATAACCTCCAAGAAGGGCTCTGAATAATAAGGTAGGGGAAAAGCCGGATGGCCTTTCCCTCTATAGTTCAACTTTGTTATTTCTTTTTTGTTATTTCTTTGTTTTCCAATAATTCTCGAATTCCTTAGCAACACCGTCACGGTCAAGCGCACCTGTCAGATATTTCTGCAAGGCGGCTCCCATGGTTGGGAAGCCATCTGGTGGGAAGTACAGGTTCATCCACTCCAGAGTTTGCTGCTTGTCCATGTAATACAACACCGATTGCGACAAGCTATCTTCCGGTTGGACCTGGAAGTTACTGAAGGCAGGAATTGCGCTGAATTGGTTCACGTAGTAATCCTGACCTTCTGCACTGCCAATCATCCAGTTCAGGAAATCTTTAGCTGCGGCTTGCTCTTCAGGTGTGGATTGCTCTTTGTCAATTCCCCAGTACAAGGATACACTGGCCGAGATTTGGCTGTTACCATAGTCATCAGCATTATTGCTAATTGGTACCGGCAGGAAGCCGTATTCGCCATCAGGATCGGCTTCTTTGATCTGTGGATATGCCCAGTTGCCCATGAACCACATCGCTGCGCCTCCATCAGCGAGCAACAATGGAGCTTCGTCATATTGCGCTGCCAGTGGAGCATCTTTTGCCGTGTTATATTGCTTCATCAAATCGAAAGTGTCCATCCAGCCGTTGAATACGGCGTTGTTAGCAAGATCTACGGAGCCTGCGGACACATCTTCGAGGAACTTATGACGCGCATCCCGATCCTCCGATTGAGTAGCGAACAGAATATTCGAGAAGTGAGCACCAAGCGACCAATCAATTGGAGTTACCGTAATCGGTGCAACGCCGCTCGCTTGAACCTTTTCAAAAAGCGCTTTCAAGTCGTCAATAGTTTTGATTGTTGCAGGATCAAAGCTACCTCCGGTTGCTTTGTCCAAAATAGCTTTGTTGTAGATAAAACCAAAAGCTTCTACGGACATTGGCATACCGAGTACTTTACCATCAAAGGTTGCGTAATCCAGCGTACCGGCAGATGCATTCTTGACCCACTCTTCATTGGTCAGATCCAGCAACTTGTCCTTCATCAGCGGCATTTCTTGCCCGATACTGATTACTGTTGGCGCATTGTTCGCGGCATACAAAGTTGTCATTCTTTCGTATCCGTTTGCACCAGACAATGGAATGATAGTGACTTTCGCCTTATCTTGCGATGCATTGTAATCCTTGACCATCGCCTCAAAAGGCTTGGCAATTTCCTCTTTACCAACCAGCACCGTAATATCTACAGCCTTACCAGTCGTATTACCAGCCCCTTGGCCTTCAGTACCTTCCTTGCCATTTCCTCCACAAGCCGATAGCACTGTAACAACAAGTGCCAAGGCAATGGAGAGTGACATCCACTTCTTCATTTTGTGTTCCCCCAGTCTGCTTTTTTTGAAATCGGTTCATGAACGAACTCATGAACTTATTATATTCCTTTTTGATTTTATGTCAAACGTTTTCATATAAAAAAATCGACATAAAACAAGGACATTAGGAAATAATATGACGCATAAACCATAAAAATGTGGTAACGTTAACACATCGATGCTATAGTTTACAAGGAAGGATTTAAGCCCCTTCTATAGAATTTTTACAAAGGGCAACAACAACAAACGAAGGATGATCTTATGTCAAGTATTAAAGATGTGGCCAAAAAGGCCGGAGTTTCCGTTACGACTGTATCCCGGGTAATTAACAATCGCGGCTATATCGGCAAAGAAACGCGCAGAAAAGTGGAGGCGGCTATGGAAGCCGTGGATTATCATCCTAATCTGATTGCCAGAGCTCTGCAAAAAAGCCAAACCTTCTTTATCGGGGTCATCGTCCCTGACTCCAATCACCCGTTCTTCTCCGAGCTCATCAAATATATCGAAATCCAGGCCAATGACCGTAATTATAAAGTGCTGGTCTGCAATTCGCTGGACGATCCCGAGAAGGAAGCCAATTACATCAGCATGCTCCGGCAAAATCAAGTTGACGGTATCATCATGTGTAGTCATACCTTGGATATTGACCAATACAAGAAGGCTACCTTGCCAATTGTCTCCTTTGACCGGATGATCTCCCCCAACATTCCATGTATCGGCTCAGACAACTATCGTGGGGGGGAGCTTGCTACCGAGCATCTGATCAAGCAAGGCTGCAAGCGGATTCTGCACATTTCCGGTCCGCTTGATCTGGATATGCTCTCCAACCGACGGGGAGATGCCTTCATCCTTACTTGTATGAAATACAAGGTGGATTACGACTTTGTTGAAGGCGCCCGCAATAAATTGACCTTCGACTATTTCTGGGATTTCATCACCCATGAATTGTCTACAATTGAGTTGTCTGGTTACGATGGGGTTTTCTGCAGTAATGATATTGTGGCATATGCCCTCTATATTTATGCACAGCAGAAGGGGATTAAAGTCCCTGAACAGTTGAAGATCGTCGGCTATGACCATCATAGCTTCACCCGAATGCTGCAAAATCCCAAGCTGACAACCATCAAGCAGCCTATTGACCGAATCGGGCGCCTGCTATTAAATACGCTCATTCAAATGATTGAAAATAAAGATGATGAAATTAACAGCACGACCATTGTGGACGTAGAATTAGTTGTTGGGGAAACGACCTAGGCAGCAGCTTAAAGGGGAGCCACAATGTGGCTCCCCTTCTGTATCACAATGATTACTTACTAAATAATTTCTCAGCATCATCCAATGCCATACTATGTCCAATGGAGGAGTAATCCAGCCATTTCTGTCCGTCAAGAACATAGACATGATTATTTTTTACCGCTTTGAGATTTTGCCAGATTGGATTTTTTGTTAACTCTTCATAATTACTCTTTGCTACATCACCGGTACTAACGATTACAAAGATAGCATCCGCATCATAATCTGGTAATACTTCTCTGGATATGACTTGGTAAGGCTCGTCGGCAGGAATTTTCTCCACCCCATCTGCCATCTTCAATTCCAAATCCTCAAACATTATAGGTCCGAGAGGCCGTCTTGTCCCCATAACGCGTAATTCCTTTGCGGTCATCCGAACTGCCATTATTTTGGCATCTGCTCCTAGTTCATCTGCTATTAACCCTTTAACCCGCTTTGCTTTTGCCTCGTAATCCTGAATAAAGTCCTCTGCTTCCTGTTCTCGTCCAACATGCTCGGCAATACGTTTTAAGTGTTCCCGCCACGTGCCACTATCCATATCAATCGTAATTGTTGGAGCAATCTTCTCGAACTTTGCTAAATCTTGTCCAGAGTACACTTCATCAATGTATACAACATCAGGCTTTAGCCCCAGCACAGCCTCCATATCCGGATCTGTAACTACCCCAAACTTAGCGACTCCTTCTAACCGGTCTTTTACATGAGGTAAAAAGTCTTTGACATCTCCTCCAACAACAGACCCCGCTGGAGTAATTCCGAGTGACAGCAAATTGTTAGTGATGTGAATAGACATAGACGCAATCTTGGCATTTGGATCATGTGAAATGATATCTGCCTCCGAATTAGTCGGAGTCGAAGACGAAGATTCAGTCTGCTCGTTAGATTGCCCACAGGCAGAAAGTATCGCAACCAGCAAAAATGAAACAAACATAAATGTTATCTTTTTCATATGAAATCAGTTCTCCCAGCATAATTATTGTGTATTAAATCAGTTTTTACTCTTAAATAAAAGATATAAAAAGTAGGGACCACCAACAAGTGCAACTACCACACCTGCCGGTATCGCATTCGGCCGAAATATGGATCTGCCGATGGTATCTGCCGACACCAAAATAACAAGCCCAATCAATGCGGCGACTGGTAAGAAGTAACGATGCTGTGGACCTGTCAGACGTTTCGCAATATGAGGAGCAACCAACCCAATAAATCCGATTCCTCCAGCCACCGACACGCTCGCGCACGTTAAGGCAACCGCCGTACCCAAGAGAAGTAGACGCTCACGGGTTACATGACTGCCTAGACTATGAGCTATTTCATCACCTAGAGATAGAATGTCCAACGTTTGAGAGCGACTATATATACATGGGACAAGTAGAGCAACCCATGGTAGTAGTGACCATACATGAATCCAGTCTCTGCCCCATACACTGCCGGCTAACCAGCGGGCAGCGAACGAATAAGTTTCTTCATCCAGCTTCAAGGATAATATGAGAGTAACTGCACTAATTCCGGCAGCAACTGCGATTCCTACTAGGATTAGACGGATAGGTAATATTCCATGGTGGCGATCATAAGCAAAAAGAAAAATGATGAATGCTGACAAAGTTCCCCCAGCAAACGTGAATATCGGGATTAGCAGTGATAAGGGCCCCTCCATCGTCCGAAAAAAAGAAACGAAAATAATAAGACCCAATGCAGCTCCAGTATTAATGCCCAGGATACCCGGATCAGCAAGAGCATTTCTGGTTGTCCCCTGAAACGCGGCACCTGAAACGCCAAGACCAATTCCCGCCAACATGGTTATAATAATTCGGGGCAAGCGGTAATCAAATAAGATCATTTTCTCTTCGTTCGTTCCGTAACCCATCATCGTCTGCCACACGGAAGCAGGGGACAGCGAAATACTGCCAGTGTTCAAACTGATTAAAACAACAATGACAGCAACGAATGAAAAAATGAGGCTAAACGCTACCGCACGCCGAAATCTTTTTCTCGCCAAGATTTCTTTGTGTGCATTCATTTCAAAGCTCCCTCCCTTCTTTACGCGCCAGGTAAAGGAAGAAGGGAACGCCAACCAACGCTACCATTGCACCTATTGCAAATTCTTGAGGAGGATTAACCATCCGCGAAGCGAAGTCAGCCCAAACCAACAATACGGCTCCAAGCAATGCAGAAAATGGGATTAAGACACGATAATCCGGACCCAGCAATCTGCGTGCAATATGAGGAACCACCAACCCTACAAAACTAATTGCTCCAGCCACGGCGACCGAAGATCCAGCAAGAATAACCGCAATGAACAATCCGACAATTCGTATTCGTCCAGTGTTCACCCCCAAATTGACCGCGGTTTCTTCTCCAAGAGACATGAAAGTAATCGGTCTTCCTATCATAACTGCCCAGAAAATAGCTAGCAGAACAATGGGAGTGATCACTCGTAAGTGCTCCCAGTTAACCCCTGCTACTCCGCCGGCATACCAGAAAGCCAAGTCCTGGCTGAGATCGAAATAAATGGCAATTCCTGTACTTAACGAATGTAAAATAGCTGCTACTATCGCACCTGCAACCGTCAACCGCAAGGAGGTCAACTGCCCTGGTGTTGATGAACCCAGTACAATAATGAACAGGGTAGTAACAGTCGCTCCAATGAAGGAAAAGAAAATAATCCCCCAATAAGACAGCCCTGGTGCTATAGCAAAACATATAGCAACTGAAAAGGCAGCCCCTGCATTAACACCAAGAATTCCACTATCAGCCAAGGGGTTACGGGTTACACCTTGCATAATGGACCCTGCTACGGAGAACGCCATTCCAGTTATCACTGCCCCAAGAACCCGAGGAAGCCGAAGTTCATGTATGATTTGATGCGCGGTTAGGGATGAATCATACTGAAAAACCGCAGCCCACACACTCTGAAGCGATATATCCTTGGCCCCATAAGACACCGCTAAAAACATGGAAATTAACAAACTTATGGCCGCCGCGATAAACCATAGATAAGTACCTAATCTAGAATATGATTTCATTATCCTGCGCTCTAAGTGGCTCCCCCTTCCTTTTGATTATGAGAATCATTATCATTAATTGTATCCATTATTTCAGTGGGGTACATATCAAATTCTTAGATTTCCACATGGATTTTTCTTAGATTGATTCTCTAAGGCTAGGAGATTGCATAAGCAACCTTACTGCCTCATCCATTTGTTGGCCAATTACATGAGGTGCGTAAATAAGCCATTTGTTCCAATCGATAAAAAAGAAGCGCTGTTTGTGTATAGCCGAGTGCCGCCTCCAGGCTGGAAGCCTTCTTTGCATCTCCAAGACGCGACGTTTATCCCCTTCTGTTTCCACAGCGAAAAATATAAAGTCTGAGTCATATTCTTGGAGTTCATCGGGTTGAATGGCAGTCCAGTTATAACCCGTTCCAGCGGAATGTTGACTTATCTGTTGCTGTATCTTTTCAGGTGGCTTTAACTGCAGGGACCGATACAGCACATGCCCGATATTTCTGGCTCCATACATGCGAAGTTCATGTTGACGGCAAACACACACAGCAACAGTCCCTGAACCTGTTACAGAACGAAGCTTTTTACGGTAACCTTCAGCCGTCCGTTCATGTGCCTGAATCCATGACTCCGCTTCTTGTTCCCTGTTTACCAGTTCAGCAATCTTAAATAAATGGCCGTACACGTCCAGGCTAAGCCAAGGAATAGCTATAATAGGCGCAATATCATTGATATGCTCTCTGGCTTTGGACAGCACATTATCCTTGCATAAAATCAGGTCTGGCTGTTCGCTTAAGAAGGCTTCTCTGCTAATCCCCCAGGGATCCGCGGCATGCTCAGGCAATGTCAGACCTTTAGTTCTTAGTGGAAGAAAGCGGTGTAGCTGGGCGGCACAGGGTGTCAGACCAAGAGTATATAAATGATCTGTATATGCTTGTGAAAGAGAAATTATCCGCTTATCCCTCTTTCGGGCAAAAGACTTTGGAGCAATGCCACTTGTTTCCTTAAATCGCCTGCTGAAGTAGAATTCATCTTTATAACCAACCTCAGTTGCGACATCTCGAATTGTCTTATCCGTCAACAAGAGCATTTCCTGTGCTCTATTTATCCGTAAATGCGTTAGGAAGGATACTGGAGATTTGTTCATTAATTGCTTGAAGAGTTGTGAATAATACGAAGGGTGAAGTTCTACCATTTTGGCCAACTCATTGACCCTGATATCTTCACGGTAGTGATTCTGCAGATAATCCAGTGTTACTTTTAACCTCATATCCGAATCGCTTAGAATCGGCTCCGCGTAACGTAGCAGACCATCCAGCATATCATGCAGGTATTGCTGACTAGAAAACGGATTTTGATCTCGCCATAGCTGCCCTTCTGCAACCAGCAAGTCAAATAACTGTTTAAATTGGCTGCCTCCTAGGCGAATAAGACCTTGTAAAGGAAATTGAGGTTCACGATGGTATTCCCTTACTTGCTGTTCTTTCTTCATAAGCCTATAAATGTCAAAGCTGATCCAGTAGAGCTGAAGTTCCTCTTTTGTACTGACACTCATTTTTATTTCAGTGCCTGGAGAATATATATAAAGAGCTTGTCGCGTCTGCTTCTCCCATCGTCCATCCGCCTCAAGCTTAACGTTTCCTCGAGCTATATAGATCAATGTATGATGCTCCATCTGTCGACCGTCTGCCCATGTTGGAATCTGTGAAGCTTGCCACGCTTCTGCAATTTCATACACCACCCCTTGCAGAAAAGGGCTGCTATTCACAAGAGTAATCGTAGACATAGACTTCTATCCTTTCCTTATTCAAAAAATGATAAAACACCACCCCATCGGGTAGTGTTTTGTAAAAAAAATCTTGATAATAATAATCAATATCAATTATAAACAATCTACAAATTTGTGTCCATCATATTGTAAGTCAAGTGAAGTTAAAGGATGTTCCCACTTGCAGGTATCCTAAGACGCAGATCTTTAGTGAAGAAGAGGGGATAAATTAGGGTACTGATCAGAATGCTTGTCATGGCAGCCGATGCGGTAAAAGAAAAAACGATTAGAATCTGATAACGTACTGCTATGACAGGATCAGCTCCGGCAACAATCATCCCTGTCATCATTCCCGGCAGTTGAACAAGCCCTACCGTTTTCATTCCATCAATCGTTGGAATCATGCTAAATTTTACAGCACTTGTTCTGACCCTTTGCATAGCTTGCTTCGCGGTTGCCCCTAAGGATAGCAGCGTTTCAATTTCTTCTTTGCTTGCAGCAACAGCCTGCTTTAAATGATTAATGAACAAACCGGAGACCACCATGGCGCTACCGATTGTCATCCCGCTAAGTGGAACAATATATTGCGCTGTAGGTTCAATAATATGTAAGCCAAGCAGAATGCTCATCATCACAATCTCTGAGGCCGAAATTGCCACAGCTATTTTCAAATACAACCCGGGCAGTCCCTTGCCACGCTTGGTTGCGTTCCATGAAGCAATATTAATCATAAGAAATAGGATAAGAACGATAAGCATAAAATGATCAGATTGAAAAATGAATTGTAAAACATACCCTATAATTAATAACTGCGCCGCCGAGCGAATTGTACCAACAGCAATATCCCTCTCCAAACCAAGCTTCTGCCAGATTGAAACAGCCATTGTTCCTATAATAAAAAGAAGTGTAAAGCTAAGTGCGGTTAATGACATGGCTCTTCTCATCCTCCATGCTATGAAAGCTCTTCCTTGGAATGCTGAAAAAATTCGGAAGTGTTATATTCCCTCATCGTCCTATTCTCCATAAACCATAATCGATGGCTACTTCTGCGAGCCTGTTCCAAATCGTGTGTAACCCAAATCAGAGAGGTTCCTTCCTGAGCATGCCATTGCGTGAGCAGTTCCTCCACTTTTTGGGTGCTGTTCACGTCAAGGGAGGCCGTGATTTCATCTAATAAAAGGATACTGGGCCGCATGAGTAGAGTACGTACAAGCGAAATGCGCTGTTTTTCACCACCAGAGCAACTCTTTGCTTGTTTATTAAGGTCCAAATGATCCAGTCCTACCTGTGCCATGAGTTGCGAAGCAAGTGTGGAATCATAGGGGAAATTATGCAATCTGCTCACTGTATATAAATTGTCATTTATACTGCCCGGTAACATTACAGCCTGTTGCGAAACATAAGCAACGGCCATTCGCCACAAACGCGGATCAGTGTCTCGAAATGAAACCCCATTCAATAACAAGTCGC
This sequence comes from Paenibacillus sp. 1SOY10, assembly GCF_056836745.1. Taxonomy (NCBI): domain Bacteria; kingdom Bacillati; phylum Bacillota; class Bacilli; order Caryophanales; family Paenibacillaceae; genus Paenibacillus; species Paenibacillus sp. 1SOY10. The sequence goes on along the minus strand of NZ_JBXENK010000002.1, from coordinate 352,033 downwards.
CTTCATCAGGCTGATCCAGTAAAGCCATTATCCGAAGCAACGTGCTTTTCCCTTGACCAGATGGACCAATCAGCGCAATTTTTTCTGGTTTTGTCCATTCAGCAGACAACCCCGAGAATAGCCAGTTATTGGATTGTTCCCCTTCCAGGTTCCAAGCTAATTTTGCTATGTTATGCATTGTAAATATAGCATTCATTAGAAGATCCTTTCCTTACATATCTTAATTCGCCTATATTATAAGCGCTCTTTTTCTGATACGCCATGGAACATTTAAAGATAATAACTTGGATTTTCTTCAGACCAAGAGGCGCAATTCAATCCTGTTGCCTTGATTTTTGAGAATTTAAAAAAAGCGGCCAAAGGGCCGCTCCTCTACAATATATGGTATAATTTAGAAAGCAATAGAACAGGGCTTATATGGGCGGTCGGCTAACCTCTCGGAAGGGAGGTGATGCCTGTGGACATTAAGGACACTCTGACGCTAATGATTTCATTCGCGACATTGGTCGTTCTTATATTGTCATTTCACAACAAAAAGTAGACCGCCCGTGACAAGGTAATTGGCCTACTTTTCGTCCATCATCCTTTGGTTTAAGCCACCGCCCTTAAAAGCGGCTATTGCTAAGGAGTCGTGTGTCCAGCACGGCTCCTTTTATGATCTAGTTCAAGTTTAACTCAAAGTTGAGTTACTTTCAATCCGGTTTCCCTTGAACTGTATATATTTACCTTCTTTTAATTCAAAATGTATCTCTACATCGCTCTCCCGGGGAGTTGCTGTAGATCAGGCGCCCAATGAATTCGCTCCTTGAGCGGGACAGGAAGGCCCAATTGCTGCAACTCGTTAAAAATCCAATTCACATGATAGTTATATACGATATCAATTCGTTGGCTTATATCCTCATCCATGCTGTCAACCACGCTGTGATCTGCACCATCCTCTAAATGAAGCACCGGATGGGACTCATTAACCAGTCGCCAGACGATGATCAAGTGCTCATAAATATGTCGATAAGACTCAATCTCCTCACCGATTTGGTCCATGGTCGCATTTTGGTCCTTTGTCAGATGGAACTCTTCCTTACAAAGACGATAATACTTCTCCAGCGCATTCAGTTCGTCGCGCAGTCCTTTTAGATTAGCTCTCTCCCCACGTTCTACCACCTGGTCAAATACCTCGGCCACCTTCTTGGCCGCTGCCTTTCTTGCCTTTTGCAGATAAACCTCATGCTTGGGTGGAAAGATCACCAGGTTAACCACAACAGCCACAGCGATGCCGATGAGTGTATCCGTAATACGATTTAACCCATAAAATATCGCACCTTCGCCAACATCCAAATTTAGCATAATAGCCAAAAACACAATGCATCCAATCGATATCGATTTATTCCATTTCAGCACGTTACAAATATATATGACAATAACTACGCCAATGGCGCAGTACACCGCATTCCCTGGAGCAACCATAGCAAAGGAAGCGCCAACGATCGCGCCAACAAATGTCCCCATCGTCCGATGCTTGCCAGCGGTAAACGAATTGGTCACCGAGTTCTCCATCGAGATGATGGTGGCAATGGCTGCGTAGAAGGGATATTCCAGGCGCAATAAAGCCGCCACGATCACACAAATGCAAATGGCCAACCCTGTCTTTAAGTTACGCAAACCAATCGTCCATCTCACCAAAACTCAGCTCCTCACCTTAGCTCAGAACCGTATTATATCGGATGTGCTTCAATTGCTCAAACTCCAAATAACACTAGAAGACGAAAACAGGCTCATATCACGAAAATTTCATGAAAATTTCATTAATAGTGCGTGTTCAAAAAGTCGAGTTTCTAGGACCGAGAAGGTTGGATGAAGCTAGGGACTGAGGAGTGGAGCGTACGTAGTGGGTACGTGAGCACCGGAAGGCCCGGGTGAATTCAAGATTCGATGTCGAACCCACTTCTCGAATAACTTCGTTCTGGGAAGACGACTTTTTGAACTACCTCTAATAAGCAAATACACGCTTCCTCTGTTGCTTGCTTCTTCTCTTTCAGGAAGGATAAGGGACTCACTCCCGGGTATACTACAACATCATAGAGGAAGGAGGATATCCATGAAGCCGCTCTTCTCGTTCAGTAATACGAAAAAGAAGCCCAAGCATGAACAGGGAAATACCTCGGTTCCCTCCTCACGGGCCTTAACGCATTCGTTGGCCTTCAACTTGCAGCATTTAAGGGATACGATCGGACAAAGTTCCGACGTCATCTTCCGCCGCGTCAATGAGCCTGGAATCAAGCCCGAAGTGGCCTTGGTATATATCAGCGGACTGGTCAATCAGGATACGCTGAATCAGGATATCCTGCTGACACTGACCAAGCATCCCGCTTTGCGGGAGCCTGATATGTCCCCGGAATGGATGCTCGCGAAGATGAAAGACGAGGTGCTCGCCATTGGCGAAGTATCGGAGTGTAAAACCTTTGAGGTCCTCCATGCGATGCTGTTCGAAGGACATACCATTATTCTCATCGACGGGACCAATCATGCCCTGTCCGCAGATACCGCAGGCTGGGAGAAGCGCAGCATCAGTGAACCCAGTTCACAAGGTGTTACTCGTGGGCCGAAGGAATCCTTCACCGAGGATCTCCGTACAGGCACTTCTCTCATGCGCCGCCGAATCAAATCGTCTGATCTGCGGATTGAAGAGTACAAGATCGGACAGCGTACGCATACCGATATCGCCCTAGTTTATCTGAAAGGGATTGCCAGCGACAAGGTGCTGGGCGAAATCCGCAAACGACTGAATGCCATCAATACCGATGCCATACTGGAGAGCAATTATATTGAAGAATTGATTCAGGACGGAAGTCTGACTCCGTTCCCGACCATACAGAATACCGAACGTCCGGACGCCTTGGCCGGAGGAGTGCTGGAGGGACAAGTCGGCATTTTAATTGACGGGACTCCCTTTTCCTTGCTGGCCCCTTCGACCTTCTTTAGCTTCTTCCAGTCGAGCGAGGACTACTATCAACGCTTTGATATATCCTCTTTCCTTAGAATGATCCGGTTCACATCCTTCTTCGTATCGATGATGCTACCGGCATTATATATCGCCATCACGACCTTTCATCAGGAAATGCTCCCGACCACGCTTCTGGTCAGCCTGGCCGCCCAACGTGAAGGTGTTCCCTTCCCTGCGCTGATTGAAGCGCTAATGATGGAGTTAACCTTCGACGTGCTGCGTGAGGCGGGCGTTCGGATGCCGCGGGCCATCGGTCCCGCCATATCTATCGTAGGGGCACTAGTACTTGGACAAGCCGCTGTGCAGGCCGGGCTGGTCTCTGCCGCCATGGTTATTGTGGTATCGTTTACCGCGATATGCAACTTAGTTATTCCGGCACAAGTCATTGCGAACTCCATTCGGCTGATTCGCTTCGTAATGATGCTGATTGCAGGGTTCCTGGGGTTGTTCGGCATGATGTCTTTCCTGATCGTTTTATTAATTCATATGGCCGGACTACGCTCCTTTGGCGTGCCTTACCTGTCGCCAGTTGCACCACTGACCTTCCGATACTGGAAAGATATTTTCATTCGTGCTCCGCATTCCATGATGAAGATCAGACCCCAGATCTTTGCCGCTGAAGAGGCAAGAAGACAAGCTTCACCAAGCAGCAAGCATGCCAATTCGAGCCATCATAAGCAACCGGAAAGGTGATTTGAACATGGATTCCAAAATCAGCTCGTGGAATGCAGTCCTCTTGATCTTTAACGCGATTGTACCCACGGCCTTTATCGTTCTGCCCACAATTATTGTGACCTATCTTGACCAAGATTCGCCTTGGGCGGTCTTGTTTGCTTACGCAACAGGAATTGCCATGGCGGTCATCATTGGACTCATCATCAAGCATAACGATGGTGCTCCGTTCCTCGAATGGGTCAGCAAGGTCAGTTCCCCGGTTGTATCTACGTTGTTGGGACTGATTTTACTGCAGTATTACCTGGATGCTTCCTCCTCCATTTTGCGGGAGTTTGTTAATTTCCTTAAAGACAACGTATTGTTTAAAACTCCGGTATTCGTGATCATTATTATTTCCCTACTGATTGCTGCCTATATGGTGCACCAGGGAATTGCCACACTCAGTCAAGTCAATAGCATGATTTTTTTGCTATACTTCATTGTTCTGCCAATTTACTGGTTTGGGTTGAAGAATTATCTGGATATTCATCGGCTGCTTCCAGTCTTTGACCATTCCTATCGGGAATTGCTACTGGGCAGCATGACTCCGGTGACCTGGTATTCCGAGGTGGCAATTTTGCTGTTCCTTGCCCCTTATCTGAAAGATCCCAAACAAGCAGGACGCATCGGCCACAGGGCCCTGCTCATTATTACCGTACTTATGACTATGAACCTGTGTGAAATGCTCATGATTTTTGGGTCCAACTACATCAAGGCTACTTCGTATCCTGGCTTTATCTCGCTGAGCGTCGTCCATATCGGCAACTTCCTGGAGAATCTCGACATTTTGTTCATATCCTATTGGATGCTCTCCATCTACTTCAAGCTGGGTATCTTCTTGTTCGTTACTCTCGAATGCTTCAAGCAGACGTTTCGCGTCAAAGAGAAGGAGCCCTACCTCATCGGTATTCTCATGGTCATTTGCGCAGAATGCCTGTACACCTGGAAGGACCCATCCAAGCTGACCGCCTTGAATGCAGAGGGGCGTTTTCCCATCATGATGCTGGTGAATCTGATCCTGCCCACACTTATCTATTTGTACAGTTTAATGGCTGGCAAATTAAAATCCAAAAGAAAGGAAACTCCATCATGATAAAGCTGACTTGGGCACGCGGCCAAAAAGTCCTGTACCTGGGTTTAAGCCTATGTCTAGCGGCAGTAACGCTCAGTGGTTGTTGGGATGACCGTGAGCTTGACGAGTTAGGCATTGTCTCGGGCACGGCATATGACTGGGAGGACGGCCAATGGCGCGTCACCTACCAGATCATCAACCCCAGCTCGACCAGTAGCATGGGCGGTTCTAGTGGAGGCTCGTCGATCTCCCCACCCTTTCTAACCTTCACCGAACGAGGATCAACAGTGACCGAAGCGGTGGCCCGAAGCAACCTTACAAGTACCCGGCAGCTCTTTTTCTCCCATTCACGTATTTCTATCATTAACGTCAAAGCGGTGGATCAGGGCTTACCTGCCCTGCTGGATCTTTTCCTGCGTAAGCCGGATGAAAGCGAAACCCTGTTTGTCTTCTTGAGCGAACGGGAAGCCAGCGATGTGCTGGAACAATTAATGCAGGTAACGAAGAACCAGGGAATGGGCATTCAATTAATGATTCAGCAGGAGAGCAGGCTGACCTCCTATTATCCTGGTACACGAATGTTCGAATTGACCATGGCCCTGTCTTCTGATTCACATTGTGCCACGGTGCCAGAGATTAAGCTGACGAAGGCCGAAGTCATGGATAAGGTCGAGGATACTCAGGTCACGGATTTACCTAGCCGTATCACCTTGGGGCGGCTTGGGGTATTGAAGGAAGATCGTTTTGTCGGCTGGCTGAATACGAAGCAGGCATTCGGCCTAACCTTTCTGCGGAACCAGATCAATGCTGCCAGCATTCCGTTCTCTTCGGACCCCAAGAAGGAGAAGAAGGACTCGACCTTCTCGTTGGTAGAATCCAAAACCGTGGTCAAGCCCGTTTGGGACAATGATCATTTTGTTATGCATGTTGGCATCAGAGGAGAAGGCATGTTGATAGAGACCGGAGGTAAGGCTGATTTGAGCAAAGCCAGCGAATTAGCCCGGCTGGAGAAGAGCATTGAAGAAGAAGTTCTGGAGTACGTCAATGCGGGATGGCGGGCCGTGCAGGAGCTTAATGCCGATGTCACGGAATTTGCTACGTTAATTCATTCCAAATATCCGAAACGCTGGAAGCAAATTCAGGCGGATAACAGTTGGGATCAGGTATTTAAGGAGATCGAAATCCGTCCCTCCGTGTCCATAGATATCAATCGTTTCGGCCTAAGCAGCAAGTCTTATAAATCGGTGGAACAGAATTGAGGATTGGCCATGCTGATTTGGATTATCGTCATTGATGCTGCCCTGCTGATATGGGGATTTCGAAAAATTAAAGGTAAGCGGCGGTTGTTAAAGTGGTTGCTATACACTGTCTTGATTGGCTGGAGCACTTACCTGCATGTATGTAACATCATCGGTGTGCCACATATTAGCTTGTCCACGCCTTACTTAAATGTGTTCCAACCCCTTGGACGAGCGATTATCCGTTGGTTAGGAGGATAAAGTCTTGTGAAAGAACATCAGGAGAGGATCAGCTCTGTTCAAATCTTCTTTATGGTCATTTTATTTGAGATTGGCAGCACCCCCCTGTTTCTGTTAGGCGGGAAAGTCAAGCAGGATTCCTGGATCGCCATGTCTATTGGTTCGCTTGCCGGCTTCCTGCTGCTGCTGGTGTTCCTCTGGATTCAGCAGCGTTCCCCCCGTTCAAGCTGGATAAATATGTTGCAGCGCGGGTTCGGGCGTATTGCCGGTATCACAATCGGGATACTTTACTGCCTTTATTTTGCCTATGAGTCCATGCGTAATGTGCGTGACCTGGGAGAACTCGCCAAGCTGGTGATGCTGCCGGAGACCCCCATGTTTCTTACTATGCTCATCTTTGTCAGCATAGGAGGATATGCCATTTCTAAGGGAGCGGAAATCGTATTCAATTTGCCTGAGTTGCTGCTCCCCTTTATGATGTTGTCGTATGCTGTGCTGATTACCTTGCTACTGACGTTAGGAACCGTTGACTTCACCAAATTGCAGCCGGTACTGGAGCAAGGCTTCCTCCCTGTCGTCCGGGCTGCCCTGCCAGACATTGTTTCCTTTCCCTTCGGTCAGATGCTGGTCTTCCTGATGATATGGCCCTTGTGGAATCAAGATGGAGTCCCTGTCAAAAGCACGCTGCTCGGCTACTTCACCGTCAGCCTGTTCTTGATCTTCATGAACGTCCTGAACATGGCGATTCTGGGTCCAGCCATCGCGACAACAAGCCAACTTCCCTTTTTGAAGTCGGCCCGTACATTATCCCATTTTCTGTTCATTGAACGGCTGGATTTAGTGGTTACGATTTTGCTGTTCTATGGACTGCTTATGAAAATGACCTTATTTTTCTTCTGTGCTGTTCGTGGCATCGCTGAGCTTACTCAGCGTTCGGGCAAGCTCTGGGTCATTCCCCTTGGCTTGCTCATCTATGCCTCTTCCTTTATTGAACGGAATTATGCGCAGCACTTCGCCGTAGGTCTGGGCCCTAGCCTGAAGGTGGACATGCTGTTCCAAATCGCCATTCCTGTGCTCATTTTATCGTTGCTGCTAATTCGTAGACGTTCGTGACATTTACGTCTAAAAGTGTGGCTAACAGCCTGGATGTCCCGCTTTTTAGATCTAGGCTTTTTGCCCTTTGCGATGCCTTGCCATCCGAGTACGGACGAATCCAACCAAAGCAAGGGCGAGCGGAATGAGCAACAGATGTAACTGGGCGTAACCAGCCCATACGCGCTGAATGATATCAGCGACATACACGGTGTTAATATACGTATGCCAGGCAACTAGTAGAAAAAGAACAGCCATCGGCGTAATCAAGGAACGACTATCTGATAATCCAAATACCTTCTCTAGGCCTTTCAATAAAGAGAGATAGAGCAGTGAAATTTTGATGAAAAATGTACAGATCCAAATCGTAATTAAAATGCCCTCCAAGCGTTGTAGAAAGTTGCCGACATTGATTGTCTTGGCCAGGGCATAAGTCGGGAACGTGGCGTTCTCCGCTTGCTCAATACCCAGAACCAGCACGCTCAGTACCACAACAATGGCCAGGAACAGAGCCCCCAGCAAGGACCCTCCCAAAAATCCTGCCTCCGCTTTCTTCCCTCCGCTGCTCATCGGCAAGAACACCAGCAGCACAATAAGCTCCTGGAACATTGCAGAATGATATCCCGCCTTCAGAGGGGGCATCGGGCCCGCTTCGAGAACTGGCTTGATATGATTCCATTCAATTTGCGGCAGTAAAGCCAGCACCAAAATCAAGAACAAAACCACGATCCAGGGGAACATCAGCTGACTAACCCGCGCCAGAATGACCGTACCTAGCCGAGCGCACATGATTGCGGCCATAAGAAAGATGATTTGTACAGCCTCGATGGGTGTCTCCGGCATCATCTCGCTCGTCAGAAAGAAGCCCAGATTTCCTAGCAACGTGCCCGTCAGAATCAAAAAGTAAAAGAGATATAGCAGGGAAAGCAGCTTGCCTACCCATTTGCCCATAACAGCTTCGTTGATTTCGAACAGATTCTTACCCGGATACATCCGTGACAAGAGAATGTAAAGGCCCACCAACAGCAAATTGATCAATAAGCTGAACAAGGAAGCAAGCCAGGCATCCTCCCTGGCGACATGCGCCAGCCCCGACGGCGTGACCAATATCGATGTACCCACCGTAAGCCCGAACGTAAGTATGAGCATCTGGCCGGGGGAGATTTGCTTAGATTTCATTGAGATATCTCCTGACTTTATTTAGGGTTGAGCATGTTAAGAGGCTCCATGGCAATACGAATCCAATCCAGCGGCCTGAGGCTGGGTCCCTCAACAAGATCATTGAACAGCCATGCTATGGTTATCCCCAGGAACACACAAAACAGAACAAGATCACGTTTGGAGCGGTTCTTAAGCAAAAAAGGAATTTGCACAGCTCCGGCAACCACCAGCAGCAGTAATAGCATCAATCTCCACATCATCTGCGTTCCATCTCCCTTCTGGCGGGCTGAACGATGGAACCAATGCGGCGAATTTCTGCATCAGCATATACTTGAACCTTCATACTGCGGAAGCTGTCCTCCCAACGTTCTCTATATTTCTCCCACACTTTGGGATACTTTCGGTGTAGCGCTTCTCCAAAGCCGAATATATCTGCACCGTATTTCTGCTGAACTTCATGGATGCCGCCCTCCAGCAAAGAGGTTAGCTTATGTTCTAAATTTCTGCTGATTTGCTCGATAGATTCTACCTTACTCAAATCGGCAGAGCATTGAGCGGCATCCAGATTGGCTTCAGCCTTCAAACGAACAACGAACTGCGGGCGCTCCTCCTTGTCCAGGTGAACTTCCAGTTTGCTCCTCGCGCTGGTGATTTCAACACCGATGATGCCTCCGCCGGGACAGGGCACGTATCCTGAAGTCATCTCTACTTCATTCAAGACATAATTTGTAGCCTTGCTCCCGGCTTCCCCCACCCAGCCAACTAGGCGATCCTTAACAAATACCGCCAAGCCCGCATTTTCCAGCATGGTATCCGGTTTAATTTTCTTCACGTTGTTCAGCTTGTTACCTGTCTTCGGGTCCCCATGAAGTTCGACCCCTGACATAATCGGATTGGAGCCGCTTTGATCCAGTTCCGTAATGAATTGTTGAAGTGTAATCTTGCCCATCGCAGCCCATTCCTTGTTGGAGATCAATATGGAGGAATACAATGAATTCGATGGAATATGCTCGAAGGGCGTAACGACCTGAAGAATCTCCGCAGCATCCATCCCTTTGGCTACCAGCAAATAGAAGTCTGTACGCAGCTCATGATTACGTGAGATGTAATCCAGCACATCGCTGATGCCTTGACGGGCCATCTCCTCACCGAATACCAGCACACGCATATGCGATAAATACAACATCCGCGGCGTAACATTAAGCATACGCTGAAGGGCATCCGGAATGGTCTTGCCCACTGCACTATACGTAACGGCTGGCGAATTGCCTGAGGAACCCGACTGTTGAGAACCGACCTCGCTTGGGTTCATCACTTGGGCAGACACCACATAGCCGCCATCTTCCTGCAAATCGACCCCGAGCGCCATCACCACAGCCAATTCATTAAGCTCCTTCTTACTCCAACACCCTGGTAAAATAGCAAGACTGGCACAGAGTATCACCGTTAGCCAGGCATATCTCTGCATCTTCATTCATCCATCACCCGCTTATAGAGGTTGTTCCTTATATTAAGCTTTGCCGAAGTATTTCTTCGCCTCCCGGCGAGATACGCGCAGCAAGGTATCCTTCTGAGCCTTCCAACGAAACGGAGCCATCGATGTCATATAGGGTACCCCCAATGATTCCAGGCTGCACAGGTGCATCCCCAACACAATCAAGGCAATAATAATACCGTACATCCCGAATGAAGCGGATATTGCCATAAGTATAAACCGTAGCATCCGGGCCGATATCCCCACGTTAAAAGCTGGAAGCGCAAAGTTGGCTATCGCCGTAATAGAGACAACAATGACCATGGCTGCCGAGACCAACCCCGCTTCAACTGCCGCTTGGCCTATAACGAGTGTCCCTACAATCGATACGGATTGACCGATGGACTTGGGCAGACGAATACCGGCTTCCCGCAATATTTCAAATGTAATCTCCATAATCAAAGCCTCAATAAATGCGGGAAAAGGAACCCCCTCGCGCTGACCGATCAAGCTCACCAGCAGATTAGTAGGGATCATTTCCTGATGGAAGGTAGTAATGGCGATATACACCGATGGTGTGAGCAGGGCGATACCGAAACAGAGGTAACGGAGAAGTCGGACCATACTGGCGAAATCACCGCGCTGATAGTAGTCCTCACTGGATTGGAAGAATTGCGGGAACAGGGCCGGGACAGCAAGAACAAAGGGAGAACCCTCCACAAATATGGCGATGCGTCCCTCCAGAATTGTTGAAGCAATGACATCCGGACGCTCGGAGTTATACACCGTTGGAAACGGACTGTATCGCCGATCCTGAATCATTTCTTCAATATAATTACTCTCCAGAATGCTCTCCAACTGAATTGCGTCCAGCCTCCTTCTTAATTCCTCCAAAACACCCTGATCGGCCACTCCATCCAGGTACATCACGGCCACATCCGTTTGAGTCATTTCACCCAGCCTGCGCTCTTCAATTCGCAACCGGGGGTTCTGAATTCTTCTACGTACCAGCGCCGTGTTCTCACGCAGCGATTCGGTGAACCCTTCCCTGGGGCCACGAACCACAGATTGCGAAGTAGCCTCCTCTACGCCGCGCTGTTTCAAATCACGGGTGCCCACACTAATCGCGCATGCAGCTCCATCTATGTAAACGATCGTATCTCCGGATAGAAGCTCGGCGGTTATCTGCGAATAAGAATCGACGCCAGCTACCCGTCCCAGCGGAATCATCTCTGTACGCAATACCTCAAGATAGCCTGCGGGAGAATGCTCTTGAGGTGCGAGCCGACTCTCATGATCCAAGATAGCCTCCAGCAAATGTCTGGGCTCAGCCATGCCATCCACATACACGATAACAGCCTGAATTCCCCACACCATCATTTCCCGGTAAATAATATCCGGACTTTGCCCCAAAATGCCCTGCACATCTGCGATAAAGCGACGAATATCGGCCGAAATGCCTTTCTCTTTCTGTTCTGAGTGCGCTCGCCCCTTCGGCATATCGTCTCCTGCCTTTCTTTTTTTGCTATTATCACCCGGGTACGAGCTTCGTATGCATGAATGAATCGGGCAATACAAATAGTCCCGCCCTCTCCCGGGCGGGACTACGTTGTCTCATCATTCTATCAGAAAGCTACAAGACGGCAGATGTTCCCCCGTCAATATTGACCGCTGTCCCCGTAACGTACGAGGCGGCGGACGATACCAGAAAAGCGATGACTCGCGCAGCCTCCTCTGTCTGGCCTATGCGCCCAAGCGGAATACCGTGGCGCGGATCGGCGGCGAACTGCTCCCAGGTGAGCTGAGGCGCTATCTTCTGCCATCTTCTCTCGATTTGGGCACTGCGAATCAGACCGATGCAGACAGCATTCACACGAATGTTATCGCGGGCCAAATCCTTGCTCATCGCCTTGGTCAAGGCCAGGCCTGCCGAGCGGCTGACAGAGGTAGGCAATGAGGAAGCTCCCGGCGTTTTCCCGCCGATGGCGGTCACGTTCAGGATAGAACCGCCACCAGCCTTCCGCATATATGGAATAGAAGCCTTAGCGAAATGAATACCTCCAAATACTTTAAGATCCAGATCAGCAGTCCAGGCTGCCGCATCAAGCTGATCGAACGGCTGGGCAGCAGAAGTACCCGCGTTGTTCACCAGAATATCAATGCCTCCGAATTCTCTGGCCGCCTGTTCAACAGCACGCCCAGCCTCCGCTTCCTGGGAGACATCAGCCGTGATGAGTAGCGGCGCTGTTCCTGTCCGCTCCCGAATGAGCTCCGCCGCCTCTTGCAACGGCCCTTCGTTCCGAGCTACGATAGCAACCCGGGCTCCTTCTTCGGCCAGCAGCAATGCAGTGGCTCGGCCAATTCCCTGGCTACCACCGGTAATGATGGCTCGCTTGCCACGTAGGCCTAAATCCATGCTCTATCCCTCCTTAGCCTCTACCCTTTAATTTGCATTAACCCCTTGCTTTCAGGTAAGCAGCTTTATAATCCGCCGCCTTACGGGCAATGAGTGAGAAATTCTGCTGTTTGACTGCTTCGTTGGTCAGATCCGACCCGATCCCGACGGCAACTGCACCCGCGGCAACCCAGTCGCCAAGATTATCGAGCGACACGCCGCCGGTAGGCATAATGTTCGCTTGCGGCAATGGACCCTTGATGGCTTTGATCATGGATGGATCGTACAGGTTGCCCGGAAAGAGCTTCACAATGTCCGCACCCAGTTCCAGCGCCTCTTGGATTTCCTTAATAGTCATGCACCCCGGCATAACCGGCACGCGATACCGATTACACAAAGCAACCGTCGCGGGATTCAAGGATGGGCCTACGACGAATGTCGCCCCGCTCAGGATGGCTGCCCGAGCCGTCTCCGGATCAAGCACAGTTCCTACGCCAATGATGGCATAAGCCGATTCTTCCTCAGCATCCCAGGCATATTTGCGGGACAATTTCTCAATAGCCTGCAAAGCAAATGGAGTTGTCATCGTGATCTCAATAACCTTGATCCCGCCGGCAATCGCTTGCTCGGCCATCAACACAATTTCTTCGGGAGAGTTACCGCGTAATACGGCGACAACGCCTTCCTCCACAATTTTCTGAACAAGTTGCAGCTTCTTCATCTGACATTCCTCTTTTCCCTATGAAATATATGTAACCCTATTCATGATGAATGAATAGCACGCCATTTCCGTTGTCTTGCCAATATATCATTCGCTGCAAGCGGCTATTTTCCTTCTGAAATATTGCGGACCTGAAGGACAAGCTCAAAAGGTCAGGTTTTCAGCATCGAGAAGGTTTGTCTTCTATTTTAAATATTAATTATCTCCTTGTCAGTGTGTAAAGCACTTGTCAAATAAACCAAAAGAGATTAATATGAACATATATAAACAAAATAAACATAAACGAACATAAAGAGGAGGTTTTCGTATGGAACGGCGTTATGCTTCCCATCCGAATGAAGTCAAGGCATTTGATACTGAGCGTTTGCGTAAGGAATTCCATGTACCCAAGCTGTTTACTCCTAACCGTCTGGAGCTGGTGTTGACTCATGAGGATCGCTTCATTATCGGCGGAGCCGCACCGGTTGATCAGGAAGTTAAGCTGGAGACAGACTTGAAGGAACTGGGAGTGTCCTTCTTCCTTGAACGGCGTGAACTCGGCGCGATCAATGTAGGTGGCCCTGGACTGGTTGATGTCGATGGCAAGGAATACGAGTTGAACAACAAGGATTGTCTGTATGTGGGTCAAGGCTCGAAGGAAGTAATTTTCAAGAGCAAGGATGCCGCTAATCCGGCCAGATTCTATTTAAATTCCGCTCCGGCGCATCAAGCGTTCCCAACTGCCATCACCACGCTGAATGACGCAGAATCCGGCGCCCTGGGCTCTATTCAGAACTCTAACGAGCGGACGATACACCGTTTCATTCATGAGACGGGCATTCAAAGCGCGCAACTGGTTATGGGCATGACTCAACTCAAGACCGGCAACATGTGGAATACGATGCCTGCCCATGTCCATCCCCGCCGCATGGAAGCTTATATGTACTTCGATCTGCCAGAGGATGCCGTTGTATTCCATCTTATGGGTGAGCCTGACGAGACCCGCCACATCGTTATGCACAATGAACAGGCCGTCATTTCGCCAAGTTGGTCGATTCATAGCGGAGTAGGCACCAGCAATTATACCTTTATCTGGGGAATGGCCGGCGATAACAAGGCGTATGCCGACATGGACAGCGTTGCCATGAAGGACTTAAAATAAGGGCATTACCTGATGGAAGAGTGAAGTAGATATGAGCCAAATTCGACGGCACGAGAAAATTATGGAGGTTCTGCTGACGCACAAAGAAGTAACAGTGGCAGAATTAAGCGAACAGCTAGGCGTTACCGGCAAGACCATTCGCGAAGATCTGGCCAAGTTGGAGGAGCAAGGCTTGCTGATGCGGGTGCATGGCGGCGCGATACTCGCCCAAAGCGATCAGTACGGCATTTTACCCTCCAGGGAGCCGCTAGCCAAGCATGGCGAGGAGAAAAAAGAAATTGCCCGCAAAGCGCTTCTTCATATTCAAGATGGGGATATCATTGCCCTGGATGGGGGAAGCACTACGCTGGAGATCGCCCGGCGACTGGATAATCGGCCGCTCACCGTGGTCACTAACGACGTCTACATTATCAGTGAGTTGGCTGCCAAGGATCAGATTCGGCTGGTCGTACCCGGTGGCTACCGGGTTCGCAACATGCTGGCTGGTCCGGAATCTGCGACTTATATCCGGCAGCTTAACATTCAGAAGGCGTTCGTCTCAGCAACGGGCATCCATCCGGAGCATGGCTTGTCCATCTATACCGGCGATCTCATCGCCTTCAAGCGTGCCTTGATCGAAACCTCCCGCGAGGTCATCGCCGTTATGAACCACCAGAAATTCGGCCAGACGGCACTACGTACCTTCGCTCGGCTAGACGAGGTGACCCGCATTATTGCGGATCAAGGATTAACTCCCGCAACAGCTCGGTTATACGCAAACTCCAACGTGACCATCGAATAGAAATACATGCTGAAGGCACTAATTTATCATTTTGAAATGGAGAGTGTAAGCCAATGAAACTGTTTGACCTGTCAGGAAAGACAGCTCTCGTTACGGGAGCGGCAAGCGGACTCGGACAAGGCATTGCCGTCGGACTAGCTGAGGCCGGTGCCCATGTTGTGAATGTTTCTCTGGGCAGCAGTGCAGAGACAGTGGGCAAAATTGAAAGCTTGGGGCAGAAGTCTACCGAGATTATTGCGGATTTGAGTAACCATGACCAGCTTCAATCCATTTTTGATCAAGCCCTTCAATTGACCGGGCAGATTGATATCCTGGTCAATAATGCAGGGATTATTCGCCGCGCTCCGGCGAAGGACCATCCGACGAAAGACTGGTTCGATGTTATTGATCTGAACTTGAATACGGTATTTCTACTATCTCAAATCGCCGGTCGCCATATGATTGAACGTGGCAGTGGCAAGATCATTAATATCTGCTCGATGCTATCCTATCAAGGGGGCATCAATGTTCCGGGCTACACCGCCAGCAAGCATGGCGTAGCTGGCTTAACCAAAGCCTTCGCCAATGAATGGGCGGCCCATGGCTTGCAAATCAACGCCATCGCGCCAGGTTATATGGCCACGGATAACACGGCCCAAATTCGCGCGGATGAGAACCGGAAGAATTCTATCACCGATCGCATCCCCGCAGAGCGTTGGGGAACCCCTGAGGACCTTAAAGGTCCGGCGGTATTCCTGGCTTCCCCGGCTGCCGATTATCTGAACGGCCATATCCTCTGCGTGGACGGCGGCTGGATGGCACGCTAGTTCTTACATTTACACTTACACTAACGTTTAAAAGTGTGATGAACCCTTGGTCGAAGAGCCGATATGGAGCTGGAACAGCGAATGCGGTCGCCTTTAAACTCGGATTTTACCCTTGTCAGATTCAAGCATTGAAGAAAATCCGGGTTTAACAGCGAGTGGAAGCCCATATCGGCCGCAGGCCCCTAATAATTCATCGCGCTTTTTAAACAGAGATTATTTGCAGGCAGCTCCGTATCTCTTCGACGGCGGCTGCCTGTTTCCATTCTCTACGATATCCCAGGCAAGCGCAGATCATCTCCGTATTCTGATGAACCTGCTGCTTCCGATAATGTACATGCCCCATCACAGCGTATCGAACATTATACTTTTCATATAAATCCGTGTATTCTGTACTCCCGAGAA
The DNA here is from genome assembly GCF_056836745.1 of Paenibacillus sp. 1SOY10. Classification (NCBI taxonomy): domain Bacteria; kingdom Bacillati; phylum Bacillota; class Bacilli; order Caryophanales; family Paenibacillaceae; genus Paenibacillus; species Paenibacillus sp. 1SOY10. The sequence goes on along the minus strand of NZ_JBXENK010000002.1, from coordinate 335,795 downwards.
AGGCATTGAAGTATTCCCAGCGTGGATGCGGCATCGGCACCTTGAAGAAGGGATGTCCCAGCATATGGGTAACGAGAATAATCTGCTTGCCCTGATGCTTGATCAACTCCTGCTCCAGCGTTTCGTAGAAATAACGATGCATCTCCACGTTGCTTCTTCCCCATTTTACGTAAATGCTATCCTGCCAGGTACGTTCCCCCAGCATCATTTCCTCAAAATCAGCCGTTCCATATTTAGGCTCCCCCATCGTGTAATCATACCATCCGGTATTACCAATGACGGCCCATTGCTCATTCAACGTATAAGAACGTTCGCTTAAACAGCCGGAAAAGTTCTGATAGGCTCTATAAATCTCCCAGGTATCCGTAATTCCATTTTCTTTGCTCCAGTAATCATGGTTGCCAGGCACGAATAATACCGGAATGCCACTGGCCTCACGCAACTCCTCAAGAACCTTCAAGCTGATGTGCAAGTCATTGGATATATCCCCGGCGATAATTAATTGATTCAATTCCCGTTCCCGGACTACTTGCAACAACGCTTGCTCAATCGGGATATCTCCTTGCTGTTCGTTTAAATCTACATGAAGATCTGATATAACTCCGATGTTCATCCTATCTCTCTCCTTAGGTCTGATTCTGTTCCTGCATATAGATGGCAACTCACCATATTCCCTGCCGATTGAGGCGTTAGCTTGGGCTGGTCCTGCCGACATCTCTCCATGGCAAAAGGACACCGCGGATGAAAGGCGCAACCGGGGGGTGGGTCAACCGGACTTGGCAGGTCCCCCTGGAGTAAAATGCGCTCGCCCGCGACCTTCTTAACCCGGGGAATCGCGGAAAATAAGGCTCGCGTATACGGATGCAGAGGTTCGTGACTTCCTTGCGTCACATCCATAATCTCCACCATCTTCCCCAGATACATGACTCCAATCCGATCGCTCATATACTGCACGACATTCAGGTCGTGGGAGATAAATAGATACGTCAGCCCCAGGCTCTGCTGCAACTCCTTCAGCAGATTGAGAATCTGTGACTGAATGGACACGTCCAAGGCGGACACGGCCTCATCAATGACGATAAATTTGGGATTGAGGACAAGGGCTGCGGCGATGCCGACCCGTTGCCGCTGCCCACCGCTTAACTCATGGGGATATCGCTTCAGATAGCTCTGATCCAGTCCTACCTGCTCCAAGGCAGAAGCTACAATTCTCTGTCTTTCCTCCCTATCACCCATCCGGTGAATGACCAGGGGCTCTTCTAAAATCCAGCCAATCTGCTTCTTGGGATTCAAGGAGGCATACGGGTCCTGAAATACAATTTGCAGGTCGCGGCGCAGCGCCCTCATTCCCCGGCGGTCCAATCCGCCGATATCTGTTCCCTGGTAACGAATACTGCCTTCCGTCCGCTCTAGTAGCCGAACCAGCATTTGCCCTGTTGTAGACTTGCCGCAGCCACTTTCTCCCACTAGACCAAAGGTCTCCCCTGAATGAATCGTGAACGAGACATGATCCACCGCTTTGACATATTGCTGGCTTTCCCACAGACCTTGCCGGGGAACCGGATAATATTTAACCAGTTCTTCCACCTCGACCAAGGCGGTACTCATAAGCTCACCTCCATCTCCATAGTCGCCCCTTCGTACAAATGACAGCGAACCCAGTGATTGCCCGTTGGCTCCGTGAGGGAGGGAACCTTATCAGCGCAAATGTTCTCTGCATGGGGACATCGCCCAACGAACGGACAGCCGCCCCCGCGTTCGGCAAGAGCAGGTACACGGCCCGGAATAGTATGCAGCGGCTGATCTTTATGGCCGATATCCGGAATAGACTTGAGCAAGCCGACGGTATAAGGATGTTTTGGATTGTTCAGCAATTCTTCCACTGGAGCTTCTTCCACCACATAACCAGCATACATAACCATCACCCGGTCACTAATCTCGCGAATGACGCCCAAGTCATGGGAAATGAACAGCATGGCTGCTCCGGTCTCTTCCTTCATGTCCCTCAGCAAGCTAAGGATCTGCGCCTGGATGGTCACATCTAGTGCCGTTGTAGGTTCGTCCGCAATCAGTAATTGCGGCCGGCAAATCAGTGCCATCGCGATCATGACCCGTTGCCGCATCCCGCCCGACAATTGGTGAGGGTATTCGCGAAATAGCTGCTCCACGCGCGGCAAGCCAACTCGCTTCATTATATCCAGGGCAAGCTCCCGTGCTTCCTGGCGTGAGATTCTCATATGAATCAGTGCTGTCTCGGCAATTTGCTTGCCAATAGGGACTAGTGGATTTAGTGCCGTCATGGGGTCCTGAAAGATCATGGCCGCCTGCTTGCCTCGTACGTTGCCCCATTCCTCCGCACTTAAGGCATATAGGTTCGTCCCCTCCAACCAGATTTCTCCTTGGGTGACTTCTGCCCCTCCGGGCAACAACCCCATAACGGACAATGAGGTCAGGCTCTTGCCACAGCCGGATTCTCCCACGATTCCCAGCACTTCTCCTTCGTACAAGGTGAAGGAAATGCTTTGCAATGCCGGATATAAGGTTTTCCCGCCGGAGAAGGCCACTTCAAGATTCCTTACCTCCAATAGTGCCGTTCCCATCGCTTTTCCCCTCCTAGCCTTTCTTGTTGTAAACATCTCGAATGCCGTCGCCCAGCAAATTAAAGCCCAGAACCATAGCCGTCAGCACTACCCCGGTTAAAATGACATACCACGGCGCATTAACAATGAACGGCTGCGCTTCACTTAGCATTCGCCCCCAACTTGGGTCCGGGGGCTGGACACCCAGCCCCAGATAGCTAAGCCCAGCCTCTGCCAACACGGAGCCGGAGAAGCCCAGGGAAGCTGCAACGATCAAGGGAGAGACCATGTTCGGGAGAATATGCCGAATGATGATTCGCCAAGGCCCTGCCCCTTTCGCAATAGAGGCCTTCACAAAATCAAATTCCTTATATTGGATAAAGCCACTGCGAGCAATCCGTGAGAAAGACGGAATACTCATCAACCCAAGCGCCAGTATCGTATTATTCAGCCCAGGGCCAAACACGGAGACCAGCATGATCGCCAGCAAAATACCAGGGAATGCCTGCATGGCATCAATAAACCGCATGATTACCTCGTCCAGCCAGCCGCCGAAATAACCCGCAACAGCGCCGATAATTAGCCCACAGGCCAAACCGATGGACACAGAGGACACGCCGATGAGGAACGCTGTCTGCGCTCCCTCCATAATTCGGCTGAAAATATCCCGGCCAAAGTTATCCGTTCCCCACAGATGACTGGCTTGCGGCGGAGCCAGCCTCATCGCCGTATTCATTTCATTAGGTTCATAAGGGGTATAGAATAACCCCGTCACCATAAAGAGCAGTAGCAAGATGACCAGCATTCCGCCAATGATCAACGGTTTGCTGCGAAGCCAATTTTTAACGTTCATGATGGGTTCTCACCTTTTTAATCGAATACGGGGATCAATCACCTTATACAACAAATCAACAACGAAGTTGATCCCGACTACCAAAATAGCAATATACAATACCAGCGTCTGTACCAAGGGCAAATCACGTGTCCCAATAGAAGTAATCAGCAGATTACCCAGCCCCGGCAGTGCGAACACATTCTCCACCACAATACTGCCTCCAAGCGTATCGGTAATGATGAGACCAATGATCGTCACTACCGGAATCAGTGCATTACGCAAGATGTGACGGTACATAATGCCCTTCTCCCTCAGCCCCTTACTTCTGGCAGTCCGCACGTAGTCCATCCGGCTTTGATCCAGCAGCGTATTGCGCAGATATCTCGTGACAACAGCAATCCCGGGAATGGCTAGCGCCAGGGAAGGCAGGAACAGAGAATGCAACGCCCCCAACGGGTTTTCGCCCCAGGGGATGTAGCCGTATGTCGGGAACAGGCGGAAAGTAACCGAGAAGACCAGAATCAGGATAAAAGCAAGCCAAAAGGACGGCATCGCTACCCCCAATTGCGTCAGTGCCGACAGCCATACCGCCGGCCACTTCCCGTCATTTCTGGCGACGAGAGTCCCCAGGGGAACCCCTATCGCCAAGGTTAGCGTCAGAGAAAATAAGGCCAGAGAAACGGTAACGGGTACCCTCTCAGCTAAAATATCTGCCACCGGTCGTTGGTAGCGCAACGATTGACCCAAGTCACCTACAGCGGCGTTCTTAATCCAGGTCATATAGCGCTCTGCCACCGGACGATCAAGACCCATCGTTTGCCGCAACGCAGCCAACTGATGCGGATCAGCATCCACGCCCAGAATAATCTGGGCGGGATCACCGGGAAGAACCTGAAATACGAGAAAGGTAATGACTGATACGAGCAGCACAGTAGCGGCTAGCATGATCAGTTTCCGAATATAGAATCTCAAGATGCATGTCCCCTAAACTATTCTTCCGTAAAATACATGGCGGCGAAGTCATACTTTTGCACGGGATACATTTTAAAGCCTTGCAGGTTCTGCTTCATGGCTACATTCCGGCTCGGGTCCATAATAAATACTGCTACGGCTTGCTCTGTCAGTAATTCCTGAGCCTGCTTGTAGAGATCGGCGCGTGCCGTCTCATCCAGTTCCGTACGAGCTTGCTCAATCAGAGCATCAAATTCGTTGTTGCTGAACTTGTAAAAGTTCTTGGCATAAGTGGACTCATACCGTCCCAGCACCTCATGAGGGTCCAGCTTACCAGTCAAGCCGATAATAGTAGCTTCATACTTAGCATTGTTATATACGTCCTCCAGCCAACTGCTCCACTCAATCTGCTTCAGCGTTACACGTATACCTACCTGCTTAAGCTGCTCACTAATTACCTGGGCTGTGTCCACATGGAATTGATAATTGGAGGGTACGGTGATCGTCAAATCAAATCCGTCCTCATAACCCGCTTCCTTCAGCAATGCCTTGGCTTGCTCCACATTTGGCGCGTAACGGTCCTCCAGTCCTTCCTGATAATACATCTTCATTGCCGGGCTCATGTTGGAGCCGAGTGGAGTCCCATTCCCATCAGATACGGTTTGAATAATGACATTCTTATCTACGGCCAGATTAATAGCTTGGCGAACCTTAACGTCATCCAGCGGCTTTACCGAGTTGTTAAGTGCCATCAACTGCACCATATTTTGTGGACCAGACACAATGTTATAACCGTCTCCCAATTGCAGAGCGCCTTGCGCGCTTACACCAGGGACCATATCAATATCACCGGCTTGCAGCGCCAGCACTGAGGAATTCGCATCCGGCATGATTTTGAATTCTACACGATCTAGCTTGGGAGTCCGTTCTTTATCGTAAAAGTCGGCGTTCTTCTCTAGCACTAACTGCTGTCCAGGTTGGTATTCTACGAATTTGAACGGTCCCGCCCCTATGGGCTGCTGGCTTTGCTGGTCATAATCTTTCGGGACGATGGCTGCGATGTTTGCCGCCAGGAAGGCCGCATCCTGACCCTTAAGCTTGATGGTCACCGTATGATCGTCCGGCGTCTCTATACTGTCTACACCGGAGAATTTGGACGACAGCGGTTCTTGTCCATCCAGTCCTGCCAGCTTGGCGTAAGAGTAATAGACATCTTCCGAGGTCAAGGCAGAACCATCATGGAATACTACGCCTTGCTTTAATTTGAATGTATAAGTCAGACCATCCTCCGAGACTTCATAAGATTCTGCAATGGCCGGAACCAGCTCTCCGTTCTCTCCCGCTTCAAATAAGCCGTCAAACACGTTATCCATCATGGAGTTCGTATCGGTAGCCGCCGAGAGGTAAGGGTCCAGATTATCAGGCTCTGTAGCAATGGATACTCTGACTGTTCCTCCCTCCTTAATCTTTGTTTGCTCCTTCTCTGTCGCTGCTCCCGTGTTTGCGGGCTGATTGCCCGTTGGAGCAGGCTGAGTGGCGTTCCCTCCGCACCCTGTAATAATGATCGCTAGCAAGGTGACTGTCGATAATCCTGCAACCCACTTCTTGTTCCAATTCATGATGATTTGCTCCTCTCCATGATCCAATATGTTTTTTGAACTTATAACTGTTATAGTTGCAAACTCCACTTCAAGCCCGTACGGGCCAGTTCAATGGGACCCTCATAATAGCGTCCCGCTTCTAACTTAAGTTGCTGATGTTCGCCGTAATGCGGAAGATGCGTCAGAATCAAATGACCAACGTCAGCCAAGCGGGCTACCTCACCCGCTTCCCCTGCCGTGAGATGTCCTGACATCATCCCCTTCTGCACTTCGTAGAAGCTACTCTCCAGCACAAGCAGATCAGCGTTTGAGGCAAATTCAATGAAGCTCTGACAGAATCCCGTATCCCCCGAGTACACCATCTGCCCCTCTTGGGACGTCGCTTTGATAGCGCAGCAGGGGACCTCATGTACAGTTTCCTGGAATGAGAAAGTGACTTCTCCAATCCTTACGGTCTGTTCTATATCAATGGCGTGTACCCTGACATATTCCGGATAAGCAAAATGCAGGCTTTCCGTAGCAGTGCCATACACATATACATCCAGCGGCTTTGCGCGTTTGCCAATCTGCGTCAACACCAAGGCAGCAAATTCAAGGGCATAAGCATCCGCAAAATGATCAGCATGCGTATGGGTGATGAACACCGCATCCAGTTGCTCCAATTCGATTTCATTTTGCAGCAGCGACAGCACACCACTACCACAGTCCAGCAACACGGCACACTCCTTATGTCTCAGCAAATAACCTGAAGTCGCTTCATTTTTGGCAGGGAATGCTCCCCAATACCCGATTACCGTAAGCTCCATTCCGTTCCATCCCTTACTGTTGTCGTTAAGTTCTACCGCGATTTGTGCATCCATTCGAAGCTGTCCTGGAACTCCTTGAACATGAATTCCATCCGTTCCAGATTGCCCTGTACCCGGTCCTTGTCCAGGTAGGAAATTTCATTAATAATTGCATTTACCACCGATAGAGAAGCCGTATACGAGTCAAGAAAGCCCGTAGACTTACACTCCGCCAGCAATACCAGGTCAGCAAGCTTGGCAAAGGGGGATAAGCCCGAATCGGTAAGCACAATCAATTGGGCCTGCTGTTCCTTGGCTAATCTGGACAGCTTCAGAGTTCTGGAACAATATCTTGGAAATCCGCAAGCAAATACAACATCTCCCGGCTTAATGTACGGTGCGTATTCCGCAACACCCCCTTGTGGAATCAACTCACAGTTGCCCAGCATGTATTTCATCACAAAACTGAAGAAAGCCGTAACTGACAACCCCATTCTCCATCCGACCACCCAGATTCGATCAGCCTGCAGGAGCAAACGGGCTGCCTCATGAATATGGCCTTGCTCCAACTGCAGCATCGTTTGCCGAATATTCTCTGCTTCCTGGTTAAAGTGCTTCTCCAACCAGGACTCCTCCTGCCGGGAGGTGGACTGAATGAAGTTATGGACAGCTCGCCGGTCGTGAATCACAAGTTGTCTTAAATCCTGATGCATTTCAGAAAAGCTCGAATACGCCAGCGCCTGGGCCAAACGATGAACCGTAGCTTCGCTCACCCCCGACTTCTCAGCAATTCGCTGTGCCGATTGCAGCGCCGCTTCTCGCAGATGACTCTGAATATAGTGAGCCACCTTCTTCTGGCTTAAGCTCAAGCTCTCGAACTGTTCACCAATACGCTCTTCAATTCTCGACATGCCCTTGTCTCCCTACTCCAGATTCAGACAATTGCCCCGGCATTGCCGGATGTCCCAGATAAGCGGGAAGCTCATGGACCCCGGATATGACCTGTCCGTAGCTCAGTTCTTCAATCCCTTGCTTACCGTAAGGATTAATGAGCAGACAGCTCATCCCGACCTGGCTGGAGCCAATATAATCGTCGTAGTAATTATCGCCGACATAAAGAGACTGCTCTGCCGTAATACCGGCTTTCTGCAAAGCATGAATGAATATAGCCGGATCAGGCTTCTCTATTTCCAACTCTGAGGAAATGACAATGATGTCCAACTCCTCGTCGAGTTGATTTCTCCGCAGGACTTCACGAGCAGTCTTGTCCCAATTGGAGATCAGACCCACACCGTAACCAAGCTCTTTCAAATACCGCAGCGTTGGCTTACTGTATGAGAAGGCGCTCCAACCGGTAGCCTGTTCCTTGATCACTGTGCGGTGTACTTGCAGCACCTCTTCAATCGGCAAGCTCAATTGCAAATAGTAGTTCAACACGCCAATATACCAAGGCATATACGATCTGCTATCCCTGCCCAATACCCCCCGAAATTCTCGCATAAATAGCTTGTCCGCCAAATGATAGGCTATCGTAATTTCGTTCAGCGTTTTCACCACGCCAAGACCCTGCAATGTTTGCAGATAGACCTCTTCACGGTTCGTCCTCACCAAGGTATAGCCAAGATCAAACCATACATATCGAATCATAGATGCCTCCGTTTTTCTCATGTAGCCTTTCCTTCATGCACTACACAAATGTTTGTTTTCCTTCATCCATGACTCCATCTTAGAATTAAAGTATTTGCCCGAAATCAATTCAAATGATGAATTTCGTAAATGTCCCCCATCGGAAAAATTTACTAAAGTAGCTAATTGATAGAGTTGGCAGTTATACTGTGATTAGAGCTTGTTATAGATCATTCATGAAGGGAGCGTATAACATGATTCAACAGAAAAGGAAGGACGGGGCCGCCCCTTTATACTGGTCTCTTCTCAGCGATGAAGGCAGCCCTCTGTATATCGTGGCCACGGCGAAGGGCCTTGCTTACGTAGGCTCTCCCCATCAGCCGTTAGCTGATCTGGAAGCCTGGGCTTCCCGCTGCTTCCCCGGCTCCCCGCTTGAGCGCAACGATCAAGCATTATCATCCTATATAGCTGAGCTAACAGCCTATTTGCAGGGGGAGCAGGAGTCATTCACCCCCCAATTTGATGTGAGGGGAACCCCGTTCCAGCTTGCTGTCTGGCAAGCCCTGCGTGCCATTCCCTATGGTCAAACCCGGTGCTACGCGGACATTGCAGCAGGGATTGGCAAGCCAGCCGCAGTTCGCGCCGTCGGGACCGCCATTGGCGCTAATCCCGTTCTTATCGCCATCCCCTGCCATCGCGTGATTGGCAAGGACGGGACGCTCACCGGCTACCGCGGGGGATTGGACATGAAGAACCGATTGCTTGAACTCGAACAAAACGGCTGCTCCCCGAAGTAACTTCGGTAAGCAGCCGTTTAGGTTTCATTGCATATAGTACATATTGAAAATTAGATTTGTCAGCATTGAATGGTTATGACAGCTTGGGCAGAATCGCTCTGACTTGCAGCTACCTCCACTTGCTTCACACACTCCTGACCATTCGGTACAATGACAGGCGTAATCACGGGATAACCCGCTTGCCCAATCAAGGCGATATCAAATTCCAACAGCAATTGTCCACGCGTTATGTTGTCCCCGGTTTTGACGTGTGCTGTAAACCCCTCACCCTTCAGAGACACGGTATTCATTCCAACATGAATCAGAATTTGCGCGCCGGAGGCGTGCTCCAGCATAATCGCATGCTTGCTCTTCTCCATCAAGTGAACAACCTTACCATCAAACGGAGCGATGACTTTCCCCTCCGTGGGCTGAATAGCAATGCCTTCCCCCATCATTTTAGCGGCAAAGGCTTCATCAGGCACTTGCTCCAAGGCTACCAACGTACCGGGCACTGGAGACGGAATCTCCACCACTACCGGAACTGCTTGCTTCTTCTTCCAACCAAACACAGTGACTTCCCCCTAGGTGAATTTCTACAGATTTTTGGCGATGAAATAACCTTCTCGGGTGGCATCCATCACGTTTCTTGGTTTATTGGCGTCCCCGATGACAAAGGTGTCCGGCACGATGCCATAGAAGGAATCGATAAGTGCCGGCGTAGTTCTCATACCTGTGGAGAGAATCACAGTATCCGCAGAGATATGCTTGCGTTCTCCGGCTTCCTCATAAATGACCCTATCCGCGGTAATTTCTACAATCTTCACGTTCAACCTGGTATGCAATGTCTCTTGCTTACCCATCGCCTGCCGCAAGCCAACGCGATAAAGGATATTCCCGTTCTTGGCCAGCAGATCTCCCGCCTCCATGATGGTAACCTGCTTTCCATGCCGGGCCAGTTCAATACCAAGCTCGCAGCCCGTGGAGCCGCCGCCAACCAACACGACCTCGTTCCCCACTTCATCCATACGAGTGTAGACTTCCAACGCACCCATCACATGGCTTTGCTCCACACCCTTGATCGGAGGTGTGAACGGAACCGCACCCGTAGCCACAATTATGGCATCCGGTGACAGTTGCTTCATCTGCTCCGGCGTTGCTTCTACACCCAGCTTCACCGTAACTCCGGATTTACCAATCTGGGTAATCAAGTAGTTCATATAGTTGTACAAATCAATCTTTAGCTCTTCATATGCCGAGTAACGCAAGGCCCCACCCAGGGATTCGTGCTTCTCCAGCAATGTAACTTCATGGCCCCGCTCATCAGCAACCAAAGCAGCCTTCATCCCTGCCGGGCCACCTCCGACAATAACAACCTTCTTGCTTTGCTTCGCCTTCGGCAACTCCAGAGGAACCATATCGTAGCGCGTATATCGCGGGTTGACCGAGCAGCCCACATTTTTGCGTTCCGTAGATATATGGTAGCAGTATTGGCAACGGAGGCAAGGGACGATATCTTCATCCCGACCTTCCTTGGCCTTCTGCGGCCAGAACGGATCTGCGATCAGTGGACGCCCCAAAGCTACAAAATCAGCCTTGCCTTCGGCAATAATTGATTCGGCTTCCGCCGGACTCATGATGGCTCCTACCACGGACACAGGAATCTTGACGTTACGCTTCACCTCGGCAGCCCACTCGACGTTTGGCATATGCTCCTTAAAAATCGTCGGAGCCATATGCACGTTGCCCTCATAGTTAATATCGAGCCCCGCCGAAATATGCACCATATCCAGCTTGTCCTCAACGATCTTGATAAACTCCAGCACGTCTTCAAACTCGATAGATCCATCCACGATTTCAGAGGCACTGATTCTCATGTCCACGATAAAATCATGACCAACCGCTTCCCGTACACGGTCAATGATCATTTTCGGGAACTTAATCCGGTTCTCAAAGGAACCTCCATATTCATCAGTCCGCTTGTTAAATAGCGGTGACAGGAATTCAGCAGGGAGCCAGCCATGGGCGAAATGCAGCATAACCAGATCAAATCCGGTTTCCTTGGCCCGCTTGGCCGTCTCTGCCCAGTCGTTAGCGACCTCTTCCATCATTTGCTCGTCCATCGCTTTGACGATGGTGCCGTCCGCTCGAACAAGGTCCACAGGACCGATGGCATAATCATCAACACGAGCATATTGGCCCGAATGAATCAGTTCCAGTGAGGCCTTGGCTCCCGCCTGATGAGCGACAATTACACGATTTCTCGTTGCTTCAATCTGATATTTATCGAAGGCATAGGGCTCGTCCGGACGAGAATAGCTGGCTCTCTTGCGGCTGACGTTAACACTCCCCGTGATGATGACCCCGGCTCCACCAATAGCCTTATCATGATAAGGCCCCGCAGGCGTCGCGATAATCCGGTTATTAAACACTGTATTTTTAATACGAATCGGCTTGAATAGATTCGGAAATTTCATCCCTATCACTCCTCTGTCTGCTCTTCTTGAGGTTCATCCAGCATCTCGCCGTTTGATGCAATCACTTGTTTGTACCAACCAAATGATTTTTTGCGCTCCCGATTTAACGTGCCTTTGCCATGATCATCACGATCCACGTAGATTAGCCCGTAGCGCTTCTTCATTTCTCCGGTCGAGGCGCTGACCAAGTCGATGCAGCCCCAGACGGTGTACCCCATAACCTCGACTCCGTCCAGAACAACCGCGTCTATCATATGAGTAATATGTTTTTTCAAATAATCAATTCGGTAATCATCCTGAACCATTTCGCCTTCACGCTTCTCATCTACGGCACCCAGCCCGTTCTCAACAACGAAGATTGGCAACTGGTAACGGTCGTACAAATAATTCAAAGCTATTCGCAGCCCCAAGCCGTCAATCTGCCAATCCCAGGCACTCTTCTCCAGGTACGGATTAGCAATGCCATCCAGCATATTGCCCTTGACCCGGATCTTCCGGTCAGGGTTGGCACTGGTGACCAGGGACATATAATAGCTGATGCCTATATAATCAACGGTACCGCGCAATAAGTCCTGCTTATCTTCTGATGTGATATCCAGCGAGATCTGACGTCGTTCCAGAAATTTGATGGCTTTCGGAGAATAGTATCCCCGGACCTGGACATCGGAGAAATAATAATGAAGATCCATATTGTGCATATTTTCCAGGTTGTCTTCCGGGGAACAGGTCTCTGCATAGGATAACGGATATAGCATCATCATGCCGATTTTGAAGTCAGGGTTGATCTGACGACCCAACTGGACAGCTCTTGCGCTGGCAACCATCTGGTAGTGTGCCGCTTGATACATCATTTGCTCGGGATGCTCCGCCTGCTCGATGCTAATACCCGCTGCAATGACGGGATTTAGAGTAATGACATTAATCTCGTTGAAGGTCATCCAGTATTTCACTTTCGTACGATACCTCTGGAACAGAACTTCACACAAACGAACATAAAAATCAATCATTTGGCGATGGGTCCACGAACCATATTTCTCTACTAAATATAACGGGGTCTCATAATGGGAAATCGTCACAACCGGCTCGATGCCATATTTCAAGCATTCATCAAACAGGCGGTCATAGAAGGCCAACCCTTCCTCATTAGGCTCTGTTTCATCGCCTTGCGGGAATATTCTCGTCCAGTGAATGCTGGTGCGGAAGCATTTGAAGCCCATTTCAGCAAATAAAGCCACATCCTCAGGATAACGATGATAAAAATCTATGGCCTCGTGATTCGGATAATACACCTCTTCCAGAATGCCGTCCGTATATACTCTCTTCTGCCCGTGCTTGCCAGCAGCAGCGACATCTGCGGTGCTTATTCCCTTACCTCCTACATTCCATGCTCCTTCGGATTGATTGGCCGATATGGCCCCTCCCCATAAGAAATCATCAGGCAACTTCCCAGTTGACATACGGTTCCTCTCCTTACTCTCTACTTTTCACCGAATTTCTTTCTATAATTTCCGAATGGAAAATAGCCCCTTGCTGCAATTTCTGCACCAGGTCGGCCTTGGCCTTGTTCCCTTCCATCATAGCGATTAAGGATTTGGCCACTCTGCGCATAATTTGCTGTTGGTGCAGGTCCACCGTCGTAATCGGTGGGGTAACCATGCGAGAAATCGGATAATTGTTGTAGCCTACGATTGATACGTCGTCCGGAACAGAAATCCCCTTCTCCAGCAGCTTCTGCAAACCTCCAACAGCCAGATCATCCGTAGCGTAAAATATTCCATCCACCCGCCCGCAAGCAATCTGTTCCACCATACTCTCGGTAATCCCGTAGCCATGGTCATAATCGCTGCCGCGCGCTTCAAATATAAGCTCCTTGTCCAGTTCCAGTTGATATCTCTTCAAAGCTCTCAAGTACCCTTTATACCGATAGTTCGATCCAATCGACGTCCTGCTTCCTCGCACGAAGGCAATCTTGCGATGTCCCTTGGCAATCAGATACTCGGTAATATCCTCCCCGACGCGCTTGTAATCGAGGGGAACGTTGATAACATATTCATTCGTAATCAGCTTCGCTGCCCGGCCGAGTACAAAGACCGGCATATTTTTATTGGCGTACAGATTAATAAATTCCTCAGAGATAAATTTGGACATGCAGATGACTGCGTCCGCCCGATTTTCTGAAATAAACCGTTCAGCCGTTCCTTTATGCTTGTCATTGGCCGTAATAATCACCAAATCGATATGCTTCACAATCAATTCCTGCTGGATAACCTGCAATGAATCCGTAAAATAGGACCGGGTCGGATTATCGGTAATCAGCAGGACAATGTTGGTCTTCTGCCGCTGCAAATCAATCGCGGAGCCATTCTTGATATAATTAAGCTGCTTGGCAGCTTCTCTCACCTTAGTCTTGGTCTTCTCGCCAATTTCCGGACTGTCGTTCAAAGCCATGGAAACCGCCGAAACTGAAATATCGAGCAATTTTGCAATATCTTTAATCGTTGCCATGTTGTCTCACACCTCGCGCCTATTGTTCCGTTTTTCTTTATATTATAGAGTACGCCCAAGGGATTTGCAGTTTCGGTTGCTCTATGGCTTCTAACTGAGCTGGAAGCTGATGCTACTAAGACTTCTGCTTCTTGAACTGAATGTTTTGCTTGCTTAATAGAATCGTGGTAAAGAACGACACCGCCAGGGTTGCGCCCACCGCGATAAAATAAGTCGTTGCTGTTGGTGAAGACAGGAAGGCCGGCAGGCCGAACAGCCCCGTGAACGCAAAGTTCGTGATATAGGACTTGGTCACGCCGCAGATGATACCGCCAACCAGACCACCTAACGTGAGCGAAATGAAGTATTTCTTGTTCTTCATGACAACCCCGTACAATCCCGGTTCAGTCACCCCCGACAAGAAGTTGACGAAGGCGGAGGAACTGGCAATTGTCTTTTCCTCCTTGCTCTTGGAGATCACCATAACGGCTAGACACACCCCGAGCAGCGCATAATTCCCCATTCCGCCCGAACCCAGGCTGTACTCCATACCGTGTTCAGCCAGATAGGACAGTTGCAGAGGCAACACCACCCAGTGAATGCCCAGCATGATGACGTAAACGAACAGAGCACCAAATATGGCGTTAAAAATAATAACGTTAGAGTTCAGGAAGAATTCGTACCCATCAGCCACCAGATTGGCTAGCAACCCGCCAACAGGGCCAAATACCATCAGAGTCAAGGGAACCATGATCAGCATGGACAAGAGCGGCACAAAGATAAATTGCAGCATCTTGGGCAGAAATTTTCTTAGCAGCTTATCCAGATGGGAGTAAGCCCAGATCGCCAAAATGATCGGAATTACCGTACTGGAAAAGTTCATCGCCGTAAACGGAATGCCCAGGAAGTCGATCACATTCCCCGTTGTCGTGATGCCCGTAATGTTTGGCTCCATTAATGCCGCGCCAATCGCTGCCCCGATGTAAGGGTTAGCTCCAAACTTCTGAGCCGCTGTGAAGGCAAGCAAGATCGGGAAGAAATAAATGAGGGCATTACCCGTACCAGCCAATATCAAATAGGTATTGCTGGTAGCCGGAAGGACACCTGACTGCGCCAGAATATCAATAAGCCCTTTGATAATTCCCGATGTCGCCAGGATAGGAATGTACGGCGTAAAGATGGCGGAAATCGTCGCCAGCAGCTTATCAAACCAGGACTTCTTACTACCCTTGGTATTAGCCTCAGAGCTGGCCGAGTTAACCGCGGCTCCTTCCACCACCGTACCACTCTGCAATTGCTGCATGATTTCAGCGTGCATCTCATTGACCATCGGCCCGATAATGACCATGGTTTGCCCTTGGGCATCCATCACTCCCAGCACCTTCGGCAGGGCTTTGAGTGCCTCGCGGTCCGCCTTGGAACTGTCATGTAATTCAAAGCGCAGCCTTGTCGCACAATGAACCAAGCTGGAAATATTTTGGCTTCCTCCGACGAATTGGATGATACTTGTTGCCGTTTCTTTGTTACTCATTTACGTCACCCCAGTAACTTTATCATGTACTAAAATCCGTTTACTGAAACGTTACAGTAAAAGTTCAAAAAAATATTTTGAACAAACTGAAACGTTTCAGTAATGCTCAAAAAAATAAATCCCTGCAGGTATGTGCCTAGTATAAGTGACAAAATTCGACTTGTCAATAAACCGTTTTCAAAAAATAATGACAGCCTTTTGACAATCCTTGTCCGGTGATCCTCAACAAAATAAGGCATCATCGGCGGCTGAACTTCTCCCAGCTTATAGCCAGCCGATGATACCTCAGGTCATTATCGTTCCACATGCCCTTTCCCGGACAACAGTTGCTCAATCTCCACCGCACTTGGCAGGCCTTCCCAATCGCCCACAGCTTGAATCACTTGCGAGCCAATGAGATTACCAAGACGAACAGCTTCCTCCATGCTATAGCCGCGGACTACACCGGCCAGAAATCCGGCGCAAAAGCCGTCTCCTGCCCCCACCGTATCAATGACCTGGTCAACCTTGAAATAAGGTACTGAGGTCAATTTATCCTTCTCCAGAACATAGGTGCAATCCTCGCCACCCTTGATAATGCTGATTCCTGGAAGCTTCTTCAGCTTGTCTGTAATAGACTCCATGGAATCGGTCTGATACAGCAGCTTCAGTTCATCCAATCCCGGCAGGAAATAATCGGCTTGCTCCGCAAGCGGCAGGAGCACCTTCCGTGCCTCCTCCAAGCTCCACAGCTTGAGGCGCAGATTAGGGTCAAAGCTAACCTTAACTCCATTTTGCTTGGCCATCGCGACCGCCGCATGGGCCGTTTCAATACAAGAAGCGCTTAGCGCCGGCGTAATCCCCGTCAGATGCAGCACCTTGGCGCTAGCGATATACGCTTCATCCAGATGCTCCGGCCGCATGAAGCTGGCCGCAGACAGCTTGCGGTAATAGTAAACCGAGCTTTTACCTGCCACATTCTCGCGAACCATCAAGCCCGTAGGTGCTTCATCCGTTAATTCTGCCCGGGATACGTCAACCCCCTCACCACGGATCGCCTTAATAATACGGCGCCCGAAGGCATCATTTCCCAAGCGGCCGCACCACCCGGAAGCCTGTCCTAGACGCGCCAGCCCAATCGCTACATTGGATTCCGCTCCGCCAAAGGAAGGGGATAGATTACTGGCATATTCCAGCCCTTTGCCCCCTTCTGCAATCAGCAACGCCATGCTTTCCCCAAAGGTTACAACATCAAGAGTTCCCTTGTCCTGCTGTTTACTCCCACTCATCGTTTCAAATTCACCTTCCTCTAATCTTCGGTACATGAGCAATTCATATACTAATCGTGTATATATGTATTTCTCTGAACCGCTTACATTTCCCTTTTTTCGCAATGAAATAAATCGTCAGAATAAGGGCTAATGATCGTCCTCAACATCTCTTCCATTTTGGTATAATCGCATAAAAAAGAAGCAGCGCTTGCTTCAATCATTTGCTTGCTTGTCACTTGAGATATATCCAAACTGTAGCCTGCCTGTTCCGCCAGATAATCAATGAACAGCCTTTGTACTCTCCCATTTCCCTCCCGGAAGGGATGAAGGGCGTTGATTTCACCAAGATAATAGGCCAGCCTGAGGACTGCCTTATCTATAGAGGTCCCTCTCAAATAATTATCATTTTTTAGCTGCATGAACAAAGAATCTGCATTCGAAGAGATAAATGAGTAATTACAGAACATATTCCCCTTGGCGATATTAACCCGTCTGATCTCCCCCGCCCACTCATAAATGTCCCCGAAAATGTACTTGTGAATCGCTCTTAAATGATTCAGATCAAACTGGCCAGGGATGACCTTCAATTTCGCGTGGGCCATTCTCAAAGACGTGATTTCCCGCTCAGCAATGTGAAGCTTGTGCGCATCAGTAATACCCAATTTGTTAATCAGAACATTCGACTGAGGATAACAGTAACTCTGATCCCACTCGCTGCTCATGAGGATGCTTCCTTAGAAGAAGTATGCTTCTTGACGAGTTCTGCTATCGCTTCCTCAACCTTCGCATCATTCCCGGCATAATGCCTGATTCTTTCTTTATCACTTTCCGCAAGTGGCATTCCTTCTATCGACATAGAACCGTTAACCTGCTCAATCAACTTCTCTAGGTTTCTCAAATAAAGCACCACCTTTTGTTCCTATTATATCATGCTAAGTTGTGCCTTGATAAATTACGCCAATGCCCGGTCTTCCTTATAACAAACAGCGATAGGCCGCAACCTATCGCTGTTTGCTTCACTTCAACCAGAGTAACTACTCGGTAAAAATCATATTTCAAGAATAGACGGCATGATGTGAGGGGTGCGACCAACTTCTTTAATGAAATAGCGGCGCAGCACCTGCCGGGTGGCCCGCAACCAGACGGTCCGGTCATAGGAATCCTTCTGGGTGCCCAAGCGATTGAGATTCCGCTTCAGCATCGATTCAGCCCGTCGTAATAACGGTCTGGCATCCTGCATGTACACGAAGCCACGTGTGACGATATCCGGTCCCGCCATAATTTGCCGCGTCTTGCGATCAACGGTCATAACCACGATGACGATCCCTTCCTGTGCCAGCTCCATCCGTTCGAGGACCAGCTCATCTTCATTGGAGCGCATTTCTCCATTGCTGATTAATACTTCTCCGGACGGAATTGTTTTGCCCCGTTTGGCTCGATTACGATACACCGATAAGCTATCTCCGATGTTCATAACGAAGATGCGATCATCAGGAATACCAGTCTGTAAGGCCAGGTTGCGATGGCTCAACAACATGCGGTACTCACCATGAATCGGAATGAAATACTTCGGACGGATAAAGCTGAGCATCAGCTTCAAATCTTCACGGCAGCCATGGCCGGAAGTATGAATGTCGAATACCGAGCCATAAATGACGTTGGCTCCGGCCCGGAGCAGCAAATCGATGCTACGATTGATATTTTGCCCGTTGCCTGGAATTGGCGACGAGGAATAAATCACCGTATCCCCAGGATACACCTGTACATTACGATGCGCCCCCGAGGCGATCCGGCTAAGAGCTGCATTCGGTTCACCTTGGCTACCGGTGCAGACAATCAGCACTTGATGGTCAGGATAACGATCAATATGCTTCACGTCAATAAGCATCCCCTCAGGCAAACGGATATAGCCTAATTCCTGACCGATGTTGAATACCTTCTCCATACTGCGTCCAATGACGGCGATTTTCCGTTTGCATAGGGCTGCCGCTTCCACAACCTGCTGCAAGCGGTGTACATTCGAAGCAAAGGTCGCGAACAATATCCGACCATCGCAATCCTGGAACTGCTTTAGGATGGCATCGCCAACCCGCCGCTCCGAAGGGGTGAACCCTTCCTTCTCGCTATTCGTACTGTCCGCCAGCAACGCCAGCACGCCTTCCCCGCCAACACTAGCCATTTTGAACAGATTGGCTGGGCGGTCTTCGGGTGTAAAGTCAAACTTGAAGTCCCCGGTATGTACTACCGAGCCGTAAGGCGTATCCACCACGATACCGAAGGCATCGGGAATGCTGTGTGTCGTGCGGAAGAAGTGAACCGCCAGATGCTTGAACGCATAGCGATCTTCCTCTTGATAAACATGCAGTTCAGCCTGCCCAAGCAAACGATGCTCCTCCAGCTTGGCCTTCACCAATCCAATCGTGAGCGGCCCGCCATAAATAGGCAGTTGTAGCTGACGCAGCACATAAGGAATAGCACCGATATGGTCCTCATGTCCATGGGTCAGGAACAACCCCTTCATTTTGTGCTTGTTTTCAATCAGATAACTGATATCAGGCACAATACAATCAATCCCCGTCAGACGGGAATCCGGAAATTTCAGCCCGGCATCAATGAGAATAATTTCATCCCTATACTCAATACCATACATGTTCTTGCCGATCTCCCCGATGCCCCCAAGCGAATAAATTCGCACGGGTGGTGGAGAAGATTTAGGCCGACGATGACTTTTGACTGGTTTAACTGGTTTGCTAGCTGCTTCATTCATTAGGTTGTTAATCCTCTCTGACAATTACTGAAAAATCCCGCTGCTACCTACGACCTCAAGCCAGCGCTTAGCGACCAGATCATGACCCGCTGCCGTGGGATGAACCCCATCCCATAACCAGTACGCAGGGTCTGCAACCTTTGCCGCTTGATCGAATGCATCCTGTAATGGGACATGCACCGCACCAAACTGCTCGGCCAGACGCAATAC
The DNA here is from genome assembly GCF_056836745.1 of Paenibacillus sp. 1SOY10. NCBI lineage: Bacteria > Bacillati > Bacillota > Bacilli > Caryophanales > Paenibacillaceae > Paenibacillus > Paenibacillus sp. 1SOY10. Next base: position 315,923 of record NZ_JBXENK010000002.1, on the reverse strand, counting down.
AATCGCTTGATAGCGAGATACGAGCCCCATCCACTCCTCCCACTTTTCCGCAGGAGCACCTGTGTTTAGTATAAAGGGTTCACATAAGATCAACTTCGTCTCCGGCAGGACTTCCCGCGTCTCCTCGAGCAAATGCAGATAGGCGCGTTCAAAACGATCCGTTGCTCCGCTAGGCTCGCCATTCATCTGCCGCCAGGCATCGTTCACGCCGATAAGAAGACTGATTACATCCGGCTTGAGACTGATGGCATCCTCATTCCAACGAGCATACAAATCCGAGGCACGATCCCCGCTTACCCCGCGATTAATAAAGTTAGGGCGCAAATGGGCATATTCATGTCCCAACTTGGCAGCAATAATATAAGCATAGCTGTGTCCCAAAATATGATTCAGATCGCTGCCGCGATCCCGGTTACCATCCGTAATAGAATCCCCTTGAAATAACAACGTCATCGACTTATTCATCTCGCCGCACTCGCTTTCCCCATGAATTCATTTATTTTACCGCCACAAAAAATATCCGGGCCGCTTCATCCATGGCCTCAACCCACTCGAAATCTGCGTAGCAGGTAATTTGGCTGAATCCACAACGCCTAAGCTCTTCCTTCATCCAGAGTGGATCGTATGCCCGCTGAGTATGCGTCTCTTCAAAGCGACGGTATAACCCTGGCCCCTGTTCTTCCTCGCGTGCGAAGATCGTCAGGTGATGTTCAATCTCGTTAAGACGAGCATCTCGCTCACAAGTCCAGATATAAGCCACGCCGGATTCATCCCATATGAACGGCTGCTCTTCCTCATATCGGGCCAGGGTATTTGGATGATGTACATCAAACAAGAACGTACCACCTGGCTTCAGGTTCTCATAGGTGCGGCGAAAGGTTCGCACGATCTCGTCCTCTTTCAACAAGTAATTCAAGCAATCGCAAAAAGAAATTACGGCATCCACCGGCTCCGGCACGGCCCAATCTGTCATGTCCTGCTGAACCCAGCGCACGCTTCCCTCACGCAGCAATCTGGTTCCCTGGGGAGTTGCATCCATCTTGCGCCGGGCCACTGACAGCATGTCCGAGGACAAATCGATACCTGTCACCTCAAACCCTGCGTTCACGAGTGGAATGGTAATACTCCCTGTTCCGCAGCCCAAATCAACAACGGTTCGGGGCATCCCGTGGCGTTCCCAAGCTGTCCTTGCGAACCGTATCCAATCCGGGTACGGCATATCCTCCATTAACTCATCATACACGTAAGCAAATTTCCGATAGGAAGCCATCGTTGTACTCGTCACCGCTTTCTATAGATGCAAATATTACTCCTCGGTCTGGTTGCCTGCCTGCGGCTCCTGTACCAGATGCGTCCAGTTCTCTCGCTGCACAACCTTGCCTTCCTTCATCAGCTTGCCCAGCGCCCGCTTGAACGCGGCTTTGCTAATGGAGAAGCGCTGCTTGATCAAGTCCGGCGGAGTGTTGTCAGAATACGGCATGCTGCCGCCAGGACGACTTGTCAAATAGGCCATAATCTGCTCTGCATCCTGATCCATACCAATCTCCTTACGCGGCGCCATGGCCAGGTTCACCCGCCCATCCTCACGGATATGGGCAATACGTGCCTGCACCCGTTCACCTAACCTCAACAAGCGATTACGCTCCGACGAATGAATCATACCGATAGCTCCAAAACCAAGCACGCCTCCCTGCACAACGACAAAGGTCCCCATTTGCAGCGGCTTGTACACAATCGCATCCAGCCATTCGTTCTTCCAGGATTCAGGAGCATGGAACGCGTGGGGGGCAAGCTCCTGCTCACCCGCGAGTTTGGCTTTAAGCCGCCCTTGCTTGTCATGCTCCATAATCACATAGACATGGTCTCCAACCCGTGGATGCAATTCCTTCATTTCAGGAAGCTCGCGGATGGGAAGTAACAATTGACGCCCCAGCCCCATCTCCAGGAAGCAGCCAAGCCGCGGATGAACATCGGCTACCTCAAGTAGCGCCAGTTCACCCAGCGTTAGATAAGGGCGCTTCATCGTGGCTGCTATCCGGTCTTCCGTATCATAGAACAGAAATACTTCCACCGTCTCGCCCGGCTTCACCTGGCGGGTTAATTCTGAATAATGCAACAACACATCCTGATCGCCTACACTCAAAAAATATCCGTAGGGAGAAACCTCGCGATCAATTGGCAATTGTACGACGGTTCCTGCGATCAAGCTCATACCGTCTCCACAACTTTGGCGTCTGACCACAGGCGCTCAATATTATAAAATTCGCGTTCGTCGCGGTGGAAGATGTGAACCACAACATCACCCAAGTCCATTAACACCCAGCGAGCCGAATCCATCCCTTCTATACCACGGATATTTACTCCCGCCTCCTGTGCTCTTTTACGAACCTCAGTTGCAATTGCTTGAACCTGGGTATCCGAATTACCGTGACAGATCACGAAGTAATCAGCAATCAGCGAAATCCCTTTCAAATCCAAAGCTACGATGTTCATCGCTTTCTTATCATCCGCAGCCTGAACCGCCAAATTCAACAATTCATGTGAATTTACAGCCATTCACTCAGCCTCCTTAAATTTTGTTCTTTGCTTAATCAAATCATTACGTGCGAGCACAGTAAGGGGGAAAATCGGCTTACCCTTCTCCAGTAAAAAAGAAATCGTCGAATCGAATCCGGCAATCAGCGCGTCCTCCAGACTCTTCTCCGCCAGCTCACGAATATGGTCCACACCGGGGAACTCTCGCCCCGGCTCAATATAATCAGCCAGACAAACGATCTTGTCTAACAAAGTCATCCCGATTCGCCCGGAAGTGTGATAACGTACTGCATCCAGAACTTCGACATCCTGTACCCCATACTCCACACGGGCGATATAAGCGCCTACCTCGGCATGTAGCAATTGCTTATCATGCTCTAACAGTTCCGCATTGAGCCCCTGTTCCCGAGCAATCGCCTCTTGCTTGTCAATCGGCCAAAACTTGGCCAGATCATGCAACAGCGCAGCCAAATCCGCCTTTACGGGATCAGCTCCATACCGCTTCGCCAGGAGAACAGCGCTCTCCATCACGCCTTCCACATGCTTCCACCGTTTGGCGGGCATGCCCGCCGATATGGCAGCTATCAATGCATCACGGTTGTAATCCATACAATCCGCTCCTTGTCATATACTCATACACGGAGTCAGGCACCATATAACGGACCGAGCGTCCTGCCAGTAATCGGCTGCGGATCAGACTGGAAGAAATATCGACCAGTGGCATCTCAGCCAATTGAACTGCCTGCTGAATGAACGGTGGCAACACGTCCAGTTCGAGGAAGCTTCCGGGACGCTGTAACCCGATGAAAGACAGCATCTTGACCAAATCCTCAATCCCCTCCCATTTGGGAAGGTAATTGACCATGTCGGCTCCGATGATAAAATACAGCTCCAGCTCGGGGTACAGTGAGCGGATCTCCCGAATAGTCTCCACGGTATAAGATACGCCACCCCGGCGCAGTTCAATGTCAATTGGCTTGAACCCCGGATGACTTCGTACCGCTGCCTCGACCATCTCCAGACGCTGTTGCCCGCTGACACCAGCCTGATGCTTGTGGGGAGGAATATGCGAGGGCATGAACCAGACCTCTTCCAATTGATACTGCTCCCTTGCGGCTTCAGCCGCGAGCAGATGCCCCAGATGAATGGGATCAAATGCCCCACCCATAATTCCGACCTTTTTCATGTACGGCCCCTCCTATCAGTTCGAGGGCAATACGATTTGCTTATATTCTCGTGATTCCTTGTACAGAATCACCGTACGGCCGATCAATTGCACCAGTTCTGCCCCTGCGCCAGAGGCCAACTCTTCAGCAATCTCCTGGGGAACTTCCAGGTTGTTGTTCAGTATGGACACCTTGATTAACTCTCGACGTTCCAGTGCCTCCGCGATCTGTTTGATCATGTGCTCGTTGGTGCCGCCCTTGCCCACTTGGAAAATAGGCTGTAATTCATGCGCCAAACCGCGCAAATATCGTTTTTGTTTTCCTGTTAACATGTTATGCAAAACTCCTTACCTTCATATAGGTCATTTATTACCTGCTACTGAGACATGCTCTCCATAACCACGGCTCGCATCGCTTCTACAGGAGCAGGCAGACTCGTCCAGTGTTCGAACGCATAAGCACCTTGGTATACAAACATCCCCAGACCCCCATGGACCGTACAGTTTCTAGCTTCGGCCTGCACAAGCAGCTTGGTCTTGAGCGGATTATAAATCAAATCACTAACGACAATCCCGGATGGAATCGCATCCACATCCAGTGGACATTCATCCACATGAGGATACATACCCAGGGTCGTTGTATTAATGACGATGTCGCATTGTTCCAAGAAATTGTTCGCTTCTTCCATCGCACAACCGATCAAATGACCGAGATGCGCCCATTCCGCAGCGAGCTCGCGCGCTTTAGCCTCCGTCCGATTAGCCACAACCACCTGTTCAGGCTGCTCTTGGAGCAGCGCATGAATGATACCGCGAGCCGCGCCACCCGAACCCAACACCAAGATTCGCTTGCCTTGAAGCTCCGGTACGGCTTCTTCTTTCAAAGAACGCACATATCCAATCCCGTCGGTATTGTAGCCCGTCAGGATACCGCCGTCATTCACAATGGTATTAACAGCACCGATCAGCTTGGCGCCTTCGTCGATATGATCCAGGTAATTCATAACTTCCAGCTTATGTGGCACGGTCACATTGATCCCGCGGAACCCGAGTGCCCGAATGCCCCCAATAGCTTCACCCAACCGCTCCGCCTTGACGTGAAACGGCAGATACGCACCAGTCAGACCACAGGATTGCAGCGCTGCCCTATGCATAATCGGTGATTTGGAGTGGACAATCGGATCACCCAGGACTCCAAGGAGCAGCGGCAGCTTGTCTTGCCCGACTTCCTGCCCGTCATGCAGCTTGAGCTTGGTATGAGTTGCTTGCTTCTCCATGTTGTCTCCCCCAAATCGACTAGAATTAAACGATCCCGACACGTCTTTCGTTAAATAAGCGAAGGACGTACCAGCACCTTCACGCCCTTAGGCACATGTGCGGCGATAACGGCACCCGAATCATTATTGATCTTGATCCAGCCTAATCCCGAAATGAACAGATCGCTACGACTTCCCTTGGGAATACGGAACTCATGACGCGTCCACTCCGGCAAGGTCTCAAAATTCTCCCGGCTTGGCGGAGACAACATCTCTCCAGCATGATTTGCGAACAGTTCATCAGCCCGTTCCAGCTTCGTGCGATGAATCGGCAAACGCCCACTGATGAAGCAAGTAAAGGACTGCCGGTCCCCCTGAATAAAGTCAAAACGGCCAAACCCGCCGAAGAAGAGCGTTTGTCCCTCGTTTAATTGGTATACGGCCGGCTTGGGCGTCTTCTCTGGCATAAGCACGGCCAAATCGACCGGGGCTACTAATTCAGTATAGCGCGAAGGATACACGATTCCCGGTGTATCAATAATAGCCCGTCCATCATCAAGCGGAATATGAACCATATCGAGCGTTGTTCCCGGATAACGGGAAACCGTAAGCTCCTGCTCCAAATCGCTATAGTCGCGAATAAGCCGATTGATTAATGTAGATTTGCCCACATTGGTTGCTCCCACAACATACACGTCACGATCTCCACGCCGTCCGGCTATGGCATCCAGCAAGCGGTCAAACCCGCTGTTCTGCTTGGCGCTGCACAGGATAACGTCCTCAACCTTCAGCCCCATATCCTTAGCTTCCTTCTGCACCCAATTGCGCACTTTGTTCCAGTTCGTCACCTTGGGCAACAGGTCCGTCTTGTTGACGGCCAGCAGCACCGGATTACTGCCCACAAACCGCTGCAAGCCAGAAATTAAACTACCTTGAAAATCAAACAGATCGACAATATGAATGACCAGTGCTTCCTTCTGTCCAATCTGTGCGAGCAGACGCAGGAATTCATCCTGCTCCACTGTGACTGATGAGGACTCATTGTAGTTCTTAATCCGGAAACAACGCTGGCAAATCACCGGTTCCTTCGATAACGCCTGCTCCGGGGCAAATCCCGGCTTTCCGGGGTCCTCACTTTGCAGCAAAATGCCACAGCCGCTGCAATGAAGCGCGCGATCCGCGCTCTCTACCTCCGTCATTGCTTGCTTTCCTCCTCCAACCATAATCCTATTTTGCTAAGCCGCCGTTTTACCACTCGTTCCAAGCGACGGTTAATTCTTGTACCCATACCTTCATCTTGCACCGAAATCGGCAATACCAGTACCGTATACAGCCCTTGGCGATTGCCTCCGAACACGTCAGTCATCAACTGGTCGCCGACAACAATCGTCTCTTCCGGCTTCAACCCCATCATACCTACCGCCCGGCGAAAGGCCGCGCCTGAAGGCTTCTTGGCTGCATGCACAAATTCAATATTTAAAGGGCCGGCAAAGACCGAGACCCTGTTCAAATTATTGTTTGATACAATGACGAGTTTAAACCCGTTTTCCTTCACTTTCGCGAACCATTCAATCAATTCCGGAGTTGCGAGCGGCGCCTTGGCTCCGACCAGCGTATTATCGAGGTCGGTAATAATTCCACGGTAACCTTGGGCATATAGCTCTTCCAGATCGATGTCGAATACGCTGTCCACACGCATATCCGGTAAAAATTTCTCGAACAAGTATATTCACCTCAGTTTCATACGACAAACTATACCATAATCTTGACCTGACTTCCTTATATTTTAAAAAAGAAAACGCCTCCCGCGCAAGCGCAAGAGGCGATTGTTCATCGCTTTGTTTCATTACGCCTGCTTAAGCCAGGTAAAGAAGTAAACCGCTGCCAGCCTACGTCTCCGGCAACCTTGACTGCCTGCTTGACCAACGAGCGCGTAGTGAGCCAGTCGCCTGCTGTTACTGTCCCGGAGCTGTAATTAGCCCGTTCAAATTGCTGTAGCAGCAGATCAAGCGTTTCGGCCAGTTGCGGACGTTCCACCTTCCAACGCCCGAAGGCCTCGCGTAGTGTTTCTTCCTTCGTTCGCGTGAAGCCCTGGCGGCCAAGCCGCTTGACCAAACGTAACGTCTCGTAAATCGTCTTCTCTCCCGGCGTTAGTGGTCGACCTAGACGCAAACGCAGCCACAGGAAGTATAGCTCAGAGCGCCATTGATACAGGTTCCAGGCCACCAGCACGCTGATGACGGAGAAGAGCACACGCCTTACAATCTTCGGATCAAACTGAGAAAAGAAGCTCTCTTCCCTGGATACCGCCTGTTCCTCCTCCTCCACTTCCGGAGCCAGCGTTTCCTCGCTTTCCTCAGGAGCCAGCATAATCGGTGCATCAAAGCCCGGGGTTGCCTCAAACGTAATCCAACCATATTCACCAAAATACAGCTCGGCCCAGGAATGGGCGTCCGCGTTGCTAACCTGATAGGAACGTCCCAACTCCGGCGATCGAATCATCATCTCATCGCTTGGCTGGCTACCCGGAGCATAACCTTTGACCCATCGTGCCGGTATTCCCAGCGAGCGGGCCATCATCACCATAGAAGTAGAGTAATAATCGCAATAGCCTTGTTGAATTTCAAATAAGAAACTGTCAACGAAATCATCGCTTTGCTTTCTCGTCAAATCCGGTTTGTTGGTGTATTCAAAGTTCTGGCGCAAATAGACCTGCAGCAAATCCATTTTTTCATAAGGCGTCGTTCCTTCAGCCGTGATTTCTTCAGCGAGATTCCTGACCCGTTCTGGTAAGCTGCCGGGAATCTGCAAGTATTCCTCCACGTCATTCGTGCCCTCCGGAAACAGAGTTTCCAGGCTGGCTGCCTTCAACTCCTCCAGCGGAATGAGCGGGATATTGGCTACCACCTTGTATTTCTGTGGGTAATCCGGCAATTCTCCAGGACTACGGTAGCCGTTCCAGAACATCTCCGCCTCCTGGCTGGCCCATCGCATATTCCCCGCTTCCCGTTCATCCAGCAGTTCTATGCTCTCCATAGCGTACCCACCGAACAACACAGGATAATCCTTCTCGGTACTCATGGTTACGATTTGTTCAACCTGCATCGTCTCCACCTTACCCGGCTGACCATTTACCAGTAACTCGGCATTGGGGCCCCCCTGATAACGTTCGGTATCCCGACTTTCTTCCTCCAGGTCGGCCCAGCCTTTACCGGAATAGATTCGCCGGGTCTCCCCCCGCCAATACGATCTCACCGGCGTCTCAATCGACATCACCGGGTTGTAACTGAACTCAAACCCGTCACCAAGGCTCGTATCGTCGCGGCTATAACCGGAGACAACCTCATTGGGAGCAGAGGAGGATGAACTGCCGCCCCCTGATCCGGACAGAAGGGTTGTGCCATTTCCCGTCCCGCCGCTGCGCTTGATCCACGCCGTATAAGGGTCCGTTAAGGTAGGAGATATCTTGGGCATGCTGATACCAATCAGCAACACGCAGGCAAATACCAGCATGACGTTAACGGCAATCTTCAGTGGCCGTCTACGTAGCTTTTGCCACCCCTGCGGATACTCTAGCTTATATTCATAGAAATGAATACTAACCAGCCAACCTAATCCGGCAAATACCAGCCAGGCTACATTTGACCATAGATGATAGGAAGTAAATGAATCCAAAATGGTGAACGCCAGCAAATGCGCCCCTAGAAGGAATAAAATCCGGCGACGGCTCGTCATGGAGTACAAAATAGCCTCCATTAATAGCCAAGCCGTGAGCGAGAACCAGATATAAGGTGTGAACGTAGCCGCCATATCCCGAAGCTGGTCCGGGAAGAAAGGCCCCTGCGGCTGATAAATCTGGGATTCCATCATCATGACTCGCCAAATCAGGAGGAGCAACGGAACCTTGACTGCCCATTTCCAGGCCGTTCTGAAGGGGAGGACAAGCTCAGCCAAAGCCATTACCACCACGGTAACACTGACCAAGTTGGTCGTTGCGGTCAGCCAGATTGGCTCGGTAAAGTCAACCCATTGGAACGCAATAATTACAACCCAGAGCAAGGATAATAATCGGTAGGAAAAAGATTGCGTGCCCTTCACAGCTTGCTTCATAGCTTGGCACCTCCGATCGCCACCGGAAGTTCGCTAAGGGAGGATACGCTTACTCCGCGAAGTCCCCGTTCCTGCAACACGCCTTGCCAGCCCGAATGGGGTTCCCCGATTTGAATATGATAGGGAATCATTTGCCGGGATTTGGCCCACCGCAGCATGGCCAGGGCCTGGTCATCCGCTAGCGGGGTAATCAGGATGAAGAAGGAGCTGGGCTGGAAGAGTTCCTGGTGCGCTTCCAATTGCTCTTTATGGCGGCCCCGCCCGTCGGCATTGATGTCCACCAGATGATGAAGCATTTGCTGACGCTCCAGATAACCTTCCACTGGCGGAAAAGAGCGAAGTACCTTGCCCATGGTATACATCCCCATGCTGATCCGCTCTCTGGCCCCATATTCCAGTAATGAAGCTGCCGTAGAGACAGCAAGTTCGAACAGCTCGGGCCGCACATAACCGGACGCATGAGCATCCAATACCAGCATGGTCTTCGGTAAGGATTCGTGCTCAAACTCTTTGGATTTCCAAGTACCCGTCTTGGCCGTGGCATTCCAGTGAATCCGGGAGATGCGGTCGCCATAGACGTAATCCCGCACTCCGTTGATTTGCGTGGTTTCCCGGCGCGACAACGTAATTGCCGTTTCCGGGCCAGCCATACGCGAGTTGCGACTATAGAGACCCCAATGGGGAATAAATACCGTCCGGGGCAATATACGAAACTCTCCTTCGGCGTGGAATACGCCGGTATGCTCCATGAGCCCGAAGATATCCTCGGCACTACACAAGGTGCCATTGAAAGTATATTTGCCCCGCTCCAGCGGAGGTGTCTTATAAATCAGTTCTGAACGAACGCGAAATTGGGGAACCACGCTGTCTTCAAACGCCCAGGTATCTCCGTTATGTCGTTGAAGCGATTCCTTGACGATAAAGTAAGGAATCGCAGCGAAGGCCGGAAGCTGAAGATTTAGCCGGACCAGCACTTGATCTCCGGCTTGCAGCAGGCTCCCATGTTCCCCATCCAGCGACAAGCTACGTGTCCCTCTGATTCGCTTTACCCCGCCCAGGCTCCCGAGTAGCCAATAAGCGGCCAGCAACGAGACCATCATGAATAGCATGAGCGAGGTTTTCCCGCCCTGAAATAGTACGTAGAATAAGCAAATCAGCCATACCATAGTCACGACCCAGAACTTGCGTGAGGCCAAGCCTGCCTTGATGCCTTCAGCCAAAGCCCGCATCGTTATCGGCCTACGCTCACCGGCACATGGATCTGCCGCAGAATTTGTTGCAGGACCTCGCTTGCGTTTCGATGACCCAGCCGTGATTCAGGTCTAAGTAAAATTCGGTGCCCCAGCACATAAGGCGCCAAGGTTTTGATATCATCAGGCAATACGTAATCTCGCTCTGCCAGGAACGCATAGGCTTTCACGGCCATCATAAAGGCTAGTGTGGCGCGTGGTGAAGCTCCCAGCAATACATCGGCATGCTCCCTGGTCTGACGAACAATATCCAGCAAATAGTCGGACAAAGCATCGCTAAGATGCACCTGCTGCACCTCACGTTGTATCGCCGCGATCTCTTCCATCGTCGTCACCGACTCTAATTGTTCAACCGGCTGTCCCTGGCTATGAGAGAGCAACATCGCCTTCTCCGTATCCGCATCGGGATAACCAATACCAATCTTCATCATGAAACGGTCAAGCTGTGCTTCCGGCAAGAGATACGTTCCCTCAAAATCAATAGGATTTTGCGTTGCGCACAACATGAAGGGATGAGGAAGGGCGTAGGTTACACCATCAGCGGTTACACTACGCTCCTCCATGACCTCCAGCAAAGCGGACTGCGTCTTGGTCGTGGCACGGTTAATCTCATCAGCCAGCAGAATATGGGTCATGACCGGTCCGGGCCTGAACACGAACCTCTCCTCATGGGGATGGAACACCGATACGCCTGTGATGTCGCTAGGCAAAATATCCGGATTACACTGTATCCGCCGGTAATCACCACGCATGGATTTGGCCAAAGCCCTGATTAGTTGAGTTTTCCCTGTACCCGGCACATCTTCAATTAATACATGCCCTCCGGCTAGCAGCGCGGACAGCAAGAGATTGATTTCAAAAGACTTTCCCAAAATGCAAGATTCCAGATTATTTCTTACGGCGGTCAATATTCGTGTCGATTGCTCATTTACGGGCACGTGTCTTTTCCCTCCCAAATAAACCTGTCTATGTCGGACAGTTGAGGAAATCGTATTGCTCTCTCAACAGTCTGACTATATCTACCTATTTTACATGAAGATAGATAGGGAGTACACTTATGCTCTGTAAATGCGCCAATTTATTTCTAATGATTAGCCCTTCGGCCGGACCACCAGTGCCGCCAGGAAGGAAAAGATGATCGCCGCAGAAATCCCGGCGCTGGTCACATCGAAAATCCCGGTGATGACCCCGATCCACCCGTCGCGCTGCAATTCGGTTAATGCCCCATGCACCAACGAGTTACCAAAGCTCGTAATCGGAACCGTCGCTCCAGCCCCTGCAAATTTGACCAGTGGGTCATACAAGCCCAGTGCATCCAACACCGCACCAGCAACAACCAGCGAGCTCATGGTATGTGCAGGCGTTAACTTTAACACGTCAAACATCAACTGGCCGATCACACAAATCAACCCGCCAACGATAAAAGCCCATACGTAAATCATCAATTGGTTCCCTCCTGTTCAAGTGCTACGGCATGCGCAATGCAAGGAATGCTCTCGCCTTGCTGGTATGACAACGGAGACAGAAGCGCCCCTGTAGCTACTACCAGCACACGGTTAAGCTCCTTGCTCTTAAGCTTCTGTAAAATATGTCCATAGGTGACTACCGCTGAGCAGCCGCAGCCACTCCCGCCGGCGATGACAAAGGGCTGCTTGTCCCGGTCATAGATCATCAGACCGCAATCATCAAAGTGTGTCGATTCCATAGACACACCGTCCCGTCCCAAAATCTCCTTCACAATGGGATGGCCAACCGATGCCAAATCCCCCGTTACGATTAAATCGTAATCCTCGGGCTTTCGCCCCGTATCGCGAAAATGCGATACCAGCGTATCGGCCGCCGCCGGAGCCATGGCTGCCCCCATATTGAACGGGTCCTTCACTCCCAAATCCTGAATTCGCCCAATTGTCGCATGAGTAATGCGTGGACCCGAGCCTTGACGTGCCACTACAGCACAACCCGCACCGGTAATGGTATACTGGGCGGTCGGTGGCTTTTGAGAGCCGTATTCGGTCGGGTAGCGGAATTGCTTCTCCACGGTGCAGTTGTGGCTGGCCGTTCCGGCCATGACATAATTTGCTCCACCCGCATCCGCCAGAAATGCAGCCAGCGCCAAGCTCTCCATCGAGGTTGAGCAGGCCCCAAACACTCCCAGATAAGGTGCCTGGATCTCCCGAGCCGCAAATGTGGCCGTAATGATCTGGTTCATCAGGTCACCGCCAATGAAGAACGACAAGTCCTCCTTATTGATACCGGCATGAACCAGGGCCAGGGATGAGGCATGTTCCAATAGCTTACGTTCGGCCTTCTCCCAGGTCTTCTCGTCAATTTCCAGGTTATCGTATACAAAGTCAAAGGTATTTGACAGCGGTCCGGCTCCTTCCTCTGGACCAACTACTGTAGCGGTCCCGATAATGGCCGGCTTGGTCTTGAACTCCCAGGTTTGTTTGCCCATCAGCATCACTTAATGCACTCCTCCCAAGCCAAAAATAACGTGAATGACACCGATAATAAAAGCGGCCACCACGCCAAAAACAATGACTGATCCCGCCAGTCTGAACATATTCGCCCCTACCCCGAGCACCAACCCTTCGGACCGCGCTTCAATGGCCGCCGAGCACATCGAGTTGGCAAAGCCGGTAACCGGTACAGCCGAACCCGCTCCCGCCCACTGGGCAATCTTGTCGTAGACGCCGAGACAGGTCATAACGACGGAGATCAGGATTAAGACGGCCACGGTGGGACTTGCCGCCTCGCGTGATGTCATGTCCGCGAAGGTCATGAACAACTGTTGAATGCATTGACCAATCAGGCAGATAAAGCCCCCGACCAGGAAAGCCCGCAAACAGTTGCCCCAGATTTTCTTCTTGGGCTGGTGCCGATCCGACACCTGCTTGTACTCTTGCTCCGTTAATGACAAGCGGTTTAGCTTGATACGGGCACCTGATGAATTTTTGCTCTTTGCTGGCAAACGATACCCCTCCTTATTTTCCGATTGAAAACGGTATACTCATCATTATTTGTCATTTGTGGATTTGTTATGTTTGGAAAATGATAAGAACATTAGAAAAGAAAAAAATGAAAACAAAAAAAACCGCCGGAGAATCTCCGGACGGATACATGAACAATGCATGCCATCAGCTTTCCTTTACAAATATTGAAGGATAATGACCAGCAGGATGAACAGAAGACAGATCACGAGCCAATCCTTGGAATATCGCTCCATTATGCATTTGCCTCCCTTAATTCGCCCAGCGAAGTGCTGCTTGATACAGTATATGCGTCCATATATACAGGGTGCCTATCTTGACATGAGCTGAAACATGGACAATCGAAACGAGGTAGTTCATACTTAAGATTATTGTTAAGGTAAAAGGAGAATTAGAGCATGAATAATCAAACACGGGAGTTGTTCAAGCAACTTACCGAATTCCCCGCAGCCCCGGGATTTGAGCGAGAGCTGCGCGCCCTCGTCAAAGAGAAAATGTCCGCCTATACTCAGGAATTTGTCCAGGATCGGCTAGGAGGACTGTTCGGCGTTCTGCGCGGAGATGAACAAGGCCCGAAAGTCATGGTCGCCGGACATTTTGATGAAGTAGGATTCATGACTATCGGAATTAGCGACAACGGAATGATTGCCTTCCAACCCCTCGGTGGTTGGTGGAGCCAGGCTGTACTGGCCCAGCGTCTGCAAATTATTACTCCAAATGGCCCTATCGTAGGTGTAGTCGGCTCCATTCCGACACATCTGCTAGACGAATCGCAACGTAGCAAGCCTGTCGATCTGAAAAGCATGTATCTGGACATCGGCGCAGATAGTCGGGAACAGGCCGAAGCTGCTGGTGTACGACTGGGTCAACAAATCGTACCTATTTGTGAATTCACCCCCCTGGTGAATCCGAAGAAAATCATGGCTAAAGCATGGGATAACCGTTACGGGGTTGGACTGGGCCTGGAATTGCTAGAGGCCGTGCATCAGGACAAACTGCCGAATACGCTTTACGTCGGTGCCAACGTTCAGGAAGAGGTAGGTCTACGCGGGGCGCGCACCGCCGCCAATCTAATTCAGCCAGACATCTTCTTTGCTCTGGATGCCAGTGCAGCCAACGACATGACCGGAGATAAACGTTCCTTCGGAAAGCTTGGTGAAGGCGCTCTACTGCGAATTTTGGACCCGACCATGATTACCCATCGCGGCCTGGTAGAGTATATTCAGGACACCGCAGATACCCATAAGATTAAATACCAATACTTCGTGTCACCTGGAGGAACGGATGCAGGACAAGTACATCTTAGTGGCATCGGTGTCCCTTCCAGTGTAATCGGGATATGCTCCCGCTATATTCACACCTCTACGTCGATCATTCATACGGATGATTATGAAGCCGCCAAGGAGCTGCTCATCCGTCTGGTACGCGGATTGGACCGAACGACATTGAACACGATTTTGGAGAATAGCTGATCGTTGGCTCGTCCAATGAGATTGAAGGGTACACAAAAACAGGCAATTTCGAGGGAGCTATCCCTCGAAATTGCCTGTTTTATCTAGTCTATGATTTGCTGCCTTCCAGAATGACAACACCACGTCCCGGTACGGTTACCGTGCCAGACACCTCAAGGCCTGTCAGTGCGTCCTTCTTCCCGGAGCCTACCTCTACTTCCGCTGCTTCTTCATGATGATTGAGCAGGAACAAGAAGGCTTGATCGTCCTTCACGCGGCGAGCTACTTCTACGCCAGTCGGAGTCTCAAGTAACGGCTGAATCCCTTTTTCTTCGCACAGGTTCTTCAGGAAGCCTTGCAGGAAAGTAGCTTCCGGACTGCTGGCGAGATAATAGGCCCGCCCTTTCCCGAAGGAATTAACGGTTACGCCTGGCATGCCCTTGTAGAAGTCAGAGCCATACTCAGCCAAAACTTCAGCCCCCTCCGCATGGATTAAGTCGCACAGGAGTTCACATTGATATTGACCGGAGAGCTCACCCCAAGCCTGCTTCATCACCAATTGATTGCTTCGTCCTGGCAATAGCGCATCGATTTCCTCCGCCCAGATGCCAAGAACCTTACGTAATTCACCCGGATAACCACCGGTGGTTACCAAATCATTTTCATTGACAATGCCGCTAAAGAACGTGGTCAAGAAGGTGCCACCTCTTTCCACAAACTTCTCCACTTTCTTCGCGAAGCCTGGCTTCACCATATACATGACAGGTGCAATCACGACTTCGTATTTATCAAAATTTTCTTCAACGGAAATCATGTCACTTTCCACGTTCATCTGGAACAAAGCATCATAATATTTATGCACTTCGTTCGCGTAATTAAGAGCTACGCTTGGACCGCTGGACAATTCAATGGCCCATCGGTTCTCCCAATCGTACACGATCCCGATCTTCGCTTCCGTCCGTGCATCCAGCAATTTGTCGCCAAGCTGCTGAAGCTCCTGCCCAAGTTCGGCGACCTCGCGGAAGACTCGGGTATGCTCATGACCCACATGTTCAATGACTGCCCCGTGATATTTCTCGCAAGCTCCGATCGAACGGCGAAGCTGGAAGAAGAGTACCGTATCTGCTCCACGGGCTACCGCCTGGTAACTCCACAAACGCATAACACCTGGACGCTTGAGCGAGTTGTATGGCTGCCAGTTTTGTTGGCTTGGTGTCTGCTCCATTAGCATGAATGGATCGCCACCCTTGAGTCCCCGCATCAAATCATGGGTCATCGCGGTTAAACTTACCGGAGTATCGAGGGAAGGATAGTTATCCCAAGAGACAATATCCAGATGCTTTGCCCACTCAAAGTAATCCAGCTCGGGATACAAGCCCATCAAATTGGTCGTAATCGGAATATTTGGCGTATGCTTCTTGATTTCTTCATATTCCAGCTTATAACAATCCAGTAAAGCCTGCGATTGAAAACGACGGTAATCCAGCGAAATCCCTTGGAAATTCGTACGATTGCCGTTCCATTCCTCACTTAACTCGCTAGGCACCACAATTTCCTCCCAATCATAGAAGGTATGGCCCCAGAAGCGTGTATTCCACACCCGGTTAAGCTCATCCAGCGTCTTGTAGCGTTCCTTCAGCCAGACCCGGAAGCCAGCAGCACAATTATCGCAATAGCAGTAACCACCATATTCATTGGATACATGCCAAATCAGTAGTGCCGGATGGTCCTTGTAGTGTTCGGCCAGCTTGCCCGCCAGCTTGGCTGAATACTTGCGGTACGTTGGGGAGGATGGACAGG
Organism: Paenibacillus sp. 1SOY10; assembly: GCF_056836745.1. NCBI lineage: Bacteria > Bacillati > Bacillota > Bacilli > Caryophanales > Paenibacillaceae > Paenibacillus > Paenibacillus sp. 1SOY10. The sequence goes on along the minus strand of NZ_JBXENK010000002.1, from coordinate 299,366 downwards.
AATTATGCCGTCCTCCAAATTTCCGTTTTCTCCCTTGAGTATCCACTCGCAATACATCGGGATGACGGTGCGCCATCCAGGCAGGATGAGCCCCTGTGCTGGTCGCCAGACATACGTGAACTCCACTCTTGTACAAGCGGTCAATAGTTGCATCCAATTGGGTAAAATCATAAGTATCTTCACTCGGCTGATTCAAGGCCCAGGCAAATACGTTCACCGTAGCAACGTCGATGCCCGCCAGCTTGAACATACGTTCATCCTCTTGCCAAGCATCAGGCCCCCATTGCTCCGGATTATAGTCACCGCCGTACCAGATTTTCGGTAATTTATCATTTATCATTCAGGTACACATCCTTTATTTGAGTGTGTATTCAAAAAGTCGAGTTTTCAGGACCAAGAAGGTTGGATGAAGCTAGGGACTGAGGAGCGGAGCGTACGTAGTGGGTACGTGAGTACCTCAAATGTTTCTGCAAGAAACATACTACGTAAGCCTACGCTTGGCCCGGGTGAATTCAAGATTCGATGTCGAATCCACTCCTCGAACAGCTTCGTCTTGGGAAGACGACTTTTTGAACAACCTCTCTAATATAATTATAACCTCATTGTAATTTGTATCATCTCCGCTTTATATATAATATTCACGTTTTGTTATATAATAATATGGACGAAGCAAGGAGGAATACATAAGATGAATCCACGGGCCTTTACCCGTTTTGCATTTTCGCCCGCCGCCACACCCGATCTCCCGCTGCTGATGGAGAGCGTGGGCTATAATCCCCATCAAGAGAAGATTACTCGCCCGGATGGCTATCCTTACTATCATTGGCTGCAAACCGCTGAAGGAGAAGGGCGCATTTCATTTGGCAGTGGCACCGTGCCCTTGCCCCCTGGTAGCGGCATCCTGTTGCCTCCCGGCATGAGCCATGCCTACGAGGCCAAGCGGGGTACAAGCTGGAAGACCTATTATGTAACCTTCGGAGGAGGGGCAGCCGCAGCGATTTTAAATGCATTTGGCATTCAGGAAGCCGCTCTGTTCCGCTGGGAGCCGGAGGCACCCCTGACCCCACTGCTTGCCGAGTTGTTGAATAAGTTGGAGAACACACAGGATTTGTTTGGCCTGGAGACCTCGACAGAGGTGTATCGATTTCTGGGCGTATTAAGCAAGTTTGGCCATGTCAGTAACAGTGCCGTTCCCCGCAATATGGAGAAGCTTGGTCCTCTACTCGCCTGGATGGAGCAGGAATACGGGAATCCCGATATCGGCCTGGATACCATGGCTGACATCATCGGCATGTCCGGCCGACATCTGAGCAAGCTGTTTCAGCAGACATTTGGCATAGCGCCTTATAGCTATCTGACTCAGATGCGTATACATAAGGCGAAGGAGCATCTGGCGAGCGAGCCCGGAGTGACCGTGTCCAGCATCGCCGGAAAGACCGGCTTCCGCGATGCCAGCCACTTTGTAGCCACCTTCCGCAAGCACACAGGCATGACACCGCAACAGTTCCGCAGACTGCATTAGCACAATGTTTCGCATTAGGGTTCAAGGGGGCAGTCCATGAACAAGACAGATCGTTTGTTAGCCATCGTGCTGGAGTTGCAGAGCAGGCAAACGGTACGTGCCGAAGATTTGAGCTTCCAACGGGCTTTGACTTAAGGGAGTATGTCCCTCCAGATGATCGCTACTTGCAAGTCTTCCTTAGATTTAATCTTGATATAGCAGATAAAATCAAGGAATCGAACTATCATTACATAGATGAAATGAATGAGCATCAAGATGGGCTGGATGTGATCTTACGTGTTCGTCATGTGAATGATTCGCTGCAGTGGGTGCTTGGCTGGGGAGCGAACGTCATTGTGCTTAAACCGGAGACATTCCGGAATCGGATTTGCGAGGAAGCCCAAAAACATTTTAAAACGCTACTGACATAACGCTGTCAGTAGCGTTTTTTTATAATGGACAGTGTATACAAGTTGAATTAAAGAAAAGGCAAAACAAGCAAGCGAGAAGATGGATTTCTACCTTATAGGAATTTATTATTCAACTGTCAAACCAATATTGGAAGGATGTTATGTTATGAATTTTACTTCTGTACGCATCATTACTGACGATGTAGATCGTCTAGTTAAGTTCTATGAACAAGTTATGGAGATTTCGGCGGAGCGTCTTGCGCCTGTATTTGCCGAACTCGTTACGCGATCCTGCACCCTTGCAATTGCTCATTCTCAAACGGCGCAGCTATTCGGTGCCGATTCCGTAGTGGCGGCCAATAATCGCACTGTCATTATTGAGCTCCTCGTCGACGATGTCGAGGCCGAATATGTACGGCTGAAGCCAATTGTCGATCATTGGGTAAATGAACCGACCACGATGCCATGGGGTAATCGTTCCATGCTGTTCCGCGATCCTGATGGTAACCTCATCAATCTCTTCCAGCCAGTAACAGAGGATGCGATTAATCGGTTTAAAGACAGACATTAAAGAAATGACGAAATAGAATTTATTAACCATTCCAATTAAACTCAAACAGCGCGCACCCGTGTATCGGTACGCGCTGTTTGCAGATATCCACATATTAGGCATGAATAGAGTATGTTGCTCCCGCTTCCGTCTTGAACCGCTTGCCTTCGCTAACAGCCGTACCATCTGGCTTCCATAGCTGCAGTCCGTTCAAACCCCGCACCGTACATTCGCTTCCTACTACAGATACGAGAGTCGCTGACGTTAGTCGACCGTTCTCCCAAGCCAAATCGACTGTAAATCCCCCCCGAGCTCTCAGGCCGCTAACGCGTCCGCAATCCCAAGCTCTTGGCAGGGCTGGCAGCAGATCGATTCCATCCATATGGCTCTGCACCAGCATTTCCACGATTCCCGCCGCACCGCCAAAATTGCCATCAATCTGGAACGGAGGATGATCGTCGAACAGGTTCGGATAAGTGGAACGGGACAGCAGTGTATTGATAAACTGATGGGCCGTTTCTCCGTCTCCCAGGCGAGCATATAGATTGATTAGCCAAGCACAACTCCATCCTGTATGTCCACCGCCACTCTTGATCCGTGCGTCAAGCGTCTTTCTGACCGCTTCGGCCCATTCCGGTGTATCCCTTACGGTGATTGCGTCCCCCGGGTAAAATCCGTACAGATGAGACACATGCCGATGCCCTGGCTCCGCCTCAGCAAATGGTTCACTCCATTCCTGAATTCTCCCGTCCTGCCCAATCTTTGGCTTGACCATACGCTCCAGCACAACTGACAATTCCTCGCGCCATTTCTCATCCAGATCAAGCAACCTGGCAGCACGAATCGTGTGCTCCAATAACTCGCGAATCAGGAACAAATCCATACTGCTTCCTGCCGACACACTACATGGCTCCCCCTCAGGCGTGAGAAATTTGTTCTCCGGCGAGGTGGATGGAGCCGTAGTCAGTCTGCCATCAGGGCCTTCAATCAGCCAATCCTGACAGAACTCGGCCGCCCCCTTCATCAAGGGGTACGCCGTCTCCCGCAGAAATTCCTCGTTCGGCTCAAAGGTATAATGCTCCCACAAATGCCGGCATAGCCATACGCCACCCATGGGCCAAAAAGCCCAGCTTGCTTCACCATCGGATGGGATGGATTGACGCCATACATCTACATTATGATGTGCTACCCAACCCCGGCTACCATAATGAATTTTGGCCGTTCTTGCCCCGGTGACACTGAGATCGCGAATCAGTTCAAACAACGGCTCATGACATTCGCTCAAATTGGCTATTTCCGCAGGCCAATAATTCATTTGAACATTAATATTACTGGTATACCCGCAGTTCCATGGGGGCTGAACCCGTGGATTCCATATTCCTTGCAAATGAGCAGCCTCTGTTCCGGGTCTGGAACTGGTCATCAGCAGGTAACGCCCATAATGAAAATAAAGCGCTTCGAGCCCTCCATCCCCGCTCCCCTTGCGGTAAGCTTCCAGACGTTCATCCGTTGGCAGATGGTTGCCAGCGTGAGATAACTCCCCTATCTCGAACTCCACGCGATTGAACAAACGCTGATGGTCCTGAATATGACGTTGCCGAAGCTCCGCATAGCTTAGCTTGGCAGCAGATGCAAGCACCGCGCGGCACTTCTCTGCAGGGTCTACATCTCCCCTGCCTGGCATCACATCGTAACCAGCAAAATCCGTCGCTGCTGCCAGCAGCAGGGTCAGTTCCTTCGCTCCCTGTACAATTAACTGACCCGCATCCTCATCAAACGATACTGTTCCGCCGGTAGGAAGAACTTCTAACTGCACCTCAAAGGATACGCCCAAGCCCTCCTCATATAGCACTGATTGTGGATGATCCTCACGGTAGTTGTCGGCAACATGACTGGGCGCTTGTCCTTGCATTTTGAGATAAGCTGCCTGCGGCCCTCTTCCTATACGATAGGGTAACAGCGAATCAAGCGATGCCGAGATATCGAGCGGTTGTTCCCCTGTAGCCTTTACGTGCACTGCCAACACCTGATCCACTGCACTAACCAGCACCTCACGAATATATTCAGCTTGTCCAACCCGATAGGTGGTAGTAGCAATGCATGTCGTCAAGTCCAGCTCCCGCTGATATTCTGTCTCATCACCTGCTGCCAAATGCTCGACACGCAAATTGCCAAGAGGCTGGTAGGACTCTGTACCGCGACCCAGCATGCCCGCATCAATTAATTGCTCTGCCTCTTTATATTTCCCGGTAAATATTAATTCCCTTGCCGGACCCAAATGCCGCAATGCATCATAATTCTGAGGGTCCCGCGGAAAGCCAGACCATAATGTATCTTCATTTAGAGCAATCAGTTCCTGGCGGGCGCCTCCGTATACCATTCCGCCGATTCGCCCGTTTCCAACGGGAAGAGCCTCCTCCCAACGGGAAGCAGGCTGCTTGTACCAAAGCTTCCATTGCCTTTCGCGCTGATCTAATCCCGTCATGCTGCATGCCTCCATAGGTTCAATAATTAAGAGAAAAAAAGCCCGAAACAAACGGGCCTTTTCTCTAATCAAAATATGCGGTTTTTGCTATCAAGTCAAGAATTATTGAACATCTTTTCCTGTGAACAAGGATACTCTCTTCTTAACAAGTTCCGTGTATTCAGCTTCCATTTTCTCAGCACCGGCTTTATCCAGCTCTGCCAGGAAGTTATCGAACACGGTGTCAAATTTGTCCGGTGTAGTCAATACAGCCTCAGGAATCCGTTTACGGATAATATCCTGGGTTTTTTGATAGATGACTTGATAGTCTCCATCTGTTGGCACTGGCATATTGTACAGGGCGCCCCATTCCTTCGGTTTAAAATCGCTTTCTTGAGGGAACAGGTCCTTCCATGTGGTTGCGCCATAAGCGGCCAAAGTTTCTTTTTCAGCTTCGGTATAGCCAGCAACGATTTGGTCAGGGAAGTTCGTCGTGTAATAGTTACCAGATGGGTCCTTGACACCGTCACCATAGTGAACAGTCATCGCGGTATACAAGCTGATACCCGATTCTTTATTGAAGTTGTTTGTATCGTTAACTTTTCTGTTCTGGATTTCTTCCGGAACTACGCGCACACCGTTCTCAACATTGTAGTGCTTGCCTTCGATCCCCCAGTTCATCAGCACTTGCCCTTCATCGGAAGCAAGCCAATCCAGGAATTTAATCAGGCGAACCGGATCTTTAGCAGCCGTCGTAATGGCGATACCCGATCCATCCAGACCTGCTGGCTGGAAGGAATGATCCACATAATCTTCATTCAGCGTGACAGGGAAATGCGCATAAGTGTAATCATCCTTGCCCGCTGCCTTCAGTGCATTTTCACCGTCTTGGTATTCCCACTCCTGGCTGATCAGGCCAAGTACGCGTCCACTAGCGATCTTCGCTTTGTACTGGTCATCCTTTTGGATAAATGTATCTTTATCAAGCAGGCCTTCGTTGAACATATGGTTCAACCAACGGAAATATTCTTTTTCCTCAGCACGCTTGTAGTGCAATTGCGTCTCATAGGTTTCAGGGTTTACATAGTACTCACCATCATCCGGAGCGCCTGTTGCCAAGAAGGCCGGGTTTGTTACGGTGATCATGATCTTCCAGTCGTCTGCATTTAATGAAAGCGGGATGGTTGGCTGTCCATCGGTTTCAGGATATTTTTCCTTATATTTTCTAAGGATGTCCTCAAAGTCCTTCACTGTGCGAATTTCTGGATAACCAAATTCCTTCAGCACGCGCTGCTGGATTTCAAAACCACCACCTGCATCAAAGGATTGCTGGTCAACCCCCATATTCGTAGTAATTTGATAAATGGAAGGATCGTCATTACTGTACTTCATACGATTGATATTATCGCCTAGAATTCTCTTAATATTAGGGGCATGTTCTTCAATCAGATCAGTCAGATCAATAATGAGACCTGCATCCACAAGCTTGGACAAGCTGCCTTTTGCAAAAATGAAATCAGGAACATCGCCGCTGGCCGTCATCAAAGCAATCTTTTGTTCGCCCCCGCCAGAGCCTACATCATATTCAGCCTGGATTGTAACTCCTGTTTTCTCCGTGATCGCCTTACCTACATCATCCTGCATATTGTTCCAGTTCGGACTTGCATCGGCTCCAAAGAAGGTAAAGGTAACCGGACTGGTATCCTCTGCACTTGCGTTCTGACCATTGTTCCCTGTCCCTGTGTTCCCATTGTTGCCCTCGGAAGCACTTCCCCCATTACTGCCACAACCACCAATGAGCAATGTCGTTGCCAATAAAAGCGCGGCAAAAGTTCTTGGAGTTTTCCACTTCATATCTGCTTGCCCCCCAATTCATAATTTGTGATGCATATTGTATATCAGGCTTAGCCTGGGTATACCGCTACTAATCTAACTCGCCCAAAAGTAAGGGCTTACAAAATGCATGTTTTTTTGTCAACGTCCTTCTCGATTTGCAGGGCTGGAGGCTCTGCAAATCGAGGAGAAATAACCTAGGCCTTAACTGCTCCGAGCGTCATACCCGATACGAAATATCTTTGAAGGAACGGGTAGACCAGCAAGATCGGCAACGTTACAACAATCGTGATCGCCATCTTGATTGATTCAGGTGATACTTGAGCCATCAGATTGGCCATATCATTAGCGTTAACCATCCCCGAGCCTTGATTGGTACTAGCCAGAACCTTCATCAATTCATACTGCAATGTCGTCAAATGAGGTTTATTTCCGTTATACAGATAAGTATCAAACCAAGAGTTCCATTGTCCTACCGCCAGAAATAGTGCGATCGTCGCCAACACCGGTTTACAAAGCGGTAAGATGACTCTGTAGTAAATGGTGAAATCATTAGCACCGTCCAATTTGGCCGATTCTTGCAAGGCATAAGGTAATCCATCAATAAAAGAACGAATAATGAATACGTTAAATGCACTTACGATACCTGGTAATACGTAGATCCAGAACGTGCCAATCAAGTCCAGATGGCGCATTAACATGTACCCTGGAACCAGACCACCCGAGAAATACATCGTCAGAGCGAGAAAGGTCGATACAAACCTTCTGGAACGAAAATCGGGGCGGCTAAGTGTATAGGCCAACATAGAAGAGCTGATTAACCCGAATATGGTACCGACAATTGTTCTTAACACAGATATTTTGAAGCCTTGGATCAAGCCCGTGTAGTTGAAAATCGTCCTATAGTTCTCCAGTGTAAACTCGCGAGGCCAGAGATAAATACCACCTCGTACGGTATCCGTCGAATCGTTCAAAGAAATCGCAAGCACGTTCAGGAACGGATATAAAGTGACGATAAGAATAAGAGTCATTAAAATGATGTTAAAGATATCAAACAATTTTTCTGATTTTGTAGCGTTAAATGCTTTTGAAGCCGCCATCTTTTCTCCTCCTTTACATGATGCTTTCCTTCGTAGTTTTCTTCATAATACCGTTTGCCGTGAGTAGCAACATAACACTTACGACGGAGGTGAACATACTGATTGCTGTACCGTAGGAGAATCGACTAATCTTTATGCCGTAATTTAAAGCATAAAGGTCTAGCACCTCGGAATAATCCAGAACAAGCGAATTCTGAAGCTGAAATTGCTTCTCGAAGCCGATCCCAATCAAGTGACCGATCGACATAATCAACAATACCGAAATCGTTGTTCGAATACCCGGGAGCGTAATGTTCCACATTTGGCGCAAACGCCCTGCTCCATCCACGCGGGCCGCTTCGTATAACTCCTTATCAATCCCGGTAATCGCTGCCAGATAGATAATCGCGTTCCAGCCGGTCTCTTTCCATATATCTGAAGCGGTTACAATTCCCCAGAACCATTTCCCTTGAGCCATAAACTGAATCGGCTCATTGATAATTCCAGTTGTCAGCAGAAGTTCATTCACAATCCCACCGTCAATGGAGAGCATCTTCGTGATAATCCCACCGACGACAACCCAGGATACAAAGTGAGGCAGGTACGATACGGTCTGAACTGTACGTTTGAACATCGTTCCTTTTAGTTCATTCAGGAATACTGCAAAGAAGATAGGAACGACAAAGCCAAATATCAGACCCATAATACTCATGGCCAAGGTGTTTCTTAACACCAGATAAAAACGTTCATCCTGGAACAAGGTAACAAATTGCTTCATTCCGACCCATTCTTGTTCACTGAACGATTTGGAAGGCTTGTAGTTCTGAAAAGCCATGGTCCAGCCCCAAATCGGTAAATAGTTAAAAACAAAACACCAGATTACAAATGGTAAAGACATGAGATAAAGATATTTTTGTTGGACGAGAATCTGCCAGAAACCTTTCTTCCGCTTTTTCTGCGGAGAAGGGGTTACGCTTGAGAAATCAGATTTATTCTTAGCTGACAGCGTTTCCATTTGTCCAATCCCCCCCTTCTTTTATAGTTTAATCTTAGAGAAAAAAAGCGTTTTCAAATACCTGGTAGATTGATGCAAAAACCATATAAAAATTAGAGATTCAGGGGTAATGTAAAAATAATCAGGGTTCCTTCTCCATACGTGCTATCAATATTCAATCCATGTTTCTCTCCATAAGTGAGGACCAGTCGCTGATAGACATTGCGTAGGCCGATTCGATTTTTCTCTGATTCTTCGGAAGCCATGATGGACTCCCTAACCTCTTGCAGACGCCCCGGCGTCATCCCCATTCCGTTATCCTTGACCCGGACTTCAAGCATCTCTTCCAGCCTCCGGATACTGACCACTACCTTGACTCCGTCTTCCTTATTTTCAACTCCATGTACAACGGCATTTTCCACAAGCGGCTGAATAATTAATGGAGGAATGCGAAAGTTCATGACTGAGGAATCCACGTCAATTTCATACTTGAGGCGATTCTCGTAGCGGAATTTTTGAATCTCCAGATAGGAGCTGACCATTTCAAGTTCTTCCTTAAGCATGATGTTCTCCCGGCCGACCTCCAGGCTTTTGCGCATCATCTTCCCTAATCTGCGAACCACGTTGGCAATTTCCTGATCTCCCTTAAGATGCGCATTCATCCGAATGGATTCAAGGGCATTGAACAGAAAATGAGGGTTAATCTGGCTGGCCATCATCTTGAGCTTGATCTCCCGCTGAGCCAGTTCAAGCGAATTGTTTTGCTCTGTCTTCTCTACAACCTGGTCCATCAGTCGACGTATGCTTTCTACCATATAGTTAAATTGGCGGGATAGCTGACCAATTTCATCCTGACCATCAATTCGCGAGACAACCGTCAAATCTCCCAAGGCCAGTCGATTCAAATGCCGGCTCAATCGAAGCAACCGGTTTGTCGTCAGGAAAGAAACGGTATAGACAAAGATGAAGGCAAGCAACAAGACCAGTAGAATAATGAACAACCCCATCAAGCTAACGGCATTTGCGTCCTTAACGATAGATTCGGTGGTAAATACTGAAATAAACCTCAGACCGTTCATGCTTGAATCCGGCGTTAGCGTGTCTATGACAAGATAAGCAGGCTCGCCTTGGCTCTCCACCTTGAGTGTTTCCTTTTGCTGAGTTCTAAGATCAATTCCATAATCAAGTTCGTCCAACGTTTTGCCGACAAGAGACGGGTTCTTGGCCGCAACGACCACGCCCATATCATCAGTAATCAGTGTCTCGAAGGGCTCCTGCTGTAGCATGCGATTCAGCTCTTCCTGATTAATAATGACCATCAAGACACCGCTTTTTCGCGTACCTTCAAAGGATATCTGCCTTACCAAGCTAAGGCGCTTGACAGGAAACTCCTCAGCATCGTCGATGTAAAACCAACCTATACGCTTGCTCTCCATCGCTTGCTTATACCAATTCGCCTGTTCAATCTCCTCATTAATCGGGATGAATTCCAGATTGTTGATCAAAGTCGGGTTATCGTAATAGAAACGAATGCCTGAAATTTCCCGATATTGGAGAATATATTCACGGAAATTATCGTAATTCAAATAAGACTTGGTCAATTCAAGCACGTCAGGATATTCTGTCTTGACGGCTGTCGCCAGTTCCCGATCCAGCATAATCATATCGGAAATATCGCTGGGCACCCGCAGCATCATGGCCGTACGCGTCTTCACCTTCTCCACGTTGTTCGTGGCTTGGGCAATCGCACGTTCCATAGCCTGATGGCGAAAATAAGCGGTAACGCCAACCCCGACGATAAGTACGGGAATCATCACCACCACAATATAAGAAATAAGAAGCTTATGCTTAAGCTTCAGGTTGTTGGTCGAACGAATTATTCTGTTCAGCATGGCATCGCCCCCTCAAAGAGGTATTTCAAAAAAGTTATCTCTTGATACGAAAATATCCCCTAACACAAGGGGAAAGGGGATATTTCGGTTACTTCTAATATAATGTCGTTCAGCATAGCCGAGCTACTTATTTTAAGGTAATGACCACTTCAGTTTGTCCGCTGAAGCTACCTACTTCAATGACACCGTTGCTGGCAAGCGCGCCGCCTTGCACGGAGGAGGCCTCGCCTAGCCCGTGAAGGGCAACGTGGAACGGTTTGCCTGCACCTTCTGCGGATAAATTCACTGTATTCCCATTGCGCGATACAGATACCTTGAGCTCACTTTCTCCCTCCATGTTCCGGACTGTACGCGATACGGTAGCCCCATCCTGAATTTGATAGAGGCCGAGTTCTACGCCATCCGCAAAGTCATAATCCGGACGGGTGTCGTTGGCACCCTTTGCCACAATTGAATTCTCTCGTACAAACAGGGGTAAACCGAAGAAATCATATTTTTCTTTGTACCATTTGCCACCTTGGGCCGCTTTCCCGGTAAGAAGATGCGTCCATGTTCCTTCTGGCAGATAGTAAGTGACCTCACCATGCTCGCTGAATACCGGTGCCACCAGGACAGAATCTCCCAGCATATACTGACGGTCCAGTGTTTCACTGCCCGGATCATTCGGGAATTCCAGGAACATCGCCCGCATCGTCGGCACGCCTTGCTCTGTGGCTTGAACAGCGATATCAAACATATACGGCATCAAGCTACATTTCAGCTTGGTGAAGAACCGTGTAACATCAACTGCTTCATCATCGTAAACCCAAGGTACCCGGTAGGAGCTACTGCCGTGCAACCGACTGTGACTGGATAGCAGCCCAAAGGCCAGCCAACGCTTGAATACATGCGCAGGCGCCGTATTCTCGAAGCCACCAATGTCATGGCTCCAGAAGCCGAAGCCAGACAGACCCAGGGACAAACCTCCGCGCAGGCTTTCCGCCATGGATTCATAATCGGCGTAACAATCCCCGCCCCAGTGAACCGGGAATTTCTGTCCGCCAACGGTAGCCGAACGGGCAAACAATGCGGCTTGATTCTTGCCAACCTTCTCTTCCAAGGCTTCAAATACAACCTTGTTATAAAGATAAGTGTAGTAGTTGTGCATTTTCACAGGATCAGAGCCGTCATGGTAGACCACATCCGTTGGAATCCGTTCACCGAAGTCGGTTTTAAAGCTGTCCACGCCCATATCAACCATCTCGCGCAGATAGCCCGCAAACCACTCACAAGCAGCCGGATTGGTAAAGTCCACCAAGGCCATCCCCGGCTGCCACATGTTCCATTGCCATACATCGCCGTTCGCTTTTTTCACCAGATAGCCGTTGGCTTTGCCTTCTTCAAACAGACGAGAGCGCTGGCCAATGTAAGGATTGATCCATACGCAAATCTTTAAGCCTTTTTCCTTCAGGCGTTTCAGCATCCCTACAGGGTCGGGGAATACACGCTCATCCCACTTAAAGTCCGTCCAGTGGAATTCACGCATCCAGAAGCAGTCGAAATGGAATACATGCAGCGGAAGATCACGTTCAGCCATGCCATCCACGAAGGAGTTCACCGTGGCTTCATCGTAGTTGGTCGTGAAGGAAGTAGTCAGCCACAATCCGAAGCTCCATGCCGGTGGCAGCGAAGGCTTACCTGTTAGAGCCGTGTATTTGTTCAGGACCTCCTTCGGTTCAGGACCGTCAATCACGAAATATTCAAGCGATTCGCCAGGAACGCTGAATTGTACTTTTTTCACTTTTTCCGAAGCCACTTCAAAGGACACTGCACCCGGATCATTGACCAGCACACCGTATCCTTTATTGGTCACAAAGAAAGGAATATTCTTGTAGGATTGCTCGGAGCTTGTGCCCCCGTCCTTATTCCAGATATCCACGACTTGACCGTTCTTGACGAAGGATGTGAAGCGTTCACCCAAGCCGTAAACCCACTCGCCTACACGCAGATCCAGTTCTTCACGCATGTAAACGTTCCCATTGTTCTCCGTAATATGAGCCATCGATTTGGCCCGGCTACCGGTGATACGCTCTTCACCACGATAGAAATCAACCGCCCATTGCGGACCTTTCTTGATACGTACACTCAAATTGCCGCTCTTTAATTCAGCATATTCCTCATGTTCGGCAATCTCCACATGGGCCCCGCCCTGGGCTATCTCAAAATGAGGACCATGATCAATGGTTCCGGCGAAATGGATCAGCTTGACCCCAATAACACCTGGAAGCGGAGAATGAAATTGCATAGTCAGCAATGTCGTATTAATCATGTTACCCCGGCCAGCGATTGGCGTCGTTGACGCTGAAGCGACCAACGTATTGTCCTGAATCATAAAATCATAAGCCTGTACCGCAGTATCAAGCGTAAATTCCTCGCGTGTCATCCAGTTGCCATCCGTAAATTTCATGTTACTTAGCCGCCTTTCTGATTTACATTGATAGATGGACATTGTCTTCCAGTGGAAAACGTCCTATACTTGCATTATACTGACACAACGGCTTATTAACTAACATAATCAAACGAAAATATAACACTATCTTGACGAGGTGAATTCACATGGATCAAGCACTCCGCCGTTCATTGAAGGAAGTCAAGGATCATGGCAGCCAGCAGCTTCCTTTTGGTACTTACTGGTACCGATACGGCCCCGGTGAACATGTCATCGATTGCCATTGGCACGATGAGCCTGAGTTCTTCTATTGTCTGGAAGGCGAAACGCTGTTCCAGGTAGATACCGATTACTTCCCGGTACGCGCCGGAGAAGCCGTCTTCATTGATGGTGGCGACATTCATGCCGCCCATACCCATGGCAACGAAGGTTGTACCTTCTTCTCGCTTGTGTTTGACACGCAGCTTCTGGCCAGTGCTCATTATGATGCCGTTCAGGAGAATCTGGTGTTACCCTTACAGGAGCGCAGAGCCACCTTCCCTCGCCATCTGCGCCGTGAATCGGCTGCAGACATCTCCCTGCTAGAGCATCTTGTGGCGATGATGCATAGTTGCAGTAATGAGACGCCTGGCTATGAAGGCGTAGTCAAGGGGCATCTTTATTTAATGCTTGCAGAAATCGCCGCCGAAGGCCGGGCTGTCAGCCGGGCCTCCATGGCCACCCGCAGCGAGTCCTCCAAAATCGATCGGCTTAAAACCGTTATTCTTCATATACAGGATCATTATAGCCAGCCGATTCGTCTGGCAGAATTGGCTTCCTTGATTCCTATGAGTGAAGGCCAGTTCTGCCGCTTCTTCAAATCAATGACCCGGCAAACCCCGGTGGATTACATCAATTCCTACCGTATTCGGCAAGCAGCCGAAATGCTGCGCAATCCGGAGCGTAAAATTTCGGATGTAGCGCTGGAGGTTGGATTTGATAATATCAGTTATTTTATTCGCGTATTTCGCAAAGCGATGAATTGTGCACCCTCTGAATTCCGCAAGAAGCTGAATTCATAATTCATGTTCCATTCTATTCCACCTGGAACCAACTGATCTGTACCTCTCCTTGAAGATGTAAGTACAGACTGCGTCGACCAGACCAGCCGGATTCTGCTTGCCCCACCACTGTAGTCCAGCCTTGACGGCCGCCTGTAGGAAGCACCTTGCATTCAAGCACTTGTTCACCATCCGGCTTATCCAGCGTCAGCACAATTTGGCCTCCGTGCTTATTTCCCGAGACCCGGGCAGTAAAGCGAGAGGCTCCTTCCCCAAACTCCACGTCATGAAAGGCAATCCAGCCACTCTCCTGCACCAGTCTCACGGTGTCCCCACCCTCGCGGCATTCATCCAGAAATACACCGCTATAATCATCATAGTTGGCTGCCCTCACCCGCTCACAGAGCGAACGAGGTGGAACGATCTCGCCTTGAACCTGGAACGTAGCCGACTCTGCTATAAGTCCGGAAGATGGTCCAACCAGAATGGTGTAGTTCCCCGTCTCCACACAATAACGTTCCCGAGTAACATCCCAAAATGCCAGGTCTTCAGCCTTCAGGGTGAAGGATACAAGCTTTGCTTCTCCTGGAAGCAGATGTACTCTCTTAAAGCCCTTCAATGTTTTTAGTGGCCGAGTAACTCTGGATTGTTCAGCCCGAACGTACCATTGCACCACTTCATCCCCGGCCCGATTCCCGGTATTGCGGATTTGCACATGAGCTGTAACCTGACCGTTCGCTGCCACTTCAGCTTGATCCAGTGAAAGCCCACTATACTCGAACGTTGTATAGCTAAGTCCATGCCCGAACGGATACAGCACCGGTCCATCAAAGTATTGATAGGTGCGTTTCCCCTTGATAATGTCATAATCCATCAGGTCTGGCAGTTGGTCCACTGATTGGTACCAGGTCATGTTCAAGCGCCCCGCCGGATTGTAATCCCCGAACAGTACATCAGCGAGTGCCCGGCCATGTTCTTGCCCGCCATGCGACATGAACAGCATGGCGGGTACATGCTCCTGTTCCCAATTCACCGCAAATGGATAGCTACCAACAATGACAACCACTGTTCGCGGATTGGCTGCATACACCGCTTGGATCAAAGCCTGCTGCGCCGGAGGCAACACGATATCCTCACGATCAATAGTCTCCTTGGCGTTGATGAACGGGCTGTTGCCTACAAATACAACGGCTGTCTCCGCCGCCTTTGCCGCTGCAACCGCCTGATCAAGGCCATTTTCTACAATCTCGACGAACAACCGTCCAGCTTCCCCCTCCGGCAATCGGCCATCTTGGGCAACCATCAAACGAGCTTGCCCGTCCAGTATAATGGGCTTACCATCCCATGATTTCATGGCTACCTTGCCCGACTCTTCTGCATCAAACCCGAATACTTCCTTAACAAACCACCCACTCACATCCACCGAAGTGGCTGTCAACACACTGTCTTCAGTGAGAGTAACAAACTTTTGGCTGGTCAAATCATACAAAGTGAACTGTCCCCAGCCCCAGTCATTACGCTCAAACACAGCCGCTTGTGATGCATCGTCCACGTTGGCTGTTAACACAGCTTCCATCCCTTCTCCAGAAGCTACAGAAATGTACTTGCCAGTAGCTGATGAACGCAGACGAATCCGTTCCAGCCCGGTCCCGAAGTGGACTTGCCCACTGCTTACCTTCTCCTGTACTCCTTGCAGTGGCGTAACTCGGTAAGGCGGCGTTCCACTGTACCAGTCAGTGAACACTTCACCCGCAAGCGGGCCAATCAAGGCAACGGAGGAGCCTTCCTTCGTAAGCGGTAGAATGCCATCATTCTTAAGTAATACAATGGACTCGCGAGCTGCGGTTAAAGCCAATTCCGCATGCTCCGGTGCGCATAATTTCTCTGCTGGTGTCTGTCCATAAGGATTCCGCTCCACGGGATCGAAATCTCCCAAGCGGAATCGAACGCGGAAGGCATTACGCAGCGCACGATCCAGGTCTGCTTCTTCCAGCAAACCCTGCTCCAGTGCGTCGTGCAAAGCCTGGAACATGATGGGCTCGTCATCGGTCAGGCTATCCAGTCCTGCCTTGATTGAGCCAGCTACAGCCTGAGCATAGGAATCTACATATTTATGCTCCAGCACGGTCCCCATCACATCGCCGGCATCGCCTACGACAAATCCGTCCATTCCCCACTCGCCCTTGACGATCTCATTCACTTCCGTGTTGAAATTACATGGGATGCCATTAATGCTGTTATAAGCTGTCATCATCGACCCGGCTCGGCCTTCACGGAAGACTTGCTCAAATACCTTCAAATAATATTCCCGCTTGTTCCTTGGATCGATGCTGACGGAAGCACTTCCCCGATCTATTTCATTATTATTGCCATAGAAATGCTTCAGGGAAGCAACTGCCTTATAATAGAAAGGATCATCCCCTTGCAGCCCCTTAACTAATTCCGTAGCCAGAGTTCCTGTTAACTGAGGGTCTTCGCCATAAGCCTCTTCCGTACGACCCCAACGCGGATCCCGTTCCATATCAACTGTTGGTGCCCAAATGGTTAATCCGTTTACGACCGGGTCCCGGTCAAAATACACCCGTGCTTCATCCCCGATGACGGAGCCGATTTGATGCAGTAATTCGGAATTCCAGGTGCAAGCGAGTCCCGTATTTTGCGGGAACACCGTCGCTTCGCCCAACCAGGCCACGCCATGCGCCCCTTCCGTGCCTTGCTTATGCCCCTTCACGCCAAGGCGCGGAATGGCTACCTGATGCTGGCACATCAATTGAATTTTCTCGTCCACTGTAAAGCGGGATACCAAATCGTTCACCCGTTCATCTAATGGCAAATCCGGGTTTTGAAAAGGATACTGATTCGTATTGGCGGCTGTCATAAAGTTACCTCACTCCTAAACTATAAATTTACTGTAAGCGCTTAACAAAATAACGTCCTCACAGGCATATGCTTTTACTCCACCCTATCATAACTTGCTATTAGAGCGCTTTATACACGGCAGATTAGATATGTTTTCATGTGAAAATATCGCATTGGTCAAGCCCTGAATTTTGTAGGCATTAAAATGAGCCTCGGGCTACAAGTTGGCACCATTGCTCAATCAAACCTTCTTCTCGTCAAATGCAATCGTTTCTCTTTTCAACAATTCTGGATACCGTTAAATTTTAAAATTTTCATAAAAAGGCACCCCTTAGATTTCATCAGAATAACCCGGAGGGTTCCAATGTTTATCCGAAGGGGTGCACTTCATTAGTAGGACAAGGGCTTCTTTGAGCTTTGTATGAATTTATAAAAACTGATGATTTAGAAAATGATTTTAAATTCAGTCACTGTAATCGGATCTGAAGAATAGTTATGTAAGTAACCAAAATAATAATCAGATTCCAAGGCATCTAAAGTACCGCTTCTACTGCTCCAAGTACCTGTAACAGACCATTCTAAACCGAAAGGGTTATATGCTCTAACTCTTGCATGATGACTAGCAGATCTGTCCAATTGATAGTAAATATTTATTCTAGTTCCTTTGACAGCATAAAGTCCTTGACTACTATGTGTTGGAAAAAAGGAAACACCTTCGTCATTATCTAAAGTTATTCCTTCCCACGTATACATGGGAGATATTAATTCTGAATTAGGAATGATTCCTTCTTCTACTACTACACCATTAGAATCATACTTTATATAACTCCAGCTTATATTAGATGCATTATTTGGAGTGAAACTTTCTGAAGCACCTACACTTGCAGATAGTAACAACGAGGCCATAAGCAACAATACAAAGCTCATCATCTTCTTTTTCATAACTATCCTCCATATCAAATTATAATATTCAAGTAAGCTATTGGATTATTAAAGTTCCATTTTTCAGGGATATCGGGTCCGAACTTACATTAATAAGATACAAATAATAAACGCCAGGATCAGCAACTTCTAAAGCATATTCACCATTTAATTGCTCAAACACCTGTCCTTCATTCAAAATTCCATCTTTTACATAACCTATCATTATTTTTTGATTTTCTATTACCTCTGAAGGGTATTTAGTCAAATCAAATCTAATTTTATTACCTTTCTCCAATTCCCACCCCTTTCCATCAGACTTAGTCAGGATGCTTACAGAATTATTTATAGTTATTATTTCTGGTGAAATAAACATCCCATCTTTGGAGTCAGTTTTAAACTCCACAATTGAGGAAGGTACAAAGTTCTTAAGATTTATATTCTGAACTATCCTGTTTTCTGGAATTTCATCTTGCGATTTACCTAATAGTTCATCTTTTGATAATTCTTTTCCATTAGAATCAATGTATTTACCATTCTGGTAAATAACATAATAATTTGAGATAGTTTCTTTTCCTATTAAATGCCTGTTATTATCTGTTAACAACTCTGATTTAGTGAGTGGCAGATGGTTAGATGCTAACACTGACGATAGAACGATCAAAGAAATCGTACAGACAGAAATTAATATAAAAATTAGTTTTTTACGTGACACTAGATTCACCCCATTACAAGTTTGTCTTATAATTCAGCTTAACCAACGCCCTTCCAACTTTGAGTTAAATATAGTCAACCATAACACTATTGTCAATATTATCCTTAAAAATTTACATTTTTCTACAATGTAATTTACATATGTAAGAAGAAAGAGACAAACCCATGGATAAATACTCTTATCCTGTTCGTATATCTATGTGTTTGTCTCTTCTTGCTCTAATTATCTATGTTTGGGCAATTCCCTCCTATTCCCCAAATGTGACACCTAAGACTCCCTAAACTTCAAGAATTAAAAAAGGCACCCCTTATATTTCATTGAAATACCCAAGGGTTCTGGGTTCTCCAATGTTTATTCTAAGGCGTGCATTTTTGACACTTCCATTTACCAAGGAATGGCTTCTTTTTTTGCTTTACGATTTAAAGATAAGGCATGCTTGAATGATCTGATTCGTTGAAATAATACATATGCATAACAAGCAAAAGAGAAAATGATTCTGGAAGAAGCGAAGCGTTCGCCTTTGTGAATGGATTTCTACCTCATAATAATTAATTAAATAAGAGAAATCCATGAGCAACAGCGATCGGAAGAACATTTTCTCGTCTGCTTCTTTGTATAGTTTATATATTAAACGAATTGGAATGACTTATAGGATAATCTCGTCTTATGCATGATGGGACTGCTTGCGGTAAGCAGATGGGCTGGTGCCGACATACTTGCGGAATTTGCTATGGAAATAGTCCACGTTCGTATATCCAACCTTCTCAGCTACCTGATAGACCTTGAGTCCTTCCTCCAAATACGTCTTGGCCTTCTCAATCCGAACCTTATCGATATACGTATTGAAGTATTCTCCCGTCGTATTCTTGAACAGTTTGCCTAGATAGGCGCTATTATAATTAAAGATGCTTGATAATGTCTCAAGCTTCAAGCTTTCATTGTAGTTACGATGAATCAGATCTAGCATAATCTTGACCTCGCGATGCTGGCTATCTTCACCAATCTGGCTCATGAGCTGCTCCAGCAAGCTTTCCGCCTTATCGTACAAATTAAGAATGGTGCGTGCCTTCTGCATTTCTGCAAAGGCCCCAGTGAATTCCTTTTGCCGACCGGGCAGCCCCGAAGACTGATCAAGTACCTTGTGCATAATCGTTGTGAGCAGTTCAACAAACCGATCTTTGATATCGATCTCGGACAACGCCTCATCCATATACAACCGTCCCAATTCCGGCAACAGCGTCTTCACTGCTGTACGATTACCGATATCCACTGCAAAATATAGCTGATCCCCTAATTCCTCAGCCGTTCGTACTTCTCCCTGTCTGGCGGACGCACCCACCTGCAGCATAGCTGGCGTCAATACCTCTCCGCAATCCAGTACAAACTGCTGCCGGATTAGCTCATATGCGGTGCGATATGAATGGCGCGCTTCGACCAGATTGGTCACCTTGTCGCCCAAGGCTATGGAGAAATATGCGCCATATCCACTAAGCGCCTGACTGATACTACGGTAAATCCCCTCGGTCTCCACTGACAATAACGGCTCCTTAAGCAGGACGCCCAGCTTGGCATGGATAGCAAATACCCAGCCTCGTTCGGATTCCTCAAATAACTGAATTAGAGCCTTGCGAGCAGCTACGTCGATACGCGCTTCCGATTCTTCTTCGGCCTGAAGCGAAAGCAGCATAATCTGGAATGCCTTGCCTTCAATGCCTACTTGCCCTGCCCGCGCATATAGCGGAGCCGACTCCTCTTCTACAAGACCCTCATTCATAAGGATCGATTGAATCAGCGCTTCGCGGTTCCAGTCAGAGGTCACGCGCTTCCACTGCTCGGAAGCTCTCTCTTCCTCGATGATTCGTTTGATCTTGCGCAAATAATCCAGCAGTTCATCCTCATCAACTGGCTTGAGCAGATAGCCATCGGCACGTTGTGTCATGGCGGTCTTGGCATAATTAAAGTCTGCGTAGCCGCTGAGAATTAAAATATGCAGGAGCGGGTCCTGCATACGCAATCGCTGAATTAATTGAAGTCCATCCATGCCAGGCATGCGTATGTCAGCTAGCACTAAATCCGGATCATGTAATTTATATTTATCCAGCGCATCGTTCCCGTTAACCGCCGTATCAACAACCTGATACCCCTCGGCTTCCCAATCAATGAAAGTTCGCAAGCCTTCACGAAGTTTGGGTTCATCATCAACAATGAGCACTTTAATCATCCTACATTCCTCCAGCCGGAAAATGATATTGGACCTTCCAGCAAGCGACATAAAACGTTTACATTTAATTATAAAATAATTTTGCAATTCACAACAAACATTATCATGTTCATTTGTAGCACTATTTTGATGAATACTAACTCAAATCAGACATAACAAACAAGGCTGCCCTCGCCATTAGCGATTAGAGCAGCCCCGTACATTTTTAACAATTATTCCTCGAACAGCTTCTGAACCACCGCCTCGGTTACGGGCAGATCATAAATACGAAGCTCATCCATTAAGCCCTGATAGGGAGGGTCCCACCAGTTTACGCCCAAGCTGAATATGCCTGTTCCTTCCGAAAAGACATCCGGGAACCCGTTCCCGCTAAACGCAAGTGCTCCGTTCACATATACCTTCACTGCACCGGCGTCTACCGTAAAGACAAGATGATGCCATTGATTAGCAGCCAGCCGCGAGCCCGTACTGCCGTCGTACCAAGCTTCTCCTGACCAGAGCATGGTATTGTTGTCCCAGGATTCCGGAACAAGACTAATCCAGCTAGCATTGGATCTGGCACCGAAGAAACTCGTTGTAAATGGAGTGAACTGCGCTGGGTTCAACCATAACGAAACGGAGTAATGAGGACTCATGATTAAGCCATCCGCAAGACGGACACCTGAAGTCCCGTCAAATTGTGCAGCCCGTCCTCGCACTCCATCCGTATAAGTCAGCGTTCCCCCTTCTACATCCAGCTTCTCTCCAATGATTTGCCCCGCAGTAAAGCTCCCTGTCGATTCAGACAAATCCCCATTTAGTCCATAATGTGCTACTAATCCGTAGTTGATATCAATCGGAGCTACTACAATAGAGAAGGATTTCGTCAAGCAGGCCTGCCCCTTGCTAATCTTAGCCGTCAGTACCGCCTTCGCCTCTCCGTCACCCGGGTCTGGCGGATAAATGATGCCTGTATTTGAAATGACAGCCGGATTGGACGTTGTCCATGAAATTGTGGACCCATGAGTTCCTTGCGTCGGCAAGTTTAAGTTACTCATCACTTGACTGGTATCACCAAGACTCAAATCCTTCTCCACAGCCTTCACAACTTGCCAGTCACTCCGTTCCGGCTTCTTGATGCCCCATAAGGTCTGACCTTGCTCCGTCATCGTTGTAAAAGTCAGCGTAGTCGCGCCCCTATCGGCATCCCAGCCGCTGGCAAATACTCCATCATACACAATTCCATCGATTGTAAGTACCGCTTCATAAGCATCGTTCAAGGCCCATGTCCCGGTATGGGCACCCGAGAGGGTATGATCTTTATTCAGAGAGATATACACGGATGTCGGGATTTCTCCGGAATAATCAAGGCCATGGCGAACCACCTCATAGTCCCCCACAATCTCGGACTTCTTGATCTCCCGTAGAGCTTCCCCGGAGTATCGCAGTGGAGCCATCACCAGCCAGTCATTCTTGGTCATGAACAACTGGTGGACCCTGAGTTCATGCCGTTCTCCTTGCTGCGGGAATCTGGTATGGAAGACGGAGAAATATTTGCCCGACTCCTCATCCTTATACAGCGAGTTGTGACCGGGGGATGCATAGCCGTACCCGATTCCCGTGCCGGGAGCGCCCGCTTTACGGTCAAACAAGAAATTACCAACCATTTTGATACCGTAATGGGTATTGTCGGTATTCGCAGGCAGTACCGCGTCCTGCCCCGCAGCATCAAGATAAGGGCCATCCGGCTGGTTCGCCCGGAACTGGCGAATATTATAACCGCCGTTCGCGCCCAACCAACCATACGATACATTTAAATAGTAGTAGCCCGCTTGGGCATCGTACAGAATATAGGGACCTTCACCAGACTTGGTATGCCCTCCGGCAATCTTCGTACCAAAATACCGATCCACTAATCGTCCATCAGACGTGACTCCATCCTGGCCGGGATAAATGACCTGCCCGGTGCCAGGGTTCAGCTCCACGATGAAGATTCCACCGGACCAAGACCCGTAGGTCATCCACAGCTTACCATCAGCATCAAAGAATAGGGCAGCATCGATAGCATTTGGATACAGGGCATTATTGTAAGACCCGTCACCATTGAACCAATCCGGATTGGTCTCCGTCAGTTTGCCTTCCTCCATCAACGCCTTGATATTGGTATTCGTCCATTTCTTATCAACCTGACTATCAGGATCAAACGCCGTATCTTTCGTAAAGCCAGAATACAACACCGTATCTACGTACGTGTATGGCCCTTCAATCTTCGGGGCTACGGCATAACCGATGGCCGAGCGGATATAGGTGGACGACACGCTATAATACATCATGTACGCTCCCCGTGTCCCGTCCTCATTCGCATAATGCTCGTTCCACATGACAGCCGGTGCCCATACAGCGTATCCTCCTTTGCTATCGGCATCATTTTCCCCCGCCCATAAGAATGATTCCGCCAGATTGGCCGACAAATCACCAAAGAGCTGATTCTCCGGCGTTTGATAGCCATTCGTAAAAGAGGTCCACTGTAGAAGATCAGCAGACTTGGCTGCCTCGATATGCGAGCCAAAGGCATAATAAGAGTCTCCTGCCTTTACAATGTTCGGATCATGAACCGATACGTTCCTGAATTCAGGCGACATCGTCTCCAACCACACACCTCCATTCTTCACCTCATCTGCTTCCTGCGATCCGCCAGACCTACCATCGCTGGCCCAGCCTTCAGCAGGTAGTAGCAGTGTAAACAGCACAAGCACAGCCAGGCATCTGCTAAGACTTCTCATCCTTCATCCCTCCTTCTTGGACTAAGACCCTTCTGCTGTTAAGTGGATAATCAGAGTCACCAGTGACATTGGTGGTAGCTTGGTATACAGCAAGCCCTCCTCAATTCGGATATCCCGGAACGGAGCGGGTACGACCGCATTGGGCTGGTCGAACGTGTTGTGAGCATTCATTGTGTTAGCCGTCAGCACCGTACCCTTGATTGACGACGGCTTCGCTTGACGACCACGAAGCTCCAGACTGACAGGCGCTTCATGCCGAGGACTCATATTGACCAAGCTGATTTGGACATCCCCTGCTTTGCTTCGGGAGGCAGAAGCTGAAATCTGCGGCAGCCTCTCGTCCTCTTCGATATAAACCTGCGAAGCCAATACCATCTCCAGCCGCTCTGCGCCCTGGTGTACTTTGAACATATCGAAAGCATGATAGGTCGGCGTCAGCAGCATGTTTTCCCCTTCCGTTAATATCATCGCTTGCAGAACATTGACGGTCTGGGCAATGTTCGCCATATGCACCCTGTCGGCATGCTCATGGAAAATATTGAAATGAAGCCCCGCCACAACCGCATCGCGAATCGTATTTTGCTGATACAGAAAACCCGGATTTGTGCCCGGCTCAACGTCGTACCATGTACCCCACTCATCAATGATCAAGCCTACCCGCTTGTCAGGGTCATATCGATCCATAATAGTGCTGTGCTTGGTAATCAATTCGTCCATATGCAGCGCTTTCTGCATGGTGATGAGCCATTCCTGCTCCTCAAACTTCAGCGCCGAGCCTTTACCAACCCAAAAATCTCCGGGAATCGTATAATAGTGCAAGCTTAATCCGTCCATCAGCCCACCGGCTTGCTGCATCAGTACCTCAGTCCAGTGGTAATCGTCAACATTGGCCCCGCCGGCTATTTTATAAATCCGCTGATCACCATAATGGCGTACAAAGGTTTGATATCGCCGATAAAGATCAGCATAATATTCCGGTCGCATATGACCACCGCAGCCCCAGCTTTCATTACCTACCCCAAAATAGGTCAGCTTCCACGGCTCCGTCCTGCCATTTTCCTTACGCCAAGCCGCCATGGGCGACTCGCCGTCAAAGGTCATGTATTCCACCCACTCCGACATCTCCTGTACCGTTCCGCTACCCACGTTCCCGCAAATATAAGGCTCGCATTCCAGTAGCTCGCAAAGCAGCAGAAATTCATGGGTTCCAAAGTGGTTGTTCTCAACGACTTCCCCCCAGTGGGTATTGACCATACGCTTGCGATTCTCCCGAGGGCCGATCCCATCCTTCCAGTGGTATTCATCGGCAAAGCAGCCACCGGGCCAACGAAGCACAGGCACTTTAATTTGTCTGAGCGCATTCAGCACATCATTGCGAATTCCTTGTGTATTGGGAATGGGTGAGTCCTCCCCCACCCAGATTCCCTCATAAATGCATCTCCCTAGATGCTCAGCAAAGTGACCGTATATATTTTTGCTAATAACTCCCCTGGTTACGTCCGTTTGAATGATTATCTGGTTCATAAGTTCCTCCTCCAAGTGCAAGTTCACTTATCCCTTGATTCCTGAATTCAGGTTGATGGATTGAATGAAGTATTTCTGTGCAAAAATAAACAGTAAAAGTGTAGGAATAATTGCTAGCATGGCCGATCCCATTAGTTGTCCGATCATACGGTAATTCCCGTAGATATCCTGGAGCAGCAACAGCCCTGCGGTAATCGGCATTTTGTCCACGTCCGTATACACAATGACAGGCCAGAGAAAATCATTCCACGAGCCCACGAACGAGAACAGCCCGCATACGATAAGAATCGGCTTGATCAGGGGCAAGATGACCCAGAAATAAATGCGAAAATCTCCTGCCCCGTCAACCCGGGCCGATTCATCCAGTTCCGTCGGAATTCCCCTCAGGAATTGTCTGACCAGGAAGATGTTGCCCATACCGGCCAAGCCAGGAATAATCATCGCCCAAGCCGTGTTCACCCAGCCGAGAACATCAATGATTTTGTAAGAGGGAATGATGTTGACGACCCCTGGGAAAAAGGAAATGCCAAGCAGCGTAAAAAACAAGGTGTCCCTTCCTTTAAATTTCATCCGCGAATAACCATACCCGGTCACGGAGATGATGACGAGCACCAGGAAGGTGTGCATCACCGCAATAAACACAGAATTACTTAGCCACCGCAAGATCGGGGCTGTCGAGGTGTTCTCCAAAATTGTTACATAATTATCCAGAATCCAATTCACTGGAAATAGTCGGAAGCCTGTGGATACCACCTCTGCTTGAGAGCGGAACGAGGTCGAAATTCCGAATAGCACGGGGATGACCCATATGACGCACAGTATAATCAGATATAAATACGCGATATATTTGGAAATGCTTATTCTTTTCAACATCTGCCTACCCTACCTCTCGGTCTCCATAATCCCATAGCGGTCCCTCGTTAATGAGCATTCCGGTTCATCACATAATATTGCAATGCCGATATGACCAAAATGACCAATCCCAGCAGCACCGCCATCGCTGAAGCCATGCCGGCTATAGATTCACCGTGGCCAAATGCCAACTGGCGAATATACATCATCAAGACATGAGTGGTTTGCCTTGGCCCTCCGTCCGTCATCATCAGAGGTTGGCCAAATACGTTAAATGCTCCCGCCGTAGTCATAACAAAGGTGAAGATTAGCGGGAACCGGATGGACGGCAGCGTGATGCTTATAAACTTTCGGCCGGCCCCGGCCCCATCCATCTCGGCTGCTTCATACAAATCTTTGGACACCCCGGCGATGGAAGCCCGGTAGATGATCATATTCCCGCCTACGCCACCCCACACCGTGATGACAAAGATAATAATCCATGCATAAGGCTGCGTCGCTGGCCAGGCCGCCTGAGAGTGGAACAGATTGCCCGTAATCCCGAGTTGCTTGTTGAAGATCAACAGCCAGATCAAAGCCGCAGCCGAAATGGAGATCAAGCCGGGAATATATAACAGAGCTTGGATGAAGCCCTTCAAGCGAACCTTCTTATGCTCCAGCGCAACCGCTACGGAAAGCGGGATGACGATCAGCAAGGGAACGCTAATGCCAACAAAAATCAAGGTGTTGCTTATTCCGTTCACGAATTGGTTGTGGAAGGTGGAGCTTTCATCGAACAGGATCGTTTTGTAGTTGGCCATTCCTACCCAGACAGGATCATTCATCAGATTCCATTGTGTGAATGAAGCATAAATCCCATAAATGGTTGGAATCAGGATAAAGATCAGGAACAAGATTAGATGAGGGCCGACAAAGATAAAAGGTGCAATGGATTTCTTGTTCATCATCACGGGGTTCCTGCCGCGCCACTGCTCTCTGCAATCTTGTCTTCCACAAATTTCTGCATCGTTGCCAGTGTCTCATCCAGGTCCACATTACCGCGCACAATGTCGGCACAATACGTATCCACTGCTTCCGCCACATAAGGGTAATATTCATAGGTGTAAATGTAGAGCGATTTTACTTCCTTTTCGTTCGAGGTAAAGAAAGATTGCATAAATTGATCATATTCGGGACTTTCAATGACCTGCTTACTGGCAACAATTTGCCCCGCCTTGGCCCATTCCAGCGAATTCTCACGGATAAATTCCAGGAAGGCACCAACCCCCGCCTCTTTCTCATCCGTACGATGATCATTCTTTAACATCGCAAATAAATGGGATGAAGCCCGGTTTGTATATTTATCCGGTGTTGCCGAATAAATGTTAGTAACGCCAAAGTTCAAGCCTTCCACCGCCGCATGAGCCGTTGAACTCCATGTCCCGTCGGTAGAGAACAGCACATTGCCAGCCTGGAACATTAGATATCCGTCCTCACCAAAGGGAGTCATTAACCCCGCATCGGCAATTTTCTTCACTTCCTCGAAGGCCTGCTTCATGACCGGGGTATTGACCGCCGGCTTGCCATTCTCCTGAATATCCCCGCCCAGGTTCTGAATCTGTGCCATGATGACCCAGCCAAGCAAGGCATCGTTAACCACGTATTGATCCGGCTCCATCTTGCCTTGAAGGGACAGCATTTCCTCGATTGTGACTATATCATCGTCCAGAAATGACTCCACTCCGTACTGCTTAAGCAGGTCCTTGTTGTAGTACATCGTGTTGCTATGAATATCAAGGGGAACGGTATATTGCGTACCCTCGATATTCCCCGTTGCCCAGGCCTGTGGCAGATAATTCTCTTCGGTGATCTCCGGCTGTGCCGATATGGCTGCCCCCATAGGCTCCAACACTCCTTGCTTGACAAAGCCAGGGACACGATCGGCATGAATGATAGCCAAATCAGGCACGCCCTTGCCCGAGTTCAGTACGGTGGAGATTTTGGTATACATATCCGCGGTAATGACATGTTTGATCTTAAACTCCGGTTCGGTCGCGTTGTAATCCTTGACCAATTGATCCATATAAGCGCCATCATCACCGGTCAGAGGTGTCCAGAAGGTAATGGTATTCTTGTCCGATCCACTTCCGCAGCCTGCCAATATCGTCATGCTGCCAAGTAGAAGTACAACCATAATCATTGCCATTTTCTTTGCTTTCATCGTCTTACCCCCTATTGCAATTTAGGAATGTGTATGGATAGGCGGAGCAGCACCGCCTGATACGTTAGCCTTTGACTGCTCCGGCCGTCATCCCGTCGATAAAGTATTTCTGAAAGGCCACAAATAACAGGAAGATAGGAATAATGGAAAAAAAGGAACCGACAATCAGCAGATCGTAGTTATTTCCGTAAGGCGTAAGCAAGGTTTTCAAGCCGATAGGCAATGTGTATTTATTGGCATCACTCAGCACCATGAACGGCCAGAGGAAATTATTCCAGCTATTCATCCCGTTGAGGATTGCCATGGCTGCAAAGGAAGGCTTCATAATCGGCAGAATCAGACGAACATAAATGGCATATTCATGGGCACCATCTACTCGCCCCGCCGCAATGATCTCCTTGGGCACTCCTCGCAAATACTGGCGGAAGAAAAATATCGTAGCTGCGCTGGCTATCCCAGGCAACACAATGGCAGAATAGGAATTCATAAGCCCCAGGTTATGGGTGAGTGTATATAAAGGCAGCAGCAAAATTTCGAAGGGGACCATCATAATGAGCAGCACACAAACGAAGAGAGCATTTTTCCCTCGAAATTCATAAGCCGAAAATCCATAAGCTACGGTGGCACTAACGAGGAGGGTTAGTACGACCTGCACTACCGTTAGCAGCAGTGAGTTAAAGAACCAGACGAAATAAGAATGAGTACCGGTAAACAAGTAGATAAAATTATCGAAGCTCATGACCGACCCGTCGAGACGCAGGTTCAAGCCATAACGTATCAGATCCTCTCCAGGCTTAAAGGAAGCCAGCGCAACAGCATAGAAGGGAATCAAGATCAAGACACACAACACGGCAAAGAACAGGAACAACAGAATTCGAAGTGGCAGTCCTTTTCTCATGACTAATCCTCCTTCTTGAACATGCCGGTAAAGGCCAACTGAGTCAGGTTAATGACCATGGTAATCACAAGCAGGACAATACCAACCGCTGCGGCGTAACCAAGGTTGTTCTTCTCGATCCCTTGCCGGTACAGGTAGCCTACAATGGTGAGACCGATATTTTTGGGCGAGTTGTTGCCGTTCCATAACATCATGCTCTCAATAAACATAGCCAGCCCGGCATAAATACTAATGGTAAGCACATAAATCGTTGTTGGTTTAAGCAGAGGCATTGTAATTCTGGCAAAACGTTGAAAGGGGGACGCTCCATCAATGGAAGCGGCTTCATAATACTCCTCGGGAATGTTCTTCAGGCCCGCCAGGAAATAGAGCATGTTCACACCGGTCCATCTCCAGGTGGCCAAGGCCAGCAAGGCGATAAATCCCGTCACTTGCCCTTTTAAGAATTTGAGCGGCTCGATGCCGAACCAGCCCAGGACACTGTTGATCAGTGAGCCCTCCATTTCACCGAACATTAACCGGAAGATCGTCCCGGCAACTACAACTGAGGTTAGGGCAGGAAAGAAAAACGAGGATTTAAAAAACTCCCTGGCCCACATAAATTTATGATTGATTAAAACGGCAAATAGCATGGGGAATGGAATGAGGATTGCTAAAGTCAACACCATATAAATCGCACTATTGATGACAGCCTTGAGGAAAATACCATCGCCCATTAACTTATCGTAGTTATCCAGACCCACCCAGGCTGCTTCCTGCCCCAGCGTTACCTTCTGGAAGCTCATCAGGGCGGAGCTGCCCAGCGGGTAGACCCAGAACACAAGGAAGACCAGCACGAACGGAACGACGAACACATAAGGGGCAACCTTCTGTGAGTACAGAAATCTCTTAACCATCGCCCTACTCCCTTCTAAACGAGCTACTCTTCGCAGAGTAGCTCGTCAATCTTACCTTTTAGTGCATGTTCAAAAAGTCAGGTTTTCAGAATAAAGCCAGGGACTGAGTAGCGGAGCTACACGTTTTTGGAGAAAACGACTTCGGAAGCATGGGTACGTGAGCAACGGAAGTCCCGGGTGAATTCAAGATTCGATGTCGACCCCCTCCCTTGAGTAGCTTCGTCCTGGGAAGATGACTTTTTGAACTACCTTTCAAATGAGTGTTCAAAAAGTTAGGTTTTCAGGACCGAGAAGGTTGAATGAAGCTAGGGACTGAGTAGCGGAGCGTACGTAGTAGGTACGTGAGCAACGGAAGTCCCGGGTGAATTCAAGATTCGATGCTGAACCCCTCCCTCGAGTAGCTCCGTCCTGGGAAGATGACTTTTTGAACTACCTCTTTTATATGCTATTTCAACTCCTGCTCAATCTGGGCTTGGGCATCCTCCAAGGCCTGCTTGACATCCTTGCCATCCTCAAAAATCTCGTTCAGCGTCACCGTACATAAGACATTATTAATCGTTGGCGAAGCCGAGACCGATTTGATTAATTGAATCTCATCCTTAATCTCGTTAAGCACATCAAATGGATTGTTAACGAAATACTGCACGAATTGATTGTCTGCATTATGCGTGACATCGTTCATATCCCACACATCCATATTAATGGGATCGAAGCCGAGCGTATTCCAAATCTCGATATTGGCATCCAGGGATAGCTTGGCATACGCGATGAACTCCTTCGCTAACTGCACATCCTTGGCTGTCTTGGACACCACTGTCGCCGTCCCGCCACCACCGTAAGATCGAGGCATGCCTTCTTCCATCACAGGCAAGGGAGCAATCGCAATTTTCCCGGACAAATCCTTCATGTAGTTGGTATAGCGAGACATTTGCCATAATGGCATAAACGCGCTGACGAAATTGCCCGAATTATATTCCCCGTAAGCTTCCTCGGTATCCGGCTGCCCTCCGGCAATCGTCGTAATCACGTTATTGTCCTGCAAATCCTTTAGTATCGAGAGGCCTTTGACCAGAGCCTCCGAGTTCACCTGAGGGTTACCCGCATCATCCGTAAAGTCGGCCCCTTGCTGCGCCAGCAGCATGGAGGATTGCCAGGTCGCACTGGTATCCGCCGTCCCCATGGTCTTGCCTGTCTTCTCATAAACCTGAATTCCGGCCTGCTTGAAGTCCTCCCAGGTGACGATGGTCTTGTAATCTACTCCGGCCTCTTCCAGAACCTCTGTATTGTAGAAAGCGACAGTTGCCCCAACATGGGTGGAAAGTCCATAGAGAGTTCCTTCCTTGCTGTAAAGGTCCAACTGCGACTGAACGACGGTTCCTTGATAAGGCTCAGCCACGTCATTCAGCGACTCTAGCTGCGGCGTGCCCTGCATGAAGTCAGGGTATTTGCCAAGCTCAATATCAGCAATATCCGGAGCTCCTACCCCCGTCTGCACCGCGATGGACAGCTTGTTATGCATGTCGTCATATGGCATTACCGTGACGTTCAGCTTAATCTGGCGATCCGGATTGGCCTCATTCCATTTCTCCAGCATTTTCTCGAAATGCTGGCCATGCAGTTCAACAAAGGTCCAATAGGACAACTCGGTCGCACTTTCCCCCGCCCCTCCGTCCAGCACCGAGGTCTCCCCTCCTGCTGCTGGCGTTGATTTACCGCAGCCCCATAAGAAGGTGACCATAGACAAGATAATGAGTAACACCAAACCTTTACTTTTCATAAAGACCCTCCCTGACATTTGAAATTCCACACTTCTATCTACAGTTGGTTCCTCTCACTTCTGTGAAAAACATCATTACTTATCCAGTGAAGAAAGCGTCCGCCTGTTTGTGTGAAGCTCGTGCAGTTCTGTCTGATAGTGTCGGTTTGGGCCCCGATGAAACTAGGGACTGGAGGGCGAAGCTACACGTCAACTTCGGAAGCTTGGGTCAGCCGGATTACGTTCCAGGAAGCCTTACCCAACCGGGCTTTGACATAGCCACCATCACATTTCGCATCGCCACCGCCATGCGGTCGTACCTGTTCTTGATCCACCGTATTAACGGCTTTTAAATCCTCATGCTCCAGCACGATATGTTCTGCTACACGATATCCCTCGAAGCCGCGAATGTCACAGTCCAGTTCCAGACTTTCCTGCAAATGCCGGTTAACAGCGAAGATCGTCAGTTCTCCCTCCGCTTCATTGTAGACGACCGCACTATCCAGATAAGGAACGTCAGTGTAGTCCTGGGCATCGTATACTGGTGAATCGACAACGGGCTGCAGCGCAACCCCCCGCCCATAAGTTGATACATGCATATAGGGATAGAAGATCGTTTGCTTCCAGGAACGTCCCCCGTTCTCTGTCATAATCGGAGCAATGACATTAACCAACTGGGCCATACAAGC
The DNA here is from genome assembly GCF_056836745.1 of Paenibacillus sp. 1SOY10. Classification (NCBI taxonomy): domain Bacteria; kingdom Bacillati; phylum Bacillota; class Bacilli; order Caryophanales; family Paenibacillaceae; genus Paenibacillus; species Paenibacillus sp. 1SOY10. The sequence continues at coordinate 266,882 of NZ_JBXENK010000002.1, read as the reverse complement.
CATCTTCACCCGGTCGGCATGACGGAGGAACGTAATCAGCATACTGCCCACCAGCAGGGCGTCCTCGAAATTGTAGATATCCTCAAGCTGCGGTGGTGCTACGCCCCAAGGCTCAATCTGGCTATCGGCATGATTAGAGTGATACCAGACGTTCCATTCATCAAAGCTGAGATACATCGTCTTCTTGCTTCTCTTCTTGGCCTTCACATAGTCACAGGTCGCAATAACTGTCCGGATAAAATGGTCCATATCCATCGATCTCGCCAAATAGTTGGCGGAATCATGGTCACGGTTGCCATAGTATTGGTGTAAAGAGATATAGTCCGCAACTTCATAGGTATGATCCAGAGTAACCGCCTCCCAATCAGGGAAGGTTGGCATCGAGGAACTGGAGCTGCCACAGGATACTAGCTCAATATTGGGGTCAAGTAGCCGCATGGCCTTGGCCGTCTCATAGGCCAATCTTCCATATTCTTGCGGCGTCTTCTGCCCCACCTGCCACGGTCCATCCATCTCGTTACCCAGACACCACGTTTTGATTCCATGGGGTTGCTCGTAACCATGGCTACGGCGAAGATCACTCCAATAGCTCCCCCCCGGATGATTACAGTATTCCAGCAGATTTCTCGCGTCATCAACGCCCCGTGTACCCAGGTTCACCGCCATCATGACCTCGGAGCCTACCTCCTTGGCCCAGGCAGCGAATTCATTGGTGCCGACCCAATTCGGCTCGACTGTTCTCCACGCCAGCTCCAGGCGTCTCGGACGCTCTTCAACAGGGCCAACCCCGTCTTCCCAGTTATAACCGGATACAAAGTTGCCTCCCGGATACCGAATGATTGGAACGTTCAACTCCTTGACGAGTTCCTTTACGTCGTTCCGAAACCCAAGCTTATCCGCCTCGGGATGGGAAGGCTCATAAATCCCCCCGTATACTGCACGGCCTAAATGTTCAATGAAGGACCCATAAATTCGCTTATCCACTTCTGCAATTCTAAAGGCTTTGTCGATCACCATTTTTGCTTTGGATGCTGCTGACAAATAGATCACCTTCCGTTTAGTAAAATGTTAAATGATTTGAATATTGTTAAATGAATCCGTTTACAGGTATAAAATAGCATAAGGAGATATCGTTGTAAATATATAAACCTAAATCTTTTTAAACTTTAATAAACCTATTAAGCGTTCTATTGTGAAGACTATTTTGTATAATATATAAGCCGTGCTATCAAATATGCCTATTAATATAAGGCTTTTGATTTGTTTCTTTATTAAACGGCTCAGTTAGTTTATAATAACCTAAAATAAAGCGAATTAGATTTACGATCTCCTATCGGAAGAGGGTTGACTATAAAATGATTTATATTAAAGAGCTTATGAGCGGCATTGATATTTTCAAGGCACTAAGTTCCGAAATCAGAATTCAAATTCTCCAATTACTCGCGGACAACCAATCTCTGAATCTGAACGATCTGGCGACCCGGCTGAACTTGAGCAATGGAGCCATTACAATGCATATCCGTAAGCTGGAGGAAAGTGGACTTATCGAGATCAACACTTCGGTTGGCAAACATGGTATCCAAAAAATCTGCTACCTCAACAAGGATAAACTGATGGTTGATCTGCGTAGCAAGGATGTGGAGAATCTTTATGAGGTGGAAATTCAGGTTGGTCATTACAGCAATTATCAGGTTATTCCCACCTGCGGCCTGGCAACCAAAGACAGCATTATCGGCGATTTCGACGATCCCCGGTATTTTGCTGACCCGCAGCGTATTGATTCGGAGATTATCTGGCTCTCCGAAGGCTTTCTGGAATATCGTATTCCCAACTATCTCAAGCCCAACCAATCATTCCGGGAAATCCAGTTCTCCATGGAGCTAGGCTCGGAAGCCCCCGGCTTTTGCGACAATTATCCCTCCGATATTTACTTTTACCTAAATGGGGTAGAGATCGGCTTCTGGACCAGTCCGGGCGACTTCGGAGACATTCGAGGTACCTTCAATCCAGAGTGGTGGCCACCTCATCTGAATCAATACGGAATGCTGAAGCTGATCCGAATCAATCGGGAAGGCAGCTTTATCGACGGCTGTCGTATTTCCGATGTCACCCTTGACCAGATTAATCTGGATTACAAGAGTGAGCTTACCTTCCGTATTGCCGTGACCGATAAGCCAACCAACAAACGTGGGTTAACGATCTTTGGCCGCAACTTCGGCAACTATAGCCAGGATTTACTGGCACGGGTCCTGTACGACGTGCATCAGACGTAATCGTAAGCATGAAGAAGTTCTTCGTTTCCACTTTTATAAGTGGTTATGAAGGGCTTCTTTTTTTACGTTCGGGGGACAATCCCTAGCTTCTAGAGGTTGTTCAAAAAGTATCTTTTGATCACGAAGCAGTTCTGGAAGTAAACTCGACATCGAATCTTGAATTCGGCTGGACGAACACGCACTTCTAGATAAAGCTTGATTTATATCAAAGCTGTTCTCCACTTCCAGCGGTAAACTGAACACATAAACCAAACAGGGAGGGTTTCACAATGAGTCATATGACGTTCCAATTAGAAACAGTATCTTGCCCAAGCTGCATCAACAAAATCGAAGGCATGCTGAGCAAGACAAAGGGCATTAAGCGGGCAGAGGTCCGATTCAATACTTCGAGGGTGCGGGTTGAATTTGATGGGGACATCGTATCCTCTAGCGAAATTGGAACGAAGATCGAAAAGCTGGGCTACCGGGTCTTGTCCGGAATGTAAAGGAGAGGGGGAATTTTGGTGTTGAAATGGAGCCAGAAGCAGACTGTACAAATTTCCGCCTTACTGATTACCATCTCCTTCATTTTGATGAAATGGTTGGGGAATGAACCTGTCACTATTGTATTGATGTTGATGACAAGTGTTGTAGCCGGGGCCTCCATTTTCAAAAAGGCTATAGCCGCCCTTCGCTATCGCATCATTGGCATCGATACCCTCGTTACCCTTGCAGTGATTGGGGCAATAGCCATCGGGGAGTATTGGGAGGCGGCTGCCGTCACCTTCTTGTTCACGCTGGGCAATTATCTGGAAGCCCGTACATTGGAGAAAACACGCTTTTCCATTCGCGCTTTGATGGACTTGGCTCCTGATATTGCAAGAGTCCAACGGGATGAAGGTGAGATCATAGTCTCTCCCGAAGAAGTCAACTTGGGCGAGGTGGTCATCGTCAAGCCTGGAGAGAAGGTTCCGGTGGACGGTACCGTGATAGAAGGAAACGCCTATGTAAATCAAGCTGCGATTACTGGAGAAGCACTTCCGCTTAGCCGTAAGAACGGAGAGTCAGTATTCTCAGGTACAATCATTGAATCAGGATATCTGCTGGTCTCAGCAGAGCGTGTCGGGGACAATACAACCTTCGCCCGGATTATGCACCTGGTAGAGGAAGCACAGGACAATAAGGCCAAAGCGCAAAAATTTCTCGAAGCCTTTGCTCGCTACTACACCCCCGCTATCATGCTGCTTGCCGCCCTTCTTCTGATCTTAACCAGAGATGTTCACTTGGCACTCACCATCCTGGTCATTTCTTGTCCCGGAGCCTTGGTTATCTCAACTCCGATCTCTATCGTCGCTGGCATTGGAAACGGGGCGAAGCACGGGATTTTGTTCAAGGGTGGAGAAGTCATGGAGAAGCTGGGAGCCGTACGTGCCATCGCCTTTGACAAGACAGGAACCCTCACTGAGGGTAAGCCCACAGTCACCAAAGTCACCGCTTACGGTATCGACGAGCTCACCTTGCTACGTTATACAGCTATTGGCGAGGCCTATTCGGAGCATCCGCTTGCTGCAGCCATCGTGGCCGAAGCCAAACATAGGAATGGCGGTCCAATCCAGGGGATGGCCGAGCAAGTTCGCATGATTACAGGCCAAGGAATCTCTTTTCTCTACCAAGGACGCATTTATTACGTAGGCAACCGCAAGCTCTTTGCCCGTAGGGGCTGGACTATGGAAAAATATGAAGCTTATTTGCAAAGCGAAGAGCAACAAGGCCAGACCGTAGTCATGGTAGGAACGGAGGCCGGAATACTGGGGATGATTTCAATAGCAGATACGGTTCGGTCCGGGGCTGCCAAGCTGGTTACCGGGCTGAGGGCACAGGGAATTTCCAATATGACCATGCTAACCGGGGATAACGCGCGGGCAGCTCAAACCATAGCGAGGACGACAGGACTTGATGCCTGCTATAGCGAGCTACTCCCGGAGGATAAGGTGCATATTCTGAAGCGCTTGGCTCACCGACACGGTTCCATCGCCATGGTGGGCGATGGAGTAAATGATGCTCCCGCGCTGGCTTCAGCCGATTTAGGCATCGCGATCGGTGGTGCAGGCAAGGATGTTGCAATGGAAACAGCGGATGTGGTACTGATGGGCGGAGAAATTGACAAGTTATCCTATGCCGTGGGTCTAAGCCGTGCTGCTGCACGTAATATCAAGCAAAATATCTCCTTCGCCCTGCTGGTAGTAGGCCTGCTCCTCACAGGCGTCCTGCTCCAGACCGTGGATATGTCCCTAGGCATGCTGGTTCATGAAGGTTCAGTGCTTCTTGTCATCCTGAACGCCATGCGGTTATCCCGATATGGGCGAACAACGAACAAACGCGAGACTTGAAGCTGCTGCTCCAGGTTCTCGCGTTTGTCTATTTCTTAAGCTGTTACGTTCAATTCTATAGATATGGTATCCCGGCTGTTCCCGCCGACCTGCACGCTTACCTTGCATGGCTCAGCCGCAAAGTTCATCTCCCGGTTCCAAATCCCCAGTTCCTCCCGGCCCAAGGTAAACTCTATCGTTTGTTGTTCCCCTGGCTCAAGCGTCACTTTGGCGAAGCCCTTCAGTTCAGCAAACCGCCGGGTAATCCCGGACTCAGTAGCCTGAATATACAACTGGGCCGTTTCCGTACCAGTCACCGCGCCGGTATTCTTCACTTCTACGCGGACGGTTACTGCTTCATCGCCCTCCAGCTCTCCCGCAGATATCGCGGTACGAGACAAGGACAGATTCGTATAGGCAAAATCTGTGTAGCTCAAGCCGAAGCCAAATGGATACAATGCCGCCGACGGCATATCGACGTATACACGTGGCCGCGATGGCGTCTTCTGGTTGTAGTAAACCGGCAATTGTGCCGAAGAACGTGGCAACGAGACTGGCAGCTTGCCACTTGGCTGCTCTTGTCCGAACAGAACTTCGGCCACTGCCCGTCCCCCCTCCGTACCTGGATACCAGGCACAGAGGATAGCCCCGCAAAGCTCCTCAATGTCGGTTAGCGCATGCGGCCGACCCTGAATAATGACAGCGACAACCGGCGTACCGGTAGCGGCTACCGCTGCGGCCAACTCGCGTTGAACGCCGCCAAGCGATAAGTCGGCCAGGTCCACGCCTTCGCCACAATCCATCTCCGAAGGACTCCCTTCCGAGAGGATCGCTGCCCCGTTGCTGTCGAAGTCGCCGCCGAACTGGCGGGCACTGCTTCCGCCTAGTACCAATACAGCAACGTCAGCTCCCTTCGCCGCTTCCACCGCTTCGGCAATGCCCGATGTAGAGAGATCGCGAATGCCGCAGCCCAGTGCATGTACGATTTCTGTGCCCTGCGGAGCTAATGAACGAATGCCTTGCAGCACCGTCGTTCCACTCCCCTCAGGCTGTACGCTGGTGTAGTCGCCCAGTTGGTTGTACAGACGATCCGCATTAGGGCCAATGACGGCAATGCGGCGAGGTGAAGAAGAGAGCGGCAGCAAGCTGGCTTCATTCTTAAGCAATACCAGCGATTCTCTGGCGATTTGCAGGTTGACCGCCTGATATTCCGGTCTTCTTGCCGCCGAGCCAGACTCGTCAACATACGGCTGGTCGAACAGACCCAACCGGAATTTAAGGCGCAAGACACGTGCCACAGCACGGTCGAGATCCGCTTCCTTGACTAAGCCCTGCTTCACCGCCTCTTCCAGCGTAGAGAAGGCCGTATCCCACAGGCTGAGGTCCACGCCGGACTTCAAGGCCAGCGCCGCCGCACCCTCGTAGCTGCCAGTCAACGTCAAGAGGCGATCCACAGCCTGACCATCGGCCATGACAATGCCATCAAATCCCCATTCGTCACGCAGAATGCCCGTCAGCAAATCCGGGTTAGCGTGGCAAGGCACGCCATCAATCTCATTGTAGGCGGCCATAAAGCCCGCAGCGCCAGCCAAAGCCCCGGCCCTTGCAGCAGGAAGATGGATCTCCCGCAGCTCACGCTGTCCGATAGCAGCCGGCCCCGCATTACGGCCTCCCTGGGCGGCCCCTTGAGCACATAGATGCTTCAGGACTACTGCCAGCTTATCCGTCCCGGCCAAATGCTGTGGATCGTCTCCTTGCATACCGCGCACCGCGGCTTCGGCAAACTGCGAAGCCAGATAAGGGTCTTCGCTGAAGCATTCCTCCGAACGGCCCCAACGAGGCTCTTGCAGCATATCAAGCGCAGATACCAGACCGATATGTGCACCGCGGCTGCGAATTTCTGCGGCCATCATGCCATAAGCCTGTTTCATCAATTCCGGATTCCAGGTCGCGCCTGCGCCCAGATTGACGGGCAGCAAGGTTCCATCCAGCGCCTGGTGTCCATGTGGACACTCCTCGGTTAACAGCACAGGAATACCCAGCCTTGTATGTTCAAGCACATATCGCTGCACCGCATTTGCCGCCTTGGCACTCTCCTTGGCCGTAAAACCGTTGGTATAGTTGACTCCTGACCAAGGATCGCTGCGGAACAAGCCGTACAAGGCTCCCATCCCGCCCCCACGGGCCACCTCGTCCTTGAATGCGTCCGTCAATTCGAAGTGTTCACCTTGACGAACATAGGCATCCCAACCATACATCCGTTGGTTAAGCTGTCCTACCTTTTCTGCAATCGTCATGCGTTCCAGCAAATCTGCAATCCGCTCCTCCAAAGGAGCAGATGATTGTTTGTATTTCTCCATGTGCTGTTTCCTCCCGTATGTCGATACTTTACGCGGTGATTCATTTGTCTTCTGATGACAAATGACGTTCTTGCATTTCCGTACCTTCCAAAGCCGTATCCTTGCCAACTCGCAGCCCTCGATACTCCTTCGGAGTCATGCCTGTGTGCAGCTTAAAGACGGAAACGAAATACTTGTATTCCTTATAGCCAACTTTATCAGCAATCTCGAACACCTTGTCATGGGTCGTAGCCAGCAGGTCTTTAGCCTGTTCAATTCTCATTTCGTTCATATACTCCGTAAATCCTCTGCCTGTGCTTTGCTTGAAAATATAACTAAAATAACTTGGCGTAATCTTCAACCAGGCAGCAACTTCAGAAGCCTTCAGGTCCGTACGGTAATGATCGACGATAAATTTCTTGGCCTTCTCGACAACCCAATAGGATTTGTCCATCCCGGTCTTGTCAATCAACTGCTGCAAGGCCTGCATGTCCTCCATGACCACAGCCTCCAGGCCGGCATAGGAATTATAAATATTCGGGTCCGGCTGTCCGGGATGACCATAATCAAGCCCTGTCATCCCACTTTGACGCAAGCGTTGACGAAGCAGGGCAAAAGCCTCCTCGTAAATCTTCCATATTTCCGGCAATAGGTAGCCTGAGTCCCGGAAGAAGCGAAACATTCCGGCAACGATGGTCTGTACCTCCTGACGATCCTGCTTGAACAACGCGGCAACCAGATGTTGCACCGTATCTGAAATATCCAGGCTTGGAAGCTTCCGCTCCCTCATGATCTCATCGTAGCGCCCCGCTATCAGTACCTGGTCTTGACCAAGTACATGCAGCCCTAGCAGACGAATAGCCTCTGTACAGCGCTCGGCGGTCTCCTCCAGTTGCACATAAATTCGCGAAGCACCACCATAGATGCGTCCCTCTTCAGCCGGAGACAGCGATGCCACCGCCCGCTCCAGCAACTCGTCCCATTCGCGGAGTTCCCATTCCTTCTCTGCCGCCAGCAATGTAATTAGTAGATTCTCATGATCAAATACAGAAACCGCCCGAATGGCTTGACGCTCCAGATGACGCTGCAAGCCCTCCAGCCACGCCCGCTGCACCTGCTCATAAGATTCGCCCTTCACATTAGCGTAACACTGATGGAATTCAGCAAGTTGAGTGGTCAGTATCCGAAATTGAACGCCGCGCAGCGATGCAGGCGGCTCTTGCCCATAAGATAGGCCATGGCGGGCCAGGCCCGACAGCCAGAGCTGAATGTCCTGTATCGCTCCCTCTTTGTCCACTTGGTGGATATGCTCAACAATCTTGCCCACGACCGTAGTCAATTCCTCAATATCTACCGGCTTAAGCAAATAATCGTTGACGCCCAAACGAATGGCTTGACGCGCATAGCTAAAATCCTCATAGCCACTAATCATGACAACCTGCACATGAGGATGATGCAACCGAAGTTGCTCCGCAAGCTCCAGACCATCCATGCCTTCCATACGAATATCCGAAAGCACCAGGTTCACACCATGCTGTTCTACCAGCCGTAGTGCCTCTCTGCCGTCATGGGCCTCTCCCACAACTTCAACGCCTAACTCGGCCCAATCAATAGTATAGCGCAAACCTTCGCGAATCACCGCCTCATCATCAACAATGAGCATTTTTATACGTTTGTCCTCGCCCACGAATGTCAAGTCTGCCCCAAAATCAGGACTCATGTGGTTCACCTCCCGAATGACTGGTCTCGGCGTAAGGGAAGCGGAGACGAATCCATGTCCCCTTGTCCGTTGTCTCCACAATTTGCAGCCCATAATCCGATCCGAAGAAAATGGAGAGTCGCTCATGGATGTTGTTCATGGCCCCTTCTCTGCCCACGCTCGTCTGCCGCGGCTCCAGAGCCGTGCGAATTTCCTCTGCCCGGTCCGAACTCATCCCTCTCCCGTTATCAATCACGTCAACCCATATCTCATTCTCTTCGGTATAACATCGGACCACTACTTCGTTCACCAAATGATTACGGTGTAACCCGTGCTTAATGAAGTTCTCTACCAACGGCTGAATCGTTGCTTTGAGAGTAACTGCTTCTTCGATTCCCGCCTGTATATACAGTGCATATCTTAACCGCTTGTCCCCCAATCTGCGTTGCTGCAAATACAGATAGGAGCGGGCAAATTCCAATTCCTTACGCAAAGTTGTTTCATAGCTGCCCGTACCCACGCTGGAGCGAAAGAATTTGGACAGCATTTCAATCAATTGGCTCGATTGGGTCGCCTTCTCCAAACGTGCGGTCCAGCGAATCATATCCAATGTATTATAGAGGAAATGCGGGTCCATCTGGTTCTGCATCAGCTTGAGCTCCGACTCGCGTTCACGTAGCTCCAGCTTGTATTTATGCTCGATCAACTGCTGAATGGTATGCACCATCTCGTTGAATTTCCGGTTGAGCTCAGAGATCTCATCCTTGGAATTAACCGGCACCCGGGCATTAAAATCCCCGTAAGCCACCTTGTTCGTTTCCTTCTTCAATCGTAGAATAGGACGGATAATGGTGTAATGGAATCCGATCAAGGCGGTTAAGCCCAGCAACAGGATAGCCCCCAAGATAAATAGCATGATCAGCTTGACTCCGCGAAATTCCTCCGCCACCTCGGCTTCCGGAATCATCGCAATCACCTTCCATTCCGTATTCTCCATCTGATCGTAAACCGTCAGATAACGGACATGGTTCACCTCATAGGTCAAGTCGCCCCGACCGGAAGGCAGCTTATCCAGTAAGGAACGGTCCGGCTTAAATTCCTCCGGCATCTGATTCGTCGAGCCGAGAATAACTTGTCCCTGGGGACCGACAATGAATACGCTCCCCGTTCCTTCCTTGAATATCCCTTTCTCCAGTGAATTCACCACACTCGCCTCATCCAAACGAATGATTAACCGGCCCAGCGGTCTTGTAATCTGGCTATAGGAATTAAGTACCCGAAACATAGACAATACACGAACTTCTCCGTTCCAGCCACTCTGGAGCGGGTATCCCTCGGTCCAAACAATCCCGCCCTTACGTTCCTTCGCCTCCTGCTGCCATCTCCGTTCATCCCCGCTAAACGGCTCGCCCATCTCAATAAAGCTGCCATTAAAGCCCGTAACTTCAATCGCCCGGATATATCCCTTAGACATCAATTGAAAAGTAAGGAAGTCCTCGATATTGCGCTTGAGGTTAGCCTGCTGTTCACTCGTCAGCGGTGGAGCTGACCTGAGGAAGTTGCGCATATCCGGATTTAATATCAAATAGTTAGCAATATCCTCAACCATCTTGGTTTGCTCGCTAAGTTGATTGACCACATTGTCCAGATTGCGTTTGGTGGAATTGATGAACTGATCCCTCAGCACAACATTAAACTGATACTGGACAACGACACCGACCCCAATGGTCGGCAAAATGATGAACAGCAGGAAAATAACAAGTGCTTTACGCTTTAGGCCAAAGCTGCCAAGAACTCTTCTATAACCTGCCATCATGCTGTCGCCTCCGCCTGGTCTTTGATGCAAATTGACCGCCTGTCCGCCGTCCGCAAATTCTTTGCAAGGACGGCTTACAGCCGGTTTTTGTTAAATGTTATCCTTTTACCGCTCCCGCCGTCATACCGGCAACCAGTTGTTTTTGCAGCAACAGGTAGAAAATAACGATTGGAATCAGTGCCATCGTCAGTGCGGACATTTGCAGAGTCATACTTGCCGTTTCAATGCCAACGAAGTTAGCCAGCCCAAGTGGTAATGTCTTCAACTCGGAGGAACTGATCAGCACCAGGGCAAACAAGTATTCATTCCAGTTATATATGAAATTGAGGATGACGACGGTCGCCATCGCCGGTCTCGTTATTGGCAAAATAATTGACCAGAATATCCGGAAGATACCGGCGCCATCCATCACGCCCGATTCTTCGAGATCCTTCGGGAATCCTCGCATGAAGCCCTCCAGAATAATGATCGTTAATGACAGATGAAATGCCGTATACGGCAAAATCAGTGATAAATGAGTATCCAGAAAATGTAGCTTCTGCATAATCAAGAAGATAGGAATCAGCGTAGCATGAATCGGTACCAACATGCCAAGCAGGAATACCCCATACGTCAATCCACGAAGCTTAAACTGAAAACGTGAAAGAAAATAGGAGGCAAGCGCCCCAAGAAGCACGGTCACAATCAGAGATGCGAAAGTTACAAATAAACTGTTCAGAAAATACACGTTCATGTTCGCGATCTTCCAGGCTTCCGTATAGTTGGAGAATTGCAGAGTCTCCGGCAACGAGAACGGATTGGCTGCATATTCCTGTTCCGTCTTGAAGGAGTTCACCACCATCCAGAATAGCGGAACTATATTTATAATAGCCAATAGACTTAGAAATGTGTATGCAAATATGCGAAAACCAAGTGACTTCTTATTCATGGCAATTCCCTCCTTCCTTAAGCATCTTTTTCTCTACCCAAGCGATTGATTAGCGAGATGACGACCAGGCTGAACAGCAGGATCAGAATGGACACCGCACTACCATAGCCGTAGCGCATGTTCATAAAGGCACTGTTGTACATATGAATGGTCATGACCTCCGTCTGATGCGCCGGACCTCCCCCCGTCAAAATCTGAATCAGGTCAAATACCCGGAAGGAGTTACTGATGCTATACACGACACCGACCATCAAGGTGCTGCGAATCATCGGAATCGTAATGCGGAAGGTGCGCTTGAAGCCGGTAGCCCCGTCCAGTTCGGCGGCCTCATTCACCTCATCAGGAATATTTTGCAGCGCCGCCAGGAAGATAACCATATACAAACCGCAGTTTTGCCAAATGTACGCGATACTAATTGACAGCATGGACAAGCGGTCATTACCAAGCCAATTCTGCTGCCAGCTCTCCAGTCCAAACATGCCCAGCAGGTTATTCAGCATACCATATTCTGTATTGTAGATCATGCCCCAAATGAGAGACACCATGACCGATGAAATAACTACCGGCATAAACCCTACGGTGCGGAAAAATCCCGAGCCCTTGATTCCCCGGTTGAGCAGGAGCGCAAGCAGCAGGCCAAGGGGAATCTGCCCCACCAGACCGGTAATCATGATAATCACGTTATTCTTGACGGATAACCAGAAGATATCGTCGGTCAAAATTCTTGTATAGTTCTTGAGTCCAACGAAATCCATGGCTCCGATGCCATTCCAATCCATTAATGAATAGTATAATGACAAGCCGATGGGAACGATCGCGATCCCCAGGTAAATGATCAATGCTGGCAGCAAGCCGATAAATATCGCCAGCTTCGTTCCACGCAGCGTTTGCATGTCAGGTTCCTCCTTTATGTCGAAGCCTTGCTTCACACCCGATGAATGAAGAAAACCCGGAGTCGGGTTTTCTAGCAAACATCGATTTTGAAACGTTGAATTACCTTAATTAATTCATGTTGTCCAGTGCTTCCTGTACGTCCGCAGCCAATTTCTCCGGCGTTGTACGTCCCACCATCAGGGCTTGCAGTCCATTTTGCAGGACATCAACCACTTGAGTCGGGATCAAGCTATCGAATACCGGGGAAGTGCCATTGCCGGTCAGAGCCAGCATTTCTTTCAGATATGGGCTGGCATCCTCAGGAATTTCAACCTTGGCCGGTACAACGACGCCATTGCGGATCAGTTCCTTGTACAAATCTTCGTTGACGAAAAATTTAAGGAATTCTTCGGCAGCTTGTTGTTTCTTCTCATCCAGTCCACTCTTGATGGCAATCCCGTATTGGAGAACGCCTGCACTCTTCTTCGGATCACCCTTGCCACCCTCTACGCTCGGGAACAGGGCAATACCGAATTTGTCGCCTTCTTCGTTATTAATGCGGACACGACCATCTACCGTTGCGGAAGAAATATGCATCGCCGCTTTACCTTGAATGAAATAATCCTGGCCCTGTACAGAGTCCATGTTATTGGCATCGGTATTGAAAGCATCCAGCTTGGACAGCTCATCAATAACGCCTAGGGCCTTAACAAATTCAGGATCGGTGAATTTGGCCTTGCCTTCGAGAACAGCCGGCAAGAAATCACTGCCTGTAAAACGATCGCCAATAATAGAGATGTAAGAGGATTGCATTGGCCATTGCTCTTTATTGCCCAGTGAAATCGGGGTAATTCCCGCCGCTTTCAGCTTGGTTACTGCATCAATGAATTGGTCATAAGTTTCCGGGAACTGATCGTAGCCCACTTGTGCAAACATCTCTTTGTTGTAATAAATAATATCTACGAAATTCTGCTTGGTTGGGATGGCATATTGTTGTCCATCTACGTTGAACCCGCTCAACGCAGCTTCTGGCAAAATAGTTCCCCAGTTATCCATCATATGGTTAATAGGCTCCACCAGACTGCCGGCTACAAGCGGTGCCAAATCGGCGCCCGGCCATACAACGTTGATGTCGGACAAGTTGTTAGCTGCCGCCAGTGTCCGGAGCTTCGTCTTGTACTGTGCGGATGGAACTCCGTCCTGCTTGATTACGATATTCGGATGTTGCTTTTCAAATTCCGCAATTCGTGCCTTGTACACTTCGTTATCCACGTTAGGCGAAGTCCAAGGATGCATCATGTTCAAGGTGATTGTTTCTCCCTCACCCGATCCACCGGTGTTGCTGTTGCTCGCCGCGTTATTATTGCCACAAGCCGCGGTGAACAGGGTCAGTACCGCAATCAAACCAAGCAGTACCGCTTTTTTGGTTCTGTTTCTTTTACTCATAATCAACCCTCTTCTCATATGATTTGGAATCGCTCCACCACCATAACAGATGATGATCTCTTATATGTCTCTATCTGTTATATTATCTATTATAAAAGCAGGAACGATTCGACTATATCCCATAAAACTTCGATTATATCCGAAATATATAAATAACTTCGTCATAATAACCCATATTTTAGGATTTATATGTTAGATATTATTACATAATAATTTGAATTATTTATTACTCCCTTGCCCTTTTATTTCATTATCTTTCAGTAAGCGTTTGCATATTAGCTCTTTAGATAACCGCTATATAGCGGTTATCTATGAGAGGTGCAGCCAACTAGCAATTCACTAGTTAAATGTTACGCTTCTAAGCTTGTGAATCTTTTAGAATATGATCGACCAATTCTTCTACTGGCACGGTGGCCAGCGCAATCGCGGTATCGGTCACTCCGTAGTAGATATACAGCAGGCCGTCCTTCACTACATTCCCGGTCGGGAATACCACGTTGGGAATTTGATAGCCGAACTTCTCATAATACGTCTCTGGCTCCATGATGAAGTTATGCGTCCGCGCAATTACCTTCTCCGGATTCTCCAAATCCAGCAGCAGCGCACCTACCCGGTACACGATCTCATCATCCACCCCGTGATACAAGACCAGCCAACCCCGGTCCGTCTTGATCGGCGGGGTTGATCCTCCGATCTTCCGCGATTCCCACGTCATATTCTCCGCCTTCGCCAGCAACTTCGGCTCTTCCCAGTGAATCAGGTCTTCCGAGTACGTGATCCACATTGCCGCCTTCTCTGTCCCGTACTTCTCACCGATGTATTCCTCCGGACGGCGCAGCAGCACGAACTTCCCGTTAATCTTCTCCGGGAACAGGATGTTATCCCGGTCGTTGATATCCAGCGGCGTCGTATCGGCGACAAACTCCCAATCGATCAGGTTCTTCGAGGACAGGATCGATGAGCGGGTCAGCCAGTGTCCTTCCTCTTCTCCCCAGCCATCCGGATATTCCGGAATCGAACGTTCCGGTACGCCCCGGCCGGTCGGGTAGTAGCTCATCGCGCAAGGACGCAGCGCGTAGTTCAGGTAATACGTATCGTCAATCTTGACGATACGCGGGTCCTGTACGCTTCCGTACGGGAAGCCCAGCATATCTGGGGTCACGATCGGCTCGTCCTTCACATGCGTGAAATGCACTCCGTCCTCGCTCTCCAGCAGGCCCAGATAGTTCTTGCAAGGGGTCAATGAACCCGCCGTCCGTTCGATCATATAGAATTTATCATTATCCAGAATCACCGCCGGGTTAAATACGGTCACCATTCTCCACTCATATCCACCAGGTACCACGATCGGGTTCTCCGGATGTCTTGTAATTTTCATCTCTTCTGCCTCCTCATGTAAGCCCTTTATTTCTTCTTTAATGTTATTATAGCCTTGGCTTCCGGGATGAAATATCCCATAAAGTTTAGAAAACATCTGAATATTGCCGATGGTTTTTTGTACCACCACCAACCGGGGTCTTATGAAGCAAAAAAGCCTGACACAACGCGTAAATTCAAGCAAGATACACATTGAAAAAGGCTCTTCGGAAACAGGGTTATCCCTGACCGAACAGCCTTCGCTTTTACTCAAATAAGAACGGCCTACGCATCATAGTCGACGACATAATTTTGCAGCTCCGTGTTGTAATAACCAATGCTGTATTCGACCACCTGGCCCTGGGCATCCCGGGAATAGCGGGACCTCTTCAGAACAGGAGTTGCCTCTGAAAGACATAAAATCTCCTTCACCTTATCGGGCGGTATGGACACAGCGAATTCATCGCGCAACTTCTCCGGAGAAATTCCCTGCTCCTCCAGCAGCTCATACAGCGACGACTCGCGCACATCGCTCAGCTCCCACTCTTTTCCGGCCAGGATCACGTAATGATCATAGTAAATGTATGGAGCATCGCCAAGATAATAAACCCGTTCCAGCTTCATACAGCGCTCTCCGAATAGCTGATAGGCCTCGGAGCCTTCTTCAGTCCAAACCATCGTGGCACTTAACCATTCCTTCCGAATACGGTGGCCGTCCTCAACCAGAATCTCGGTAAAGTGCTTCCACTTAGACCATTTGGAGGCCGCTTTATTGCGGATGACCTTGGTCCCCTTGCCGCTACCCTTCTCCAGAAGCCCCTCTTGAACGAGCTCCTGAATCGCGCCGCGGACGGTGATCTTGCTCACCTCGAACTCCTGCTCCAACTGGGGCTCAGAAGGAATATTTGTACCTAACGGGTACACGCCGTACAATATCCGTTCCTTCAAAATGCTCTTAATCTGCAAATATAACGGTCTATCTTTGCGGGATAAACTCACGATCCTGCTCCCTACCTTTCCACATCACCGGCAGAGGTCTGCTCCATCGTCCGCACGATTTCAGCCTCCGTTGCCATAGGCGTATCGCCAGGCACCGTATGTGCGAGCATCCCCGCAGCGGCCGCAAACCGCACCGTCCGTTCCGGTGCAAAACCCTCCAACTCTCCATGGATAATTCCGCTAGCAAAAGCGTCTCCTGCCCCTATTCTATCATAGACAGAAAAGGTTAAGCGTTCCGAGAAGGCCCACAATCCATCCTTGTAAAGAAATCCGCGCAGTGAGTGACTATTGTCCCCGTTAATCTCACGATGAGTTCCGGCAATTGCAGCAATATTATATTTCTGGGCAACGGCAGGAATCAATTCCTTAAGCTGCTGCTCACGTTCATGATGCTCCGTAGGCATGCCCAGCGTAAATAACGCATCCTTCTCGTTCATCAGTACAATGTCGGCCAGATGGAGCATTTCTTCCATATGAGGTCTGGCCTTGGCATACCCGCCCTCACCCCACAGAGATGGACGGTAATTGCAGTCAAAGATGACTTTCCCACCCTGCTGCTTGACTTGCTTCGCGAAAGCTTTCATCTGTGCGCGCACACTGTCATTCATCGCCAGTGTAATACCGCAGAAGTGAACAGCCGCAAGCCCGGAGGCGATTTGCTTGAAATCGTAAGCCGCCGCCGGGGCAGTGTTAAAGCTGCTCTCCAGGCGATTGGAATAAGTGACGCGGCTGGCTCGTACTCCAAAGCCGTTCTCCAGGAAATACATGCCCAGATATTTGCCACCGCTGGCAATACGATCTGTAGCAATGCCCAACTTGCGCAAGTAGGTTGCGGCCGCGGCCCCGAGCGGGGTATCCGGCAAGCGGGTAATCAAAGCCGCCGCATGTCCATAACGGGACAAGGCTGACACGACGTTAACCCCCGAACCGGAAAAGGAATATTTCAGCGTATCCGCCTGTGCCAGCGTTTCATATCCCGGCACCTGCAGCCGCATCATCACTTCACCAAATGCCGCAATCTGCTTAGGCATAATGATCCGCCAGCTTCTTCATGATTTTGGTCAGCAACACTACATCCTCGGTACGCGTATTGCCTGTACTCGAATCAATAATCGAAGTGTACACATGCGGAATCACTTGCGGAACTCCCGCTTCCAGCGCAATGCGCAGTACGGCTTCAAAATTATCGAGATCAATGCCCCCTGTTGGCTCCAGGGCAAAATCAGCTTTGGCACAAGCGGCTGCAACCGCACGCAGCTCATCTTCGCGGCTAAGACCTTTCATCGGAAAATACTTCAAGGCATTCCCCCCCATGTCGCGAACAAGCGCAATCGCTGCTTCAACAGGAACGATGGCTTGCTGCTCTTCTGCTGCACTCACAGGGCCTGTCGAAATATTCACATAACCAACCTGTCCAGTTGGAGACACCAAGCTGTTAATCCAGCTATCCTTCGCTCCAAGGTTAGCACGGGTCGCACCCACAGCCGGGAAGACCTGGTTAATATGGCTGCCTGGATATTGCTTAGCAATCTCTGCGACCACGGCGGCTTGACGGTTATCTCCCGCGCCCAATCCGATGGATACCGCATCATCAATCTCCTGACCATAGGCCTTCATCGCCGTTACCGCTTCTTCAACGGTGGCATAGTCCTTGGACAGCACACCAACCAGTACATAGCCTTCTGCCGCTTCAAAAACTTCCTTGGCATTGGTAATATCCTTGGCCAGTACATTCAGAGCGACGCGTTTCTTGTAAAATCTCTTTGCGATTTGCGACATATTAGTTTCCTCCTGCGAGTTCTCGTATTTTTGCAGCAATAACCTCGATATCATCACCTAGCAGTGGACGCGGATCAATATCGAAGAAGCCCTGTCTTACCCCGTAATCACGGGTATAAATAGCAATATCCCCATTTTGCAGCGCATGGACCATCTCCTTGGCATTCATGCCCACCTGCTCGGCATCAATCTGCACCCGGGCCCGATAAATCGCGCGGCCCGCTTCATCCTGCACGATGGATACTTTTATCCCTGGAAGTTCATCCAGCGGCACCAAAACATCTTGCAGCGCCGCCTTCTCCCTTGCGCTGTTATCCTGCTTCACAGCGTATTCGTCTAAGGCTTGCAACAGCCCGAAGGAGGTTTCCTTCCCAACCTTCATGCTGCGTCCGATGCCATGAAGCTGTACCTTCACCCATTCTACCTGCTCGCGCTTTCCGGCTACGATCCCCGAGGTTGGACCTTCAATCGCCTTGGAGCCGCTGTAAATGGCCAGATCGGAATATTTGACATACTTCTGCAAGTCCTCTTCGGCAGCCGCATCCACGATCATCGGAATCTGATTACGCTGCGCTACCTCCCAAGCTTCTTCCACAGAAATCATGTTCTTCTGTACGGCATGATGAGACTTAACGTACAGAATAGCTGCTGTTTTACTTCCGATCGCATCCTCGATATGCTCCGCTCGGCCTTCATTGGCATATCCTACCTCGACTAGCTTCCCGCCACCAAGATAGACCATCGTTTCAATAGGGGCACCGTATTGCACATTGTGGCCCTTCAAGATAATAATTTCATTTTGCTCAATAGCTTCCTGATGAAGGCGCAGACTTCTTCTCCGCTCCCCCTTGGTCACGATGGCCGCCACCGACAGGGCAATGCCGCTGGAAGCCGAGTTCACAATGACTGCCGCTTCCGAGCCGGTATGCTTGGCCACATAGTTGCCGGCCTTATCGACCAGATCCGCAATCTCCACATAGCTCTGTCCACCCTGCTTCATTGCATCCATGACGCTATCGCTCGGTGCCGAGACTCCCAGGATACTCATCCGCCCACTGGCATTGATGACCCGCTTAAGCCCGTACTTCGCATTCAATGAATTTCCCATGAACAATCACTCCTTTGGCTTCTATGCAGCGGTCCGCAGTCCGCTTCTCTCCTTCAGAATCCACTAGCTCGGTAGCCTGCTCCTTGACGGCAAACAGCGTTAAATTTGCAGGATCACCGATCTGAATCCGGCCTAACTCT
Organism: Paenibacillus sp. 1SOY10; assembly: GCF_056836745.1. NCBI lineage: Bacteria > Bacillati > Bacillota > Bacilli > Caryophanales > Paenibacillaceae > Paenibacillus > Paenibacillus sp. 1SOY10. The sequence goes on along the minus strand of NZ_JBXENK010000002.1, from coordinate 247,778 downwards.
TCCTTGCCCAGCCAATTCGCCGCACGCGAGGTCACCGCCGCGATCACCTCTTCCAGCGAATAGCCAAGATACAGGAATTTGCTGAGTACGCTTGACATACTGTATACCGGACCGTTCAGCCGATTACCCCGATAAATGTCGGTGCTGATTGTATCCGGATGTATTCCATGTCCCTTAGCAGCCTCTGCCACACGGAAAGAAAAGCTCGCCGTTCCGTGGCCCACATCCAGATGAACGCCCCGACTTATGGCTTCAGTCAATACTTGCAGCGGCTCACCCGAGTCATCAAACAGATTATTGACTTTTCCGTTGAGATAATGGGTGATTATGTCCTTGCGCTCTAATAGCGGAATGACGTCCCGAATATCCGGCGGAGCCGAACCAATATGAACCATTAAGGGCAACCCCGTCTCTTCCGAAAGTCCCCGTGCTATTCTGAGCGGCTCTGTTCCGTTCCCCTTCACCACGCTTTGGCTAATTCTTGCCTTCAGTCCAATGATGGAATCACGGTGATTTGAGATCGCACCCTTCACTTCTTCCCGGTCAATCCACGACAGCTCGGACAGTTCATCGATACGTTTAAGACCAATACGGGAGATATTCAAAAAGGCCAGCAAATTCGTATCTGCTTGCTTCCCGCTGGCTACCAGATCACCGATCCGGTCCGCGCCGCAGCTTCCCGCATCCACAATGGTAGCTACGCCTTGCTTGACACCGATTTCATCAATTTCATCGCCATAGGGATCAAACTCTGGAAAAGCATGGACATGCATGTCAATCCAACCGCTGGACACGTAAGCAGGCCGAATATTTCCATCCCACTTTACATCCCCTAGGGCTTGACTGGCACCGGTAATCTGCACAATTTTGCCGTCTTCCACCACAATGTCGATTTCTTCTCCGCTTACCCGCTTGAGCCGACGAAGAACGTATCTTTCTTTCATTTTAGGTTCGCCTCTTTTTTGGATATCACGCTGTATTTGTTGAATCGAGATCAGCATAACATGATTAAACGCCGGAGTAAATATAACGTTATAATGTTTTAGGGGTAAAAATTTGTACTGAACAGAGATAGATGTGAACCACGCGCAAAAAACCAGCTAACGCCTGATAAGCATTAGCTGGTTAAGTATTACCCTTGTCCCCTTATGGATAGCAGATCCCGGTGGCCTCTTCACTGATTTCCCATAGCCGATCACATTGGGTTTTATTCACTGCTCTGGATGGCATTTTCACTTCCGCAGGAGCTCCCGTTAAGCCAAACAACCCGGAAGGTGCCCAAAAAGAGCCGTTGGCCGCCTCAGGATCGCAAGCTGCGCGAAGAATGGGAAGAGCGCCTTGGGATGGGGGATGGGAGGTTAAGGGAGTTAATATCCGCCGGAAGAAGAAGCCTCCGTTCTGCTGCAAATTTGTCGGAGAGCCACCAGGGTGTGCTGCAACCGCGATCGTATCAGAACCTATATTTTTTAATCGGTTCGCCAGACTGTTGGTAAACATGAGATTGGCAAGCTTACTTTGTCCATAAGCGAGCATTTTGATATAACGTCGACGTTCATAATTAAGATCGTTCAAGTTAATTGATCCTGCCACGCCAGCCAAGCTCGACATGGAGGCAATGCGTGAGCCTGGCGTTTGTAGTAAGAGTGGGAGCAGTTGACCTGTTAGGGCAAAATGACCCAAATGGTTTGTGCCAAACTGAAGCTCATAACCCTGTTTGGTATGGGAAAATGGGGGGATCATTACACCGGCGTTATTGATAAGCAAATCAAGACGCTTAAAATTCCGTTGAACTTCTTGTGCACATTTGGCTACAGAATTCAGATCAGCTAAATCCAGCATAACCAAAGATAGCTTTGCGTCAGGAGCTTGCTTGGCTATTGCTTTTAAAGCCGCATTCATCTTTTTGCTGTCACGCCCTGCCAGGATGACCTCTGCTCCCTTTAAGGCCATCATAAGCGCCTCCTGATATCCCAACCCGGAGTTGGCTCCCGTAATCAGGACGACCCGCCCGTTCTGGCCGGGAATGTGATCATATGTCCATGTTCTCTTCCCCATCATCTTCTCCTTATTCAAATAAAATGAATTTAAGTTATGTACAATTGTATACCGGACGGGAAAGGATTCAATTCTTAAAAAGACAGATTACGTGCATTACTGCACGGATGCTTTAAAATTGTGTAATGCATTAGGGACAATTCCTCGCTTCGGCAAGTACATTTAACAGTTGATCCAGTTCGCGAGATTTTTCAAGCACTCTTTTATCCTGCAATCCATACAACTGAGCCAGTTTGTTTAATTCAGTCCGCACTAGTTCGATCTGTTGTTGTATTACTTTTTGCCTTCTCAAAGTCTTCGTCCCCTCTTATGTGGTCGCCTCTTGGCACTTTATAAATGTGTTCAATTGAACTAACATGATTAATCTACACTTTAATTAGGCCAGAAGCACGCCGAAATAGTCCTTAAAAGGACTATTATAATTGAAAAAGAGATGTTATAAACACCTCCACCCCTTAGCAACCTTTGTCTACACTTAAATATTAGAAGGCGCCTGGAGGTCAAAATGAAGAGTTTAAAGCTAGAAACGACAACGATTATAGGTAAAAAAATTCGTTACTATCGCACACTACGCAATTTGACTCAAGATGAGTTAGCAGAAAGAATTGGCAGCACCGGTTCTTATATTGGCCGAATTGAACGTGGTGAACAAAACGTCAAGTTAGCAACCATTGAAAAAATTGCAACGGCACTAGACCTAAATGTCTTTGTTATATTAAACCAAGATATAGAACCACTCCAAGAATATCCATGGATTCAAAAAATCATTGGATTGTTGGTAGAGCAGCCTGAGTACAACCAGCAAAAAGCTTTTCATATTTTGAAAGAGGTTTTTACAAATAGAGTAGAATAGCTCTCTTTGTAATATTTTAGGGGTAATTTCCAAAAAATCCAGTGGAAGAATTAAGGCAATATCAAACCGTAATAAATAAAAGCCCAAGGATGCTTTTTGGGCATTCCTGGGCTATCTAACTTTTCTAAAAAGAGACCCTATAAAATAATTCAATTATCCCCAGCCGATTCCGTGACTCATTGTTGTGATAGTTTGTGTTAAAATGACTAAAACAAAAATACTACTGATAATTTTTTTGGGCATTAACACGATTCACCTCACTTGATAATTCTTTGAATTTTTGCTTTGATTTGGCGCACGCATAATTACGATATTTTTCAAACAAAGTAATACTATTAATTATGTTTCGGGTACTATCTATTTTAATCGATAATTGTAATCCACTCAGTATAAGTTTTATTGCAACACTGGGATCTTGTCCAACCTTGTATATAGCCAAATCACAATAAAACTGAGCGGTTTTCTCAAGCATGATGGTAGAATTATACTCACCATGCATAACTTCCTTGGATACCGTAGGAATGTATTGAGCAAATTTTTCAAGAATATAATCCAGATTGAAATGATATTTGTTAGCTGCCTCCACCATATACGCCAATGCAATGAAAATTTCGTCAGGACGTGTTTCAATATAATGATAATATTCATGCAATGCCTCTTCCTGCCCGGACAACATCCGATACAAATACGTGTTTGCCATTGACCATTCTGAAAATTGATTGATATACCTCTGTGCCAATGAATCCTGCGGAGCAATCCAGTCTTCCCCATGTGCATATTGTGTTACATATTCCAAAGCACCTTCATAATTTTGAAGCTTAGCACACACCTCTCCTCGCACCAGCCAAGCATACAAGATGTAGAAATACTCGGGATGCTTAGGCCTTCTTTCCATATGTTGTTTCTGCTTATATTGAATAGTAGACAATTGCAATAACTCCTGTGCTAGTTCATCTGCCTTGACCCAATTATGTGTTGTTATCCATACATCAATTAATTGTTTTGTAGCATCCAATTGGTCAACTGCATCCAGTCGGTTAACATACCCTTCAAAAATGATTGCCGCCTTAACCCGCTTCTCAATTTGATTTTTTGAAAGCTCAATGCTAAAAAGACGATAGTGACACAGGGCCAATCGTTCAGAATGCTGGTACTTTTCTGAATTGCTTACTTGTTCATAAATTAATGCTGCTGCCTTTAAATTGTTATCACTAAATAAGGTTTCAGCTACCTCAAAAAGCGAAGCACCATACGATAAGTTTTCAAGTAATTTCACTACTTCACTGTGAAGAAGGTCTAAATCATTAATTTCCGCACAACGTATTAGAAAAGGACGAATTCGGCGAAAGCTTGCCGGAAATTCAGAGATTTCATGAATATAATCTTTGTAGAAATGGCCTTTTGGTAGATTCATAGCCTCAGTTAGCAAATCTAATTGTCCAACGGAAATAGGACGACTCCCACTCAAGATTCTACTGAGCGTTCCTCCGTTCACTCCAGATAGGCGCACTAATTGTGTAGAACTCATGTTGTTTTTGCTCATAAATTCACAAATAGCTTCACGAATGAATACCAAACCGGCACCTCACACTAAATATATATTTAGGAATAATATGTATATTATTGTAATTGTTTAATTAGACATTGGTCAATGAAATAATATGTACTAGGCATATAAAAGAAAACAAGGCTGCTCCTTATAAGGAACAGCCTTCTAAGCGTCACACTTCATATTTTCCCTTTATTTCTGCTTCGTCGTTCCGTTGCGGTTGTTGCCTAATTCAAAGAGTCCCGTAGCGGATAGCCCAGCTAGGCCTCCCGCCCACAAGCGCAAAACGAGTTCCATCTCTGTGAACGGATAAGCCGCCGCACCCACCAGTACGCCGATGAGTACACCAATAAACGGAATCCAGTTCTTCGGCAAGTTGACCGTCGTCTTGACGAGTTGAACCAAAGCCAATACAAAGACCGATAAGACCGAGGCAAAGGCCAGTACATTAGTTAAAATCTCATTTTGCATCAGGTGTTCCTCCTTTCTTACTCCTCGGGAATGCCTGCCGCGCGGCGCAAATAATTGGCCAGATTATTAAAATGCTGCGCCCGCTCCCGATTGCCCTCGTCCCTCGCCTTAAACCACGCCGGAGATAACCAGCGAAAGATAATCTCCTGAGCATTACTCTTTGGAAGAGGGATAAGCGGACCCGCTGAAGATGCGGAAGAGAGGGGAATCCCGGCAGCCACCCGCAGATTATTAGCCAAATTGTGAAAATGCGTCATCCCCACGCGGTCATTTTTCTTTTGCGAGACAAACCAGGCTGGAGATACATAGTTATCAATGAGTGCTTGTGCGATGGAGGCCGGTAGAGGCGCTTGCGAAGTCCCCGCCCCGGGAAGCGGTACGGAAGGCCGCTCGGTGGCACGCATTTCCGCAGCAACATCATCCAGTAGATTTTTTAGCGTTTTCCCCCCGGTGGCCAAGGCCTGATCGGGATCACTTCTCCGTGCAGGGTCCAACTGACGATGTGAGGGAATGAAGGTATAGGGATTTTTGCTCCATTTGTGGCAGCAATAGGCCAAATACCAGACATACCGCTTGTACGCCTCCGTAAAGTTTATGCGCCCGCCGTAACATAATTCCACACCCAGCGCTACATCGTTGGCATCGTAGCCAAACCGCTCGTTATCCGTTCTTACGTCATACCGCACATGCCAGGCCTTTTCGGCTGCGTCAGCCCCCGTTCCCGTCGGAATAATCTCCAGAATGCGAGTTCCATCAATAAAAACATGAGCGGAGGCCGCCCGGTCCCGCTGTGTGTTGAAGTAGTTGTAGTGATTATCTGCGGTAGCCCCGGGATTGCCGGTGTCATGGGCTACAAAGAAAGCGGGTGTCCCGGTCGATAGCCGAGTGCCCGGTCGCACATTAGACCTCTTGTTGATATACCGCCGTTCAATCTGATACTTTTTGATATCCATCTGGCTCACCCCTTTCATCTATATTATTCTTCCAATCGATCAATTCGCTTGTGCGCTTGCTTGGTGGATTCCTCCACCCGCGTGAGCCGCTCGGAGAACGCTTCGAACCGCTGCCCTTGCAGCTTCTGTTCGACCTTCATATCATCCACGCCACGCTTGATATATTCGACGTCTGCGCGTTGCACAGCTTCGGCTTCGGCCGTCTCCTCGGCCTCCTGCCGCACCGCCTTGGCGCGCCCCGCCCACCCCAACGCCACACCGCTAATCGCCGCCACCACCGACGTCGCCGCCGTAATGATCGTTATGTCCATCTGTTCACCTGCTTTCGGGGAAAGCTAGAATCTTATTTAATCCTTTAATTTATGAAAAGAATTGCCCACCTAAGTCTGAAGAGGTTCTGGTTTGGCCAATCCAAACGTTACCGAAAACAATTGCCATAGTTGCTTCAATTCCTGTTTTTATTCGAGAAGCTGCTTGACTAGAACTTACATCATCAAGATATAAGGTGCCCCCCTTGATTGAAATACCAGTTTCCAATGTATAACTTCCTTCTGCATTGATTCTGACACGCTCCATTCGTACCTGTGGAATATTAGTAAAAGCCAGGCCAACGTTATTTCCAGCAAATACAGTAGTATGTCTAATATACAAAGTGCATCCCGGGCAATCAGACACCATCAAACAAGGATATCCAGCTGCTTGTCCTACACGTGCAGGACTCAATATCCATTTATCAATCTTGTTGTTACCATTAAAAAAAATTTCACAACCTGTACATTCTGAGATGTTAAGCATTCCAAAAGTGACGGTTTCAACTAAAGGTAACAACTGAATAGCACCTCCTGAGAAATATTCAATTTTAATATCTTCAGTCAGACTGATAGGAGTTCTATTAACGAAATAAATAGACCGGTCATATGCAGAAACCTTAGGCAACGATGCTAAGGCACGAGTCACTGTCTTAAAAGGCATTTCAACGCTCGACACTTCAATGTTATCGTTTCCTATATTCGGATCTACATATGCCGAAACATCCCCCGTAGGTAACACATCGACCTTCTTCCAAGCACTACCTTCCATATATTCAAACTGCCCGTTATTAACACGAGTAGGTAACCTTGTACTCGATAAATTATTCACACCCGATTGTGCATTATTCGCAGTAGTTAAGGCAGTATTAGCGGCAGTTTGAGCTGAAGTTGCAGTAGACTGAGCCGTAGTTGCCGCAGTTCTAGCGTTATTTGCTGCTGTCTGCGCTGCCGCCGCCACTGAATTTGCCGCATTCGCCGTGGTCTGCGCAACGGTACCCGCATCATTAGCTGCTTTCACCGCCTTCGGCGTAGCCGCCCTGTCCTCAGCCTCACTATTTACAGCGCTGGAAAGCTGTACCTTCCCCTTCACATCCAGGGAGGCATCAGGAATATCGATTCCCCCCATGGCTGCATCAATCTTGTCCCAGTTGTCGTTCATCATCGTTTGGATATTAAATGTGTCATTTCCATCGGTTACAGGGTCTTTCTTATGCAAATTAAGATTGGGCGTTTGACTAGCCAACTGGATCACCTCCTGCAAATTTGTTTAATAAAATTTGTTCCAACTCCTGAATCGTCAATACTTCATGGATATCTCGAATAAGCATATAGTTAAATTCAAAGTTAGCCTTCAAGTGCGCTGGCTTCACTTCTTCAATGGCTCTTTTCAGATCCTCCAGATTAGGCGGCGTGCCCAAGGTGTCGATAAACTTAACGGTAAAACTCCACTCCTGGGGCTGAAAAGTAACTTCTACCTTCCCTCCGTCATAAGCCTCCGCCACACTCTTCACCAGTTGCCCCGAGAACTTTCCGCTGCCGCGAAGTCGGGATTCTACCACCGCCCGCCGTTGCTCCAACGGTTTGCTCAGGTCGGTCTCAATACCGAGCTCGCTTTCCCAGCGGTCCAGCCCCCAGGTCGCTGTTCGGACAAAAAACTGCTGCAACGTCTCATCAAGCGCCGTAAACAGCAGGTCAAGCTCCGCTCCCTTGGCATTCATGTCCGCCCGCATTACTCGCGAGCCTTCATAATAAGCCGGCAGGTAGGTCAACATTTCCCGGCCTCTCGGACTGGTCATTCCCGCTTCATTCATAAGCATCCACCGTACCTAGCACAGCTACCTGGCCTGTGTAGATCTCCGAGTTCGTATCGGCATTGCCGTTCACGGTCAGGTCCGAATAGTCGATGATCGGCGGAATATCGAGCAGAATGGCTGCGATGCGAGTGAAGCGTACTAAGGGATCGGCAAAAGCAAGCTGCTTCAAATAAGCACGCACCCCATTCTCAATTCTTGCCTTCACTTCAGCCATCGTGACCCCACTCGCCAGCGTCAGCCTCACACGAATTTCAATAGGCACCTCTTCGGCAGGCATAACCGTAACAATCGCCCCAGCCGGAGCCATGCCTTCCCCTTGCCCGTCCATCGTGGGATCAATGTAAGCCTGAGCCGAATCCACAATTTCCTCACTGGCCGCACGCTTATCGACATCCAGTAGATAGATGCCCACGGTTCCGGGGCCTTGCCATAAAGGCTCTACCTGCGCACCGCCTACCCCGGGCACTTCACCCGCCCATTTCAGATAATGGGCTTTATTGCCGCTGGTGCCCTGATTCCGTACCTGGGAATAAAAGCGTTCCACCAGCAGTTCATCGGACTCTGTATCCGATCCGCCCCGCGTTTCTTCGGGGTTCATTACGGCCCTCACCCCGCTAATGGGCTCAGCCAACACCGTGATGACCCCTGCGGGAACTACACCAGCCCGCCCAGGCACCATGGCCCGAATTGAAACCTGGCCTTCTCCTTGCTCATCCAGCGTAATCGCAGCCGTCGTCATAAATTCCACAGACGCTTCTGCGGAAAATTCATCCGCCGGAGTGGCGACTAACGTGCCTGCCGGAATCAATTTGCCCGGCTCGCCGATGAATCGTACAACTCCGGTAGCTGCTACGGCCTCGCGCCGAGTCACCCCATGCTCAGCAACCCTTAGATCGAGATATTCCCCGAAGGTTGTCCCGGCAAAGCCGCGCTCCAGCACCTGCTGCGCCCATATCGCTGCTTCCGACAGCATAAAGGCCGCTGGCGCCTCTGCATCCCAAATAAAAGAACCCTCGGATTTATCTATGTCCGAAGGCACTCGGTCCAGCATCCGTTGCATGATTCGCGCTTCCGTCTGGTCCTGTAAATAAAGCGGGATTTCCGCCATCATCCTGCACTCCCTTCCAGCCTGATTTCTTCGTCACGACTATTTTTCACCTGGCAGGTGAACCTACAACCATCCTCCTGCCAGACAAAAGTAAACCCGTCCACACTCAAGGTGCGAGGGTCTGTCAGCAGCGTCTCCTCGGTCATCCGGCGTATTTCACTTTCCTGTACGGCCCGGCTATAGCCTTGACCAATCAGGTCCTCGAACTCCTGCCCATACGTGCGAGAGTAAATGACATGCCGATAACGCGGTGTACGAATGGCCTTGTCGCACCACATTCTCCATGAGGCGATCTCATCCGCTATGGCTATTTTTCCGGTGGGAGTCACCACAAACTCACCAGCCGTAAAATCATAACGCCAGCTCCGTCCAAACTTGACTTCATCAAGGGTAGCTTCTGAGAGGTCTTGCTCGACATTTTCCCAAGCATCAGCTACAGATTCAGGAAAAAGATTAGCCATTTCCACTCACCACCCTGCATAATATGATAGCGTCGTTCCCACCGTTCAACGGCAGCGCGAGCACGCGATCTCCCGGCTTATAGGTCAGCGCCAGCACCGCGTCCTTGGTTTCAGATGCTTCATAGGAGAAGCTCCCTTGACCTGTGACGCTGCCCCCGTCGCTATCCTTAAGACCGCTCACGTTGCCGTGGAGCGCAAGCTGCGGAAGTCTTAACGTTCCCGGCAATTCTGCTACAAAATAGTCCGGGATCTCATGCTTGAAGCCATCCAGCTTCAGGCCTGTCGCCGTAATCCGTCCCAACTCTGCGGATACTCCGCTTAACACCTCGGCCGCTTTTTTTGCCGCATTTTCACGCAGCGATACGGCCAACGCCGCAAATGGATCAATACTCAAGGAAATACCTCCTTTTTACATCCTCTGGCGTGGCCAGTTCCAGCATCATATGCCCCGGCTCGCCCAATTCATGGGACACCGAGGTCGCAATCAGATTCATTCCGTTAAAAGAAACCCGATCCCCCGCCCGCACCGTATTTAAATCCAGACAAGTGACACTATAGCTATGCCCCTGTCCATTCAACATGGATTCGGCGTATTTCTTCGCCGCTGCAGCCGTCTTGACGTTCTCATCCTGCATAATCCGTTGCAACACCCCGTATTTGCCGGTCTCCCCACTGGCAACGGCCAGTACCTTGGACAGCGCCTGTTCGCTTCGCGCCTCTGTACCGATCACCTTCACCTGCGTCACGGCCCCCTCCAGGGTGCGGGTCTGCGTGGCTTCCTCCAGTGCTTCCAGCCGCCAAACCACCTCATTGCCCCCGACGGGAGCAAGGGTCAAGCCCGATGGCGTCATCCGCGGAATATACATCGAACCCCCAGCCTTCACCGTCTCCTTCAAGTCCGACATTATCATGTTATAAATGGTTTGCGGACGGTAAATAGACTTCTTCAGCTTGGTTTTCGTATCAGGGACCTTGTCCAGCTTGATATTCCAATCGGCAGCATACTTTCGCAAGCGTTCCGAAGCCGTTCCCCCCGCCGGAAAAAGACGCTCATCCTCCGACTTGGCGAGGTAAATGGTACGGTCGTAAACAGTCACCGTCATATGCTTGGCCTGCTTGACTGTACTGGAGCATTCCCATACCACGCCCGGATGGAGCAGTGGAACCATTCCCTTGCTCGTACCGCCGGGTTCCCCTCCATTTGCAGCATAGGGAACTCCGCTTATCCGAATTTCCTGTCCAGGCTCAATCCCCGGAAAAGAAGCCGGAATCGTCAATTGAATCGTGCCTTGATACGAAATCTGGTCCAGTGAATCCTTCAGCGAAATACTCTCTACTAACTCTCGCAGATAATATTTATTTTGCAGCACCACTTCATAACTCATTGCGGCATCACCAGCTTCTGACCTGGCTTAATGCGGTTCGGGTCCTTCCCGATGGTCTGCTGATTGGCGCTGTAGATTTGCCGCCATTTGGCGCTATCTCCAAGCTCCAGTTTGGCAATTTTAGATAACGAATCTCCCGCTTTAACCACATAGGTCTTGGAGGGCTGCTTCGTATCAGGTCGGTTGGGCTTGCCCGCCGCCGCTCCGGAGGCCGATGCTGCTGCATTCGTATGCACCTTCATCTCCCGCCAGGTTCGCGCGGTCAAATCAAAATAAACCTCCCCTGGCTCACCGCCCCTAAAGCTGCTGCCATGCGCAGCCAGCGTCACCAGCACATTCACCGCCGTGCCCGAAATAATCAGCCGCACCGGAGATTTGCTGTTCATCAGCGTCGTTAGGTGGTTCATCGCCTCCTGGGGATCGGGGAGATTTTCATAGTTGCAGTAGCCCGGATCATACGCCACAGGAAAAAAAGAAGAGAAGGCAATTTCCTTCACCTTCTCTCCACCCGAAACATCGTACTCGCCAAGCGACAAAATGCTTACAGTCTCCAGCCCCTTACTACGGGAGATCGTGATCTCATCCGGATTAACGGGTAAATAAAAATCATTGCCCGCCCCGTCAATCAAATGTATCTCTGTTGTACTCATGGCTCAGGCCTCCCCCCTACTTCACGTTTTGCATGGCCATCCGCATGGCGTCAGCCAGTTTGATCCCCATCTTTTCCGCCAGTTCCCTATAGTTGATCTCGTCCTTGTTCACTGTCAGACTGAGTGCGCCGGGAGAAATAGTGACGTTGATTGGGTTTGGAGGAGGAAAAGTGGGTGCCGGTTTATACGTTGTTGTCCCTCCATATCCGGGGATCTTCTCCCTCACGGACTCAGGCAACTCGTAGTAATCCGAAATCGGCGTCCCCATAACCTTAGGTACGGGCGGCTGTGACGGAGCCGTGGTCCCCTGCACGCTTGGTGCCATGACTCGGTCACTGTAGTCAATAATCATATTGCTCGAATTAGCTTGTTCTTTATTATTAGAGAACCATTCATTAATTTCATTCCAGCGGAATGGAGATGTCGTACTATCATAGACCTCTGAAGGAAAACCAAATACAGGATTTCTATATTTTCTATCTCCTTCTTTATGACCCATTACAAAATCCGTTAGTTCCGCAAGAACGTTATAACTATCGTTTAATAATAAGGTGGCACCAATAGGGCCCAAAATACGACTGAATCCTTTGGCTGACCCACTTAATAATGTTGAATTTGTTTTGTTCTTTCCTATATTGGATAGCCAAGAGGGGATCTTTTCTAGCCATTTTCCAGAACTCGTCGGAGTTGCCTTAGGTGAAATTTTAGGATCAATGAGGCTTTTTTGTGGAACTTTATCCAAATTAGTTAACAATTTTTTACTGAGATTTCCACTTGTCTTAACAAGAAATTTCTCTATACGATTTGTGATGAGAGAGACACCAATATCCTTGACTATGCCCAATAAGCCTTCGTCCCAATTGATCTGCTTCTCCTTGCCCGTCCCCCCAGATGTACTCAGGTCACTTAGCTTATCACCAAGTTGGTTTGTATCTATAGTAGATAAAAATCCTTGAAAAAAAGATTGACCTGCTTGTACGCCTGCTTCTGTATAGATAGACCCGTTAGCGGAAAATCCCTTAGTTGAGTCTGCATTTGAAGAAGCGTTAGCTGTCATATTGGTAAGCAAATCAATGGCCCTGAATCCCTCGGGGCCAAAGAGAGGTGGCTGTTTCACCGTTGGTATGCCGGGCGTGGTTCCCTGCCCCCCAGTTGCCGTGGAGCCACCGGAACTCAATCCAAAGGACTGCATCATGCTATCCTTCATACCATCTCCCAGCGCTTTACTAATAGAAGATGAGATGCGCTGGAGCGTCGCTTTTCCGTCAGAGCTCATCCATGCTGTGAAGGAGTCTCCCACCGCTACTTCCCAATCGACTCCTGCCACAGAAACGCGCCAAGGCGTGCCTGTCAGAGAAGCCAGCGATCCACGAAGCTCGCGAACGGAATTTATCGCTTGATTTGCACCTAGTCGGACTACAGGCATAGCCTGAGTTTGATTTAGTCTTTTTAAAGAGTCACTGATTTTGCCAGCGGCTGAACTGAAACGATCAACCAGGGTAATAGTCGGATTCATTCGAGTTTTACCCAACAAGACGGCCCGTCGCCGCGTTTGCTCCAACAGCCGATCCAACCCGCGAAGCTTCCGGTCGATATCCGAGCTATTGATTTGTATATCAAGCTCATTGCTCTGATTTTCTGCCATAAGTTATGATTACCTCCCTTCTCTACTCAACAACTGGGGCGCGGCAGCTTCTACATAACTTATAAGTAAACGTAGGTAGTTTGCGTTGACCAATAAAGATGCCCCATACGTTGATTTAACTGGACAAACTCATGCTAATTTCACATATTTCCCGCCGTGGGCCGACTTAACTGGAAAAGCTCCAGCTAATTTTGACCAAACTAGCCAAAAACAACGATTTTCAAAATATTAACAGGAGAAATTCCAGTTAATTACCCATAATCCACCGAATTCGGTGAAATAACAGGAGGATTTCCCTATAATTCGTCCAACAGGCTGCACTCTTCACTTCATTCCATAAAGTGATGTCCATCCACCAAGCCGGCTGCCAGTCACTTAATCCTCCAATGCAACTTCCAGTCAGCGGTCTCCGTTGCAGCTACTAATCCCTCAACGCAACGTCAGCCACCAAGCCCGCCGTCGCACAATACGACGCCGAGCCACATGCGGAAGTGCATAACGCCTCTCCGTTATTCACATCAGTTCCAATTCCCGCTCGGTAAAGGCCCGCAGCAGCAGGCGCTCTCCTTTGGGCAATGACCAATATTCTCCGGGGCGCAGATGGTGCCGGGTCCACATGTGGAACAGCAGCGTGGTCTGGCCACCGGAGCTGATTAGTTTTTTACGTCTTCAATATCCACGCCGAAGCCGGAGATTTCCAGCACCTTATCGCCCACGGCGTCCAGTTCCCCGGCAAGCAGCAAACGGCGCACGGCTTCTTCACCACCCGATAGCTTCAAACGGCTGACCAGACGATCGTCACCCCAACCGCTCAGCTTCACGCCACTAGTCGTCTCCCCGGCGGAATCCTTCTTCACCACTTCGAGCGCAGAGGTCGCTTCCTTAATCAACACCGCATTAAACAGCTCACTGTCGATTTTTTCAGTAATATGGCCCTTCGTTGTCTTGCGAATGGTGCAACGCTCGCGGATGGCGTCCACCTTGCTGGATGTCAGCCCTCGTAAAGTCACGCGCAAGCCTAAACGACCGATAAAGACCGTCTCTTCGGGTAAATTAGCGGCTGTCTCAAACAGCCCGTCCAGAATTTCCTGCTCATTTACAGGATCATAGGGTGTATGTTCACTCAAGATCAGTTCCTCCTTTTTCACTTCAGAAATTACAATTTTTAAATTCAAGCCTCTTCCATACCATAAGCAATCCCATCTATTAAGACGTATGGTCCAGGCAGACAGAAAGCTCGCTTAAAAAGACGGAGCAAGACAGCAGGAGGAGCTTGGGAGCTTGGGAGCTTGGGAGCTTCAGAGTTTAGGAGTTTGGGAACTTCGGAGTCCTGGTACCGCCCCAGCACTCGGTGCTGCTTCACTTGCATGACACCAAGCTCCATCGTTCTACCTTACTTCCTAGCCCTGACGAGCTACTACCGTCTCTTCCTCAAACAAGCCATCCCTCGTGCCTAAGCCTACTCTTCAGGCATCATCACTTACGCCCATCCCGTAGCCAACAGGCCATCCCTGCTGTCTCCCCTGCTCCATCCGTCGCCTTTTCTGTTAAGCCGCGCTTGCCGTTACCCGGTCATCTTCACCATTAAGAAGCGACAATCGGGTCAAGCAGTTCGTAGGATTCAAAAGTAAACGGCGTTTCCTCCACGATCTCTTCGCCTGCGGTCCAGTTCGCGAGTTGAATGCGGTCGACCATGCAATTATTCAATTGAATCCGCTCAAAACCATAGGCTTCGGGATCATCCAGCTTATGAATGATCGAGAACTTCTGGAAGCCACGGACGATCATATCCGAGGTCACCTTATAGCCGCTCATCGTGCCGGTGCCTTTTTTGCGTCCCAATTTGAATACCGTGTATTCCGTACCAACGAGATTAAGCTCCTTCTTCTCCGCTTCCACATTGGCTTCCAGGTGGTTCAAATTGGACTGCCAAGCCCCTTCGATAAAAATCTGGCCGAACGTACCCATGACTACGCGGCCGGGATCAAGAAATTGTGCCATTGTTTTGTTCCTCCCCTATTCTTTATTGCACGTAGAACGTGCCGAAAATTTGTTCCATCACATCGGTGTCGTCCGCCGTCCAGGACAGGAAGACCTGATCATCTTCCGGCGTAAATTGTGGTGCTGTGCCGTAAAAGCGTGGGTCCAGCGTCACATCAAAGCCGGTGCCTTCAATGACATTTTCTGCGGCCAGTGTTTGCAAATACTGCTTGCCTGCGCCAATCAGCGCGAGTCGACCTTCCTCGGTATTGTTAACCTTACCGATATAGGCATCCTCGGCCGTACGTTGCAGGTCTGCATTAATCTGGTCGATGACACGAATCTTGCGAATCTTCTTCCAGCCTTTGTTCTGACCTTCAAGCGGGGAAATTAAGCTGTTCACACCGCGCAACACCTTCACTCGGCGTCCGTCATGCACCAGCAGGAATACTCCGCCCTTCACAGCCTGCTCCTGCTCGGAACGCGTCCAACGCCGGGTCACATCATCAAACGGGGAAGCCGCATAAGTCGTCGATGCCTTGAGTGGTTGACCCGCAATGAGACCTGCCACCCAAGCTGCCACCTGGGCAGATGAATACGAGGTTCCATTCAATACAGCGCCCGTCCCCACATTAATGATGCCTTCATAATCAATTACGGCGCTACGCGTCACCGCTTTGCTAACGGCATCGGCAGCCGCGTCATCCATAGCAGAGCCACCAAGTACGGCAATAATACCCTTGCCTTCCTCGCGAACACGCTTGACCCATGCCACAACACTAGTGTGCAATGCAGCCTCCGTAACTCCATCAAGTGTCAAGACATGGAAATCTTGAGTTTCAAAAGCGGACAGAGCGCTTGTGTATTCCGCATGAGTAATGCCCGAAATACCACTCTCACCACCGCTCAAAGCAGCCCCGGATACATCCGCCAGCACGCCGTCACCCGTCACCTCAGCCGTAATCCACAGATTGGCCGGATCTCCGTTAATAGCCCCAGCCACCGCTACAGTCGAGCCGTCTCCGGCCACAAACGTACGCAGCAATGTTGTTCCTTCATACAGCTTCAATTCCTTGCTACCCGGAACCGTCAAGCTAGGCTGTAGCGTCACGCGGAAGCCATTCCCCCGTTTGCCGGGATACTTGGCTTTGAGCGCCAATACGCCCGCAGCAGCTTCATCCGCAAGCGTTACAGATGCGGCGGCAGCGGTGTTGTCGGCCAGTCGATAAGCCAGCAGCTTCTGTGGCCCGCCAAGCAAGGCCAAATATAATGTAGTGAACGCGGTTGCTCCCTCCGAAGCATCCTCCGAGAACAACTCGCGAATCGCCGCTTCATTAGACACCTCCACGAATTGTCCCACCGGACCCCAATGGGCCTTGACCGGAGCGACCACAACCCCTCGCGCCCCCGCTTGAATCGCATTTCCTGCCGCACTCACAAAATTCATATACAGTCCCGGCAACACCGGCTGATCCGTTAAACTCCAAGTTCCTCCTGCCATACTTAACGCACCTTCCTTCCCAAAAATTGTTTGACTAAACGTTTGGCTACATCCACACGCAGCTTTTCCTCTTCCAAACCTACCGCTGCTCCGGCAAATACCTCCGGCTTGACGCCAAGCAGCATCTCCGAGGCAGCGAGCAGCTCGCTATACGCATAACTTGGCAGCGGGCTTGCACTTCTGCGCTTCCCGGCCAATGCGGAATTAACCGGCGCCTTATTCCGGGCTGCCGCTAATTTCACCTTCTGAGTTGCCAACCTCTTCACCTCATCTTCGATTGATATTGTACATATTGCATAAGCGGGGCTTCCTGCACAGGCCCGGACATTCGCCGCACCAGCGTAACGGTAATCCTGCCGGGTACAGCCGCCCCTTCTGCGGTCTCGTCCAGCGGCAACGCCAGCCTTGGCTCCTCCACCCGCATATAAGTACGGTCCGCTTCATCCAGCGGAACTTTGACCGTAGCGCCCAGGGCCTCAAGCAATCCGGCCAATGCCGTTTGCTCCTGCTGGGCATCCTGTCCCCGCACCCAGGCCGACATTTGGCTGCGCACCTCAAAGGATACTGGGCCAATAGGTATGACCTCCATCCCCATGAGCTTCCATAGAATCGCTGGACGCTCCATGTTTTCAGGCCAAAGAACGGTATAGATCTTCCACTCCGGTCCAAGCGCATGTGTTGACCAATCCGCAAGTGCGGTCAGCCAGGAATCCCCCAAAGTTAAACGCGATGCGGCGGCTCCATTTATCGCTTCGCCAATGATGATCACCTCCTTTCCAGCTCATCCAAATCAAGTACACAGCGCGGCAAGACGCAGAACTGCTTGGTCCCTTCCAGCCGGCCCCAAATACAGCCCTGGCACTTTAAGGGCTGAATCCATTCATCCGTGGACTCCGGCGGCGTTTTATTTTTATTTCGCATCCTGTAAGCCTCCCAAATCAAAAGCCGCCAATTCTTTTGAAGAATTACAGCGGCTTTTCCTTATTCTCTATTGCCGGAGCGGATAAGATTGGGTTACTCAATCATCTGTGCCTCCGCTTCCCACACTACCAATTTAACACCCTGGAAACCGAGCGGAGGGCCATCCAGCGGACAGCTATCGGACAGCAACCGGACAAGTGCCCACAACCGCCTATATTAATAGGAAGAATAGCGGTTGCCCTTCACGCAAGCCTCCTTTTCAGCGCGCAAAAAAAGCCGGCCTCAGCCGACTTCATGCTTGGTTTTCCTATGCTCAGTACGTGACCGTTCTTCTTTCTCATAGACTTCAAGGCCCATAGCTGCAGCCAGAAGTCGGATGGCGCTAGCTTTGATTCGACGATAGGTCCGATCGCTAATGCCCATCTCCCCGCAACTGATAAAATCATATTCGCCCTCCCGGCTGAGATAGCTCCGCCCAATAACCTCCTGCTGATCCTCCGATAGCCGTTCCATCGCCAGCTCAAGCAGTTCAGACTTGCGAATCAGTTCCGCTTCCTTGTCCGCATTCATAATAGCCAATCGTTCTGTAGGGTTGCTGACTCCCCCTCCTCCTTGATATCGCGGCTCGTATTTAGCCGTAACAAAAGCCTCTTGGCGGATCAACCCGATTTGCCGGTATTGTCGCACCTCCTCCAAGCGCCGTTCCACGGCTGCCCGGGTGGCTGTCTCGTCAACTGGCAATGGACTGAACAAAGCATGATATACATGTATACGTCTTCTTCCCATCTGAACTCCTCCTTTAATATACTATTGTCAATTCGGCAATAACCGTGTGTCATTTTGTCCCATAAACAAAGCTTGTCTCCATCAATCCATCTTATTTATTACCATTTCGGTAACCTTATTCTCACTATATATTGCCATATTGGTAATGTCAACCCATTTTATTACCAATTCGACAATAGATTATTAAACAGCTCATTCCCCCTTTACCAATTTGGTAACATGTGATAAACTAATTAAAAGAGAGGCCATGTTTTGTTTTATGGTCATCGTTCTGTTGGTATCAGAAGAGAAGAGGAGTAGCTATGCATACGTTAGGCGATCGGATCAAACACCTCCGAGAACAAAATAACCTTACGCAAAAGGATTTGGCCGCCAAAGCGGATATTTCTATCGTACAGTTGTCCAGATACGAGACCAATGACCGTAAGCCCGATCCCGAAGTGCTGCGCAAAATCGTAGATGCTTTGGATACAAGCGCCGACTATTTGCTTGGACGGACCACCGATTCCGCGTCTGCATCGGACAAGGCTATGAGTTTATCCTTTTTTGGTGGACCTGAAGCCTATACCGCAGATGAAATTGCCATGATGGAAGCCGCGCTCAAAGCCTATCGGGAGCAGAAAAAAAAGCTGCTGAACGAGGACAGTTCGAATTAATCTTCAAGTCGTCATTACGGCCCCGGCCAGGGGCTTTTATTTCGGCCATTAAACCGAACATACATTCTTATTCGAGGTGGTTGGATTGTTATATACCTATTATCGTGAGACCCTTCTGGAGCAGTGGATTAACAACAAATGTCTAAGCCAGGGAATCTTGAAGCCGTCTGATCTGGATATTTCGCGCATTGCTGAAGCCTTTGGCGTTGAGGTGCTTACAGGGGAGTATCCATCGTTCTCTGACAATGAGGAGAATGTTATTTTCCTGAACAAGCACGCCGATCCCGCCGAAGCCAGGGTCATCTTCTTCCATGAATTATGCCATGTGCTGAGACATGCGGGAGACCAGCGGAGAATGCATGCTTTGTTCAAAAACGCGCAGGAAACGGAAGCCGAACAATTCGTGCTTTACGCAGCCATTCCTTTTTACATGTTCGTCAAGCTCCCCGTTCCAGATTACCGGAATGAAGCCGTGGCCTATATCGCGGAGCAATTTGGTGTTCCCGAAGGGCTCGCTGAACAGCGGCTGGATCAAATACAACGCCGAGTGCTGCATGGCAGTCTGTTAGCGGCTGCACAGGATACGAAGCGAAGAGAATTCGAACATCAGTGGTCACCCGAGACTCAGCGGGTGCTATCCCAATTGGAGCGCCAGTTAGGTGGCAAAGGGGGGCTTTAAGGATGCGCATTGCGGCATTTTGCGATTTTTATGGGGAAGCCTCACGTCCGCTGCAATTAATCATTCGGGGCGGCCCGGGGGAGATGGATTGGTCAAAGCCCGCGTATATTCCGGTTGCAGGTCCCTTTGAGCCCTTCACTGCCGAGGACTTTGGGGATTTGTACGGCGTCTCCGTCTTGCTGGAGGATTTGCTTATTTACGAATACGAAGAACCGCCAGAGTACACCGACGGTTCAGCGGAACTGAATATAAGTCATAGCAACGCCGAGGTTTATATCGGCATTAATTTGCCACAAATCGCAGCACGTTGTGCCAATCCCGAAGACATCCGGTTCTTAGCCATTCAGATGGACGATGTCGAAGAGGTACTCAATTATCGCCGTCGTTAGGCTGAGCAACATCAGGTGTATCGTATTTCACCACAGGCCACTTTTCCTTGCGCAAGGCATTCATCAGCATTGGACCTACATGCAGATTATCCTGAACCAGTTCGCGTGGTGTTAATGCCATCCATTGATTGAGGGAGACATCAGCAAAGCGGTCGCTCTTGAACATCTCCAGGAACCAGATGCTCTGCTCTCCAGTATTCTGGATGTAATGTCCATAAGCAAACGGTACATAACCCACATCTCCGGCCCGAACATTGAAGGTGCGCGCCGCGCCGCCCCCGGCAAATACAGTCATGCGGCCTTGACCCGACAAGTAATACTGCCACTCATCGTTGTTCGGATGCCAGTGCAGCTCGCGCATGGCACCGGGCTTGATTTCTACCAGAGCAGCCGCAATCGTTCGGGAGATCGGGAAATTAGACGAATCGGCAATGCGAACACTACCGCCAGGTGTAATGAGGGGCTTCTGCGCCAATAAACTGAATTTGAAGCTAAGGGGGATTTCTCCATAAGGAGAGGTCACCCGCTCACTGTCGACCGATCCGGGAACGGCATCCTGATAGATATAGACCTGCTTGGAAGGAATATGGTCAAATGCCCGCTCGGGAACTCCGAAATTGGCAGATAAGACCTCCTTCGGGGTATGGGCGAACCAATCTGAAATAGACAGTGTGTTCAAGTCTGAGAAGTTCCCGTCATCGAACACCAGCAGGAATTCGCAGCCTTCCTCCAATCCTTGTATGGAGTGAGGAAGCCCCGGCGGGAAATACCATAAGTCTCCTACACCCACATCAGCAATAAAATTTCGCCCTAACTGATCTACCGCAGTTATTCGCGCTTTCCCCTGGATCATAAACGACCATTCCGCCTGCTGATGCCAATGCAGTTCCCGAACCCCTCCGGGTGTCAGACGCATATTTACCCCCGCCAGGGTGGTTGCAATGGGAAGCTCCCTGGCCGTGATTTCCCGGGACCAGCCTCCATGATTAAGCTGCATATGCGTATCGGAGAAGGAGAATTTCAAATTCGGCACTAATCCGTTATCCGTCACCGGGGGAACCAACATATCGGGATTCTCCAGGTCACGCCAAATATCCCGTGGCCCCGGGTCTGTGGCCCCGCTGCCATCATCCCGAATTGGCTCGGGAATCGAGAATTTTCGCTTTTCCGGCATTCCTGACCACTCCTCTTTCCTGATCCATCCTGATCATTCCATGAAGAGTGTATTCCCTGCGTACACAAAATATGTTCTACAAGCCCTCACGGGCCGATTACTACAGATTCATCCCGTACTCCTTCTTTTCTCGGCCGGTTCCTGACCTGTTCCGTTCGCCAATTACCAATATCCGCTGCACATATTTTGCCCGATATAATGGCCGGTTCCACTCCCGCACCCGGGAAGACAGAGGCACCTGCCAAATATAGTCCTTGAATCGGTGATTTGAAGAATGGCCGCTTCGTAGCTATGGACTGATCCAGTGAATAGACGGCTCCCTCAGGCATTAGATTGTAGCGTTCAAAGGTTCGAGGTGTCGCTGTCTCCTGCAGCACAATTTGATCCTTGATGCCCGGGATATGCCGATTGACCTTCTCAATGAGCGATTGCGCCAGTTCAGCTTTCAGCATGGTATATTCGGGCGTGCTTCTGTCCGGGAAATCCGTATAGCGGATGTCTTTATCCAGTAATACCGTCACACTCGCATGACCCGGAGGTGCCAATTGGGCATCCGTATTGGAGTTGATCGTGACTTCCCAGCCTTCCTCCAGATTCTTGATCAAGTTTGGATAAGCAGTAAGATCCATCTTCACACCCAGATACAGCAAGAAGAAGGAAGTCGACATCTTCTGTTCGTTGAGATCGGCCAAAAATTCCGGGGACACCTCTCCTTGGGGCAGCAGCTCATTAAACGTCGATTTTGCATCGATGTTGGATACAACGACAGGGCTGAAGTAGCGCCCTTTAGCGGTCTTGACTCCCTTCACCCGGCCCTGCTCCACCAGAATTCCCTCCACTTTGTTCCGCAAGAACAAGGTTCCCCCATGCTTCTCGACGCTGGCCCGCAAGGCTTCGGCAAAAGCCTGTGCCCCACCCTTCACAGCGTAGCCTCCAAACATAGGGAACGTAAGACAGGCCGCAAGTGCGCTGATCGCCGAAGTCGTCTTGGCCTCCGTTCCCATGTACACCATCCAGGCCGATAGCAGCGCCTTCAAATCCTCATCTTCAAAAAATTCGTCCAGCTTCTGTCTGTATGTGACCTGAATCCATTCGTAGGCATGCTTGCGCTTCTGTGGGTAAGAGAGCAATTCCTTCATCCCGAACCGCTTGGCCAGCAGTTCCGGGGAGAACACGATTCCACTTCTGCCTGCTTCCTGATAGCTCTCTTCATACGCCGCCTTGGATTCGGCAAAGAAACGGGTCAAATTCCCGCTCTCCTCCGGATACATCCGAGATAGCATTACGATGAGCTCATTCAGATTAGATGGCAGATCGATGCTCTGTCCCTTGAACAAAAATCGGGTGCTGTTGCGTGAGAACAATTCAGCCCGGCTTAAACCAAGCTCTCTTAGCAACACATGGATGGAGCCATGCTCGCCGAGTCCGCTGATATCCTGAACCCCCGTGTTGAAGGTAAAGCCCTTGCGGGTAAAAGACGAGCAATAACCGCCCACATGTTGCTGGTGCTCAAATACAGCCACCCGGTAGCCCCGTTTGGCCAGCAAAGCGGCGCAAGTCAAACCGCCAATACCGGCTCCAGCTATGATAACGTCATATTCTCCCGGGGCAAGCGGACGCTCCCGGTCTACCTTTACACGCCAGTCATTCTTGCTGAATGCCCATAAATCGAGCAGGACAGGAGCCATATAGGTAAAAGCGATGGACAGAAATATAAGCAACACCAGGACGGACAGCATCATGATCGGTGCGGCAGGCGAGGAAAGGCAAGCAAATAGTAGCGCCTGACCGACGAAAATAAACATCCAGGCGGTGGTTAAACAGCGGTTCATCGCTTTAAACGTCGATTGATGATGTCCCGCATCCGTGAAATTCTTCGCTGTGAAACCCGCTGTGATCGGACGGCCCAACAATAGCGAGAGTCCTGTTACCGCTGCCAGATACAAATGGCCCCATGCCGCTGAATTCTCCAGCCATATCGTCGGATGGGCCACCATGGTGGCCCATCCGAAGGTGACGAAATAGACCAGGGAAGCCACATCCAGCCACATGGCGGCAAAGCGACGTAGCCTCCATTTATAGAGCAGCAGCACTAACGAAAGCGCCAGCGGAATAAAGCTGACCACCGACACAAAGCCCGCTTGCACCCACCAAAATACAACCCACGGGACCAGCGAAACGAGAAAATCCAACATTCCGGGATATCCGCCCACAGACGATTTAAAATTGTTCACCGCTAATCTCCCTCTCATTTACGAAAATAACAAGCACACCACGCCGCATACCGAATGCTGAATATCATAATCGTAATACACTATTCCTCGAGGATCAGGCCCCGGTGCGTAGACCTTAAGCTCATGGTCCAGTTCAAGCCAGCAACTTACCATCGATTTGGCCATAGGTGTAGCAGCATGCAGCCGCAAGGAGGAAAAGCCGCGGGAAAAGCCCGTTCCCAGGGCTTTTCCCACCGCTTCCTTCACACACCACATCAACAAAACGCTTATGTCAGGAGCAATTTCTTCGAACAAGAACGGCATCAGTTCTTGCTCCTCCGCAGTCAGGAATAAGTCATTAAATCCCTTGCCTCTTGGCCTGACCTGCTCTACGTCAATTCCTACCAAGCAATTTTCTCCTACCGCTGCTCCCAGCAGCCCGCCTCCGTGAGCTAACGAAATGGATAGACTTAGATGGCTCCAGGCCGAACCGGCTGCAAGATACGGCATCCCTTGGCGCAGGCCCTCTTCCACTTGAAGCAAAACAATTTCCTGTTCATCGATATCAGCCATTCCCGCGGATTTGTGCAAATAATCGTGGAGCAAGCGCTTGGCCAGCAGGCGCGTATGAAGCAACTCCTTTTGCCGGGCCGGGTTACGATAAAGGGCAAGATATCTCCGCAACTGCGCAGGAGCCAGGAATTGCCGGGCCAGCGCATATTCCAAGGGTTCCCTTCCAGGTGAAGGGCTAATCGCCTGGGGAACGGGCATCCAGCGAAAAACGGCCTTCTGTGCCCCGCCCCCTAGGCCATCCGTCGTCGGCTTGTCGAATAAAGGCTTAGAACAAATCGTGAGCTCCATCTTCCTTGGCGATCCGAATCAGCTTGATATCGATCATATCGAAGATCGGGCGATTGTGTTCATCGACCACTTGAGCATGGAAATCAAGGGTCTCCCCTTCATCCTTCAGCAAGCGGCAATGGACATAGACCGTTTCCCCTTTCTTGAAGGGCCGATACAGTACAGCGCTGCCAATGCCCCTAGGCACGATGATGTTACCGTTCTTGTGGAAGTCATTGAACAACATGCAGCGGCCCACATTATCGATCGTAATCGGCGAGATCAACGTCTCTGCACTGCTGGTATAAGAGAAGATATGTCGGTCATCAGGCACCGTCACTTGTCCCACTACTTCTTCCTCATTAACGTATCCGACATAGTCAAGACAACGGAAGGACGGACCGAAGGAAATATAATGATTGGTCAATTCGTAGAATCGCTCAATATTCATTGGGGTTGATTCCCTAACCATCTGCACTACATCAACGTCTACCACGCGGGGCACGGGCCGCTTGCGCTCAAACACAGCATACCCCGTGGAATGTAGACGTTCCTTCTCCAATAACAGGCCTTGCCGATTGTAGAAATCCGAACGAATCTCCGTCTTGATCTCCTTGTAGGTGTCATTTCGCGTAACCAGTTCCGCCTTCATGTCCAGCGTAAGCTGGCTGCCGGGGAAGTATTTGACGAATTTGTTGAATTCCACGCTATGAATACGGGTGCCCACCCAATCGGTATCTTCGGCCCGCAACCGGTTCATCAGTAGTCCCAATTCGCCAAAGGCCTCTACATGCATGACCCCGGCGTATACATATTTGCCCTCTACCAAATGATCTTTTAAATAGATATCTTCATCAATGGTTAATTCCTTCTGCACTTCCAGCGTCTCGCCTTCAAACCGTGTCACCCGTTGCAGAAGGGGGAAGCGAATCCGGTCATGTACCTCACCATGGAGACCGGCTTGAATCCGCAAGCTCCGGCCCGATTCATCCAGGGCATCCATTTGGCCTAACGGCTGATTAGTACCCAGGCTTCCGAAATACAGCACCTCAGGATAGTCTCCTCCGTACACCATTTCCTCCAGAAAACGGCGGGTCCCCTCTCGGCTTCCGATAAATTCAAGTCCACGCTGCTCCTTCTGTACCTTCTGTACCTGCGGATCGGTGGCCATCCCGACTTCATCCCAGGCGGTCCAGCCCATCACGAAGGTTTTGAGTTCGGGGCGGTTACGGAATAACTGGAACGCCATACGAACAATCAGATCAGCGCCTCCGGCATAATCCACTTGCCCATCCATGCCAAAGCGGCCGGAGATGGAGCCGATGCAGGCGAAGAACTTAAGCGGATCACTGGCAAATTCATGATACAGATGAAAGAACCCGTTAGCTTTTACGCGGACCACATTCAGCGAATGAGCTTCCGGCTTCTTCGGAACCTTGCCGAAGGAAGGCAGGCCTGCGCCATGAATAATCCCTGTAACCTTGCCATACTTACCCCGAATTTCCTCGGTCAAGCGGCGAATGGCCGGACCGTCCGATATATCGCAGCGATAATAATGGAAGCGATGACCTGCTGCCTTAGCCTCTTGCAGGTTGCGATACAATGCTGCGGCTCCCTTCAGCTTCTCCAGTTCCTGCTTGATCTGAATTGGCGTAAGGTGGGGGGCTTCCTGCTTTCTCTGTTTGAAGAAGATCGTACTATACTGCTCAAATTCTTCTTCGGTATAATTCACCCACACCTCATTTCCCTGAGGAAGCTCTGTCCGTCCTGTTACAATGACAGTAGGGTTATATAGCTCTGCCAATCCTTTTACACATTCATATATAATTCCTCTGCCTCCACCAGACACCAGAATAACGTCCTCCGTACCCAGACGAAGCGGCTTGGCTACCTGCTGAGGATCAATAGGGGCTGGCAGCACCTGAATCGTTTTTCTCCGTCCACGTACATAGCCTATTTCAATCAGCTTCTCAATTAGACCAAATTCCTGAAATAGCGTATCTGCCAGCAATTCACTATCCGACACTTCCGTAAAATCGACTACCTTGCCGCTGAAGGCATCCAGTTCCTTCTCCATGCTCTTGAAGAATCCCGCCGTCAAGGCCCCAAGCGGATTGTAGGTGGTCTCACGTTCCATCCCGAATACTCCGCCGATGCTTGTCGCGGCAAAGCAGCCGGCTTCACTGCCATGTCGTTCCACATCTTCATAAACAGCCTTGGCAGTGTAGAACAGCAAATTAAAGTGGTTATCCACCTCTTGGCGCCAAGCCGCTTCTTCCAGTTCAAAATAGGATAGCTCCGCTGCCAGGGGATACAGGTAAATAAATCCATGAATTTGACCCAAGCGGGCTTTAGCTTCCTCAAGCGACCTCGCGAACAGCTCAAGCTGGTTGAAATCGGTCCGCACCCCGGATGCACCATACTTCTCTGGCGCAGGGGACAGCACGCTAAGCTCCGCCCCCTCTAGGACAAGCCGCTTCGCCAGCTTGGCCGTAATCTCTCCGCCCAGCCGATCCTCAACGACAATGAAGCCCTTTCCCTTGAAGGAAAATACGCGGCCTGCAGCCTGGTCATATTCCCGCTCCACCGTGACCGGGATGTATCGCTCTGCCACGTGCGCTTGATCATAATTGTCCAGCCACTGGCGAAGTCGCTCGTCCTGCGACTCCTGGCTGTCTACCTGGACGGTCTCGGCTGTTTCAGCCGCTGGCGCCGTCTCCAGCCGACTGAGCGTATAGTCCGTAATCTTCGCAATCGTATTAAACTGCTTAATGTTGAGATCGGGATTTATTTCATATCCAAACGTCTCCCGAATTTGCGAGAAAATCTCGGCCTGTTTCACTGAATCAATGCCAAGATCAGCCTCCAGATCCAGGTCGTCCTCCAGCATTTCTGTCGGGTAACCGGTCTTGGCCTGAATGATAGCTTTCACTTGTGCCATTGCTTCAGTTTGGCTTACGGCAGGCAAGGCGGCGGCTGGTTGCGTCTCTGCTACGACTTCGGGTGAAGCAGCGCCACCAGCTTCCATCCCTTCCACTTGACTTAACGTATATTCTGCAATTTTACGAATGGTATTAAATGCTTTTACATTCAACTCCGGATTGACATCATAACCAAAGGTTTCGCGAATCTGCACAAAGATCTCCGCTTGCTTCACTGAATCAATACCAAGATCCGCTTCCATATCCAGATCGCTCTCCAGCATATCTACCGGATAACCGGTTTTAGCCTGAATGGTGTCCTTTACTTTGGCTTCGACTTGAGCCAGGGACACCTCATCCAGTGGTTTGGCCTCGGTATGTGGAGCCTTGCCAGGAAGTACTCCTCCCTCAATCGACTGCACCACTTCATTCACTTCGTTTGCCCATCCCAGATTGGAGCCAATGCGTTGCAGGATAGCTTGCAGGGATAGTTGTGGATCAAGCGGGAGCCTGTCCACCGATAAGTCGAATTCCTTCCGTAGCTTGCCTAGAATCGTGGCAAATACGGTGTCATTCAGTGCCAGCGCCAGCTTCATCGGCTGATCCGAAAGTTCAATGGCTTCTCTTGGATACCCCGTCTCAAGCTGAATGATTCGCAACAGTGTCCCTGTGACTTCGTCCTTTTCGGCGGGACGCCCCGTCGATCCCCTTCCCCCTTGAACTGCTGAGACCAAGTCAGTTGGCAAGCATTGCGATGCGTCGTCCATAATTCCCTGCACCGCTGGCGCCTGGATCAGTTGATGCACCTTCAAGTAAGCGTGAAGCCGCTCCAGGGATACTCCGCCCCCCAGTGCCGCGGAATTGGCTGCATGCGCATAAATGTCCGAGTCACTTAAAATATTTTTCACCGATTTGGTGAGAATGTCCTTTGGCCCCACTTCAATAAAGACATTAGCTTTATGAGCTTCATGTAAGCTGGTTACGATATCGCAAAAGCTGAATGGTTGCAGCAACTGCTTGGACAGCAGGGAGGCCATTTCGTCTGTGGTGAAATGATGCGCTTCATAGAAAGCGCCCAGGATGGTAGAGAATACCTTGGTCTTTGGCGGCTGGTAGGTGAATTGCAGCAATTTCTTGCGGAAGGCCTTCACAGCAGGCTCCAGCAGCTTGGAATGGAAAGCATGGGATACCTGAAGCTTGCTGTAAGATACTCCGTGAACATCGCAGTGGGTCGCAATTTTGTCGACCGCCGCCTGAGTGCCCGACACAACCAATTGATCAGGAGCATTATGCAAGCTTACCGTATAATAGTCGCTTACCCCTCTTAAGACCTGATTTAATTCAAAGCTGCCCCGAGTGGCCTTCAGGCTAATCATGCTTCCCCTTACAGGAGGCTCGATAATGTTCAAGGATCTGGCCCGGTAGTAGGCGATGGCCAAGGCATCGGCAAAGGATACAACCTCTGCGGCAGCCAAGGCGGCAATTTCGCCCAAGCTATGCCCCAGATGAATATCGGCTGCGCCAAATGTTAATTTCATCAGCCTATATAAGGCCACATTTGCCATAATAATGGCGGGTTGCATCACTTCGGCAGCAGCCAAATTCTTCTCGGCTATACTCTTTCCCACCTCATCTTCATAGAAGATAAGTTCTGTCAACTTGCGGCCCGTCAGCGATTGATAGGTCTCATCTGCCTCTTGCAACGTATCCTTGATGACAGGGATCTCTGCCAGATCTTTGAGCATGTTCGGATATTGGGAGCCATGTCCCGTGAACAGAAAAACAGTATTTCCTGTTACACGCTGTTCGTTTCGACTAAAATAGATGCCTTGCGCCTCCAGCGCCTTATAGTTAATTGCCGTCATACTCATCTCGATCATCCCTCTCCTTTATATAATGCCGAACTCTTTGCCGCATTTTTGAAGCTTGTCCAAAGCGATATCAATATCCTCGTCACTTAAGGAGGAAGTAATCGTGGCCCGGAAGCGGGCTTTATTCATCGGAACGGCCGGGAAGATCGCCGTAGCGATGTAGACTCCTTCCGCAAGCAGCCACTTGGTCATGCGCATCGTCGTAAGATCGTCTCCGATCAGAATCGGAATCACCGGTGACAGGCTGTTCAGAATGTTATAGCCCATCTCCATCAAGCCACGTCTGAACCGCAGTGTATTGTGCCATAACTTCTCGCTTCTCCACGTTTCCTTCTCCATAAGGTCAATCCCTTTGAGGACACCCGCCATGATCGATGGCGGCAAGCTGGCATTGAAGATATATTGATGCGAGACATGCCGGATATAATCGCAAGTGTCCCGGTCCGAAGCAATACTGCCTCCCACACCAGCCACCGATTTACTGAACGTCGCCATCTTGATATGAACCCGGTCTTCTACGCCAAAGTGCTCGGACACCCCGCGCCCTGTTGGTCCGAAGAACCCGAGGGAATGGGCCTCATCAACCATCACACTCGCTCCGTATCGTTCTGCCAGCTTAACGATTTCGTCCAGCTTGGCCAAATCCCCGTCCATCGAATATACGCCATCCACTACGATCAGCTTCTTGGGGAAGCTTTCGCTCCGCGTGAGAATATATTCAAGCTTCTCCATGTTGTTATGCTCGAAGATTCGGACCTGCCCTTTTGCCATTTCGATTCCATCCACAATGCTCATATGATTCAATTGGTCGGTGATGATGACGGACTTCTCATCTGTGGCAAGCGAAGTAATCGCCGCCAGGTTGGTCATATAGCCTGTACTCACATAAACGGCATCTTCAGTATGAAAATATTCTGCGATCCGTTCCTCAAGCCGCTTATGCAGTACAGTCGTACCGTTATGCAAACGCGCACCACAGGTTCCTGAACCATATACATCCAGCGCATCCTTCATCGCCTTGATAATCTCCGGATGAGTGGACAATCCCAGATAATTGTTGGAGGTCAGCATAATGACATTTTTGCCCCGATAAGCCGTATTGCCATCCTGTGGTCCTTCAAACACCGGCTCGAACACATATAAATCATTTCTCTTGCCCTCCTTGATGGGGGCCAAAAATGAAGCAAACTCCTTGGCATAATTCTCCGGTATAGGTGCGGTTTTCAGCATATAAAAATCCCTTCCCTTTCTTCCTGCTTCTTAAATGATGAAGTCCTATGAATGACAGAACTAACGCAAGGCATTCAGCTTTCTTCGCAGCTCATCTTGTGTCTTGTATACGATAGCTACTCGGCAAGCAAATGCAGCAGCTACCTCCGGCGAATCGGAACAAATCTCTTCTTCGTTCATCATACGGGTTAGCTTGCTCAGCAACTGCTCGGCGTTTACTTCGCCCGCATAGAACGTATATGCTGAACGCTCCACCTTGACATCATGCACAACGAGGGACTCAATCCATCTATCACCCTGATGCCCAGTCTGATCCTTTGTGGCCTCATTACGGTCCCAAGTTAGCAAGCATTCAGAGCTTGCTTCATCCAACAGCAGCTCATAGTCCCCACCCAGAATTGAATGGGAATGTACACTGGTCAGATTTGTCGATCCCGGCTGTTCTGAATGATTTCCTGTCGGCTCCAAACATTGCGTTGCTCCATGCTCCAGTGCAAGCACCGCCTTAAGCATCACGAATCCACCATGGGCCCCGAAATAAAACTGATGGCGGCCCACATGATTGCCAAAGCTGTTGCAGCATAAGGAGTAACTCGCAAGCTCTTCTGCTGCTCTCCCTGCTATCTGACCGTAGCTGGCCTTTTTGGGCAAATCTGCTTCATTCAGCACCCCTTTAATCCGCGCATAAACCTTCTCTCCAGGCAATACGTCACTGTATTTTTTTAGAACAAAAAATACTGAGCCTTCCGCCGGGATGAATTGTCCTAACTCGGTAAGACATTTCGGACAAGAGTCCTTAAATACTTCTTGAATTTTGCGGAAGAAATCAATAAATTCCGGGGTCATATTCGCATGAACTCCACCAACAATCACGGTGTTGTTCTCGCCGCTGCTAAGACTCAGCATTCCCTGCTCCAATGCGCTCATGAATGAGGTCGTATCAGAGTCGATGACAACGTTCGGCCCGTTGACGTTATAGAAGTTAGCGATTCGCCCGGCAATGATGTTATCCATATATCCTGGCAGTGTATCTTCTCCGACCTTCGGAATATAACTTCTGAACTTTGCAGTGATATCCGTGATCAGCGTATTTTGTAACGTTTCCGGCAATCGGCTGAATTCCGGAATTTGCTTCAGCATTTCAATATACTCGACAAACCGGATACGTAAATCGGCCATCACCGAGGATTCCAGTCCAAGCATGGCACCCACATAAATCCCCGTTTTGGCGGGAACCAGCTTATCCTGCCCGTAATCGGAGATTGCTTCACCCGCGGCCATTAAGGCCATTTGCTGCCCTTTATCAATCTCCGGCAAAATGATAGGCGGGATCTTAAATTTGATGCTAGGGAATTTAAGATCTTCCACAAAGCTGCCTTGAACGGTGGAATTCTCATCAAATATGGCATTAATTTCTTGATTCCAGCGCTTCTCGGGATAGCCCGTACGGGAAACGAAAACCTCATTGATATTGTCCCACCAGGCCTCCTTGCCTGTTCCGCGGCTATCTACCACACCTACACCAACAACGGCAATATCTGGCTGCGGTTGTGAGGGCTTGTCCGACAAACCTTCCAAGGCCAGCTTTCGGTGGTACGGCTCAAGATATTCTTCAACAACTACACTGGCATTAATGCCCCCAAAGCCAAAAGCATTAATAGAAGCGCGCTTGGGTTCACCCGGCACCCGAACCGGCCAGGGTTTGGTGGCTGTATTGACATAGAACGGGGTGTCCTCTAATCGAATTTCCTCTGGCGTACGCCCGAAATGGTGGGTTGGTGGCATAACATTATGCCTCATTCCTTCGATGACCTTGATGAGATTAGCCATACCCGCAGCAGAGAAGCTGTGCCCGATCTGGGATTTAACGGAGCCCAAGGCCACAGATTTCGGGGGAAGTCCCTCCTCCTCAAACAACAATTGCAATGTGTTCAATTCGACCTTGTCTCCAACCAGCGTTGCTGTAGCATGAGTCTCAATATAATCAATATCCTTGGGGCGAAGTCCGGCCCGCTCGATGGACTTCTTCATGGCAGCAAGTTGTCCATGGGAGCTTGGGGCATAAATCGACTTCCCTTTACCATCGCTTGCTGCGCCAACACCACGAATAACCGCATAAATGGTATCCCCCTCGGCCAGCGCATCATCCAGTCGTTTCAGAATGATAGTGCCTGCTCCTTCTCCGGGAATAAGTCCGTTCGCCTTGTGATCCAAGGGGCTAGAATGTGTCGGAGACAAGCCGCCGATCTTGGCGAAGGCTACGTTGCCCGTAATGTTCATATTGCCGAGAACGGCGGTGGTGATGCAGGTCTTCAGCTTTCTCTCCTGGAGATGCTTGATCGCTTCGTCAATGACGAGCACGCCAGCGGAGCAAGCTGAATCCACAATGATGGAAGGTCCGCGAATGCCCAGGAGATTACGAACGGATTTGCCTAAGGCACTGTACATGATGCTTTCTGTATTGGTGTCGTCAAGTGCGATGAAAGACTCGTCCACCATGCGGCGGAACTTCTGTCTGATTTGATCTTTTTCTTGGGAAGGTAGCCCCGTGTAGGCGGGATGCTGTTCGAGATAATAGATGAATTCCTTGGCTCTGAGGTTGATGGAGTAATCCGAAAAGGCCTCGTCACCAAGCATGTTGCCGACAAAAACGCCGGTCTCGCTATTTTGAAAACTATCCTCAGCCAGCTTTGTCATGGACATGGCCTGAAGAATGCTGTCAAGCAACATAAGCTGAGTTCTGCTGAGCTTGTCCAAACGGGTCCGGGGATAGTGGTATTTGTCGAATGGGAACGAATAGGCATCAATCGTTCCACCCAGCTTGCAATAGGTTTTGTCTTCTGCGCTGCGGTTCTCGTCGAAATAGGTTTCAAAGTTCCACCGCTCGGGCGGGGTTGTACGGATTCCCGGCTTGCCCGAAAGCACATTATTCCAGAATCGTTCCACGTCATATCCGTCTGGAGGAAAAATGCAACCATAACCGACAACCGCAATCGGATGAGTCAAATTTTTGTGCATTATTTCACTTTCCTTTCCATGATTTCCCTGGGTTTACAATGCCTTCGCTTGGATTAACATGTGTTTGCTTCCTTGCCAATCATCACCTCCGTGCCGACTGATTATCTATATGAATGGAGTAAAACCGTAAGGGGGGAGCATCTGAGAATGCTTTTTTGTGGGTTTTCTAAACTGGATTTTTTATGAAAATTATCACTTAATTTCCTAGCTAACTAGATTATAACGGTTTATTGTTAATGCGCAATTAATTATCCATTTCGTCATAAAATTGCCATTTTTGGATTTTGTCGGTTTTTGTTTGTTGAGATAGTTTCCTGTCGGATTGAAATTTCGGCTTCTTATAGCAAAACAAAAACAGGTGCCGGATTAGGCACCTGCTCAGAATTAAGACCGCTATTGCTTTAGACTACCGGTTCATCATATTTTCCAAAACCACCCTCGCAAACGATATTCTTATCCAGAACTTCTCTCAGATTTTGCTTGGACTCCTCCAGCTTCTTTTGAGCTCCTTCAATCTCCGCAATTTTCGCCTGAATGACCTCGATTTGCTCAGCTTTGGTAAATTCATTCTTGGCGACCATTAATTTGACGTCATGAATGGAGAAGCCCACCGCGAGGCAGTTCTTCACAACATTTAAGTGGCGGACAATCCCCACTTCATAGTTCCGATAATTATTTTGGTCTCTCAGTACATATTCATCAGGGATCATGCCCATCTTCTCATAGTAACGAATTGTAGATATCGATAGGTCAACCCTTTCGGCCACTTCGCTAATCTTCATATTTAAGCACCTCATTTTTTTCTGTTGCTATAAAGTATACTTCATAGTTTACAATCCTGATAGTGATGGCAGTTAGACCGCTGGCTGTCTAATCATTATATAAGAAAAAGGAGACAAGAAGATGCAAGCTCTAAAGCACATTAGTCAGTTCCAACAATCCAAC
Source organism: Paenibacillus sp. 1SOY10 (assembly GCF_056836745.1). NCBI lineage: Bacteria > Bacillati > Bacillota > Bacilli > Caryophanales > Paenibacillaceae > Paenibacillus > Paenibacillus sp. 1SOY10. The sequence goes on along the minus strand of NZ_JBXENK010000002.1, from coordinate 213,399 downwards.
GATTTCAACGACATCGTCTTGGAGCGCCGTTCTGTTAAGGTTTATAATCCAGAGGTAAAAATCAGCCGCGAGGAAATGACAGAGATTTTGTCCAAAGCTTCCCGTGCGCCCTCTGCGATTAACATGCAGCCCTGGCGTTTTCTCGTCATCGACAGCGCTGAAGGTAAAGAAAAGCTCGCCAAGTTGGCCTCCTTCAACCAAACGCAGGTACAAACCGCCTCTGCTTCCATTGCCATCTTTTACGATGTGAACAACGTTGAATATATAGATGAGATTTTCAGCAAAGCCGTGGAACTGGGATACATGCCGCAAGATGTTATGGACATGCAAATGCAACAACTTAAGCCTTATTATGCAAACGTAACTGCAGCCGAACTTCACAACATGAACTTGATCGACGCAAGTCTCGTATCGATGCAGTTGATGCTGATTGCTCGTGCTCATGGTTATGATACTAACCCTATGGCTGGTTATGACAAAGAGAAGATTGCAGAAGCCTTTGGCCTCGACCCCAACCGCTTCCGGCCCGTCATGTTAATTTCCATAGGAAAAGCAGCCAAAGAGGGTTATCCTTCCTATCGTCTGCCAGTTGAGACAACTACTACCTGGGCATAATTCATTGTATTGTTAAATGAACTCAAAAAAACGGTCTGGGAACTCAACGGAGCCCCAGACCGTTCATTACATAAGGACGCACCAGATCTGCAAGCCTATCCACTCGATCTTTATCCTCCGCATTTAACCAATACAGCGCAGCCCCATAGATTGCCGAACCTGTCATGGCCGCCATGATCTCTAGGTAATTCCTCTCCGCTCCAGGGTAGGTATCTCCTCTCAGAAAAATATTTTCTATGGTCTGCTGTAGCATTTTCTTGATCTTCTTATCCACCAGTGTTGCCATGGAATTAGAGCTCATTCTACAGATACGGTAAAAATCCACAATATACCCGTGCGTCGCCAAGATTAGCTGGGTGCATATTTCATCCGTAAATTCCTCTGCATTCTTCACTTGTTCAGGAATCATCTCATGGAATACTTCTTCTGTAATTTCTTCAAGCAAAGCATATTTATCTTCAAAATGAGCATAAAATGTGGCCCGGTTAATGGTAGCATGTTGAGCAATATCCTTAATGGTCATTGCATCAAATCCTGTGCTAAACAACAAATCTCTGAATGCTTGTCTAATGAGCTGTCGTGTGCGCAACACCCTCGGATCTTCCTGATTCACCATGTTCAACCCCTTTTTCAGACATCAAATATTACAATGTGTTGCCTAAACAACGTTCCTCTAACTCTGCTGATTGAAATCATATCCATGCCATATTATCATCTTATCAAACAGGTGTTGCTTAAACAATCTGTGACTGATTCTTTTGAAAGAAGGGTTTAGGTTGAAGGCTAAAGCATATCGAATTCTGATATTTGGCGCCGGCGTGATTGGCAGTGTATACGCCCTCCGGTTCGCACAGTCGGGACTGGATGTCACGATCCTGGCACGAGGAGAAAGGCTGAAGACGTTGCAAAGGGAGGGCCTAAAATATAACGACAACGGGAGGGACAAGCAAATATCAATCAGAACGATTGAAGCTCTTGAAGACGACGATTTATATGATTTCATTTTCGTCCCTGTCAGATATGATCAGTCCGAAGCTGCTCTCTCGGCGATCCAGCATAATCGAAGCAAGACCATTGTCACCTTGACCAACACCATTGGATATGGCCCTTGGCTAGACATCGTGGGTGATCGTTTGCTTCCTGGGTTTCCGGGCGCCGGTGGAGATATTAAGGAAGATGTCCTATATGCTCAATTCGGATCTGAAAAACATCAGGGAACCATTTTCGGGGAAATCGATGGAAGGATGACCGAGAGAGTGAATGAACTGGCTCAACTATTTGAATCGGTGGATTTGCATTATGAAGTCCAAAAAGACATTCAGGCATTCCACATTTCGCATACGGCATTAGCCATCGTTAACAAGCATTTCTATACCGATAACGGCATGATGAGCATAGAGCAAGCAAGAAGTGAGGATATCTTAAGCGGGATTGCTAGGGATATTAAGCACAATATTCAGCGGGTCGAGCAAGCTGGCATTTCGGTAATCCCACCTGAAACGAAGGCCATGGGACAATTACCGCACAACGATATTATATCCCGTTATCGCCAGATGCTTAGCAATGACTTCATTATTGATGTCAAGCTTGGGAACCATGCGATTAGCCAAAAGGCAGAGATTCTGTTATTGGACAAGATGTTTCAAAGTACGTTCAATTTAAAAGGAGGATTATGATGAAAGCTATTGCTTTGACAAGCTTTGGAATCCCGGAAGTGCTGAAGGAGCTGGAATTGCCAACTCCCTCACTAACCGATACACAGGTGCTCATCGAAATGCGCGCTTCTTCCATTAATCCGGCAGATTATTTATTTCGCAACGGCGCGATTCTCCAGAGTCCAATGGCCCACAAATTTTCGGATCAATTGCAATTGCCTATGGTTCTTGGTAATGAAGTAGCTGGCATTATTCAAGAAGTAGGCAGGAAAGTGACTCATTTCAAACCGGGAGATCGTGTTATGGGCATGGTTCAACGGGGTTCTTATATGGACTATGTTGCAGCGGAGGAAAATCATCTTGCCGTCATCCCTGAAAATATATCCTTTGATGAGGCAGGTGCTGCTCCCACGGTTGCCCTGACAGCTTGGCAAGCACTATTCGAGCATGGCCATCTTCAACCAGAACAACGTATTCTTATTCAGGCGGGGGCTGGAGGAGTCGGACATGTAGCCGTCCAGTTGGCCAAGCAACATGGAGCCTATGTTATTGCGACCGCGAGGGACTACAATCATGATTTCGTTAGAGCACTTGGTGCTGACGAGGTCATCGACTACACCAAAGTCGACTTTACTACCCAAATAACAGCTCCTGTTGATATCGTATTGGATACCGCCAAGGACCCCTCCACTTTCGGTACAGGGTTACCAGGTGAAATTGGAGAGAAGAACTTCTCGGTTATCAAGGATGGTGGAACTTATATCTCAGTAGTCGCATTCGGCATTAATCAACATCCGAAAATCCGCAATATTCACGCCCATTTCTTCCAAGCCCAACCCAATCGTAACGATTTTGAATCTATTGCTCAATCTATGAAAGACAATAAATTAAAGATTCATGTCAATGAGACATTTGCCTTCACCGCTCAAGGCCTGCTTCAAGCTTATCGCAAAAGTGAAGAAGACCCAAAACGAGGGAAAGTTGTCATCACCAAAACCATCAAGTAAGTAAATTTGAACGATGGTTTGTCTATCCACTCATCCAATATATTTTTTGGCGCAAATATTTATTAAAAACTGTATATTATTCCCTAAATTTTTGCGCCAAACTATATAATTCCTTCCATTTAATCAAAAATCATGCTTGAATTATCTAAATTTTACTCTATAATCTCTAGTTAAGAGCGCAAAACTTAAAGAAAATTTGCGCCAAATTATCTGGAGGTGCTTAATGAATATCAACACCATTATTCAGAAAGACCCGTCCCACCCATCGCTCGGCAAGAAATCGGCAACTCTCCGTCTGCTGTTGGCTTTTGTGCTGGTCGTAAGCAGTCTGGTCAGTCTGGCCCCTGCAGCTTCGGCCGCAACATTTACTCCTGCCGAACTGGACAGTCCGCTTAACAATCCATTTAAGGGCTGGGCGCCTCCCGCTACTGGCGGACCGTATGCGCAACCGCACAAGCTGGTCTATGCCGGTGTCACCTGGAAAGAACTAGAACCCACCAAAGGCGTCTTCGACTGGAACGCCATCGAAACCAAATTCAAGTTTGATTATTGGCGGAGTCAAGGTGTGAGAGTGGTCTTCCGGCTGTTGCTGGACAATCCGACTGGCTCCGCACATCGCGACATCCCCGACTGGCTGTATAACGAAATGCTCACGCAGGAAGGAACAGCCGGCACCGCTTATCAGGACAATACCGGCGGCATGGGAACCGGGAACAACACAGGCTTCTCTCCTAACTACAGTTCATCCATTCTCCTCGCCCGCCACAAAGTGCTGCTTGATGCCATTGCAGCTCGTTATTATACCCAAGACGCTCCTATTGCTTTTGTCCAAATCGGCTCACTGGGCCATTGGGGCGAATTCCATACCTGGCCTTATGTCGGCCCCAACAATGAACAGAACTATACGGGGGCATTTCCACCCAATGCGATCTCCAATCAATTTATTCAGCACTATATCGATGCCTTCTCTAATAAATCCGACCGCATTCAGGTCATGATTCGCCGAAGCGTACAACTAGCCTCTACCCACGGACTGGGCATGTTCAATGATATGTTCGGGGACCAACCCAGCTTCGATTCGTCCTGGGGCTGGTACACTGGCACACAAAATGGTTACTGGGATGATATCGGCCAGTTGCAGCCGGCTTATGCGAATTTCTGGAACAACGCGATCTCGGCCGGGGAATTCTATGGTGGCGCAGGTGGACTGCAAGCCAGTCTGACAAGCGGCGCAGGATTTACGGAAACGATGCGTCAAGCGGAACTTAGCAAGCCAAGTTGGTTGGGACCCAATTCCCCTGCCTCCTACGCAGTGGGTGGACCGTATCAGGCCAACATGGATACCTTGAAGAAACGCATGGGCTACCATCTTGTCGTCAAGCAAGTAACGCACAACGATTCGGCTGCCAGCGGCTCCTCGCTGTCGGTATCGCTTAGCATAGAGAACAAAGGTCTCCAGCACTTCCCGTTCAACTGGCCGGTTGAGTTACAAATTCGCAGCGGTTCTACCGTCGTTGCCCGGACTATAACCGATATCCAGCTCAAAAACTGGAAGACGGGTACTTATGCACACACCAACTCCATCACCATCCCGTCGAGTCTATCAGCAGGCACGTACACCGTCGCACTCGCTATTCTCGACCCGGCAACAAATACACCTGCGGTGGATTTTGCCAATACCGGTCGTACGACCGACGGCGCCTTCCCTGTGAGTACCATTAATGTCACCTCAGGCACCGGCGGCGGTGGTGGCGGCACTTCAATCGTTGTGGATGGCTCCGCCTCCGATTGGAGCGCTATCCCTGCTCTAGCTTCAGGCAGTTCATCCGTCGCCACACTGAAGGGAACACGAGTAGATTCGAATCTTTATCTGCTGGTGCAAGGGAGTGGCTTGACCGATTCCGGGGCGTTCTATATTAATGCAGATAACAACACCGCAACTGGCTACAATGCAACAGGCTGGCCAAACAGCGGTGCGGATTATTTGCTGGAAAACAATACGCTCTATGCATACACCGGTACGGGAAATAGCTGGTCCTGGAACCAGGTAGCAACACTTGGAACCAGTCAGTATGCCAAGAATGCCTCCGTAGTTGAAATTGGCCTGCCGCTGTCGGCAATTGGCGTAAGCGCTGGGCAGACCATCCGGGTTGGCTATATTCTCGCCGGTTCAGTCGCAGAGCGACTTCCGGGAGAGAGCGGCATTTTGCCCGCGCTTGAACTATAACCAAGCAAGATAGGCCACAACCTTGAAGGTGTTTTGACGTTTAATTTGCTCCGCATTGAGGTATAACCTTGCCTGTGCTATGATAACAATAGATAAGGAGCCGTGCTCGACACACGACTCCCCTGTACACTTACCGCTTTTAAAGAGCGGTCGGCTGGAATTAAGCGTGGAATAGACCGCATACCTAATCCCTAGGGCGGTCTATTTCTTTGTGTTTTGATTAATCGCTACGACGATGGCCACCACCAGCGTCAGCAGCGCAATAATAAGCGCCCCAAAGCTAATCATGATCGTCAAAGCATCCTTAATCGCCACAGGCATCACCTCCCTTCCGGGAGATTAGCCGACCGTCCCTTTTAAGCCAGTTTCATGTACATGCTATATTATAGCAGATTTTACCTGTAAAACAGCAAAACAAAAATACCTTCAAGAGCTTGCCCCTATCGCAAGACAGGCAGCATCCTTGAAGGTGTTTTGCATTACTATTTCTTCTTATAAAACTCATGATACAGCTTCATGAGCGCCCTTTTCTCTATACGCGACACATAGCTACGGCTGATGCCAAGCTCCTTGGCAATTTCGCGCTGGGTCCGTTCTTCTCCCCCATGCTCCAGCCCGAAACGCCCTTTGATGACTTCCTGCTCCCGCGCGTCCAAAATGTCCAGATTCCGATAAATCTTGCTCTTCTCCATCTTGAGCTGGACCCGATCTACGACCTCATCGGCCTCCGTACCCAATATGTCAATTAATGTAATTTCATTACCTTCTTTATCAGTTCCGATGGGATCGTGCAAGGACACGTCCTTGCGGGTCTTCTTCAACGATCTTAAATGCATAAGGATTTCATTCTCGATGCACCGCGCCGCAAACGTAGCCAGCTTCGTACCTTTGTTCGGCCGGAAACTCTCGATCGCCTTAATCAGGCCAATCGTACCGATTGAGATCAAGTCCTCCAGATCCTCGCCGGTGTTGTCGAATTTCTTGACAATATGGGCCACTAATCTCAAATTATGTTCGATCAACAGGTTGCGACTAACCGGGTCGCCTTCGGCCATGCGCTTCAAATGAAGCGCTTCTTCAGCTTCTGTGAGGGGTTGGGGAAAAGCGTTGTTTTTGACATAAGAGACGAGCAAGGTAAGCTGTTTGATAAATAAAGCAATCGTACTGATCAGTCCGGGCAAGGATGACACCTCCTGAAGAAATGTGCATTTGTCTGCGGTCTGTTCATTTTATGTGGGCAGAGGCCCAGTCGTGCCTGTACGGGAAAAAGAAAAAGCACCGCCCCTTAAAATAAGGTGGCGATGCTTAACCTACTGTGCAGCAAACAGCCCTCTAGCGTTAAACTTGCTGCTTATACCATTCCAACGTTTCGCGAATCGCTTCGGAATGTGGGGTGGTGTCCGTGCCGAAAGCAGCCGCGTATTTGCCGTGATCTACTACGAACGGCTTATCGAACATATAGATTGTTCCCTTGACCTCCCGCATTTCACCGCCGAACAGAGCAAGCATTTGAAGCAATGGCTTAGGCAGAGCACTGATTTTGGGCTTCTGACCCAGATGGGTGAAGATCAACTCCACGATTTGGCGGGTCGTTAACGTTTCCGCGCTAGGGATATGCCACACTTGGCCCAAAGCGGCTTCTTGCTCCCCAAGAGTAACCAAACCACGCGCATAATCACGAATATAAATATAGGTATGTGGTGCATCTACGTTTCCTAATACCCCAGCCGCTTTCCCAGCCAATACCGCCCGGAATACCCGCGCGCCCAGCGCGGATTCGAGCACGCCAGGGCCATAGAAATCCGGAGCCCGGCCGATTGCTACACGAGCCTTACCGCTGCGGTGGGCATCCAGCAATGTCTTCGCCATGGCAGCCCGCACAATCCCCTTCCCATCGGTCGTCCGCTCTGGCAGATTCTCCTTCAAGGGTTGATCGGTGGGGCCGTACATATACAGATTATCCCCGTAGACCAGCTTCGCTCCCGTAGCTTCGGCTGCTCCCAGGATACCTTCTGTAATCGGCGGGAACAATTCCGGCCAGCGGGTATATGGAGCTTTGGCACAATGATAAATGACCGTAGCCCCCTGGCAAGCTGCCAATATGCTCTCACGGTCAACCGCATCTCCCTTCACCACCTGCACCCCGGCGGGAACCTTTGCGGCTCCGCTCCGATTCACCATACGTACCTGCTTGCCGCGAGCCAGCAGCTCATCCATGACCGCCCTACCCAGTGGCCCGGTGCCAATGACAACGTGTAGTTCCTCCTTGTTTGCCATACCCTGTCTCCTTTTTTGTGAAAAAGTATACAAGCTCTTATAGAGGATGTTCAAAAAGTCGTCTTCCCAGAACGAAGCATTCCGAGGAGCAAAATTCGACATCGAATCTTGAAGTCCCAGCTTCATCCAACTCAAGCGTTTTGAAAAAACGCACCTCGGAAGCATAAGCTATGGTCCTGTAAACCTGACTTTTCGAACACAATCTTATACATGAATTATACAAATATAATTAACTTAAGTAAAGTTTTTTAATCGTGTACACCTTTCGACAAGCACTAAGTATTTTTTTCCAAAAGTTGCAAGTGTTCTTCATAGAATCCGATGATATCCTCCGAACCAAACTGCTGGGCCGTCAGATACGTCCCGTAAAAGATCGTAAACAGCACCTTACTCGCCGTATCAATGGAGATCAAAGGATTCAACGTGCCTGCATCATGGGCTTCCTCCATGGCACGCGTGAATAAATCCAGCATATCCGGCGTCTCCCGCCCTGCTTCTATATGCTCAGGGAATAGCAGCCGAACCTCAGCTTCGCTCAATTCCGGCATGGCGGGATGCATATTCATTTCCGCCAGAAATGAAATCAGGCTGGGCAGCAAGCCCGGCTTATCCTCAGCTTGATTGGCCACCTGAATAAGCAGATGACGGATGGCGTCGAAGCCCCGTTTTTGCAATGTATCAATCTCAATAATGCGCTCTGTCAACCATACCCTCATGAAGTAGACCAACACATCCTCCTTTTTGGGGAAGAATTTGAAGAAGGTCACGCGAGATACCTCCGCCTTACGGCAAATATCCTCCAGCATTACCTCATGAAACATCTTCTTCTCGATCAATTCGAGAGCGCTATGATAAAGAGCCAACTTGGCACGCGCTTTCTTTAATTCCCTAAGCGGAATATTGGATAGTCCCATATTCACCATCCCATCTCATAAACTTAACTCGTGTTAATTATTTTATTCATGATTACATTTAAAAGTCAAGCTACAAAAAAACGGAGACCCCGCTTCACATTCAGCGGGACCTCCGGCTATTCTGTCAAATCAACCTTTTCAGTGTTTAGATATGGTGCGTAACAGGCTCTGCTACGCTACCTTCCTGACTATGCTCCTTGGAGACGAGAGGCGTTGGCTCCTGATTCGTAGAGCGCAGCGGCAACTCCTTCAGGAAGAAGACCAGGATGAACGCAACGACCAAGACCAAAGCCCCCGTCAAGAAGACCGTGGATAACGTGGTGCCCAGAGCATCGCGAATCCCTTGAATCATTTGGGCGAACAGCACTTGCGCATCCGCTGGCAAACTCGCCTGAGTTTGTTCAATCAGCGGCTTGTTCATTAACGTTTGTGGGTTGGCAAAAGCCAACATCTGCTGGGACACCTGCGGGTCTAAAGTGCTCAAATCCGGCGCCAAAGATGATTGCATCGTGGCTTGCAAGTTTTTCGCCAGATTATTGGACATAACCGTCCCCATCACGGCAATCCCGATCGTACCACCCAGGTTACGGAATAACTGAATGGACGCTGTTACGACGCCAAGCTCCTGGTGAGGCACTGCATTTTGCGTTGCCAGTGAGAAGACCGGCATACCGACGCCAAGTCCAAAGCCGAATACAATCATGCTAAGGACGGCCATCGGCACATTGTTCATAAAGACCATAATCCCTACACCAGCTACCATGATTGGCACGCCGATTAGCGCAAATTGCTTGTATTTGCCCTTCTTGGCAATCAATTGCCCTGTCACTGCACTGGAAATAACCATAACAATCGACATCGGCATCGTCACGTAACCGGCATAAGTTGGGGAGATACCCAGCACACCTTGCACGAAGAACGATAAGTAGACCAGTGCCCCCATCATGCCGAAGTTCATAATAAATCCGATAATATTGGAAATCGTTACTACACTGTTTTTAAACAAATGCAACGGCAAAATCGGATTTTCCACCTTGGATTCGGCAAAGATAAATAGAAGTCCGGATACCACGGAAGCCGCCAATAAGCCCAGAATCTGCACCGATCCCCACGAATACGTTGTTCCCGCCCATGAGAAGGCGAGCAATAGTGGCACAATGGTGGTGGTCATGAGCAAAGAGCCCCAATAGTCGATGCTCTGGGAGCTGCCGCGCTCCACTTTCGGAAATAACATCATGATCATGACAAAAGCTACGATACCCAGCGGCAAGAAAATCCAGAACAACCAGTGCCAGTCCAGATGATCGACCAGATAACCGCCGAGTGTAGGACCAAGCACACTGGAGAAACCGAAGATTGCTGTCATGTAACCCATCCATTTACCACGCTCACGCGGCGGGAAGAGGTCGCCTACGGAAGTGAAGGCGCTTGACTGTATAATCCCGGCACCGATCCCTTGAAGCCCGCGATAAGCGATAAATTGAAATACATTAGAGGACGTCCCGGTCATGAAAGCCCCTGCCATAAATAGCAAAATACCAATAAGCAAGAACGGCTTCCGTCCGTACATATCGGACAGCTTCCCTACCAATACCGTGGCAATCGTTGACGTCAGCAGATAAATATTAATCGTCCACGTGTAATAATCCATGCCGTCCAGAATTGAAATGATTCGAGGCATAGCCGTGCTCACAATCGTCTGGTTAATCGCCGCAAAGAACATGGCAGCCATAACCGCGATCATGATTGAAACTTTACGTTTCATTGTTAAGTGTTCCATGGTGTTTCTCATCTCCGTTATGATTGATTTTCTATATTTGAGAGCATAACGTCAAAAATCCGGCGCAAATGCTGCAAATCCTCTTCCTGCAATTGATCAAATACGTTCTCTAGCATTTCCTTCTGCTTCTCACCGACCTGTCGGTTCACTTCCCGACCCTGCTCGGTAATCGAGATATGAACCACCCGGCGATCATGCTCCGAACGCTCGCGACGTACATAGCCATCCGTAATCATGCGATCCGTGATCCCCGTAATGGCCGCTGATGTAAGACATAATGCCTCTGCCAATTGAGATACCTTCTGCGTGCCCATCGTATCGAGCATGTGCAGCATCTTGAACTGCGGAAAGCTCAGATTGTATTCTCCCCCGCGCTTCTTCCATTCCTGGGTAATGGTTTTGATCAAGGTCCCGAAGGTTGAAGTCACCTCAAACAACTCGTCTCTTCTCGTCAATGAGCTAATCCTCCTTGTCAATCCTTGCCGAACGCTGTCCTGCTTAGTTAAACTTTGAATTAGTTTAGTACTTAAATATTTTAGCATTTAACAATATACCTCTTAATGATTACCTCGTCAACTCAAAAAATGCAACAAAAAAAGCCGTCCCCGGTCTAAGCCAAGGACAGCAATGGTCATACAACATCTATTCGGATTTTATTGATCATATCCCTCATAATGAAAATAACTGAAATCTGCATAGCTACCTTGGTGCATCTGCATATCGTGAGCGGCTATGCCAACAAAGTTGCCTGTAAAGCCGCCAGATAGAAAGCTGATCGGCTGAGCAGCAAATTGCGCTTGCCAGCCTGCTTCAGCGGTATGATTCTTCATATGCGGCTCTTCTGCCCGGCAGTAGAACCGGGCTTCTGTGCCCCGTACCTCTACCGCCAGATGTACTGCGCCCTCGTTCGGAAGCAGCACCGGCTCTGGCTCCAGAATAACCTCGTCTCCGGCGCAGCGCAGCAAACGCAATACCTTGCCCTGAGATTCCTCGTGACTAATATACGCATAGAGATAATTGTCTTCGTTCAGATACAGCAGCAGCCCCGCCATTTGCAAATAAGTGTACGGCGCATAGTCCAAGCAGGTCTCCGCACGAAAGTGCACATCCCGCTGACGAATCGCCAGCAGATGATGCCGGAACAAGCTCTGCGGGGATTCCCCCGCGGTTAGCCGTAAATATCCGGGCCGCTTCTTCAAGGAACACCAGCTTTCGTCGGGCATCATCCGCAGCGTGTTCCATTCGGATTGCAAAACATTACCATCAAAATCGTCTTGAAATCGATAAGGCAGCGCATGACGTCCCCGCCCGGAATCTGTGTCACTGGCAGGCTTCTCACCCGAAGCAGTAAGCAAAGTCTCCCGAGGTGCAGGGACCTTAATCTGCGGGGTGTTCCCCCCTGCGGATAGCCGCAGCCAGCCCTCATCATCCCAATACACCTGCTGCAAGGCCGTCTCTCTGCCGAGAATGGCATATTTGCCCTCTACCGGACGTGTGCAGAGATGGGCCATGTACCACTCTCCCCCCGGCGTTTCCACCAAGCTGCCATGACCAGCACATTGAAGTGGTAATGCCGGATCATCCCTTGAAGTCAGCATCGGATTACGTGGGTCCACCTCGTAGGGGCCCTCCAATTGCAGGGATCGGGCAATCGTGACTGCATGTCCGCTGCCCGTTCCCCCTTCGGCCGTCACCAAATAATAATATCCATTCCGCTTGTAGATATGCGGAGCTTCCGTCTTCCTCAACGCCGTGCCATCAAACAATTTAATCGGCTTGCCCACCAAACGCCGCTGGCGAGGATCATACTCCTGCATAACGATACCACTGGACTTGTTGCCTTCCGGAATACGGTAATCCCAAATCTCGTTAAGCAACCACTTACGTCCATCCTCATCATGGAACAGGGAAGGATCAAAGCCGCTGCCGTTCAAATAGATCGGTTCCGACCATGGCCCATTTATGGAAGGGGCCGTAATCAGATAATTATGTACATCCTTGAAGGGCCGCCGGGTGCTCTTGACATCACTATAAATCAAATAGAACAGCCCATCATGCCAACTTAGCTGAGGTGCCCATACACTGCAATCCTTCGGGTTCCCTCTCAGATCAACCTGGTCAGTCAACAAATCGGTGCAATGCTCCCAATCCGTTAAATTATCCGAGCTATACACACGCACTCCCGGCAACCACTGAAACGAAGATACCACGATATAGTAAACATCCCCAGCCCGTACAATGCACGGGTCCGGATTAAAGCCGCGCAAAATCGGGTTCTGAATTATTGTTCTCAAACTCCCAGCCTCCTTCAGACAACCTGAGGATGCGATAGAAAAAATGCTCCTCTGCTTCCCCGAAAACCTCTTGCCTGCTCCAAGCCTCTTCCCCGTGCTCGCAACAGGCAGCCCACGGTACCCGGCTAACTCGTAGTTTGATGGCCCTTGTCCCCAATCCGTATTCTCCATAGCGGACCGTCTTCTCCCGGCCCGAGTCATCCCAAGGGTCCCAGCCCTGTGGATGAATATGTTCCCCCAGCTCACAATTCACAAAGGATGTAGCCGCGTGCTCGCGCCAAGGCCTGCCAAGGAACACCGAGCCCGTGCCCACTTCAGGCTCTGCGCTCAAGCGACATCGGGAGAACACATATCCCGCCGCTTGCTCCGGCGCGGTCGATGCCGCTGTAATATAGCCGGGACTGAGCGGATTCATGCGGGCCAAACTATGAATCTCGCAATCTTCAAAATAAGCCGTCGCCCCGCCAAAGATAAAATCGATATTCCCCTCAATTCGGCACTGATCATAAAGCTGACGATACTGCTGATGATGCTCCCTTAATGGAAATCCCCCGAACGCGGGCCGGGTCAGTGGATAGGGTGGCAGCGGGCCCGTGAACAAGGTATCCTGGTGCCCTATCAACCGGCAATGGCGAAAGACCGCCAGATCACAATGCGCATAGACCGCTAGTGCCTGGCCAGCTTGCTCCCCTGGTCCGGCTGTATTTTCAATGGTCAGATGCTCCAGCACTAGGCGGCTTCCCCCAAGAAACAGGGTTGGCGTTGCGAAGGTTCCGATTTCCTCGCCCGCTTCGTTAAGCTCCGTCGCATGGCGATTCATGCGAATCACAACCTCGCCCAAACCAATCAGGGCCAGATTTGAGCGGTCAATCCGCACCATCTCTTCATATACACCAGGATGGATATAAATGATTGCCGTCCTATCAACCGGCTGCCGTTCCGCCAAGTCCACCGCTGCTTGAATGGTCGAGGTATCACATCCCGGCTGCTTCCCTACCCAAAGCTTCATTCCGTCGCCTTCTCCCCTAGATGATGGAGTCCCGAACATAATCAGTTAGCCAAGCAGGTGTTGTCGCAAGAACGCCAGCCAATCTGTGCGCATCTCGGCCGTTTCCATATGACCGCCGCCGGTCATGATAGATTGCCAATGCTTTGGACGTCCCGCAGCCGCATACGCCTCTTGCAAGCCTTGATCCAGCAGCCGTACGCCTTCCGGTGGACAGAGACGGTCATGAATGCCCGTCAGGCTCATCCGGGGGCGTGGCGTGATTAGCTTCTGAATATCCAGTGTCGTAAAATGCTTAAGTAGCCCCGGAACATAGTAATAAAATCCGTGGTGATCTAGTCCCCGTTTGGCAATCAGTGTGGCTGCATCCACCTGGCCGCATAGATCCACTGCAACCCCGATGCGTTCATCAAGGGCAGCCAGCCACCAGGCCATCAGTCCGCCCATCGACATCCCCACAGTCGCCAGTCGTGCCGTGTCTACATCCTCACGCGTACAAACATAGTCAATAAGCCGGTGGCTATCGTACAGCATCATGCCCCACAGGACACGTCCCTGCCACAGCATCTCCTTGACAAGTTCATGCTCACTCTTGCCGCTTCGTTCATAAAATCCCCACATATCGATGCAGCAGACGGCACACCCCAATTCCGTCAAGACCTTGACATAAGGAGGCTGCTGCAAATAAGAGCTGCCCTCCAATAACTCCTTGCGACCATGCGTATAGTTACCTCCGTGAGAGTGATTCACCACGACTAATGGAAAAGGACCCTTCCCCTTCATCGGCTTGGCAAAATAAGCGGGGACCGGCTCCTCCCCGTTCAAGTCCAGCAACAGCGTCTCCAGTACATAACCTTCCCGCCGCTCTTCCTTCAGCAGGCGGAACGTCAGCGCCCCTCCCTGCGGTAAATCACCCAGCAAACGCCATAGCTTCTCACGTTGCTTATCTGCCGTATCCCCCGAACAAGATTCCTTCGAATTCATAGACGCACATCCTTACTTTGGACTAACCCGCTCATCGGAAGGAATAACCTCAACCTGCTCCACCAATTTTTCTGGCTGCTTCGTGTGCTTTGATGCGCAATCACGGAACTCAACGCCTTCCCCATTCTCGACATAAAAGGCAGGGCCCACATGATTCTCCACCGTAACACGATTGAATGACACATCACGTACATTGCCGAGGTAAAATCCCCGCCCTGCCATTTCCTCAATACCGGCCATCATGGCAGGCACCCCTGGAGTCGGATGCTCCGCCATAGAAATATCTACGTCCGTGAAGGTGACCTCCGAAATATAGCGTTCTGCCAATCCGTACATAAATCCGGCGGCGGCTTGCACTTGCCGGGCCGTGATATGACTGAAGTGAACTCGCCGGAAGCAAGGCGTCTCCTCGGTGATGGGGTACGGATTTTTGTCCCAGACATAACGTTCCTTGCCACGAGGGCCGCAGAAATAATACAGCTTCAAAATAAACGGACAAATAACATTGTCCATCACGATGTTGCTGATACGTATATCTTCCACTACGCCACCCCGGCCGCGTCTCGATTTCAAGCGAATGCCGCGGTCTGTATGCTGGAACACGCAGTTGCTGATCGTCACGTTCCGAATGCTGCCGCTCATTTCACTACCAATAACGACCCCGCCGTGTCCATGAACCATTGTACAGTTCACAATCGAAATATTTTCACAAGGTACCCGTTCCGATGCATCTTCGGTCCCGGCTTTAATCGCAATACAGTCGTCGCCTACATCAATATGGCAATTGCTGATGCGCACATTACGACAGGATTCCGGATTAATTCCGTCTGTGTTGGGCGAATCGGCGGGATTCAGGATGGACACATTGTCGATTGTCACATCGGAGCAGCGAATCGGATTCACTGTCCAGCTTGGTGAATCGGTCAGATTCACATCCCGAATCGTAATTCGCCGACAACGATCGAAGCTGATCAGCTTGGGCCGAGGGAAGGCTAGCGTCTCCGGAGCATTTCGGTGCATATCCCACCAAGGCTGGCCATTCCCGCGAATTGCCCCTCCGCCCGTAATTGTGACCTGCTCCAGGTCCTCCCCGTACAGGCAAGAAGCGTAAACCTCCCGGTCCACGCCCTCCCAGCGGGAAGATACAACCGGATAATCCGTAGGATCGGTGCTGAACGACAGCACCGCCCCCGGGCTTAGCCGCAGCTCGATACGACTCGCCAGCCGCAGTGCACCGGTCAGGAAGGTACCGGCAGGGACGTATACCGTCCCTCCCCCAGCCTGAGCGGCCTCGTCGATGGCCTGCTGAATCGCTGCGGTGGACAGCTTGCTCCCATCCGCTCTTGCCCCGTAATCGACAATGCTACGCACCAGCGGCCTCCCCTTTCCTCAGTGCCTCATATTCCGCACAGGCCAGCAAGAAAGCACCAACGCCCTTCTGATCATTAACAATAATCGGCTCGCTAAGATAGTAGGCGTAAGTGCCATCCCTTTGATCGGCACCTCCAAGCCCGGCTACCTGACAATTCTTGTTCAGGTTCAGCCAGCCCTCCTTGGTCTCCAGTACAAATTCAGCAATCAGACCACTGAACGCATGGTCCAGCACATTGTTCCAGTTCCCATCCAGCAAACCCAGACGTTCCCCCTTGGCCAAAGCATAGACGATCATCGACGAAGCCGAGGCTTCCAGATAATTTCCTTTCCGTCCGCCCATATTCACCACCTGATACCACACACCACTCGCCGGATCTTGCACCTTCCGCAGAGCAACCAACAACTCATTGAACATCCGCTTCAGTTCCCCGTAGTCGGGCTGGGTCTCTGGTAACAGTTCCAGTACATCAGCCAAAGCCATCACCAGCCAGCCCAGCGATCTGCCCCAGAAGTTCTGAGATAATCCCGTCCCCGGATCACACCAAGGCTGTACCCGCTTCTCATCCCATGCATGGTAGAACAGCCCACTCTTATCATCGCGCGTATGCCGTTCACATAACAAAAATTGCTTGGTTACATCCTCCAGCCCTTGCTGGTTCTCATACTCTAGCAAATACTCCAGATAGAACGGTGCCCCCATATAAAGCCCATCAAGCCAGATTTGGTAGGGATAAATCTGCTTATGCCAGAATGCTCCCTCTGACGTCCGCGGATGCGTGCGCAATTGATCCCGCAGTTGATTGGCCGCTAACCGATATTTCTCCTCCCCGGTCTCTCGATAAAGCAGGAATAACAGCTTGCCGTTATTGATATGATCGATGTTGTATTCATCCTTGCGATAACCCTGAATGCTGCCATCTTCGCCGATAAAGTGATCCATATTCTCCTGAATATATTGGAAATAACGTGGGTCACCCGTTTGCTGCCACAAATTGGCGAAGCCCTTAAGCACAACCCCGTAGTCATAAGACCACTTCCCGCCGTACCCCTTATCCTCATACAATTTTGGCGTACGCTGCATCACCGATTCCGCCATTTTTTTGGCCCATGCTGTATAAACTGTCTGTTGCGTCAACTTTATTCCCTCCCTATTTCCTGATACTCTGCTTCATATTCGCTAATGATTTTGCTGCCACCTGACTTTTTCCAATTCTCTACAGCCGCCTTGAAGCCATCGGCATCAATCTTGCCAAGAATATATTGATAGGTCGCGTCGGTAATGATCTTCTGTAGCTCCGACCCTTGTGTATTGAACGTCTCCGATTCCAGTGAATAGGCGGGGTTCAGTACGGCATAGCTAGCATTCTCGGCAATGAGTTTATCTGCTTCGACCTTGAGCGGATCCGCATCATGAATTTGGAAGCCGGACTCCTTCGGGCGGGAAGCCGCAAACGGCTGCACCTCCTGCTTCCATACATCAGAATCGATAATCGTGGCCGCCTGAGCGTCATCCACCGTATAATGCACATCCTGAATACCGTAAGTCATGAGTGCGTAGACTTCTTCATTCATCAAATCATTAACGAATTTCAGAATTCGCTTGAGTTCAGCTTCGTTCTTCACCTCGGATTTGGGAAAAGCCAGCAGCCCCCCAATCCCGTTATTAGCCGCCCAAATGGCCCGTTCGCTGTCATTGCCCGTCACCGTAATATCGTTCACCAGCACCAATTCCATATGATCCTGAATGCCTTTGGACAAATTCTTCAAATTTTTGCTATCGAACAAGGCACCAACATAAATGCCAGCCTTCCCTTGAGCAAACTTCTCTTGTTGATCTGTCTTCGCCGTCACGGCAAAGTCCTGATTGATGTAACCGTTATCATACAATTCCTTCATAAAACTTAGCGTTTGGAGATAACCCTCGGTCTCAAATTCCGGCGTCATCTTGCCGTCCTCGCTGACCTGCCAAATATTTGGTGTGCCAAAATAGGAGCCCAAGGTCTTGAACGCCCCATAAATAAGATCATTGCGGTCCACGAACCCGGTCGTATCTTTAACTCCGTTCCCATCCGGGTCCTGCTCGGTGAAAGCCTTGGCCACCTGCATCAGTTCATCCGTTGTTTTCGGAACTTCAAGGCCCACCTTATCCAGCCAATCTTTGCGAATGACTACGCCGTTGCGAGCCAAATCCTTTTGCAGCGGAATTCCATACAATTTGCCTCCTATAGAAGCTGAACGGCGTGTATCCTCGGAAATCGCCTGCAAATTCGGAAATTCGTCCAGATAAGGCTCCACTTCCCAGAACATGCCTGATTTGAGCGCGCTCCGCACGGATGAATTGTCGAGAATCGTCAATGTCACAATGTCTGATAGTGAATCGGAAGCCAGCGCTGTATTGATTCGTTCCTCCTTGGAGGCATCCGGTACCCAGGAGAATTTAATTTCCGTATTGGTTAACTCTTGAATTTGTTCCAGTACCGGTCCCGATGGTGGGGAAGCAGTATGCAGGACATTGAGCCAGGTAATCGTAGCTTTCTGATTCAGGTCAATCGCCGCAGTGCCGTCTCCCCCGGATTGCCCGTTGCCGCCTGCGCCCGATGAACCTCCGTTCCCCGTTCCTCCTCCGCAAGCGGATACCAGCAGCGCACCGCAGAGCAAAACAACAGCCGTTCTCAACCATCTAGCAGACATGGTTTCAACTCCCCTTTTCGTTTGTTATGGGCAAGCTACATAAAATGGTGAATAATAAGAGCCTGCGGCCAATATGGGCTTACACTCGCTGTTAAACCCGGATTTTTTGGAAGCAGTTGAACCTTACAAGGTAAAAATCCGGCTTTAAAGGCGACCGCTCCCGCTGTTTCAGCTCCATATCGGCTCTCCGGCCACTTATTCACGATTCTTCTATATCTTCCTCTTCTACACTAAAGCAGAAGCAAGAATTCCAATTAGCGGCGAATCGGTCAATATACTCCGTCCTCGCCAAGCTTCTTCGCCAGCTTGTTAGAGCCAACGACGAGAAGCAATCCCACCAAGCCTTTGAACAAGCCTACGGTTGTACTGAAGCTGAGCTGCCCGTTCTTCAAGCCGGCGGTGTAAATATAAGTATCAAATATTTCGGCCACCTCGCGGTTTAACGAGTTCAGCAGCAGGTACATATGCTCAAAGCCAAGGTCCAGCGTGCTGCCGATTTTCAGAATAAGGAGTGTGATAATAACCGGGCGAATCGCTGGCAAAGTAACATGCCATGTCTTGCGCACTCTTCCTGCGCCATCCATCTCCGCAGCTTCATAAAGCTGGGTGTCCACGACGGTAATCGCCGCCAGATAGATGATGGTGGACCAACCGAGCTCCTTCCAGATGATCTGGCCGATATACACTGTCCGTAACCATTCCGTTGAGGTCAGGAAGCTGATCTTGGGCAAGCCTACCGCGGCCATCAATTCATTTAATACGCCTCCGTCCAAGGTCAGAAATACATAAGTAATCGACACGATGATAACCCAGGACATGAAATGGGGAATGTAAATCACCGTTTGAATGATATTTTTGAACCACTTACGGCTCACCTCATTCAGCATCAAAGCCAACAAAATCGGCAATGGAAAGAAAAAAATCAGGTTCATAGCGAACAAGATCAGCGTGTTGCGCAGAAGCATAAAAAAGGTAGGCTCAGTGAACAACCGAATAAAGTGCTTGAAGCCAACCCACGGGCTGTCGGTAATACCCAGATAGGGCTGATAATCCTGAAAGGCGATGATTAAGCCACCCATAGGCAAATACTTAAAGACCAGAAAATATAAGACGCCGGGAAAAATCATAAGATACAGCAGCTTATTGCGCCGTATTCCCGCCCGGAACGACGAGATTCTCTGCTTCCGGTCCGGCCCCACGGGTAGTTGCTCTGGATCGATGACTACAGTGCCTGATGCTTTCACGGGGTAACCTCCTTCATCTCCAAGGTGGTGTAGTAACTCGCACCTTTAGCGTAAGGCACCGCCCGTATTCCGTATATAATCATTACATGATAGCGATTTCAGTCCAGCTTATATCGGGGTTTTGCGGCTTGTGGACCTTAAGCTATGATTATCAGCTAAGCTAATGAGCATCTGCCTCTGCCCTTTGTTTTGTCCCCCTACAGAACACCTCAGAATCGGATTATATACGGAATTCCAGACCCCTGTTATGGTGAAGCTGGATACGTTAACCCATTAGGAGGAGGATTCACTTCATGGCGCAAGCTCTACGCAAAAAAACAACCATCGGCAGCCGTATTTTTACCATTGCTAACAGCACGCTTCTGGTTCTGATCGCTCTCATCTGTTTGCTTCCCTTCATTAATGTCATCGCCAGTTCCTTCGCCTCCACCCAAGAGATGGTGGCCAAGCGCTTCATTCTGTTCCCGACGACCTTCTCACTGGATGCTTACAAATACATTCTGTCTACGCCTACGATCTTCAAAGCGCTGGGAGTTTCCATCGGTGTCACCCTGGCAGGCACAGTGGTCAGTATGATCTTGACCTCTCTGATGGCATATGGCTTATCGCGAACCTATCTTTACGGAAGGAATTTCATCAACTTCGTGGTTGTATTCTCCATGCTGTTCAGCGGCGGGATGATTCCTACCTTTCTCGTCGTGAAGAGCGTTCACTTGATCGACTCCTATTGGTCCATGATCATTCCTGTGGCCATCAACGCCTTTAATCTGATCATTATGCGCAACTTCTTTCAGGCACTTCCGGACAGTCTGGAGGAGTCGGCCAAGATTGATGGCTGTACCGATTTTGGTGTATTTTTCAAAATTATGCTACCCCTGGCCTTGCCCTCCATCGCCACCATTTCCTTATTTTACGGCGTGGCCTACTGGAACACTTATATGAATGCCATTCTCTATATTAACGATTCGCTCAAATGGCCGATCCAGGTATTGCTTCGCCAAATCGTCATCGTCTCCAGCGGCATGCAGGCGGATAACACGTCAGTGGACGTCATCCCACCAGCGCAAACCATCAAGATGGCCGTGATCGTCATCGCCACCGTGCCGATGCTGCTCGCCTATCCCTTCGTACAGCGGCATTTCGTCAAAGGCGCTTTGCTTGGCTCGGTCAAAGGATAGTCAGCCAGAGGCCGGGGCGCGGAGCTTTCCTCTAAGCGGAAAGCTTCCGTCAACTCACATGCATCCCTTAGTTGGCCTGCTTCATCCGGCGGAATTCTCCTGGCGTGATATGTTCTTTTTTGCGGAAGGAACGGATAAAGTTTTGCGAGTTATGATATTGCAGCCGCTCGCCAATTTCCTTCACGGTCATATTAGTCTCTACCAGCCATTTTTTGGCCATTTCCAAGCGGTAGCCCATCAAGTATTCACTGAACGTCATTCCGTATTCCTTACGGAATATACTGCTTAAATAATTGGGATTGTAATGCAATCGATCAGCGATATAGTCCAGCGACAGCTCCTGATCATATTCGGCCCGGACAATGGCAGCGATCTCCTCGGATAGACTGCGGAACTGCTGGTTTGTCTTGTCCTTGATGCTCCGTACCATAGGGAAAATGACCTCGCTAACCAGCATACGTTCGATTTCCTCGGGATTACGGGTGTCGAGCAGCACATGATAGAGCGCATAGTTGTTCTGGGTTAATAGCACTTCTATCCCAAGTAGTTGCTCCAGTTGAATCAGATTGTTTACGAATCGCACGAGGGCAACCTCGAAATTCATAGAGTTCTTGTTCTTCTTCATCATTTCAGCGAGCAACAGATACAGACTTTGACTTACCTGCTCCTCATCACCCAAACGAATGGCATCGAATAGCTGGGATTCCAGCTCTACCGGATAATGCAGCAGTACAGAGCCGGACACGACCATGGAGATGTCTTCGTAGAAAATAATCGATTCCTTGCCAAGGTTCAGGCGGTGATGCAAGGCCTGCTTGCCCATTTCACATGCCAGCTTGCTATCCAGTAAGCTGTCGTAGATCTCGCTGATGCCAACGCTGATCGACGCCTTCAAATATTCACGGACGCTCTTCATCAACAGGGTGGCTTTCTCCAATACCTGCTTGCGAATATCCTGATCCGTCTGCCCCTTGAACATCAGAATGGTGGCCTGCGTCTTGTCGTTAAGCAAAATTGGCAGCATTCGCTGATCTGCGGAAATGTTCTCCTCCACCAGCTTATTGATGGCGAGCAGCAGCAAATCCCGGTCCGAAGGCTGTCGATCACCCAGATGATCCAGTTGAACGAGCATCGTCACAAAGCGCCACCCATCCAGCTCGTGGTATCCAATCCGGTTCAGCTTCTGAGCTAATTCCTCGGCCGAGACCCGGCTGCGGAACAAGTTCAATATCAACTGCGTCTCAAGCTGCGGACGTTCTGCCTCCATGAGACTCTCTAAGCTTTGCTTCTCGGAGACAATGGTATCGATAGAAGAGATAATCCACTCGATTTCGTTCTTGGCGGCGGGAAGCGTATCTCCAGGCAGCCGATGCTTGATTTGCTGAATGGGCTTCGTATAACGGGAAGCAATGACATAAGCAACAATGACGATCAACAAGGTCAATACCAAACTTAACGTAACGAGGCCAAAGCGGGTCATTTTCAGCGCTCCCGCAATCTCCTCTTGATCCAGCACCGTCACATAAGTCCAATTGTTATAACTGGATTTGGCGTAAATTAGCTTGGCAGGCAAATGGCCGCCTTCCGACTTCTCCGGAGTCAGTGTCCCATTTGAATCACCGGCAGCAGCCAGCTCGGCAATCCGTTTCAGTTCCCCTGCGCTAAGCAGGCCTTGGCCTGGATGCGTTTCATACATCAAGTCTCCCTGCTTGTTCAGGATAAACACTGGGGTAGACTCCTCCGTCTGGATCATCTGGTCTAACGTTTCCAGGGAGATATCCGAGAGGGCAATCGCCTGCTTTTGAGTAGAGAATACGGGCAGCGTATTCACAAACCGGATACCGGTATCGGTACGAATCCAGAACAAACTTTGTGATCCAGGCTTAATATACATATCCACGAGTTGCGCACGTTCTTCGTTGGTTAGCAAGGTCAGGCGGCCATCAGCCACCTGCCAGTTATGTACCAGGCTGATCAGGGCATACTCCGTCCCCTCCATCCCCATGGTGGCGATATAGTTCAGTTGCGAATTTACATTGCGGTAAGCGATGAAGTCCTGTGCAGTAAGCGGATTGTTTACGACTTCGCGAAAGGAGGTGGTTGTGCTGTAAGTATCAAAGGCGTATTCGATGCTCTGGATTTTGTGTTCGAAGTTGTTTTTTGTTTGCGTAATGAGACTCTGCTTGCTTCCGGCCACCCGCTCGATGACCGAACCTACAGTACTGAAATAAATATAACTGCCAAATGAAGCGACGAGACCTACGCCAAGAATCAGAATAGGGATAAAGATTTTGTAAAACATCCTGCCTTTATTCATAACCATTGCCCCTTTTTCCAATAGATACCACTCTCATTATAGCGCTTACAGTAAATTAATGACAAACTAATTTTTACGTGTGCATAGTTTATTTTAATTGACTTTTTTAGAATTTGGGCCTTAAAATGAAAACGTGAAACCTATTCTGCTTATTTGGAGAAGATACGATGCTATGATTACGATTAAAGACATTGCCCGCGTAGCCGGCGTCTCCCACACCACGGTATCCCGGGCCTTGAACGGGAACCCGCTGATCAAGAAGGAGACTCGGGACAAAATTGAGAAAATTGCCGCCGAAATGAACTATGTGCCTAATTTCAGCGCCAAAAGCCTGGTCATGAAGAAATCCTATACGATCGGCCTGTTCTTCTCCAGTATTGATGAGGGAACTTCGGACAGCTTTCTGGTTGAGGCCATCAAGGGAATTCATCATGCCCTGGACGAGAATTACAGCCTTACTGTACACGGCATCGACGGTATCCTTCATCTGGAAGGCATCTCCTCCCAACGCTTCGACGGCATTCTGGTTATGAGTCAAAGCGAGGCCGACAATGCCTTCATCTATCACGTCAAGCGTGCAGGGATCCCGCTGGTTGTGCTTAACCGCCAGTTGGATGATCCGGGCATCGCCAATGTGGTAGCTAATGATCGCGAGGGCGTGCGTGAAGCACTGGATTATGCCATCGCCCAAGGACATCGCCGACTAGCGATTATCGAGGGCAAACCCGGCTTCAAATCAGCCGTCGAACGCAAGCAAGGCTTCCTGGAAAGCCTGCTCTCTCACAGCCTTTCACTACCCACAGCCTACCAGGTGCATGGTGATTATAGTATTGATAGCGGATACCGGGTCATGGAGACGTTGTTATCCCTTCCCGAACCGCCAACGCTGGTCTTCTGCGCCAACGACGACATGGCCATTGGAGCGATGAACGCTTGCTTCGCGCATAACATCACGATACCGGATCAAATTTCTTTTATCGGCTTTGACGATATCGTATTCGCCCGATATACCAACCCTGCTCTCACGACGATTCGCAAGCCCGTGGCTGATATTGGGGAGCTTGGCACCCGCACACTGATTGAATTAATGCAGCCGAAGAACGGCGACTCTACACAGGATGTAACAACTGGTGGGCAAGTATTTGTGCCGACAAGGCTGATGACCCGTCACTCGGTAGCCAAACTTTAAGAGGTCGTTCAAAAAGTTGCTTTCTTGCAGAAACATTTGAGTTGCTCACGTACCCGTACGCTTCCGAAATCGTTTTCTCCAAAAACGTGTAGCTCCGCTACTTACGTCCCTAGCTTCATGAGGGCTCAAGCGTTTTGGAAAAACACACATCGGAAGCATAGCCTTCGGTCCTAGTTAAGCACAATTCGGAGCCTATTGACCTCTTGAGAAATTTTTCACTTATAACTCCGTGTTTTTTTACTCAAAAATGTTCACGTGTGCATTCACCATTCTGTTATTCTCACTCTATTATAAAAGGAGACGATGATTTCTATGTCCACCATTCTATCCCGCACTCTTTACCCTAATCTGCCTTCTTATCCTGAGCGTGTCATCCAATTCGGTGACGGTAACTTTCTCCGCGCCTTTACCGTGTGGCAAGTTCAGCAGATGAACAATCAGGGCTTGTTTGAAGGCAGCGTCGTTATGGTCAAAACGCTGGCCAGTCCGCGGAACGAGCATTTCGACAACCAGGACCACCTTTATACCGTGCTGCTAAACGGAATTATGGATGAACAAACCGTACGTAAGCCGGAGATTATGAGCTGTATAAGCCGGATTGTGGACCCTTATGGCGAATATGAACGTTTCCTGGCCTTGGCCGAGCAGGATTCGCTGGAGTTCATTACTTCAAATACTACCGAAGCGGGCATTGCCTATGATCCGAAGGACCGTCTGGAAGATGCACCTCAGAGCAGCTTTCCCGGCAAGCTAACGGCTCTGCTCTATCGCCGTTTTCAACTCGGCAAGAAGGGCTTCACCATCATCCCTTGTGAGCTGATCGACCGGAACGGAGAACAATTGCGGGACATCGTGCTTCGTTACGCGGCAGACTGGAACCTGGGCAACGATTTTATCCACTGGACGCAGCAAGAGAATACCTTCTGTTGTAGCCTGGTTGACCGGATTGTCCCCGGATTTCCGCACGACACTGCCGCAGCGTGGGAGCAAGAACTGGGCTACAGTGATCGCCTGATGGTTACGGCTGAACCCTATCTGCTCTGGGTCATCGAAGGCCCTGAGGAAGTGGCCGAACGGCTACCCTTGCGACAAGCAGGAGTCAATGCCGTCTTCACCCGAGACATGACCTTATATCGCGAGCGGAAGGTCCATCTGCTGAATGCCCCGCACACCGCCATGGCTGCCCTGGGACTGCTGGCTGGTATTTCTACCGTTGAAGAGACGATGACCGACCCGGATTTCTCTGTATACGTCAAGCGGCTGCTGGAAGACGAACTGATTCCGATGCTGGATTTGCCAAAGCCAGAGCTTGCGGAATATGCTCGCACTGTTAGAGAGCGCTTTCTGAATCCTTTTATCCGGCATGAGCTGGCTTCGATCTCCTTAAACAGCGTATCTAAATTCAAGGCCCGTTTGTTGCCAATACTCCTACGCTACCAGCACGAACGTGAAGACTTGCCGAAGCTGATCACCCTTGCCCTGGCCGCCCTTCTACTCGCTTATCGTGGAGATCGTCTGGAGCGCAAGGATAATCCCGAGGTATTGGCTCTATTCGATGAAGCATGGAAGCAGCCGGAGAATTTGGTTCCAGCTATTTTGCAGAAGAGTGAATTGTGGGGCCAGGATCTTTCTACGGTTCCGGGCCTTGCTGACAGGCTCAAAGAAGACATTCAGCAGTTAGATGCCCTGGGTGCCCGGGCCGTATTACAAAAAACGGGAGGCGAAATTCCGTGCAACGATTAATGAAAATGAACGCTCGCGACAATGTCGCCGTAGCCTTGCAGCCGATTGAAGCTGGTGAGAGTCTGGAATTTCAAGGATTACAGCTTATTGCTCATGAAGCGGTGCCTCAAGGCCACAAAATGGCTTTGCAGCCAATTGCAGCAGATCAGGATATCATCAAATACGGTTATCCCATCGGTCATGCTACCCTGGATATCGCTGCCGGAGATTGGGTGCATACGCATAACGTCAAGACCAATCTTGCCGGAACCGAGCAATATGAATACGTGCCAGATTTACAGCCGGTCACTTATCCAAAGCGTGATTTGACCTTTGAGGGTTATGTCCGGGCGAGTGGTAAGGCTGGTATCCGCAATGATCTTTATATAGTACCAACGGTAGGTTGCGTCAATGGGATCTCCGAGCTGTTGATCAGCGCCTTCAAGGCAGAGCACCCTGATTTGGGGGCATTTGATAATATCACTGTCCTGAAGCACCCCTATGGTTGCTCACAACTTGGCGACGACCACCAGATGACCCGCAGCATTCTGCTGGATATCGTCAAGCATCCCAATGCTGGTGGTGTCCTCGTTATGGGGCTGGGCTGCGAGAACAATATTGTAGCTGAGTTCCGCGAGCGGCTGGGTGATTATGACGAGAATCGCGTCAAGTTCCTCGTTGCCCAAGAGGTAGAAGACGAATTAGAGGCCGGACTGAAGCTGCTGGAGGAGATTTACGAAGCAGCCAGATACGATCGACGCGAGTCGGTGCCGCTTAGTGAGCTGAACGTCGGCTTGAAGTGCGGCGGCTCCGATGGATTCTCAGGGATTACAGCCAACCCGCTGCTTGGCGCTTTTTCCGACTTTCTCATCTCGCAAGGGGGCTCCACCATTCTGACTGAGGTACCTGAAATGTTCGGGGCCGAGAAGATGCTGATGGCTCGTGCCGAGAACCAGGAAGTATTTGAGCAGATCGTTTCCCTGATTAATGATTTCAAGCAATATTTCCTGTCCTATGGCGAGCCTGTATATGAGAACCCTTCTCCCGGCAACAAGGCTGGTGGCATCAGCACGCTGGAAGATAAGTCGCTGGGCTGTACCCAGAAGGCAGGCACCGCGCCGGTGGTTGACGTTCTGCAATATGGGGAGAAGCTACGCAAGAAAGGCCTGAGCCTGCTGCAAGCCCCCGGCAATGACCTGGTCGCCTCCTCCGCTCTGGCTGCGGCGGATTGTCAGCTTGTGCTGTTCACTACCGGCCGCGGTACACCATTTGGCAGCTTTGTGCCAACGGTGAAGGTAGCGACTAACGAACAATTGTTCAAGCGTAAGCAGCATTGGATGGACTTCAACGCTGGCACCGTGTTGGAGACGCCGATGCAAGAGGTACTGGAGCAGTTTATCGCTGACATTATCGACATCGCCAGCGGACGCAAGACACAAAACGAACAAAACGAAGTTCGTGAGCTGGCCATTTTCAAAACAGGTGTCACCTTATAGTGCATTTTAGGAGAAACGACTTTTTGAACAACCTCTTATAGGACTTGTTAGGAGGAGTAAGCATGTCACTTACCGTATTTATTGCGGGTGATTCCACCGCAGCGCTCAAGGGAACCACCGAGAAGCCAATGACCGGCTGGGGAGAGTACCTTCAGGATCATTTCGTCGACTCCGTACGAATTGATAACCGGGCCGTCAACGGTCGCAGTACAAAATCCTTTCTGGATGAAGGCGGACTGGAAGCTATTGAACGGGACTTCCAACCGGGCGACATTCTGCTGATCCAGTTCGGTCACAATGATGGCAAGCAGGAGGACCCTGCGCGTTATGCCGATGCCAAGAAGGCATACCCGGACAATTTGCTCCACTTCATCGCCACAGCTCGTAGGCTAGGAGGTACTCCGGTGTTGCTCACCTCCGTCAGCCGTCGCATGTTCACGAGGGAGGGAACACCGGACCCGCTGGCTGTAGGCGCTTATCCGGAGGTCATGAAGCAGGTCGCCGCTGACTCTGACACGCCCCTGCTCGATATCTTCACCGCCTCCCAGCGCCTTTACGGCGCACTAGGCGAGGAGGGCTCGCGGCATCTGTTCATGCATTTGCCGCCAGGAGCCCATGCGAATTATCCTGATGGCATTCAGGATAATACCCATTTCTCCGATACAGGCGCCCGCCACATCGCCAGACTGGTCGCCCAGGCCATCCGCCGCGCGGAAGGATTGGATATGCTGAAGCAACATCTGCTGGGCGGTGCGGTGGGCATCGACGCTTAAATTCAAAAGGCAAGAACCTGCGGCATAACTTCTGCCCAGGTCCTTGCCTTTAATATTTTCATTTTCTTGATCTGAATCAAGTATCTAACAAACGGGTAGTGTTAACATGTGAAGTAACAAAGAAGAAGCTCCGGTCTCAAGCAACCGGACAAGGAGGATGTTGCTCATGGAAAAGCTAACATTAGAATCATTGCAGGATTATCAAACGGACAAGTTCACGAAGCGCATCGCCTTCAAGAAAGGCGAAAGTGTCGTATTTGTACTGAATTTTATGCCTGGACAGGGTTTGCCTACACACACTCATCCCGGTACAGATGTCTTTATCTTGGCACTGGAAGGTAACGGCACCGTAACGGTCAACGAACAAGCCTCTCCGCTGAACAAGGGGGATATTATCCATGTGGAGGGAAGCGAGGCCTTCGCCTACACCAATTCCGGACTTCAGCCTGCCAGCCTGTACGTGACTTTGACCAAAGTACCTTCGCCGGAATACGCACAAAATATTTAATAACAGCAAAGGATAGGCTCTGCGGCCAGTAACCATGACAGCCGTGAGCCTATCCTTTGTTTATGTTTCCTCTACTTGTGTACCTATGCTTCCTATAGCTGAATGATCGACTTCTCGCGAATGGAGCGGTAAGCAGCCTCCATCAGGCGTGTCAGTTCCACCGCCGATTGAATATTTTCCTCAGCCTCGGTTCCCTGCTGAATATGACTAATCCATTGGCTGAATGCACTTGGACGCCGTTCTGGCAGCGGTAATTCCTGCCAAGTCTTGGCAAGTTCCTCTCCTTGCTTCGTGGTACGAAGCAGCAGCTTCGGCTCAGGTGTGCCGTATAGCAGGGTGCCTTCTGTACCGTGAACCTCAATCGTGAACGGTGAGAAGGCATTGACGAAGCCCGCCTCTACGATGCCTGTTGCACCGGATGCCGTGGTCAGTGTCAACACCGCATTGTCTTCCACCGCTTTGCCCGTTATGTACCCGAACTGAGCAGTGACTTGAACAGGTGCTTCGCCCAGGAATAAACGGGTCAAATAAGCGGGATGGCAGCCCAAATCAATCAGCGCCCCACCGCCGCAAGCCTCTGCATCATAAAAATGCTCGGGCAACCAGCCTGCCAGAGACCCATTATGCGACAAGCGTACGCGCACCTGCGTAACACTTCCCACCAAACCTTGGCCCAAGGCTTCCGAGATAGCCAGCGTATAGCCATCATTCAGCCGCGGCAGGGATACGGTCAGCTTCACATGATGCTTCTTGACCTCATCCAGAATTTCATTCACTTCCTGAAGCGTAGGAGCCAGCACCTTCTCGGTAAAAATATGCTTGCCCGCACGTGCCGCTGCTACCATCACATCCCGGTGCATATTGGTCGGAGCATCCACAATTACGCCATCGATGTCACTTGCCAACAATTCATCCAGCGTCTCAAAGAACGGAACGCCCAGCTTGGCCGCCTGTTCCTGGCCTCGTTCCGGCAATTCGTCCCATACTGCCGTTATTTCCGCATCTGGATGTGCCTGAGCCTCCTTCGTGTAGTCCCAGGCATGCACATGCCAGAAGCTAACTTTCCCTATCCGTATAGCTGCCATAATAACCATCCCTCCCAAGGTGAGTAAATATCTCTAATGTATCATACGTCTGGCTGTATTTTAACCCCGTTTGATCTCCAGTCCGCACAAGCTTAATACGAACTCAACGAACATGGCGTTGGACCAGGAGAACCACTCGCGAGTATACTCATCCGGATTATCCTTGTGGAAGCCCTCATGAACAAGCCCTGTCCCGGCATCGGTCCGTTCGAACATACCCAGAATCTCCTGCTTCTCGGCCTCTTCCGTCGCTGTAATGCCCTGAATGGAGAGCGCGATATGCCAAATATAATTTTCCGGCGTATGCGGGCTGCCGATGCCCTTGGCGTATTCTCCTTCATAATAGTAAGGGTTCCTCTTGCTCAGTATCATTCGCCGCGTGTTCAGATACACCGGATCATCCTTGCCGCAATAGTCGAGATAAGGCAACGACAACAGACTTGGTACATTGGCATCATCCATGAGATGAACGCCACCAAGCCCGTCTACCTCATACGCGTACACCGGACCAAATTCCTCGTCCTGGATAAGAGCAAACTCCCGGATTCCCTGCTCAATTTCCTGCCGCAAGGAACGTGTCTCCTGCTCCAGTTCCGCATCCTGATAAGCTAGCTCATTGATCTCCAGCAAATAGCCAAGGACAACCACAGCGAACATATTAGACGGCACTAGATAGCCATACTTACATGCATCATCGCTCGGACGGAAGCCCGACCAAGTCATCCCGGTATATCCCGTCTTGCCCGGCAGCGTATTCGTCTCGCCCCCATTTTCCCGGATGAAGGTATATTTCGACTGCTCATCATGGTGCTGCTCGATTCGCCACGTCTGCAGAATCAGCTTGGCCGCCTGCTTGAATTCCTCTGTAAAATGCCGGGTCTCCCCGGTATTCTTCCAATATAGATAAGCTAATTGAATCGGATAGCAAAGCGAATCCACTTCATATTTACGTTCCCAAATCCAGCCCGACATCTCGGTCAGGTCCGTATGATGGCCATGGAAATTATCAAATTCATTAAACGCATTGGCGTAAGGGTCCCGCAAAATATTGCGATATTGAGCAGCCAGTACCCCTTCAATCACTGCCCGTAAATCGCCGTCCTGACCGGCGGGAATAAGATAAGGACGAAGCTGATTGACGGAATCCCGCAACCACATCGCCGGGATGTCCCCGGTCAACATAAACACGGTGCCATCTTCCTGACGGCGGATCGTCGTTTCCAGTGTATTCTGGTAGCAACGTTTGAACATGTCTACAATTTTAGGACGGTCCTGCAACTTCTGCTCTACCAAAGCGATAATATCAGCCTGCGTAAGCGGTTGAGTCATCATCATTCTCCTTTTTCCTGTCATCATTAAGTCATCATAACGCTGTTCCAACTCACTCTCGGCTGTCCATCAGCTTGTTCACTACGCCTCAGTCAGTTCCCCGGTCAAGATAGCCGCCGCTTCCAGCAACATCAGTCCGCTCAGTTGCACACTTAGCTGCACCGGAAGCGTAGGCGGTTCCTTCCAGGATGGGCCGCACAATCCCGTAGGTTGCAGTAATCCTGCGTTCCAGAGCCGCTCCGCGTTGGCCAAAATGACACTGCGAACACGCGGACATTCCGGATCTACCCGAAGCAATTCCACCAGGTAACGAATCAGGATGCCCTTGAACAATCCCGTATCATCGATGCCCTCATCCGGAAGCAAGTCGGTATCCGGCTCACATAGCTGGTCGAAGCAAGCCCCCGCAGTTCTTCGTGCCTGCTCCAAATAAGCGGCGTCCCCGGTGCATTGATACAACTCCACGCCCGCCCCGATAAAGACCCCTTGGCAATACGTAAATGTCCATTCCATATCGATCTGTCCATCCCCCAGCCGATTAACACCATCCCAGACAAAGCCTGTGATCGGGTCTACCAGATGGGTTAGATTCCAAGCGTAGATCTTCTTGGACCAAGCCAAATTTTCGCTGTCGCCAAATCTCCGGTAGAGCCGGGCGGCCAGGATAGCAGCAGGGGCATTGGCTGGCGTGTTTTTATAATCGAGTTGATCCTTCTTCCAGGCCATGCCGCCCCCATAGTGCTTGTTCCAAGCCGTCTTGATGTCCTCCCAAAGGTCCAGCGTCTTTTCTTTATACCATGAATCGCCGGTCGTGTCATAGGCACGAAGTAATGCCAACGCCGTCCATTCCATATCATCGTAGTAATTATGCTTGAACGTATTCCCGTTATAGCTCTCCAGACTGTGACAAAATCGGGCAATACGCTGCGGCAGCTCAGCCTCTCCACTCCGTTCCCATGCATCTACCAGCACATCCAGAACATGCGCTTGCCACCAATAGTAGAAGTTCTCCCCTTCTTTGCTGGCTGCTTGCGGATACCACTGAGCCAGAATCCCCGTCTGCTCATTCGTATAACAAGTAAACAGGTCATTATGCATTTGTGCTGCGCGTTCACTCCAAACTCCGGTATATTTTCCCGAAGGCCTACCTGCGCTTGTTCCTGACATTCGTCTACCTCCTCTGCCCTTGACCAGTTGGTTCAATCCCTGGAATGAATAGCCGCCATCATTTCCAGCAGCATCGTCCCGCTAAGCTGCGAGCTAAGCTGGACGGTATCCTCCGGCAAGGGACGCTTCGCCCATTCCGTACCGAAGAGTGGAAGCTCGGAGTCGTCTTGCACGGTCCAGACTCCTTCCGCTTGCGCCGCTAGAAATTGGGGGACTTCGGGATACTCAGTCGCCTCTAGTGACAATTCCGCCACATAGCGCATCAGAATTCCTTTAAATAGCCCGGCGTCGCCATTCCCCTCATCGGGAAGCAGTCCGGAAGCAGGCTGCACCAGGCGGTTTTTCACCATACGGAACGTGCGCATTGCCTCCTCCAGATAGAATGACTGACCCGATATCCGGTATAATTCTACGGAAGCTCCTATAAATACACCTTGGCAGTACGTGAACTCCCAATCCTTATCAATGGTCCCGTCTCCCGTCCGATTCATGCCATCCCAGACAAACCCAGTATCCGGGTCGACCAGATAGGCCCGCTGCCAATCATAGATTTTCTGGGCCCAGGCCAAGTCCTCCTCATTACCAAAGCTGCGATACAGCCGGGCAGCCAAAATGACCGCCGGGGCATTAGCTGGCGTATTCTTGTAATCCAGTTGCGACTTCTGCCAGGCAATCCCTCCGCCCATGGCCTCATTCCACCCCGTCTGGATATCCTCCCAAAGCACCCGGACCGCCTGCAAATACCTGGGCTCGCTTGTGGCCTGGTAAGCACGCAGCCAAGCCAGTGCCATCCATTCCATATCATCATATAGCTCATTAGGCCATACGCCGCCATTGCGTTGCAACAGTCCATCATATAATTGCTCCAGGCGGCGCGTATATCGATCTTCTCCCGTACGCACCAACCCATCCACCAACGTATCTACGGCATGAGCCATCCACCAATAATGAAAAATATCGTTGCAATTTCCGTTCTTACAAGGAGTCTGGATATCATACATCAGGATGCTTTCGTTCCAGAACTGCTGGTCCAGTGCTTGCTGCGCCCGGTCTGCCCGTTCTCCCCATAAGCCTGTCGTTGTCTGATTCATCTTATCTCTCCTATCCCTTGATTCCACTAAAGGCAATGCCTTGGATAAAATAACGCTGCAGCAGCAGGAATAACACCAGAATCGGTAAAATCGCCACCAGCGCCCCTGCCATCATCGGACCATAATCGGTCTGGTAGTTGTAAGAGAACGCCTGCAATCCCATCTGAATCGTTGCCTTCGCCGGATCATTCAGCACAATCATCGGCCACAGGAAGCTGTTCCATCCGGCCTGGAAGGTGAATATCCCCAAGGTCGCCAAAGCCGGCTTGGTCAGTGGCAAATAAATGCGCCAGAAAATTTTAAACTCCCCGCACCCTTCAATACGCGCCATTTCCATCATGTCCTTCGGCAAAGTCAGAAAGAACTGGCGCATAAAGAATACCGCAAAGGTCCCCGACGCCCCGGGTAGGATAATCCCCCAGAACGAGTTCATCAAGCCGTAGCCCCCGCTACCGAACAGATCATTGCCGCCCATCAGCGGAATATGTCGCAGCACGTAAACGCTTGGAATCATCGTGACGATGCCGGGAACCATCATGGACACCAGCAGCAGCCGGAAGAACGGCTGGTTCATCTTGAAGTTCAGCTTGGCGAACGCATACCCACTGAGCGATCCAAAGAACAGATTGAGCAGCACGCCGGAAGCAGCCAACACGAAGGAGTTCCAGAAGTAAAGACCAAACGGGACCGTCGTGAACGCATTTAAATAATGCTCAAAGGTCAAATTCGTCGTGACCCACTTGATGGGCATGCTGAACATTTCCTCATCCGGCTTGAACGAGGTCAGCAAACTCCAGTAAAAAGGCAGAAACATAATGATTGCGATAATGCTGCATAGTAGATAGAACAGAATATTCAACGTACGTTTTCTAACGGGAAGCCCCAACTTCATAGGGGAAATATGATTCTCCCTTGTTGCGCCCATTTCCCTCATACGATCGGCTCCTCTGCCTTGGTGATCTTCATGCTGATCAGTGAGAAAATAAGAATTGCCATCGCCAGCACAAAGGCTTGCGCTGAGGCATACCCCATCTGCAATTGATTGAAGCCCTGCTGATAAATGAGATACACTGGCGTCTTGGTCACGTTGGCTGGGCCGCCCTGCGTCAAGACAAACGCCTGATCGAACAACTGCAGCGCGCCAATAATCGCCAGGACGCTGACAAGGAAGGTCGTTGGCCGCAGTTGTGGCCAAGTGATATAGCGGAAGCAGGCGAACCGTGAGGCCCCGTCCAGACGGGCTGATTCGTAGAGATAATCAGGCACCCCCTGCAAGCCTGCCAAATAAATAATCATATTGGAACCCACTGATTGCCATAAAGTCATCAGAATTATTGAGATCATAGCGGTCTCCGTCTGCGATACCCAGGCGGGACCAGCGATACCGACATAAGACAGCATTCCGTTAATTAACCCGTATTCGGGATGCAGCATCCAGATCCATACCGTCGCTGCAGCAACGGCAGAGGTTAATGTCGGCAGGTAATAGAAGGTTCGAAATAGCTTCACCCCGCCCTTACGCTTGTTCAGCAGTATAGCCAGCAGCAATGAAATCAAAATATTAAAAGGAACGAACACCACCGCATAAAACAACACGTTGATGAAAGTCTGCCACAACAGCGTATCGCCGATTAAACGGCGGTAATTCTCCAGGCCTACCCAATCGTTTGTACTCAGCACGTCGTAGTTGGTGAAGCTCAAGTAAAGCGCCATCACGACGGGGATGACCATGAATACGGCAAACAGCAGCATAGTAGGTGTAATAAACAGATAGCCCATTCTGGCTTGATGCCGCTCCAGCTTATTAATGGATGCCATTTTCCCTTCCCCCTTTGGCGATCCTTCTACTTAACGACCGCATTGTCCGCAAGCAACTTATCCCCTTGCTCCTGGGCCTTCTTCAATGTCTCCTCGATCCCTTGCTTATTTTGCTGCAATAGCTCCAGGTTGGGAATCAGCGCATTCTCCTCCATCACGGAATACCCCGGATGCGTTGGGCGCGTCTTGGCGAATTCCAGTGTTTCCGTGAACGGCTTCCAGAGTGGATCGGCTACGAAGAAGTCATCCTCAAGCGCCGGCTTGTAACCTGGCATATTCAGACTCGTTTTAGCCCACAACATGGCGTTATCTTTATTGGCTGTCCACCATTTGATAAACTCCCAGGCTTCCTCCGGATGCTTGGAGCCTTGGGGAATAACCAGACCAAATCCGCCCATAACGCTGCCTTGGTCTCCATTAGGACCGCTTGGCGGTGGCACGATACCGTATTCCAGGTCCTTTCCATATTTATTGTAGGTGCTCATCATCCAAGGTCCGGTGTACAGCATGGCAACCTTGCCGGTAACAAATGCATCA
Organism: Paenibacillus sp. 1SOY10; assembly: GCF_056836745.1. Lineage (NCBI taxonomy): Bacteria > Bacillati > Bacillota > Bacilli > Caryophanales > Paenibacillaceae > Paenibacillus > Paenibacillus sp. 1SOY10. The sequence continues at coordinate 177,121 of NZ_JBXENK010000002.1, read as the reverse complement.
TTGCCCTCGCCCAGGCCTTCCTCAAATCCAACTTTATACACCTTATTGTCGTTCAGCAGACGTTGCCAAAATTCCAGGACCTGCTTGCCCTGCTCGCTGTTGAAGCCCGTCTTCCCGTCTTCACCAAGCATTTGCCCGCCGGCTTGCTGCAAATACATGCTAAACAGACCAGGATCGGCCATGGAGAAGCCGGCGACCTCCAGTTTGTTGCCGTTCCACTTGGTCAAGGCGGTGGCAGCCTTCTCCAGTTCATCCCAGTTGGTGGGCGCCTCTAAGCCCGCTTCCGCAAACATTTTCTTATTGTAGAACAACGCCCGTGCGTCTACCGTTAACGGCAATCCATATAACTGCTCGTTGTATGTCAACTCCTTGAGCGATTCCTCATAGAAATCTCCTGCATTAATTCCGTCCCGGGTCATGTACTCATCAATGGGACGTAGCACATTCTTTGGAGCGTACAATGAAGTTCTCCAGCGATCCCAGAACAGAACGTCTGGCGACCCGCCGCTTGTCGCAGCCGTCAGGAATTTCGTAATCATATCCTGTTGAAGCACGTATTTAACCTCGATTTTATCTTGTGACTGGTTGAAGGCATCTACCATCGTCTCAAACTGCTTCTGTCCTTCTCCGCCCCAATCGCCCCAAAACGTCAGTTGAACCTTGCCATCCTTGCCCTCGCTGCGTTTGCTTCCCTCATTACTACCTCCGCATCCAGCCAACAGAGCGCCTAGCATAACAATCACCAATGTAACCATAAGTCCTTTTCTCATGCCCAAACCCTCCCTTTTCGTTTCAAGCATCATGGTTTTTGAAGCGCTTTCAATAGATAAAGTATATTAGCATAATATCATTATGTCAACGACTCATAAATAATTCTCCTGATATATAAAAAAACTCCCTGATCGCTGCTATGAAAGCGATCAGGGAGTTGCTTATTGCCTTGCTATGAGAAATATTCTTTAGGCTTATTCACCCTTGCGAACTACGAGCAGGTCCCGTAGATTGGCCCGGAATCAGTTCAGCAGACAGCTTAACTTTGCTGGCTACCGGGCGTTGCTCCATAATTTCCATTACATTGTCGATCGCCAGCTTGCCCATGCTCTCTTCACCTTGGCGCATATGGGTGAAGACATAACCCTCCCCCATTCTGAACTGCGGGTTATCGAAGCATATGATCGAGATATCTTCAGGGATGCTGAGGCCCAGCCGTTTGACCGCGGCCTTGGCAAGCAAGGCGATATAGTATTCAATCGCAAAGAACGCAGTGATTGACGGGTTAGCCTGCAAATGTTTCATTATCTTCTCAATGTCACGCTCGATATTCTCGTCGCTGAATGAATTGGGCAAGGTGGAGGTCAGATTGCATACCCATAGACTGCGGTCTACCGCCACCCCTCTTGCAGCATGAGCCTGTACGAATCCCTCAATCCGGTCCTCCACGGCCGAGGTATCGACCGGGGGAGGAGATAAGAGCGAGATATGGGCATGACCCAAATCGAACAAATACTCCGCTGCCATCGAAGCTGCCGCAGCATTGTCGGTGCTGACGGAAGCTGCTGCGACCCCCTTCAGCTCACGGTCAATCAACACCAGCGGGAATTGCTTGATCACCAGCTTCAGAATTTCCGCATTGAAATATTCTCCTTGAGCGGGGAACACAATCAGACCGTCCACACCAAGCTCCAACAACTTGCGGATGGTCTCTTCCTCATTCTCCTGAACCCCGAACGTCCGCCGCAATACTACGTAACAATCCCGTTCACGTGCCGCGTCCTCAATCCCGTAGATGAGCCGGGTACCATAACTGCCCGCGAAGTCCGTCAGAACGACACCGATCAACTTACCGGTACGCTCTTTGCCGGAGGCAAATCTTCTTCGTTCAGACTCTGGACCTCCCACTCCCGCGGCCTCGAATCCCTCCGATTCGGGGTCTGCCACAAAGGAGCCCCGCCCCGGCTTCCGTACGATAAACCGCTCGGCTGCGAGCAGTTCCATTGCCTTCTTACTCGTAATCCGGCTTACATGGTATTCTTCCGCCAGCTCTTTTTCCGAGGGAATCCGATCCCCCGGCTTATAGCCATGGTCTATAATCTTCTTCTTTACATCATCGAATATTTTTTCGTACATCGGCTTTGACGAGGCTGTTTCGTTCATACCCATCCTCCTACACATCCTCCTACACATCCTTACAGACTTACAAGAAATTGATATATAGAATAATATATCATGATATATATCCAATGTCGAATGATGTTTAAGTAGTATGTTATAATCAAGGCACCGCAACGAAGGTATTAGTCTACTTTTGCATATGAGAGGAGCATGCTATGTTGTCCCGCAAATCCCCACATACCACCGATACGGCTGCCCGTATCCCAACTTCGCCCTTACTTACTCAGAATGTATACATTCGACTAGGAGTCGGCTTGCTTTGTACCGCAGTCTTCATGATGCTCCTGACCTGGAGCACGGCAAGCGAACCTAGCCAAGCTGCAGCAATGCCAACTAAACTGGCCTCGGAGAGTGCTCCGGATAACGAAATACCTGTGAAGCAGAACCGTTTGCCAGAAGGCAAGGGCTTTGTCTACCTCGACGAGATTCTCCCGGATGCGCTCTACGACATCCGCTATTACAGCGACGAGAATTTTATCGGCAAGCGCATTGATGGTTATAACGCGCCCTTCGCCATTATGACTTTGAGATCTGCACGAGCTTTGAAGAAGGTAAGCGACGAGGTTGATAAGCAGGGATACCGATTGAAGATCATTGATGCCTACCGCCCGCAAAAAGCAGTAAATCATTTTCTAGCCTGGTCCAAGCAGCCGGGAGACACTGAGATGAAGGAGATATTTTACCCGGATATCGACAAGAAGAATTTGTTCAAGCTCGGATACTTGTCCTCCAAATCGGGACATTCCCGCGGCAGCACCGTCGATTTGACCCTGGTCTACAAGCGAACCGGCGAAGAAGTCGACATGGGCAGCCGGGTAGACTTTCTCGGTGCGATCTCAGCCCATGGTGCGAAGCACCTGACCAAGGAGCAGCGGACGCACCGTTATATCCTGAAGACCGCGATGGTCAAGCATGGCTTCAAGCCATACAGTAAGGAATGGTGGCATTATACGTATAAAGACGAGCCTCACAAGAATACCTACTTTGATTTTGATGTCGAGTAGTCCTATATTCCCCTACCATTTCAAACGGTAAATGCCCTTGTTCTCCAGGCCGCGAATGTACGGTGTCCATTCCTCCGACTCCGGCGTGGTGGACAAGGCATCCTCCGCCATTTGCAATTTGGCATCCAGTGCATCGATATGATGCAAGGCTACTGCTTCGGCAATCTGAGGTTGCACCGGACTGCCCCATTCCCCTAAATTATGATGCGACAACACCAGGTGCTGTAATCCGACCACCTTGGGCGAATCAAGCGCAATGCCAAGACGAATTGCCGCTTCGGTGATCCACTGGGAAGCCATGGAGATATGTCCAAGCAGCTTGCCTTGCGTACTATATTCGGACACGATACCAAGTTCGGCCACCAATTCCTCGGTTTTGGCGATATCATGCAAGATAATGCCTGCCTTTAACAAATCACGATTCAGGAAAGGGCGCTGTCCGCACAGGAACTCGCCAATCTCCAGCATCCGTACGGTATGATAAGCCAATCCGGCAAAATAGGCATGATGATGCGTTTTCGCTGCCGGATACACGGCCAGCTTCTCCTCCACCTTGCCTACACAGAACTGAACAAGCGAGCGAATCTCATCATCCTTGATTTCGGCAATGATTCCTTGAATGGTCTGAACCAGCGTTTCCGGGGTAATCGGTGCTGAACGAATGAAGTCTGTTAACTTCACCTCGTCCTCTGGCTTGACCGGGCGAATCTGCATCACCTTAACTTGCAGCTTCTCGCGATAGGTTTGCACAAGTCCCCGAACCTTGACCAGTCCCATAGGAAAGAATGTTTCTTTATCTGTAGATGAAGCGTCCCAGAACTTGGCCGGAAGCTCCCCGGTGGCGTCACACAGGACCATATCGAGATAATCCTTCGGCGGATTAGCATTTGTCTGCTTCACTTCCAGCGTTTTCAGCAAATAGTAGCCTACGAATTCGTCCTGGGTTTTTAATTGATTAATTTGCGTCAACGATAATTCCTCCCGATGTATAATATCCCTATTATACATCGGGACTGTGAAAAGCTCAGCCCAAAAACATCTATTTTTTCTATGACAAGAAGCCCCGGCAGGTGCCAAGGGCTTCTTGTTGTTAAGCTTTGAGCGAGTTGATTGGCAAATGCTGTTGCCTATCTTCCTGCATTCTCAAGCGCGTTTTTGACAGCGTCTACTACTTTGGCAGAAAGCTCCTTAACGCCATCCGTATCCCCGAAGGCTGCCGGACGATATCCGTATTTATGCAACGGACCTTCCGTAGTCGGAGTTTCAATTTCGTCCTTGACTGTCTTCTCGTCTTCCGTCAATTGCTCTACAGGCTTCACCTTGCTGTTCTCGTCAAGATAGAAAACCTCCATCTTGAATGGCACGTTATTCTGCACCGTAACCATGACGTAAACGGAACGCTCTTGATCCACCCCGGCAAAAATACCATTGATATATGCCGCCTTGTACGGTTCGCTAATTTCAGCTTTCTTATACGCATGATCCACAGCAGCCTTCAACGCGTTGCTGCTGCTTGTTGCACCAGCGACCGCATCCACCGTGGCAGCCCGTTCTCTCGTACCCGCAAATAACAGATCACGAGTCAAAATCGGAATGCCTCTTACCACATCGGCATAAGCCGATTCTCCACGATCAATCATGTTGACGCCAACCCGGTACAACTTCAACCCTACGATAATTCCGTTGCGCAATGTAACATCAGCGCGATTCGTGCCTTTATCATAAGCATCTCCGTAAGCGACGAACTCGCCATCCTTGTAATTCCCCTGTACCTTTGAGGCATTATTTAACAGATCGGCAAAGGCGGCTCTGGCCGACATGGACAGATTCTCTTCGCCTACGATAGGTGTCATATTCGCTCCCTTGGCGCTAAGACCCTTCTCCAGTTCCAGCACTAATACTTGTTGCTCATCCGTCAGCTTATCATTAGCAATCAGCTTACCATCAGCGCCGAACAAATGAACTTTGACCTTGGTAACCAGGTCTTCCTGAATGTCAGCTAATACCAGCACTTTGGACAAATTATCTACTCCGGCAAAGGTACCCTCGAAATAGCGAGCTTTGCCAGGAACCTTCAAGGCTTTCTCAAATGCCCGCTCCACGGCCACGTTCCAGCTATGGCAGCTCTCTGTTGCACCAGCTACCGCATCCACATCATTTTTGAACTCAGCTACATACGAGCCCTTCTCCAGCAGTTTGGCGACCATGGGTGCATTGGATTTAACGACATCTGCATACGCCGTGTCGCCACGATCCAGCAGGTTAGCCCCCAGTCTGTACAGCTTCACGTCAACGAGCTTGCCGTTACGGATATAAATATCAGCTCGCTCTACACCCTTGTCACGTGCCGTACCGTAAGCGGAGTAGAAACCATCGATATATTTCGAATCGTTATTCACCTTTGCGTTCTGTTCCGCATCCCAATAAGCATTCGCCGCAGCCTTGAATTCGGCCTCCTGGCCCTTAACTGCAACCGCATCGCCTCCGTTCACCAGCAAGGCCGAAGCGAGGGATTTAACAAGTGCCGCTTGTTCTTCAGTCCACTTGGCTTCGTCTACGGCACTGCCGCTGGCATCCAGTGGGTATACTTTGATGACCGTACGCTTCGTAGCATCGAAGCTGGCGAATACCATATATTTGCCTTCAGGATCTACGCCCATATGCTCACCGGCAAAGTAAGTTACCCCTTGCGGCTTCTCCTTCAGGGCTCTCTGGAAGGCGCGGTCGATGGATAGCTTCCAGCCTTCGGCAGAACGGGTAGCTCCTGCCACAACGTCCACCTTGGCAGCTTGCTCTTGCGTCTTGCCTAGCAGATTCTTCTTCATGATTTCATAAGCCTGCCACAGGCCGCTGTAGTTGCTCCGCGCATCCCGGTCGATTAGCTTGGGACTGGTTCTGAGCAACTCCAGCGCGCTAATCTTGCCATCCTTAATTGTAACCTTGGCTCCTTCGGTACCCTTGGAATAGGCATCTCCATAGGTAACGTACACGCCATCGGCATAACGGCTTTCAGCGGGTTTAACAACCGGAGCCTGTGTTTTGACAGGTGTGGTTGTTTTCGCAGGTGTAGGAGTAGTTTTGCTTGGAGTCTTGGTCGTTGGTGTTTTGGTTGTGGTTTTACTTGGCGTGGTGGCTTTAGTAGGAGTCTTCGTTGTTGGTTTGGCTGGTGTCTCCTTGGCTGGCGTTTCAGCAGCTTCCGAAGCCGCAGATACGGCGTCGATGCCCGTCAATTGAAATCCGGACACCCCTACCGTCAGCGACAAAGCTGATAGGACCAATGTCGCGCTAATGGTAAGACATATTAACTTTTTCAAATACAATCCTCTCCCTTATGAAATTCATCGGACGTTGCCCTTGCTTATGTATGTTCATGATGTTTACCCCAACTTTTTATCTGCCCTTTGCCCGACAATGGCGATCCATTCTCCGGGCAGTCGCGCCCCTCCCCGACTATGCAGGTATTGTTCATACCACTCACTTGCATTAACGTGAAATCATTCACATAACAAGATAAAAAAATAATTTGCAAGCGGTTTCCACTATAGTAGGTAATTCGTCGCAGAATTGCTGTACGTAAAATCACAGGCACTGAAATATATGTCACCCTCATGTAAGAAGCACCTTTCTCAACACAAAAAAAGGCCGCAACAGGGCGACCTTTTCTTGTGTTACAGCCATTAATACTTGCCTATAGAGCTTAAATGATCAGATATTTCCAATGGCAACCCAGGTGACACAACCGTAATTAACTGAACTGTCCTTGAGTCTCGAGACCGTCAATACCGCCGAATCTGTAGCTTGCTCTTTGAGTGTCGCATAATAAGCGGAATGATTCGTCATCGCTACAATGACGATCTCGGATGAAGCAAACGGAATCTCAAAGGTAATGGCAATTTCCGTCTCCGCTTCATGCTGTTGCAGCAAGAATGCCGCCATGCCAAACTGCTGCTGGGCGACTACGCCACTTGCCGATTGCACAGGAGCAAAGCTCAGGTGCTCAGGGCCAAGAGCCCCGGATTGCACATGGCGGCTGCCCACCGATTCTGCGCCAAGCTGTTCTGCGCCGATGGCTCCTATGGCCAGATGCTCCTGCTGTACCGCCTCTGATTGTAAGTGAAGGGAACCCACCGCCGCTTGATCCAGCGCCTCAGCATCCACAACCCCAAGCCGCAAGTGCGCGCGACCAATTGAAGCCGGCTGAATATCCTTGCCGTTGATGCCATCCTCCGGCAGCAAGCCCTGTTGCAACAACTCAGGAGCCAAATGCTCCAAATCAATAGCTTCGGCCACAAGGTGATAGCCATTGACCGAGCCGGCTGACAAATGTTGCCCGGCTACGCTATCCTCAGCCAGATGGGAGGAACGCACAGCCCCTTCGCCTAATTTGTCTGCCGTAACTACTCCCCGCTGCAAAGCCCGCTCCGTCACTGAATCAGCCGCCAAATGCCCCTCTTCCACCGCTAGTGCACCCAATTGCTCCGATGTGACTGATCCTGGGCCAAGATGCGACTTATGGATGGCCCCCGCAGCCAATGCTGCTTCGCCAACAGCTCCCGGAGCCAGATGTCTGGACTCTACCGCCTGAAGCCCCAGCTTCCCGGAGGTTATACTACCTTCAGATAACTTGGAGGAAGTTACGGACAAATCGCCCAGTTTGTCTGTGGTCACACTCTCAGGAGACAACTTGAGGCTTGTGACCGCTTGGTCTTGAAGATGCTGTGAGAAGACAGACCCCTCGCCCAGATGTTCCTCTCGAACTGCCCCCTCTTGCAGCAGTCTTCCATCCACACACCCCGGAGCAAGATGGATCCCGTGAACTGCTCCCAGCGCCAGATGACCCGAAGTAATTTGCCGGCCTCCAATCGCCGCTTCCGTGATCGCGCCAAATCCGATGGACCGCATCGTAACACTGCCCGTTCCCAGCTTCTCCGCCGTTACGCTGCCAGCTTGCAAATGATGGGTGCCGACTGCTCCCGAGGCGAGATGTTCTCCCGATACCTCGGCACCTCCCAGCTTCTCACCGGTTACCGCACCATCCGCCAAATGCCATTCCTGCACTGTCAATGGGGCCAGTTGTCCGGCCTGCACCGAGGCGGGAGCCAGATGAGTGTCCGTGACTGCGCCCGGGGCTAGATGTCCAGACTGCACAACGCCTGGAGCGAGATGACGGGCCAGTACGGCCTCATTGGATATTTTCCCCGGGAGAATACTTTGGTCGGCAATTTTGGAGGAAGTAATGGACTGCTCGACAATATGCGAGGTTCCGACGCACTGGTCGCTAAGCTTTGTGAAGAGGATCGACTTGTCGGCAACATGCCGGCCTTTGATTTCTCCATCTCCAATATGAGCTTGCCCGATGCTTCCCGTCTGCACATGCCCGCTGGTTATGGCCCCTGGCCTGATATGACGGGATTCAATAATCCCTTCCCCCACATGATCTCCCGTAATGCTCCCTTCCTGCAACTGGTCAGTCCCTACACTTGACCAGGCCAGATGCTCCTGGCCAATTTGCCCTGGAGCCAGATGTCTTGGAGAGACAGCATGATCCGCCAAATGGCGGCTTTCCACGGCTCCTTCCGCCAGCTTGCCTGAAGTTACAGAAGTGTCACGCAACTTGGACGTCGTGACGGATTGGTCACCCAGCTTGGAAGTATCCACCGCCCCATTAGCCAACTGGGATGCCTGAATTGCGCCGCTACGAATTTTCTCTCCGGTGATGGCTTGATCCTGCACCAGATCCGACGTAATCATCCATTCACCGAGATGACGACTTTGAATGGTTCCTTCCGCCAGCTTCTCGCCCGTGATGGCCCGATCCGCCAACTTCTCCGGTGTGATACTGCCATCCGCCAATTTCTCCCCGCGGATAGATTGGTCACGGATAGCCCGCCCCTCGATGGACCCCTCCGCCAGATGATTGCCGTTCACCGACGAAGGAGCGAGCTTCTGGGAGGTTACGGCCTGGTCGGCCAACTTGGCGTTCTCCACCGCATAGTCCGCAATCCAGGCAGTACCAATGGAGCCACGCATAATCCGGGACGCATCAATGGTAAATGGAGCAATTTTCTCTCCCGTTACAGCTGCATCGATGAGATCGTCCGTATAGATAATACCCGCTTCCTGATGAGGTGCTTCCTTCTCCAGCAACTGCTCATGCAATAGTTGTTGTTGATTCCGGTCCAAGGCATCCTCCTTCCCTGGCAGACCGGTTGCCAAGCTGGGCTGGTCTTTCCTGGGGGGTGCCGGTGACAACGTTGAAGTCTGGTGAATATGAAGCTCCTTCGTTTTGGCTTGCGCCAATCCTTTCCGTTCTTCCAACATCTTTAATTCGTTAATCTCGGGATTATCCACATAGTAGAGCGATTTTTTCGCTCTTCCGGATTTCACAGGCTTGATCTTTTTCAGAGCCGCCCTCTCCTTTGTCAAAAGATGATCATCTCCGGTATCATATGCGGATAATTAGGCACTTGTCACAGCCTCACCCGAGAAGGCAATCAACGTTCTCGCAGCCACACCGTCATCTCTCCCTCGCCGCGGTTCGCCCAGGCATAATACGGGATAAATTTGAGCGCGACCTGCTCCTCGGATGGATGGGCAGCGGAACTGTACAAGCCACCTTGCCAGCCCTGCTCCGACAGTCTGATTCCCTCTGCCTCGACCGTAACCACTCCACCAAGCAATTCCTTGGCCCAGGTATCACGCAAAGCGGCAGACCTTGGCAAGATGATCTCATGCAAATGAGGCCCTTGGTCCGCTTCTTCTAGGCAGTAGACCAGCGGCCCACGTTGCAATGCCACCTTCCCGGCATTGGCTCTTACGAGCGGATGGCTGTACATCCGGGTAACAGGCATTTGCAAAGTCAATTCCACCTTATCTCCGGCCTGCCAGTCCCGCTGCAGCCAATAGTACCCATTCCGAACCAGAGCTGCATCCAGCGGCTGAACCTCTCCATTCACCGCTATCTTCGCCTCAGGACACCAATCCGGAATTCGAAGAGCTAACGTGAAGCGCTCTACTCCTGCTGGCTCCACCGCAAATTGTACAGTCCCCTCCCAAGGATAGTTTGTCGTTTGCGTCACCTTAACAGTTCCAGCCCCTACCTTAAGCTCCGCTTCCCCGCCGATGTATAAATGGGTGTAGAGGATATCCCCTTGAACTGAATAGATATACTCACCCAGAGAGGCCAGCAATCGAGCTACATTGGGCGGACAGCAGGCGCAACCGAACCAGCCCTGACGTACCGGTTTGACATGATCTACGCTATGATTGCCCCCTCCGCAAGCCTTGGGATCTACCTCAAGCGGATTGACGTAGAAGAAATGCTTCCCATCCCTGGCCATTCCACCAACTACTGTGTTATACAGTGCGCGTTCCAGCACATCGGCATATCTCGATTCGGGAGCAATGCGCAGCATCCGATGGGCAAAAAAGATCAGGCCAATGGAGGCACAAGTCTCCGCGTATACGGTATCATTCGGCAAATTGTAGTCAAACGAGAAGGCTTCGCCCTGAGGCATGGAGCCTACTCCGCCGGTAATATACATCTGCTTCCCGGTCACGTTATCCCAGAGCTTGCGGCAAGCGGCCAGCATGGTTTCGTCCCCAGTCATTCCCGCTACATCCGCCATCCCTGCCAGCATATACATGAGCCGTACGGCGTGTCCGGTGGCCGTCTCTTGCTCCCTGACGGGGAGATGAGCCTGATGATATTCCAGGTCCACTCGTTCTCCCACCGTGCCGGGCCAGAACGTCTTGCCCCCTCGTTGCTTGAACTCCTCCTGGAAGAACGACGGCTGCTGCCCGCGCTGATCCAGAAAATACTGACTGAGCTGCAAATAGCGCTTTTCTCCAGTCACCTCATAAAGCTTCACCAATGCAAGCTCAATCTCCTGATGCCCATCATAGCCAGCCAGCTTGCCGGGCTCGTTGCCAAATACTTGGTCAATATAATCCGCGAACTTACTCACCACTTGAAGTAGCTTGTTTTTCCCCGTAGCCCGGTAGTACGCAACCCCTGCCTCAATCATATGTCCAGCGCAATAAAGCTCGTGACACTCCGTCAGATTGGTCCAGCGTTTATCCGGCTCCTTCAACTGAAAATACGTATTTAGATACCCATCCTCCCGCTGAGCTAGAGCAATAATATCGATCATTTCATCGGCAATTTGCTCCAACTGCGGATTTGTATCCGTTTCCAAAAGATAAGCCACCGCTTCCAGCCATTTAGCCACATCGCTATCCTGGAATACCATCCCATAGAATTCACCCTGCTCCAAGCCGGCGGCAATCCGAAAATTACGTACCGCACCACTAGGCTCGGCTGCTTCTACCCGATCGTTCAGCGCCTCCCACTGATAAGGCACCACTACATCCTTCACCAGACCAATATAATAACTCCAGAAATCATCCTGAATTCGTACTTGATGAAGTGCCACTCTTCCAGACCCTGATTTTGTATGATTAGCTTGCATCACGAGATATCCTCCTTTGGGGAATTAAGATACTAACCTCCTTCATTTTAGCTCATCTGATCCAAGCCGCCCATTCATCCCCTCAACCGAAAATTACAATATTTCACACTCCTTATCCTGGGAAAATATCCTGACGATTCTCCCTAATTGCTCGCAACACAAAAAACGCCCGTCACAGCCAAGGCCGCACGGACGTTACATGTTATTATTAGTCCTCCAACTCTTCCTCAGCGGGCTGCTGCCGGGCCGCCAGCAGGAACAAGACAATCAATATTGCGGCAATTAGCGCCATGAAGGGAATCGTGATAAAACCGAACCACCCGCTGCCGAGGTAATCCACGTTGCAGGGAACCCCTACCTTGCAGGGAAGCAGGCGGGATAAGGCAGGAATTTTTTGCTCAGCGTAATGATATACGGAAATTGCACCTCCGACGATGCTAAGCAGCAGAGAGTACGGAATGATATGACGATCCTGACGGTACGCTGCCACACCCAGCAGCAGAACCTGGGGATACATGAAAATGCGCTGGAACCAGCACAAGCGACAAGGCTCATAATGCAGCACCTCACTCAGGTACAGGCTGCCCGCCGTAGCCACCAGCGCCACCAGCCAGGCCATATAAATACCGTAATTCCTCAAAAAAGCCCGCATACCCTGTTATTCCTCCCGTCTATCCCCTCTATTTTTCCAATTCCAAATCAATGGTCTTCTTGAGCGCCTCGTAATCTCCCAAATGACCGACATATTCAATGCCGTTGATGAAGAAGGTCGGCGTGCTGTCCACCCTCAGACTGTTGCCTTGCGCCAGATGTGCTTCAACCTCGCTCTGATAAGTCGCTTCGGCGATGTCTTGCTGCAGCAGTTCGTAATCAATCGGCAATTCCAATTGCTTAGCCAGCTCTACCAGGAACTCCTGCGAGGCCCAACCGGCATTCTCCTCTCCCTGATGCTCATAAATCGCATCGAAATAAGGCCAGAAGGCTTCCTGATTCTGATGATACACGGCTTGTGCAGCGAGGGCTGCCGTGAACGAATCCGTCCCGATAAATGGCAGGTTCATGAAGTAGAAGGCCACCTTGCCTTCATCTATGTAGTCTTTAACCAGGTTCGGCTTAACCATTTCATTGACGCTCTTACAGGCCGGGCACTGATAGTCCCCGAATTCTACCACTTTAACTGGCGCGTCAGCTTGCCCTAACACGGGCAGATTGGCATAATCAAATTCCGCAGCCTTCGGTGCCGGCTGGAACGCCAATACGGCAATGATCAGGACAATCAGTAGTCCAACCGTCGTGAACCAGATCAAACGTCTCGTTTTCATCTTTTGCTGTTCTTTCAATTGCTCGGCTTTGCGCCGGGCCAAGGCATTGGTTTTGGTTTTTGGCGGCATGCGACCCCTTCTTTCCTATCATATAAATTCTATTAATCCTGCAACCATTCTAGTTACAAAAGCTGGATTCGTCAAGCCGGACAAAAAAGCAGGCTACCCCCTTGAAGTCGAGATACATGGGATAACCTGCCTTCCATTAGCCTGAAATGACTTGATGTTCCTGACAACAGTTCCGAAGACCAGGCTTAGCCCTCGTCCGTGTTCTTAGCCCCTGCATCCGGCTCACTATCCGCTGCACCCGCATCCTCCGCTGCCGTATCCAGCGTTTGTTGCAGAACGACCGCAAGTACCTCCTCCGGTTGAGCGTGCAGGATAATGCCTTTCGGCAATTCGACTTCGCTGGCTGTCAGCTTGTCACCGACATCAAGCGCAGTAATATCTATCTCCAGGCTTGCAGGCAATACGCCCGGCAGCCCCTCTACGTCCAACTCCGTTGCCTGAAATTGCAGAATTCCTCCAACCTTGGTGCCTTGCGCTGTACCCGTAAAGCTTAAAGGTACTTTTACGCGAATTGGCTTGTTCTTGGACACCTGCTGAAAATCGGCGTGAATAATTTCTCCTCTGCGTTGTTGAAGGTCCTTAATCAGCACCGGTAGAGTTTGTCCCCCTTCAACCTTCAGGTCGAAGAATTCCGATCTTCCCGTACGTGCTACCTTCACAAGCTGCTTGACATCCACATGAACCGCAAGGTTCTCGGACTCGCCTCCATAAACGACGGCCGGAACACGGCCATTTTGTCTCAACTCGCGCAGCGAAGAGCGATGGAATTCCGTTCTGGGCGTAACGTTTAGTTGGAACGTGTGATGGTTCGTACTCATCTTGCAACAACCTCCTCAGAATAGTTCCCTGTCTGGCGCGCATTGGCGCCCTACTCATATATTACCCATCTTTAGCAACAACCTACCAAGAAACTCTCAATTTCTCGAATAAACTTTACATAGAGTTATAATTTTTACATAGAGTTTACAAAAGTATGCAATTCGCTTCTTTCCGGCATAGTAAAATGAGGAGGAGGACAGCTAACTTGCCTGTTTCTCAGTCAGAATCGTCACTTAAAGCGGAGGTCATACAAATGGCGCTTACGGAAATTAAAAAACAAGGACCACGGTACTTGAACCGCGATCTCAGTTGGGTAGAGTTTAATCGGCGGGTGCTATTGGAAGCCAGAGATGCAAGCACCCCTTTGCTGGAAAGGGCCAAATTCCTGTCCATCGTCTCCAGCAACCTGGATGAATTCATGAGTGTGCGTGTCGCCGGCATACAGGATCAAATCCGGGCCGGATATGTGAAGAAGGACTTTACGGGTTATACCCCGGCCGGGCTGTACAAGCGTCTGATTAGTCGCATTTCGGCCATGGTTACAGAACAGTACCGTACCTTCCGGGATATATCCAGACAGCTTGTTCGGGAAAATATCATGTTCCTCAAATACGATGATTTGAATATGGCGCAGCGTAAATCCATGGAGACCTACTACCATGATATTGTCTTTCCGGTCCTCACTCCCATGGCCGTCGATCAAAGCCGCCCTTTTCCACTGGTACATACAGGATTTGTCTATTTAGCCGTTGTGCTCAAGCGAGAAAATGAGCCGCAAATCGATGAGGACGGGGAGGAGAGATCACCCTATTTCGCCATTGTGCAGATCCCGTCCAACTTGTCCAGAATTATTCCCTTACCGAATCATTCCAACAGTAAGAAACAAGCGTTCATCCTTATTGAAGAACTGATCCGTCACCATATCCAAACGTTGTTCAGCGGTTACGAACCGCTGGCCGTTCATGAATTCAGGCTTACGCGTAATGCGGACCTGGCCTTCGATGAAGAAGGAGCCGAAGATTTGCTGGAGGAGATTGAGAAGGAACTGCGGAAGCGGCGTTGGGGCTCACCCGTCAGGATGGAAATTCAGAAGGGTATTCACCCTTACGCCCTTGAATTGCTGGAGGAGGAATTTGAGGTCGGTGAAGCCATCTTTGAGATTGATGGGCCGCTGGATCTCGGCTATCTCGGCCGTCTCCCTGGTGCGGTAAAAGGGTATCCCAAGCTTCGTTATCCCCAAATCGACCCCGTATATCCGCGGGAATTCGGGCACAACACCGATTTCTTTGAAGTGTTGCAAGAACGCGATGTGCTAATGTATCACCCTTACGAGAGCTTTGACGCGGTTACCGATTTTATTGACCAGGCCGCAGAGGACCCGGCGGTGATGGCCATCAAGATGACGCTGTACCGGGTCAGTGGTAACTCTCCATTGATTCAGGCTCTGGCCAATGCCGCTGAATCCGGCAAGCAGGTGACCGTCGTCGTCGAACTGAAGGCCCGCTTTGACGAGGAACGTAATATTGCCTGGGCGCGTAAGTTGGAGAAGGCCGGCTGTCACGTAGTCTATGGCTTGGTCGGCTTGAAGACCCACGCGAAGATTCTGCTTGTCGTTCGGCAGGAAGGTCGCGACCTCAAGCGCTACATCCATGTGGGGACTGGTAACTATAACGATACCACCGCCCGCCTGTATACCGATATCGGCTTGTTTACGACAGACCCGCTTATCGGAGAGGATGCTTCCCAGTTGTTCAACCTGATCACGGGATACTCGGAAGCGGGGCACTGGAAGACATTGACCGTAGCTCCGACGAGCATGAAGGACAAGCTACTTGAGTTAATCCAGCGGGAAGCTGAACATGCCACTGCCGGAAGGCCAGCACGAATCATTGCCAAGATGAATTCTTTATCTAATCAGGAAATGATTGATCAGCTATATGAGGCCTCCTCGGCTGGCGTTAATATTGATCTGATTGTACGTGGTGTCTGCTGTCTTCGTCCGGGTGTTGAAGGACTGAGCGAGCAAATTACCGTACGTAGTATCGTGGACCGCTTCCTGGAGCATTCCCGTATCTATTACTTCGAGAACGGAGGGCAACCGGAGGTTTACATTTCGAGTGCTGACTGGATGACCCGTAACCTGACCCGCCGGATTGAACTGATGTGTCCCGTCACCAAGGAGGAGACCCGGGAGACCTTGGTGCAAATCCTGAACCTATCGCTTGCTGATAATGTCAAAGCAAAAAGGCTGGTATCCAGCGGAAAGTATGAACCGATCCGCAATACCCAGCCTGATTGCCGCAGCCAGTTCTCCGCCCACCAGATTAATTTATGGAAGACGGGTGAACCGACCAATCTAGTGTAATTCCCCAAGCTCGCTTGAAGCTTTTGGCCGCAGTCGTAAGCTGCCTGATTTCCAGGTAAGTTTGACTGCGGCTTAATAATTTCAGCCGCAAGGCATCCCCCTTTAGCGCTACCTCCCAAATTTGCAACGACTGTGTCTCGCTGGCATCCATGGCAAGAGCAACCTCCACCAAAGCACCCAGTCTTTCAACTAACTCATCGTCCTTTTCCTTAAGCAGACCCCGATATACGCCAAAGTTCACTTTCTTGCCGTGGTTAGCTGGATAATCCACAATCAAGCTGCATAATATAGCCTCCCGATGGGTTAAGGCCCCAAGGGGAGCTTGAGTCATCCAGTATAAGGTATGCTTATCGTATTGATGGTAACGAATATCCCCACCAATCTTATATAGGCGCGAAGCAGTCTGCAGGAGCCGACTGATTTGCGGCTCCTCCGCACCTGCCGCCAGCAGATGGTAAAGCTGCTCCGCATGGCGACTGACTTGGCGAAAGTGCTCCCGTGGGGCTTGCGTATGAAAGGTCAGCAAAGTCTCGGCCTGACGCTCCAGCACCTCAGCCGCAGCAGGCAATTCCAGCCCCAGCGTATGCTGAAGCAGCCCCTCACGCAGGCCTGCGCCGCTGACCTGACAGTAAATGGCCCCGACCCGGCGGAGAACCGTGTGCAGGATGATTGTCCCCGGCACAATAATATCCACACGCGATTTGGATAAGCCATCCAGGCGCCTACGCTTCTCTAGCGGAAGGTCGGGTAGCGTTTCGGCATAATACCGAAGACTGTCCGTCTCCAGCCGATAGTTATGGGCCAGGCGGAGTGGATACTTCCGCCGCCGCTGATCCAGCTTGCCCAGCGTACGAATAGTCCCTCCCAAGCCGATAAGCGGCAAGCCCGGATGCTCATCGATCCAGGATAAGCCGCTCAGCAAGCGCTCTACCTCACTCTGCAAGCGCCCGATCTGTTCAGCCGTCCAAGGCTCCGAAGCCGGTCCGAACCTGACCTGGGCATTGACGGCTCCGATCGGCAGCGATACGCTGCTTATCATGCGCCGCCCCTGGAACAGCACAATCTCCGTGCTCCCCCCACCGATATCAATAATAAAGCCGTCCTCGTCGGTCATCCCCCCTGCAACGGCCACGAAACCATAATAGGCTTCCTGCTCCCCGGAGAGAATCTCAATGTCCAGGCCTGTCTCAGCTTCCAGCAAGGTCTTGATTTCCTCGGCATTCGCCGCATTGCGGATCGCTGCCGTAGCCGCAACTCGGACCTGTTCGCACGAATAGGCTCGGCAAACCTCACGAAACTGGCGAAGAATGGGCACAATAGAGAGGATTTCAGCCTGCTCCATGGCTCCTTCCGAGTTCATCTTTTCACTTAAACGAGCCGATTCCTTCTTCTCATTAATTAGCCGATAAGCACCTTGCGGTGCGGTTTCATATATAGCCAGCCGAATCGAGTTGGAGCCGATATCGATAATGCCTATATTGGTATAGTTAGTCTGCATATAAAGTTACTCCTGTGATCCTAATAGAGTTAGTTCAAATAGTTGATTTTAATTCACTTTATCCCAAAAGCGACCAAAAATAAACCATATTGCAAAAAAAACCGGCGCACAACGGCGCCGGCCTATAGGAAACCCGCAAAACGGTTGGAAAAGCTAACCCTGTTATTCTTCGATGCTGCGAACCAATTCGACCACTTGCTCAGCGGTCTGCATTAGCAATGCTTTGGCTGCCAGTTCCTTCATTTCTGCTCTGGACAACCGGGAAATTTGCGAACGTGCTGGTAAAATGGAGGTTGCGCTCATGCTGAATTCATCGAGACCCAAGCCGAGCAGCAGCGGAATGGCTGTAGCATCGCCTGCCATTTCACCACACATGCCAGCCCACTTGCCTTCCTTGTGAGCAGCTTCAATCACCATGCTGACCAGACGCAGAATCGCCGGGTTGTATGGCTGATACAGATAGGAGACACGTTCATTCATGCGGTCTGCGGCCATCGTATATTGAATAAGATCATTGGTTCCAATACTGAAAAAGTCGACTTCCTTCGCAAACTGATCTGCCAGAACGGCAGTTGAAGGAATTTCTACCATGATGCCCAGTTGAATTTCTTCGGATACCTGAACGCCCTCGGCCTTCAATTTGTCCTTCTCTTCCAACAGCAGTGCCTTGGCCGCCCGGAATTCATCCAATGTAGCGATCATCGGGAACATAATCCGCAGCGATCCATACACACTGGCCCGCAACAACGCGCGAAGCTGAGTACGGAAGATATCCTTTTGCTCCAGGCACAGGCGAATGGCCCGGAAGCCCAGGAACGGATTCATCTCCTTCGGCAGGTTCAGATAAGGCAACTCCTTGTCGCCACCAATATCAAGCGTTCTGACGACTACAGGCTTACCTTCCATTTTCTCCAATACGGTCTTGTAGGCATTGAACTGGATGTCCTCCGAAGGCAGCTCTGTACGTCCCATGTAGAGGAACTCGGTCCGATATAGACCTACGCCCTCCCCGCCGTTCTCAAGCACGCCCGTCACATCGTTAGGAGTCCCGATATTAGCCGCAAGCTCCACGTGCACGCCATCCTTGGACTCTGTCTTGACCCCGCGAAGCTTCTTCCATTCTTCGATCTGACGAAGATGGTTGTCACGTTTGTCCGTGTATTCACGGATCACTTCTTCGCTAGGATTGACAATCACATGACCATCCAGACCATCCACAATAACAAGATCGCCGCTGTTCACTTGCTCCAGCACGTCCTTGGTTCCTACCACAGCCGGGATTTCCAGGGAACGAGCCATAATCGCGGAGTGCGAAGTGCGTCCACCGATATTCGTGGTGAAGCCTTTGACATAGTTACGGTTCAATTGCGCCGTATCCGATGGCGTCAAGTCCTCGGCAATCACGATGACTTCTTCACTGATATCGGCCGGATTGACATAGGTCAATCCGAGCAGGTGCGTTAGTACCCGCTTGGTGACGTCCCGCATATCTGCGGCGCGTTCTTTAAGATAAGCGCTCTTCATGTTCTCGAACATGGTGATGAATTCAGATGCCGTTTCATCCAGCGCAAATTCTGCACTAGCCTTAGCCGATTCAATTTTATCACGAACCGGAGTCAACAGTTCAGGATCGTTTAAGATCAGCAAATGAGACTCAAAAATCTCCGCTTTCTTCTCACCAAGCTCTTGAAGCGTGCGCTCTTTAATCGCCTCAAGCTCCTGCTGGGATTTTGCCAGTGCATCATCCAGCCGCGCAAGTTCTGCGGCCGGATCAGCAGCTTCCCGGCGAGTTACCGTGTAGTCGGGATGCTCCAGCTTAAATGCCTTGGCAATAGCCACGCCGGCGGAAGCGGCAATACCGGCAATATTAAGCATTCACTTCTCCCAACCCTTCGTTGACCATGACATCAGTGAGCGCTTGAAGTGCATCTGCAGCTTCTTCTCCTTCAACGATCAGTTTGAACGAATCTCCTTGTTCCAAGCCCAGGGACAATACGCCCAGAATAGATTTCAATGTTACTTTTTTGCCGTTAGCCTCTGCAAAGGATTCGGCTCCCTTAAATTTATTTGCTGTATTAACCAGTGCCGTAGCCGGGCGTGCGTGAATTCCATCCTCATCGGTAATTCTGAACGTTCTTTCCATATTCGATCCTCTCGCTTTCTGCTTATAATTTTAGGTAGATGTATATGATACGCTCCCTTTATTGTAAGGGATGGCGATAACCAAAGCCAAATGTGTAACGAATACAAAAATAAAAAGCATGAGCTAATAGAGTCCCCTCTCATGTATCAAAGCTACCTAGGGATATGTTACCCCGGATTCACGCGATACAATCAAAAAAACTATAATCAACTCATGCCTGATCGAATCAGTCACACATTGTGATTATGAAGTTAGTTGGTTACAATTCAAAAGTATAACAGAGCTTTTTTTCACATGCAAGCGAAGTTCTATTGAACATTCTCCGGAGCGACTCGGTGCAAATGCAGCGTCAAGTAGCTAACTTCTGCCTGATACACCGGCATCTTTAAACGCTGCTCCATGATGAGGGTAAGCTTCTCGGCTAGCAGATAAAGCGCCGGGTACTCCTTCTCTAGCAAGCTAGCTAACTTATCGACTTCGCTCACCTGTTCCCCCCGGCGTACCCGTTCAATGGCAAAACGCAAATGCGTAAGCAACCGGGAATAATCCAGGGAATCTCTCAAGATCGTGAAGTGGAGTTCCTCTTCAATAATCTTGACCAAATCAGCGATTAATTGAGCATGTCCACGAACCTCGCTAATATGACGGTTGGTCATGGCACTATTGATGTGCAAGGCAACGAACCCTACCTCGTCCTCGCCCAAATCAACCCCCATTTTCCGATGAATCAAATCAATGGCATATTGCGCCAGCTCGAATTCTAACGGATAGATTTCCTTTGTTTCGAACAAGAAGGGATTATGGAAGGCGAGATCCTGCTCGGCACGCTTGATTGCGAACGCCAAGTGATCCGTGAGAGCGATATGAATATGCTCATTAAGCTGTACATCCGTCTTTCCCGAAATATACATAATGATCTCGCCAATCGTCTCGATTAACTGCTCATCCACCTGAGGCACGAGTTGCTTATATTGCTCCTGTTCTTGCTGGCTCGTGAGAATAAACAGTTTCTCAATCGCTTCCAGCGGGATTGAGTCTCCCGTCTTGCGATTGAATCCGATGCCTTTGCCGATTACAACGACCTCGCCATGCTCCGGGTGTCTTGCAATAATGACGTTGTTGTTCAACACTTTGGCTACGCTTAGGCTGTTCACAATCGGTTGCACCTCTTCTTGTCTGATTCTCGGAAATCGCTTACACCCATTATAATCGATTTGCTCCGCTTCTGTCAGCGGATTTCACGGCAATTTGAAAGCGTCCTCGCCCAAGCAGGGCGGGACGCTGCATTTCTTGCATTCAGTGATCTCTATGCCAAGTTACCTTTCTCCTTAGACATTGTCAAGCGTCAAGCGGAGAAATTTCATGAGCAAATGAGGGTCTTCCCCTGATAGTTCATTGCTCTTCTATATTTGAGGGTCCAAAGGAGGCTCCACAATCTTCGGAGCAGGCTGCTCAGCCTGTGGTTGTGGCGGAAGAACCGCAGCCGGTTTGTTCTCAACGGAAGCCGCGAGCGGAGCTGGTGTAGAAACGACCTTACCCTTGGTCAAGCCCTGGATCAGCTTATCCAGTTCAATTCCCGATACGCTCTTCAGCATATCCGGTGCCGTAGCCATCAGTTCAGTTACATAATTGCTAACCCGTGCGGCGCCTTCACCTTTCCCTGTATCCACTACAGTCAACTTATCGATGCTGGACAACGGCTCGGCAATTTGACGAGCCAAGTCAGGCAGCATCTTGACGACAATATCGAGTACAGCCGCTTCGCCAAATTTTTGGAACGCTTCAGCCAATTTCTCCTTCGCTTCGGCTTCAGCCAAACCACGCAAGCGGATTATTTCCGCATCGGCGGTACCTTTGGCACGTTCGGCATCAGCAATTGCCAGACCTTCGAGACGCTTCTGTTCCGCAGAAGCCTTGGCTTGCGTCTCAATCGAATATTGCAAGGCATCGGCTTCCCGCATTTTACGGGCTTTGTCGGCTTCTGCCGCTTGTTCTACCGCATAACGATCGGCATCGGCTTTCTTCTTCACTTCAGCATCATATTGTTTCTCACGAACGGTAATTTCTTTCTCTTGCAGATCAATTTCCCGTTCCTTACGGACGAGTTCGACCTTCATTTGCTCCTCGACCATCAACTGCTTGGCTTTAGCCTCCTGGATATGGTAGGCCTGGTCCGCTTCCGCCTTGGCCGTATCCTGAACCTTCTTAAAGGAAGCTACCTTCAGTTCCTTATCCTTCTCGGCTTCGGCAATGTTGGTATCACGCAGCACTTCCGCCTTCTGCCCGGATTCTTCGGCAAGCGCCTTTTGAATCCGCGCATCCCGCAGCGCTTCCGCCTCGGCAATGTCGGCATCCCGCTTAACTGCAGCGATCCTTGGTTTACCCAGCGCCTCCAGATAGCCGTGCTTGTCTCTTACATCCTTAATAGTGAAGGAGACAATTTGCAGACCCATCTTCTTCAAGTCGCGGGCAGCTACACCTTGCACTTCTTGAGCAAATTTGTCGCGGTTACGGTATACTTCCTCAACCGTCATGGAGCCCAGAATGGAACGCAAATGACCTTCCAGTACTTCCTGCGCCTCACCCTTCAGCGATTCAATAGGCTTGCCCATGAATTGTTCGGCTGCTGTCGCAACATCCTCAATGGAGCTCCCTACCTTGATAATCGCAACCCCGTCCGCGGATACCGGAACGCCCTGCTCCGTATATACTTCAGGGGTCATGACATCAAGCTTGTGAGACAGCAATGACATGAATTCGGCCTTCTGGAAGATCGGCCAGATAAATGCACCGCCACCGCGTACGATTTTGATTTTACGACCGGACTGGTCGTCAGAAATATTTTTGTTGCCCAGGAATGAACCGGTAACGATCATCGCCTCATCCGGGCTGACCGTTTTGTATCTAGCCCAGAAGGCCAGACCTAGAACCAGAATCACCGCAATAACAATCAAAGGAATAAACAAAAAATCCGGAATGTTCTCAAAAAACAACTCACATCAGCTCCCTCTTCTTAGATAGATACTTCGTTTCGTCGCTACAATGAGCCAGTATCCAGTTCCGCCACCTGCACAGTCCCTTCCTTCGTCGTATCTACCACGACGACAGAAGTACCGGCGGGAATATCTTTGCGATCCCAGCTAGAGGCAATGTGAATCGTATTGCCGGCGACCAGCCGTATCATGATCTCCCCATAACCCTGTGCCGGAATCGGAACGGTGACCTCGCCCATTTTTCCGGGCAGTTCAGAGTTTGAGAAGCCGGTAGAATTTTCGCTATTTTCCATGGGCTTAACGTAGGCGAAATAGACTCCCACTGATAATAAGCCTGCAATCAATATAGACGCAATCACGATGACTGCCGGACCAAGTCCGGTATAACGGGTTAGCAAGATGCCCGCTCCACCAAAGGAAGTAACCGCCGAAGCCGAAATGACCGGCTTCAGGAAATCAACGGACATAAAATCGAACAGGCCGTCCAGCCAGCTTCCAATCAGATCCCCCAGCACCGCGCTAATGACTGCGAACAAGGCCCCTCCAACAAAACAGCCCCAAAACAGCGTCTCCATGCTCTCTCCCCCCTCTGCCCAAAATATGCAACTCTAAGTGGTATTTTGAACTCGCACTCTATTTGTTTCATACGTTCTTCCTGCCGTTTTCGTTTCAAAAAAACAGTCGGACTACGGGGCCAAGCCCCCTTAAACCGGCTTGGTAACTAAGTTTTTTTACAAAGACATGCGATAAATCTCCAGGACATCAGCATGGTCCAGTACTGCAAAATTGCCGAAGGGACCAAACCGGACTGCTTTACCAGCCATGACTTCTAGTTGGCTGTCATCAATGCCATAGTCGGCCAGACGGCTTGGAGCGCCGATGGAAGACCAGAAGGACTGCAGCGCCGCAATACCTTCAAGAGCAACCGTCTCGTCATCTTTGCCAGTGGGATCGATATGGAACACCTTCTCCGCCAGTCGCTTAAACCGGGCAACATCATGCTGCAAATTGTATTTCATCCAGTTCGGGAATAGAATAGCCAATCCGCCGCCGTGCGGAATATCATAGACTGCAGACACGGCATGCTCGATGTTATGAGTCGCCCAGTCACCGGAATAACCCATGTCGAGTACCCCGTTCAAGGCCATTGTGCCGCAAAGCAGAATGGTTGCCCGATGATCCTCGTTCTGCAAATCCCGGACCAGTTTAGGGGCCGTTTCAATGACCGTACGCAATAAAGCTTCGGAGAATTCGTCCTGCAGCGAAGTATGATCCGTATGATGGAAGTAATGCTCGAACACATGTGACATAATGTCAACCATGCCATATACCGTTTGCTCCTTAGGTAACGTAACCGTATAATGCGGATCTAGAATAGAAAATGCGGGATAAGCGAACTTACTTCCCCAGCCCAACTTCTCCTGCGTAGCTTCGTTAGAAATGACGGAGTTCCCGTTCATCTCTGACCCTGTGGCTGCCATCGTAAGCACCGTACCCAATGGAAGGGCATCCTGCGGTACCGCCTTATGCTCTGCAAAATCCCACATATCACCCTCGTATTTGGCTCCCACGGCAATGGCTTTGGCACAATCAAGCACGCTCCCTCCACCAACCGCCAGAATCAATTCAATCTCCTCAGACTTGCACAGCTCAACCCCGCGATGAACTGTCGACAGACGTGGATTCGGTTCAACGCCGGGCAGTTCCGTCCATACGGCTCCAATCTCCTGCAAGATAGCCACGACCTGATCATACAAACCGCTGCGTTTAATGCTGCCGCCCCCATAAACGAGCAGCACCTTTTGCCCATATGCAGGTACTTCGGTGCTTAAGGCTTTCAATTGACCTTTTCCAAAAATAAGCTTCGTTGGATTATGAAACACAAAATTGTCCAACTCATATTCCTCCCCGCTTGTTATGTATGTCTTGAATAATATTGACATCACCGTAAAGGCCTTCCACCTCTAATTATACCGTCAACGGCAAGCCAATCACAAACCAAAAACACGACTTCGGCCCTAAGTCCCAAAACAAAGAAGCCGTCCAGGTCTTAATCTCCCCGAGACGGCCTTGTTTCTTATTCAGGCTTATTGCTTGCGATATCCGGCGGATACGACAAATCGGTCAAACGCCGCCCGTCCTTCATCCGTTGTCTTGAACACACCCGCATGCTCAAGAATCTCGGCAAATTTACGCCCAACCTGATCCTGGAGTAAGGCCTCTGCCGCTTCCCGGGTCAATGTTCCTGCGGCATT
Organism: Paenibacillus sp. 1SOY10; assembly: GCF_056836745.1. Lineage (NCBI taxonomy): Bacteria > Bacillati > Bacillota > Bacilli > Caryophanales > Paenibacillaceae > Paenibacillus > Paenibacillus sp. 1SOY10. Next base: position 152,010 of record NZ_JBXENK010000002.1, on the reverse strand, counting down.
CGCCACCAGTTCCTTCACCCATTCAGCATGCACAGCGAGCGGTGCGGCAGGATCGGAAATTGTCTGCTCATAGAGGGCTGTATTTCCTGCCAGAATATCGGCGATATCCGCCAATTCTTCCTTCAGACGGCCGGGAAGAATAGCCAGACCCATGACCTCAATCAAGCCGATGTTCTCTTTCTTAATATGATGCATCTCGCGATGGGGATGGAAGATTCCTTCTGGATGTTCCTCGCTGGTACGGTTGTTCCTCAGTACGATATCCGCTTCGTATCCCCCGTCAGCACTACGCCGAACGATAGGCGTCACTGTATTATGCGGCACCGATTCTCCGTTCTCCTCGCTAAAAGCCAGCACCCCTGCGGACGGATCGCTATAGGTCTTCCATTTCTCATACAGGTCATCCGCGGCATCCAGTACGGTTGCCGGGTCCATGCCATGAATACGGAGGACCGTCATAGGCCAGTGAACAATGCCTACGGTGACCCCGGCAAACCCCGGGTGTGCATAAGAGATTTCCACAGGCGCCTGTTCCAGTGGGAAGGTGTGTCTTCCCCCTTGAAAATGGTCATGCGTCAAAATCGAGCCGCCCACAATCGGCAAGTCAGCATTTGAACCAATGAAATAATGCGGAAATGCCGTGGTGAAATCCAACAAACGTTTAAATGTATCCCGCGTCAGCTTCATCGGTACATGGTCGTGGTGGAACACGATACAATGCTCGTTATAATAGACATACGGCGAATACTGGAAGAACCAGGGTTCTTCGTTTAACATTAACGGAATTACTCTCAGGTTCTGTCTGGCCGGATGATTCAGCCGACCGGCATAACCGACGTTCTCCCGGCAAAGCTGACATTTGGGATAAACCGGAGGAGGCAGCAGCTTCGCCATGGCGATTTCCTTCGGATTCTTCTCGGGCTTCGACAGATTGATCGTAATTTGCATCTCTCCGTACGTCGTGGACTGATTCCAGGCCACATTTTGCTGTACTCGATCCATACGAATATAATTGCTGTCTACCGATAGCTTGTAGAAAGCTTGGGTAGCGGCTTCGATGCCCTGCTCACTTTCTGTTTTGCGGAAGGCGGCAATCGTCTCGGAAGGACGCAGCATCAGCAAACCCATAATTTTAGCATCCAGAAGGTCCCGATAAGTCGCCGTATTCTCTGGAATCAGTCCGATTTCCAGGCCGTAATCAATCAAAATTTCAAGTGGCTCCTGTGGTCCCTGCAATACCTCCGCAGCAATTGCGCCAGCATAAGGTTCGTCGAAAGCAAACAACTCCATTAAGCGGTTCCGCGAATAATCTACATCCCACCAATCAATCATCCCATGCTCGAGCGCATAATGGACCAACCGTTCAATGGCATGCCGGGCTTGCTGGCCCTTGTTCTCTCCTGCTCCCATCGCTTCTCTCACTCCTTAATCGTTGTAGCCGTTCGGATGGTTCTCATGCCATTGCCATGCACTTTGGATGATATCCTCCAGCTTGTCACGGGAAGGTTGCCAGCCCAGAACGGACCGGGCCTTATCTGATGAAGCAATCAATACAGCCGGATCTCCGGAGCGACGTGGACTGATAACGACGGGGAAATCGCGTCCTGTTACACTTTTTACCGTCTCGATAACTTGCTTGACCGAAAATCCTTGCCCGTTGCCGAGGTTGAATATATCGCTTGCCCCGCCCTCCAGCAAATGAGCAACTGCACGCAAATGAGCATCAGCCAAGTCGCTTACATGAATGTAATCGCGGACGCAGGTACCATCCGGAGTGCTATAGTCATCACCGAATACCTGAATCGATGGACGCTGACCTAAGGCGGCTTCAATAATTAACGGAATCAGATGGCTTTCCGGACGATGATCCTCGCCAATTTTGCCACCCTCATGGGCACCAGCGGCGTTGAAGTAACGCAAGGAGACGTATTTAATGCCCAGTACCTGATCGAACCAAGCCATCATCCGTTCCATCGTCAGCTTCGTTTCGCCATACACATTGGTCGGACGAGTAGGGTCACTCTCTTCAATCGGCACCTTCTCAGGCTCGCCATAGGTTGCCGCTGTCGAGGAGAAGACAATTTTGCGCACATCTGCCTGGTCCATCGCTTCCAGCAAACATAACGTACCGTACACGTTATTATCATAATATTTCACGGGGGCCTTCATGCTCTCGCCTACCAGTGAGTTGGCCGCAAAATGAATGACCGCTTCAATCGAATTCTCCGAGAATAACTTGGCCAATAGCGCCTTATCACGGAGATCACCTTCGTAGAACTTTCCACCCAGCACCGCCTCACGATGCCCGGACTGCAAATTGTCAATGACCACAACCTCTTTGCCTTGACTAAGCAGCGCTGCCACTGTATGCGAACCGATATATCCTGCTCCACCAGTCACCAAAATTGCCATGTTACTTCTCCCCTTTCATTTCATGTACTCCGTCACCCACGCCACATACATAGAATTCGCCTTCCAGTCCGGTCCGCTGCTGATAAGCCTTGCCAACCTCAGCCACAAATCGGTCTACAGATGCCTCATGCACCAGGGATACCGTACAGCCTCCAAAGCCAGCGCCGGTCATACGCGCGCCAAGCGTTCCTTCGATCTTGCGAGCTTCCTCGACCATCACATCAAGTTCCAGACAACTTACTTCATATAAATCCCGAAGGGAATCATGGGACGCGTTCATCAATTCACCGAAAGCCTCCAGGTCATTGCCGCTGAGCGCCTCCACCGATTGCAATACCCGAGCGTTCTCTTCTACCACGTGCTTGGCTCGCTTGTATAATACTTCGTTATCAAAATCGCCCTTCCACTTTTCTAGCTGCTCCGGCTTCAGATGGGCCAGGTAATTCAGTTCAGGTTCACGCTTCTGCAAAATTTCCAGCGCGGCATCACACTCCGAGCGGCGCTCATTATACTTGGAATCGACCAGCCCGCGCCGCTTCTTCGTGTTGCTAATGACCAACTTATACGATCCTGTGCGGAACGGAACCAACTTGTATTCCAATGTGTCACACATTAGAAGAATCGCATGATCCTGCGCCCCATTAGCGACTGCGAACTGGTCCATAATGCCGCTGTTCACGCCTACATAATGGTTCTCTACCCGTTGGGAGAGCCTGGCGATCTCCACCTTGTCCGTCTTCTTACCCTCCATGCTTAACAAGGCAAAGGCCGTAACCACTTCGATAGATGCGGAGGAAGACAGGCCTGATCCATTGGGAATCTCACCGTGGAACAGCAGGTCGTAACCACTCGTTAACGGAGTACCCATATTCTTTAACTCCACAGCAACCCCGATGGGATAATCAGTCCATTCGCCGGTCTTGTATCTTCCGAGCTCCTCCAGAGCAATTTCAGTGGTAAAAGGAAGATTTGTTGAAGCGAAGGATACCTTATTGTCCTGGCGCTTGCGAATAGCTAGCGATGTGCCAAATTCCAATGCTGCCGGAAATACGTAACCTCCGTTATAATCAATATGTTCTCCAATCAGGTTCACGCGTCCTGGCGCATTGAACACGCGCAGCACAGCGCCGTTATCCTCGTATTTAGACATAAACAATTGTTCCATTTCCTGTTTGTTCATTAATTAACACCCCATCGTCATGGAATCATTACTTCATGTATCCAGTATAATAAAGACATGCCAAAATGATAATGAAGGATTGCGAGTTGTATATAGATAAATGTGACTTTCGAAGATAGAATAGAAGAAGAAACATACCATACCAAAGGAGATAACCAGCATGAATCGAGAAACCTACAGTGCGGCGGCCAACCCCGAGTTAGAAGAAGCCAAGAATCTGCATGTGTTGTTCGCAGGGGAAAGCCAAACCCTGCCGGATCACCGGCTGGGGCCGAAGGTGTACGATTATTTCCTGCTGCACTTTGTAGAGCAGGGGAAAGGGCGCTTCCGCACCGAATCCGCTGCTTACGATCTGCATGAGGGAGATTGCTTTCTGATTCTACCCGAGCAGTTGGTCAGCTATGCGTCCGATTTGACCGAGCCCTGGCGTTACCGCTGGATCGCCTTTGCCGGGACAAGAGCCGCAGAGCTTGTCCAACAGGCTGGCTTTGCACCGGAGCAGCCCGTGTTCCGTCATGGTCCGGGAAGCCCGATCCCGGCTATGTTGGACCGTGTCCTGCGAGCCTTCCAAAGCAAAAAGACCAGCGCTCATTTATTGTCGCTGGGTCTTCTCTATCAACTTATGGGGGAAGCTCAGGAAACGCTGGTCAAGGAATCGGCTTTGCCCGCTGGCGAAGCCGGTGTACAGCGCATCGTCAAGCAGATGATTCACTATATGGCCAGCCAGTATGCCCATCCTGTATCCATTGAGCAGATGTGTTCCTCCTTAGGGTACAATCGGGCGTACTTATCCCGCATCTTCAAGCGGGCTACCGGACTTGCACCTGTTACGTATTTGCTGAAGCTGAGAATCGATAAATCCCGACAGCTTCTTCGCGAGCGCCCGGAACTGTCCATCGAGCAAATTGCCGCCTCTGTGGGTCTGACTGATCCGTTATACTTCTCGCGGCAATTCCGCCGTTTCCATCACGAATCCCCCAGCGAATATCGCCGATCCGTCAGCGGTGCCGAGAATTCGGCGCCCTAGCTGGCTGTACTTATTCACTTTCAATCGCAGAACCGTCAGCAGAGCCAAAGCCCAGACGTCTCCCAACTTCACCCAATACCGCACCAATCGGTTCGGTTATGAGCAGGTCTGCCCGGTGGTCATAGGCTGTGGCTGAAGCGTTGAGCAATACAGTCCATTTTCCCCGGAAATAAGTGACCAGGTGCGCCGCCGGTTGTACCGTCAGCGAAGTCCCCCCAATCAACAGCATATCTGCCCCAGCGATAGCCGTCACGGTACGCTCAATGACCCCATCATCCAAACTTTCTCCATAAAGCACTACATCCGGCTTAATCACACCGCCACAACTGCAATAAGCCACCGTATGCTCGCTCCTCATCACCTCGTCCAAGGTATAAGCCCGCCCGCAGCCCAAGCAGGTATTACGATGGATCGAACCGTGGAGTTCAAGCACCTTCCGGCTTCCTGCCAACTGATGCAATCCGTCTATGTTCTGTGTAATAACTGCATCCAGCTTACCTGCCCGTTCCAATTCAGCCAGAAATACATGCGCTGCATTGGGCGTTGCTTCGGGATGAATCATCTTTGTCTTGTAGAAATCATAAAACACTTCGGGATGTTGATCGAAAAATCGACGGCTCAAAATCTCTTCCGGCGCATAGGGCGTATCATTCTCCATCTGATAAATACCCGCAGCGGAACGAAAATCGGGAATACCACTCTCCGTAGAGACCCCTGCACCACCAAAAAATACGATTTTGGAGCTCTCCTTCACCCATGAGGTTAATTGCTCTATAGCTGTCATATTATTCTCTCCCTTCCTATTCAATCGTCAACTCATCGTATCCTTGAATTAAAAGATCCGCATCCCTGAGATAAGAAACAGCCGTAGCTAATTCCTCATTAGCCTCCGCCAGACCAATAGTTAGGCGAACCCCGGCATAACGACCCATCTGCATGTCTGCATTGCTGTCTCCAATGACTATGGCTTCACCGGGTTCAACCCCAAGCTCCCGGCAGGCCAGCAACGCCATATCCGGCTCCGGCTTGCCTCGCTTGACCCGATCCCGCCCCACAATGCTATTGAACTCATTCTGGATTCCCATCCACGTCAAATGCTCCAAGGCTTCAGCGGTGCCGTCGGACGTAACAACGCCCAACTTCAGCTTGGCAATACGACACATCTGCACAAATTCATATAGTCCCGGGAGTGGCCTAGCCTCCCGCCGTTCCCTAAGCTCTGCCATGGCCAAAGCATTAAGCCTTCGCACCGCCATGATTGCCTCATTCCATGGAAGTCCGGCAGCGTACAGGGAAGAAGCTAACAAGGCAGTGACCTCGTCTTCCGTTCCCATAGCAAGAGGACCTTTTTTATCGTAAGCCACAACTCGGCCCGTCTCATCCATCTGTACTCCTGGCAAGATAGCCTCCTGCAGTGCCTCGGCAAATCCCAGTGCCGTGAGTTCCTGCCGAACCAAACGAATCAGCGTTTCCGCCCAGCTACCCCAAAGTCCCATAAAATGAAGTATTGTCCCATCTTTATCAAATAAAATGGCCTGACACTCTATCGCCTTACCTTGTACCCGAATGATCGCCATTGTTCATCTCGTCCCTTCATAGGTCGGCATACCATCTAACCTGCTTTCCTGATTATAACATTTCCATCGGCCTATGACGCCTTACGACATTCAGGGGTTCGTCACATTTGAAATCGCTACCAATTCATTACTTGTGATTATTATCACAAAATTAAATCTCTGAACATCGTATTTTTAACTTAAGCTAATATTTAAATTTTTAAACTTTCAAAAAAGAAACAAGAGCTGGAGGAAAAGAGCAACCATGAGCATACCGGTATCAAGCAACCATGCGCAAGGCGAGGTGTTTTTTCTTAATTTACGTTTCCTGCTAATCGTTAGCGTCTTTGTTGGCAATGCCATTGAACCCCTCATCTGGCGGATGGATAGCATGTACTCGCTGTACCAGTGGATTTTCACCTTTCACATGCCCTTGTTCGTGTTTGTTACTGGCTATTTCGCCAAAAACAACCTAAAGGGAACTCCTGGCCGAAAGGTAATGCTGCAAATCGGCTTGCAATATATGATTTTTCAAAGCCTTTATTCAATGCTGGATATGTTATGGTTCCAAGTGGACTCTGTTCACCGTTCCTTCTTTGCCCCTTATCTGCTGCTCTGGTTCCTTGCCAGTCATTTGGGGTGGCGGACCTTTATGCTGCTCACCCGCCAGTGGACACCAGGCCGACAGCTCGCCCTCTCTGTTGTTTTAGCTGTTCTTGTCGGCTATCTGCCGATTGATGGTGTATGGCTTAGCATCTCACGAACCTTCGTATTCCTGCCCTTTTTTGTACTGGGGTATCATTTCTCTGATCGGCTGCTAGCCTATTTGCAAAAGCCCAAGGTCCGCATAGCTGCCGCCTCTGCTTCACTTGTCTGGCTGCTCGTCCTTGGCCTGGGCCTACTCCATATCGCACCCGGCTGGCTATACGGCAGCCTGACTTATAAGGAATTAGGCTCTGCGGCCTGGATGACCGGCTTGTTCCGTTTACTATTGTATCCTGTGCAATTACTGGCAGGTCTGGCCTTTCTGGGTTTCGTTCCCGTCCGAAGTGGCCGAATTACAGAATGGGGCCGTCGTACGTCGTATGTTTTTTTGCTCCATGGGTTTGTTGTACGTTTTGTCGCCCTGTCTCCGATCTATGAGCATATCCATAACCTTGCAGGAGCATTGCTGCTCATTCTTGCAACCACCGCTCTTACCATACTGCTGACCCATCCGCTCGTCCGCCGTTGCACTGCGCCATTAATCGAACCACCTACGGGCTGGTTGCTGGCACCGAGACGGCATACGCTGAATCAACCAGGAACAGCAAGCAAGTCGTAGCACTTAAAGTGCGCGGATAAGAGAACCTATTAAGATCTGATATATTGCAAACACGACTCCTGCAACTCCAAATTGAATCATGAGTTGCAGGGAGCTGCTTGTAAACGTGAGATTCCTAAATAATAAAAAAAGCAAGCCAAAACCAACTCCAAAACTAAAATACAGCCCTATTCTCAACAACTGCTCCGCAATGTATCTTCTTTTTTTAATACACCTATACACCCATTGGTCTGCCAACAGAGTTAAAGGAATCCCGAACACAATATAGAAAAAAAACAGCATTACACTCCCCATTAAAAGCATAGATTCCATGGAATAGCCTGTTTTGCCTATTTGTAACCAAGTGTAGACAGCAGATAATGTGATTGCGGATAGTAATGCCGAGAGCATCTTAACCAACATATGCTAATCCCCCATAATAATAATAATGCCTGCAAGCAAAATATAAATCGCATGGTGCCCATTACGCAATAGCCTGGGTCCCCCAAAGGGGGACTTTTTACGTTATTTCAACTTTCTGCTACCAGGCTCGTTTCAAAATGGATATACGTGGTAAATAGAACATACGCAGTCCAAAAATGGAGCAAGGAGGGATATGATGGCACGAAATCACAACAAAATGACCCGAGAAGAGGCCGGACGTTTGGGGGGACTGGCCACTGCCAAAAATCATGGCAAGCAATTTTACCAAGAAATTGGTCAAAAAGGCGGCGAAGCAACTTCCCGAACTCATGATCGGGATTTTTATCAGGAAATCGGCCAAAAAGGCGGCGAAGCAACCTCCCAAAAACATGATAAGGACTTTTATCGTAAAATCGGCCGTAAAGGCGGGGAATCCCGCAATAAAACATAATAAATCGACTATAGTGTCTAAATCTCCGGAAATCCGGGGATTTTTTATTTTGTGCAGAAAGAATCGCGTCCCCATGCGGGCTCTCCCATAGATATGCTGTAGAAAAACCTACCTACTTGTGATAGACTTTAGAGAAAACCTTTAGCGGTGTAAAGCTACAAAATACACTCTATACCTGGGGGGAGAAGGAATCATGACAGCCAAGAAAATGCGTTCAGATATGATTAAAAAAGGCTTCGATCGTGCGCCTCACCGCAGTTTGCTGCGAGCAGCCGGCGTAAAGGAAGAAGATTTCGGCAAACCGTTCATCGCGGTCTGCAACTCTTATATTGATATCGTACCTGGACATGTGCATCTGCAAGAGTTCGGTAAGATCGTTAAAGAAGCCATTCGGGAAGCCGGAGGTGTTCCTTTCGAATTCAACACCATCGGGGTAGATGACGGCATTGCGATGGGACACATCGGCATGCGCTACTCCTTGCCTAGCCGGGAGATCATTGCAGATTCGCTGGAAACTGTCGTTTCCGCCCACTGGTTCGACGGCATGGTCTGCATTCCCAACTGCGACAAAATTACACCGGGCATGATGATGGGCGCCCTTCGCGTTAATATTCCGACAGTCTTCGTTAGTGGTGGACCGATGAAAGCTGGCGTGGACAGCAAGGGTCGCAAGCTCTCGCTTACCTCTGTCTTTGAGGGCGTTGGTGCACACCAAGCTGGACAAATTGATGATAGCGAGTTGCTTGAGCTTGAACAGTACGGCTGTCCAACCTGCGGCTCTTGTTCCGGCATGTTCACAGCCAACTCCATGAACTGTCTGGCCGAAGCTTTGGGCCTGGCATTGCCTGGTAATGGTACCATTCTAGCCGTTGCTGATGAACGCCGCGATTTCGTGCGTCAATCCGCTAAGCAATTGATGGAATTGATTAAGATTGACTTGAAACCTCGGGATATCGTGACCAAGGAATCCATCGACAATGCGTTTGCTCTGGATATGGCGATGGGCGGGTCCACCAATACGGTGCTGCATACCCTCGCTTTGGCTCAGGAAGCCGGGATCGAATATTCATTAGAACGGATCAACGAAGTGGCTAATCGCGTGCCTCATATCGCCAAGCTAGCACCAGCTTCAGACCTGTTCATCGAAGACGTACACCGCGCCGGGGGCGTGAGCGCCGTAATTCATGAGCTCTTGAAGAAGCCGGGCGCTGTATTCGGTGATCAAATGACCGTTACTGGCAAGACGCTTGCTGAGAACGTAGCAGGTTGCGAGATTACAGATCACAGTGTAATCCATTCCATTGATAACCCTCACTCAGAAAGAGGCGGACTTGCCGTTCTCTTCGGTAACCTGGCTCCGGAAGGTTCCGTGATCAAGGTAGGGGCTGTTGATAAGTCCGTTGGTGGCTACCATAAAGGCCCTGCCATCTGCTTTGATTCGCAAGAGCAAGCCTTGGAGGGGATTGCTTCGGGGAAAGTCAAGGAAGGCAGTGTCGTGGTCATTCGTTATGAAGGTCCTAAGGGAGGCCCGGGTATGCCAGAAATGCTGGCTCCAACCTCGCAGATCGTTGGGATGGGACTCGGCGCCAAGGTGGGCTTGATTACTGATGGACGCTTCTCTGGAGCCTCCCGCGGTATCAGTATCGGGCATATCTCTCCGGAAGCCGCAGAAGGCGGCCCGATTGCCTTCGTCGAGGATGGCGATATCATTGAATTGGATCTCAACAACCGTAAAATTGAATTGCATGTCAGCGAAGAAGAATTCAACAGCCGTAAAGCAAATTGGAAGGGCTTTGAGCCGAAGGTTAAAACCGGTTATCTGGCCCGTTACTCCAAACTTGTTACAAATGCCAGCTCCGGCGGCGTAATGAGAATCTGACCAACGATATAGGTTTAAATAAACAACTTAAAGAAGCCGTTCCTTCATAGGAACGGCTTCTTATTTGATATTACATGTAAAGCAACTACGGACGAGTAGGTACCGTGGCTGCTGCACCTAATAAAGCTTCCTCCTCATGCTGTTCGGGCTCCGGCTTGCTCTCTGCCGCTGCCGTGGGCAGCTCCTGCTTGACAGGTTCCTTCTTCACCGTGTGCTGACGATGGGAACCATCCTCCGTGAAGGTACCCAACAAATGGTCTATCGGCATTACGATCATTTTGGGTACAAGCTCCAGGGAAGCTTTTACCCTTGAAGTTCCTGCGGGATGAATCACGCTCATTAATAATTTCAGATAGATCTGAGAAGACCAGGCGAACCAGCCCTTTGGCAAATCCGTGACAATAAAACCAAACTTCTCTGTCCCCCGATTAATCATGCTAACGCCATATAGAGCCTTAACATCCTTTAACTCAGGGTGCTCCAGGATATATTCAGCCAGCTTCGGCAAGCTCTTCTCCACGCCTCGAATCATTTGAATAGCCAGTTGGACCGACGTTCTCGAACGCATTCCGAAGTCAAACAGCTTCTGATTATCGAAGTGAAGCTCCATGACCTGATCTCCATTTTCCAACAATTTTCCTTCGTTTAATGGTATGGTCTGCCCGTGATAGGGACGAATTCGGAAATGTAACAGCGGCTCCTGCTGATTGGGTGTTTTGATTTGAAATAGAACATGGAACAGCTTCTCCCACAACAGCCATAAGGATACAACCATTCGCTTGAACCAAGAGATTTTAGCAGCCCCCTTCCGTTTGGAAGCCGCAGCCGCAGGCTCCTTGAATGTCCGCCGGGCAGTCTCCCCGTCCTGAATCATATCGTCAATACGTATGCTTTGCAGGCCGCGGTCATCCGCTACCTTCAATAACCGTTCCAAGGCCGTTAGCATTTCTCCGGGAGCCCCGCCATTAGCTCCAAGGGTCGAACCACAATCATGGAGCAGGAATACCTCTCCGCCCCGTAGCTTCTTCACCATACGTTTGAACAGACGATCGGCACCAACCCTCTGCCGCCAGTCGCCAAACATCGCCGACCATAACACAATTTGTGTATTATTGCGGTTGGCGAAGTCGAACAGATTAACGATTCCCCATGGTGGGCGATAATAGTGGGAATCGATGCCAGTAACCTTGCGAATAATCGCATTGGTCTTCTGAATCTGCTTCTTCACCTCTGCCGGTCCCATAAGCCAGTTGGTTTTATGTACATAGTTATGTGAGCCGATCAAATGTCCCTCATCATGAATGCGTCTAAGGAGCTCAGGATGTTTCTCAGCATTGGAGCCAACGACAAAGAAGGTCGCCTTGGCATCATGACGTTTGAGCAAATCCAGTAATTGCGGCGTATATTTCGGGTCAGGACCATCGTCAAAGGTAAGTGCAAATTTATCCGCTGCGGTTCCATGCTTAAATACACGAAAGCCGAAAATCCGGGTAATCAATCCAGGTATAAACGCATAAAGCGTTGAGATGTAAAATAGCCATAGCAGCAAAGTCTCCATATTCTGCTTTCCCCACTTCTCTATGATCAATGCCTTTGGCATGTCTCCAAAAAGCATGGCATCTACACTATTTTATCACAGACGTCTGTAGATTAGGCGCATTATTTTGGGAAAGCGATGGAAACGGTTCATTCCCGGGTAGCCAGTAGGTCCATCGTGCGCCGAAATAGCTCGGTAGCCTGATGTACGGAGCCTGCTGGCCGGTTCTGAACCAATACAGCAACAGCATATTTGGGTCGACTCACTGGACCGTAGCCTATGAACCATTGATGATTAAGCTTATGTTCTGATTGGATTACTTCGGCCGTTCCGGACTTTCCGGCCAGCGGCCACTTGGCTTGCTGTAAACTGCGACCTGTACCATCTGTAACCGTAAGCCTCATCCAGGACAATAATTGACTCGCTGTTCGCCGGGTAATCTGTCCCGCTGTCGAGGCTGTCCGCTGAATGGGAAGCTCCGTCAGCAGCGAGCCATCTTTATAGCGGATCTCGCTGACCAGGCGTGGAGCTGTGACCTGACCCCCATGCAGCAAGGTCACGACCAGATTAGCTGCCTGAAGGGGGGATACAAGCACATCGCGTTGACCAATGGCCGATTGAGCCCGAACCCCACCGTCCGCTTGAGTAACATCATTAAATATCCTCCCAGCTTCCTCCTGGTCAAGCTGTACCAATGGTTCACCATCAAGAAAATGCTGATCCCTCCAGCCAATCGTACGTCCGAAGCCAAGTTGATCAGCAGTTCTGCGAATAGCTTCCCCGTTCAGGCGCTCTCCCAAGGTAGCAAATACAACATTGCAAGATTGGGCAAAACCTTCCTCCAGGGTCAACTCCCCATGCCCGCCCTTCTTCCAGCAAGACAGTCCATACTTTCCGTAATGTCCATCGCAATGGAATTTCTCGCCTGGCGCACTTACCCTTTCCTCTAGTGCAGCCGCGGCAATGACGGTCTTGAAGATGGAGCCAGGGGGAACCGCCTTAACAGCTTTGTTGCCCCAACTGCCTTGTGCAAGATTGATCTGGTAAGGAGTGTAATAAGGCACGGACACCATAGAGACAATATCTCCTGACAAGGCATCCAGCACCACAATGGCTCCTTCCTGCACATTCATGTCAGCAGCCAACTTCTCGAGCTCACGCTGCAAGTCCCCATCCACCGTAGTCCGGATTTGCAACGGATAATACTTGCTGGCAGCAGCATTTAGGCGAGTATCCATCCCCCCAAGCGGTTCTCGCCTTCCATCTACCATATAAGCCGCCCGGACTCCACCAATACCCCGCAAGAAACGATCAAACGTTTTTTCCAGTCCCGCTGCTCCTACCTGTAATGACAAAGACAAGCCGGAGCGTTGTTGTTTCTCCCGCAACTGACGAATAACGTCCGGACGTTGTCCCACATAGCCTAACCACTGATTGCCTCGCTGCCCAGTCTCATAGCGGGTCACATAGGGCAACACCTCAAGCCCTTCCATCACGGGGAGGGCCGAGGCATCCTCATGACTTAGCTTAAGGAGGTCATCCCTTCCATTCTTGTGGGTAGACCATGCAAAGGGCCTCTCTAACGTCTCCCACTTGTGTTGCAATTGGGAAACCGAGGTGCCCAGTGCCGTTGCTAGTTCAGCCAGCTTATGCTGGTCTGGCAATTTATGAATGGGAAATAGCGTGGGGGTCCAGTCTATTTCACCAGTCAGTGCCTGACCATTCCGGTCCAGAAAATGTCCCCGACCCGAATCCAGTTCCACGCTCTCCTCCCGCTGACGAACGGCCAATTCATTCATGGTCTTGCCGCCAACCGTAATTGCTCGGAAAGCAGAGTTCATCTGAATCCAGGCTAGCCGTAAAGCAAAACACCCTATAATGACAGAAAAGGACAGAAGAAGATAAAAAATTCGTTTCTTAAGTAGCAGCGACATGAAGTCTCCTCCTTCTTTCCCCATTATTTCCCGGGAAACCGACGATAAACCAATATTTCCAGCAATCACGGTAAATAAACAACAGCCCGTTTAATCCATAAAGGATCAAACGGGCTGTATTTATAAGTAATATTGCGAAATTTATACCGTAAACTTAGACAGGGATTCTTTCAAGCCGGATGACACGTTTTCGAGCTTGCTCGACAACTGTACCAAATGCTCACCAACCGTCTCCTGCTCATTACTCAACGAGGCTACCTCTTCAGAGGTAGCTGATGATTGCTGAGCAACCGCACTTACGTTGCTCATTGCTTCAGACAATACAGATTGGGAATCGTTAAGCTCGTCAATGGAGGTCGTTACTGAATCCAATTGACGCACAAAACCTTCCATTTGCTCCTGCACGGAAACAAAGATTTGGCTGGTTTCCTGTACAGATGTAATCTGCTCCTGGAAGAGCGGACTAGCATCAGACAATGCTTTGACCGTCTCGTTCATTTCTTTCTGAATCGTATCCGTAATCTCGCCAACCATAGTGATGGATTGACGCGATTGATCGGCCAATTGACGAATCTCATCGGCGACTACCATGAATCCACGGCCTGCCGCACCAGCACGAGCTGCTTCAATCGTAGCGTTCAGAGACAAAATGTTCGTTTGCTGTGTAATATTCTGCATCACATCCAGCACTTTCATGACGGAGTTCGTACTGGCCTTCAGGGAATCAACCTTCTCCGTCAATGCATTAATCATTTCAACCGTAATATTCGTCTTCTCCAACAACCCGTTCAAATACTCCGTACCTTGTTGACTAGAGCTTTCTACTTGGCGGGCTGCCGTTTCCATCTCTTTGTTGCTTTGAATGACGCGTTCCATTTGACGGGAAATGTTCTCTGTCAACTCATTACCGCGTTCAGCTTCATTCGCCAAGCTCGTTGCCCCGTTGGCGATTTCTTCGGTAGCTACAGCAATCTCTTTAGCAGACAAAGCTGTTTTATTGGAAGCTTGCGCCAATTCGGTGGCTGTATCCAGCACATCCTGCGCAGAGTGGTTACTTTGCTTAACCAACTCCGTAATTTTCTCCATCATCACGTTAAAGCTTTCTGTCAGTTGTCCAATCTCATCTTGGGCCTTGGTTTTCATACGGACGTTCAGGTTACCCTGGGAGCCCTCTTCCATGAGATTTCTCAACTTGCCGAGTGGATGGGCGATCATGCGAACCATCCAGATCCCGATCAATACCGCAATAATAGCTACAATGATCAAAGAGAAAATGGTTACCAGCATAATTTGGTTGGCACTTTGAGCAAGTTCACCAGCATCAACTGTTCCTAACAATTTCCAACCGGAGACCTGTTCATTAAATACAGCCAATACCGTACTGCCGTTGGCATCTTTGGTCCGCAGACTGTTTGAAGCGCTGTCTCCAGCCGCGCTCAAATCAAACTCAGTTGCCTGACCTTCATCGCCAGCCACCGAGGAAGCAACGACAATATTATCTTTGGTCAGCATTTGCAGTTTGGAGTTACTGCCCAGATTAACCTCTTGCAGATAGCTTGTCAGTATATCAAGATTGACATCAGCTACCAACACAAAGCGCTTCATACTATTTACACTTTGAACTGAACGAGCCAGTCGGAATACTTCTGCATTAGAGGATTCAGAAGGAACCTGAAGCCACATCGTCTTTGTTGCTTCGCTCAATTCCTTGAACCAGGCTTCATCCCGAACACTACTCAAGAAGGCTGTATTTGCACTTCCCGAAGTGACGTCCTCGACAATTTTGTCAGCGGAGAGCATGTACACCGCAGAAATTCCTTTGGTAGAGAATGTTAGCGTATTCAAGCGTGTTCTCATTTTATTGGTTGCAGTAAACCGATCATAGTCTGTGATGTCTGACAAGGAAGCATCCATAATCGCGCTTTGCATCTCATCGTCCAAGAACATTTGCTGCAAGTTTTCTTCATACTTCTGCATCACAATATCCAACTTCTGAGAAGTTTGAACAATGGTTTGCAGGTTGGCATTTTCTGCATTATCCTGAATAGTGCTCTTGGCCATTTGTGTAGACATAATGCCAATTGTTAATACGAAGAACATAATAGCGATAAAGAAAACTAAAAACAACCGAATACCTACTGATTTGGAAGGATTAATTTGCTTAGGCAGCTTGTCTCGCAATGATGTCAAGGTAGACTTGAAGTCGAAGCTTGCCGCACTCTTCGTCTTTTTGTTAGCTTTTACCCCTGCCCCTTCTCCCTTCTTTTTCTTCTGCTTCTTCTCGCTGTCCGTTGTTTGGTCCTCGTTCTTTGGAACCAGACTCATGTTGATCACCCACCACTCATAATAGTCGCATCCCCAAGACTGGGCTTGAGGTCATGCGTAAATACTGCCATTTTCAACATTCATCGTTAACTGTCGGATGACATTTTTAACGTTCTCTTCTTAATATCGGCTATGTACGGCCTGGATTTTAAATAATCCTAACAAAAAAGTCCTAAATATTAAAAAATAGGCCTTTCGTCCCATCGGAAGAAAGACCTAGTAGCCTATTGCAATTTTTGTTATTTCTTTTTCCGCATCATATCAAAATAGGAAACGGGGTGATCCACCTTCATTTTAATTCGTTGCAGCGGGTGTCTTGCAGCATCCAGCACATTTCCTTTTTCATCATAGATCGCTTCCACCACTTGCTTGAAGAAGGTGTCTCCCGGGCCGAAGAATTCCACTTCTTGTCCTGGCTTGAAATGATTTCGTTGCTGTATAGTCGCCATACCGGTAGCTGAATCATAATCCATCACTAATCCGGCAAAATCATACGGAGCCGCCTTCTCCTCAGGCTCATAAATATGATCCTCGTGGTCAGGGGTATCATAGAAGAACCCCGTATTTAATGGCCGATTCGCCGCCTTGTTGATTTCCTCAACCCACTCCGGCTTCAGCACATAATTGTCTGGATCAGCCATATAGGCATCAATCGCCTTGCGATAAACATTCACAACCGTAGCAACGTAATGGATGGATTTCATTCGGCCTTCAATTTTGAAGCTATCCACACCCACATCCACTAAATCAGGCACATGATGAATCATGCATAAATCCTTGGAGCCCATCGTAAAGGCGTTGTCCTGCTGTTCGAACAATGGCAATTGCGTTACACCCAAGCGGAAGGGTTCCGGCGCCGGGCTTTGCATTGCCTCTTCCTCAGACACCCAGGCTTCCTCTTCACGAGCATCCTCGAACAAATCGTATTTCCAGCGACAGGACTGACAGCAACCTCCCCGATTGGAGTCACGATCTGTAAAATGGTTGGACAATACACAACGCCCCGAGAAGGAGGAACACATGGCTCCATGAATAAAGGCTTCTATCTCAACATCAACATGACGTTTGATTTCTTCGATTTCCTCAAAGCTGGTCTCACGGCCTAGCACGACGCGCGGAAGTCCCTGGTCCTTCCAGAACTTGACCGTCTGCCAGTTCACCGTGGATTGCTGGGTGCTCAGATGTACCTCCAACTTGGGGACCACACGCTGAGCAGTTTCAATAATGACCGGATCAGCCACAATAATTGCAGAGATACCTGCCTCATACAAGTTCCGCAGGTATTCTTCGATGCCTTCCACATCTTCATTATGCGCATAAATATTCGTAGCCACGAACACCTTGGCTCCGTATTTCTTGGCAAATTCTACGCCTTCTCGCATTTCCTCGAAGCTGAAATTATCCGCATTGGAACGAAGGCCATATTTCTGTCCTCCGATATACACGGCATCCGCACCGTAATGAACGGCGAATTTGAGCTTCTCCAGATTACCCGCAGGGGCGAGCAGTTCCGGTTTGGCCAGTCGGTTGCGCTTACCCGCATATTTCCGGACATGTGTTTGTACAGTTTGCATCTTCGTTCACCTCTTGCTTTTTCATTCAATTTTAATAAACCTGCTCCTTGTAGAAGAAGCCAAAGGAAAGTTCTCGTTCGGGGTCCTGTATCTCGCGAATAGCATCGATCCAGGCCTCATCCAACTCGTATTGCTCAGGGTCCTGAACATACGTATCCATTGCTTGACGATAAGAAGCGATAACTGTCTCATTGTATCCGATTGGCTTTAATATCGTCTCAATTTTGAAGCTGTCCACATCAGCCGCCATCAACAGATGAAGATCTTCCAATATGCAAATATCATCTGAACTCATGATATGTGTTCCGTTGACATCTTCGTAAATAGGAAATTTCTCGTCCCGCCGCTCTGCTTCGATGAGGAATAACCCCCGGGTCAGCCCGAGATCGCTCTGCGGGTCAACCGGACGTCCCTGATGAGTCATATAGCTTTGTACGAGACTGCGTTTGGAATGATAAATATTTGTCATTCCATGCACTTGAACCTCGGCCTCAATCTTCAGCGCAGGGTGCATGCCCGTCAACTCATCCATATTCAGCTCCCGAGCCAAAACAACGCGGGTAGCTCCCTTGCTACCCCAATAATTGGCGGTTGCAAAATTGGTCGTCGTCATCTCGGAGTTCCAATGCAACTTCAATTGCGGCGCTTCCTCCCGCACAATTTGCAGCACGGCCGGATCGCCGAACTCTACTGCATCGACACCAAGCTCTGCCAGACGCTTCACATAACCTCGTACATCCTCCAGGATGTGATTGCCCATCAAATTGTTCACGCGAACGTAGACCCTTGCTCCACGCTCATGAGCGATGCGAACGGCTTCACCAATGTCCGGCAACTCCATGTCACCAGGGAGCCTCATGCCGTATTTGGCTTCGCCAATTAATACGGCACTTGCCCCGGCTTGCAAATAACGCTCGAGTTCCTTCAACGAGCCGGCGGGAACCAACAGTTCCGGTTTTCTTGTCATACCTGTCTACCACCTTTAATTATTGGCCATGGCCTTGCTCTTCTCGATATTGCTCAAATGCTCTTTATAGGTCTTGGCAAAGAGATGCTCTCCGCTGCCGTCCTTCTTCGTCACATAAAATAGATACTCCGATGCTGTCGGCGCCAGCGCTGCCTCTACGGACTTCAAGCTTGGTGCCGCAATCGGCCCCGGCGGCAGACCTGCATACAAGTAAGTATTATAAGGGCTATCCACGCTACGCAAATCTGAATGAAGCAGCCGTTCCTTCGGCTTGTCGAGTACGTACTGCACTGTAGCGTCAATTTCCAGCTTCATATCTGCCTTCAGACGATTGTAGATGACACCGGCCACCATGCTGCGCTCCGAATCTGCCACTACTTCCCGCTCCACCAATGAAGCTATCGTCATCAGTTCATTCAACGTAAGCCCGCTGGCGGTCAACTTCTGATCAAAATCAGCAATAGAGCCTAGCCGTTTACCGGTCTCTTCGAACATACGCGCTACGATATCCTGCTCTGTACTGCCCTTCTCCAGCTCATAGGTCTCGGGGAACAAATAACCTTCCAGGCGATGAGTAAGCTGACCATCCTCCGGGATATCCGCTAACAGTTCTCCGCTTAACCCCGATGCCTCATCTACAATCCCCAAGAAGATCTCTTGGTCCGCCAGTCCTTCTTCCGCCAGCTTCTCAGCCATCTGCTTGACGGTAAAGCCTTCCGGAATGGTAAAACGAATCATCTCCGCCTTAACCACATCCCCCGTATTCAGCTTACCGATGATTTCGTCATACGTCACCCCTGGATTCAGATCATAGATGCCGGCTTGGAAGCGACTCCCCTCCGACTTCCATTTTAAATAGGATACGAATAAAAATGAATTTTTAATTAATCCCTGTTTTTCCAGTATATCTGCAATTCCCGATGTTCCTGTCCCGGGCTCAATCGTAATACGAATGGCTTCCTCCGAGGCTGGAACAGGCTGTATTTGCGTATATACATAAGTTCCTGCTGCCGCTACAGCTATCACAGCAAGCAGAAACAATATCAGTAGCCACTTCATTACCTTCTTCAACAGCTCAACCCCTTTACAGCCAAAAAGAGCGGTTAAAAATCCCGCTCTTCCCAGACCGATCTATCATGCTCCCCTGCTAGTAGTTACACCTATTCAGGGAAAGTCAATTCGTCGTAAAGCTCGGATACGTTCTCCCATTCATCATCATCGTCAATGGTGGTCAACTCTAGCTCATCACCGGACGTAATGATTTTGAATATTTCCGGGTCATCGCCTACGGATGCACTCTCAAGGCGAAGCACGGCATATGCAGCCCCCGCTACGTCAAATTCCTGCACGACCTGATAATAGGAGGCGCTTCCCGACTCATCCTCAAGCTCCACAACGGGGCCAAAGGCATCGCGAACACGCGAGGTAACTACAACATCGCTTGCTGAATACTCAGTCATGTTGGTCTTCCCCGTCGAATTCATCGATCAGCGTGTTGAATGTTTCCTCAACGATTTCCCATTCCTCGTCGCTTTCGATCGTGTACAGCTTAAGATCGTCGCCGTCTTCCTCATAACGGAACGCGTATACCTCTTCGCTCTCCTCATCCTCATTCTCGTCAGAATCCAGAGGAACGACCATCATATACTTTGCATCCGAACCGTCGACTTCGAATTTCATAATCACTTCGAACTCTTCTTCATTGCCCTCTTCGTTGGGGATATAGATAATTTCCGGTTCTTCTTCATTTCCGATACGATCCTTAGCCATACGCGATCACCCTCACCTTTTACTCATAGAATCCAAATAATTTTGCAGAATCAAGCCTGCAGCCATTTTGTCGACGACATCCTTGCGTTTCTTCCTGCTCACATCTGCTTCCAGCAACGTACGATGCGCGGATACAGTCGTTAGCCTCTCATCCCACAGATGGACCGGCAGGTTCAGCTTACTGCGCAAATCCTCGGCAAATGCCATGCATATTTCTCCACGGGGACCGATCGTGCCATTCATATTTTTCGGCAATCCTACGACAATCGCTTCAACTTCATGCTCTTTCGCCAGTTCGCCAATACGATGGAACTCCTCGCCTTCCTTACGTCTCTCGATGGTCTCCACCCCTTGGGCGGTCCACCCGAAAGCATCGCTGATGGCGACTCCGATCCGCCGGTCCCCGTAATCCAAACCCATTATTCTCATGCCTTGCTCCTAACGATGGCCCGCCATGTAATAGCGCACCAGTTCTTCGATCAGTTCGTCGCGTTCCTTCTTGCGCACCAAGCTTCTTGCATTATTATGGCGCGGTATATAGGCCGGGTCACCCGACAATAGATAACCGACGATCTGATTAACCGGGTTGTATTCCTTCTCCTGCAGTGCTCCGTAAACCGTAAGAAGGATTTCCTCCGCGGACGCTTCCTGTTCGTCGCCCTTGACATTGAATTTGACGGTTTTATCCATGGAGTCCATGATGACACCTCGCTTCTTCGACATACGTCTTGATGACCGTAACAGTGATACCCTTAGTCTAATCCTACTATATCATATCATGGGTTCCATAAGGAAATTTTCACTGGACTTACCCTGCTTGATGGAAGCTGCTAGGCTTGAGCTGCGATCCAATCGGCAGCAGCCTTCAAGGCTTCGCTTAGCTTGCTGGCATCCTTGCCCCCAGCTTGGGCCATGTCTGGACGTCCGCCACCGCCGCCGCCGCACACTGCGGCCACTTCCTTCACTAGCTTACCAGCGTGAAGTCCTCGTTTGATTTCCTCCTGCGGTACAACAACTACAAAGCTTACCTTGTCCTCCATCGGAGAACCCAACACCAACACGGCATCCGGCAGTTTGACCTTCAACTCATCGGCCAGCGTGCGGAGCGCATCCATGCTTCCTGCTTGAACCTGAGCAGCCAGCAGCTTGGTTGGTCCCACGCTGACAACTTGACTGGTCAATTCCCCGGCTTCAATGACGCTTAGCTTACTTTGCAGCGACTCATTCTCACGAGCCAATTCCTTCAATTGCTGGAACAAGCCCTCAATCCGCTTCGGCACATCGTTGACATTTGCTTTGAGTTGACCGGCGGCTTGCTTGAGCAACTCAAGCTGTCCGTCCAGGAACAGATAAGCTCCGCGTCCCGTAACCGCTTCAATCCGCCGCACACCGGAGCCGATGCCACTTTCGCTCACAATTTTGAGCAACCCGATCTCCGAAGTGTTGTTCACGTGACAACCGCCACACAGCTCCAAGCTGTAATCGCCAATTTGCACAACGCGAACGATATCACCGTATTTCTCGCCGAACAGGGCCATTGCCCCCATCGCCTTGGCTTCATCAATCGGCTTCAAGTCAATGTTCACTGGCAAGGCATTCCAGATTTGCTCATTCACACGACGCTCGATCTCTACCAATTCCTCAGCGGAGATGCTACCAAGATGAGAGAAGTCAAAACGCAAACGTTGAGGTTCAACTAAGGACCCCGCCTGATTGACATGCTCACCCAAGGTATCCTTCAAAGCCTGATGCAGCAGATGCGTCGCCGTATGGTTCTTCACGGTATGACCGCGTTGTTCTTTATTAACGGCAGCCGTAATGTCTGCATCTACCCGCAATTCTCCAGAATTTACCGTGACTTGATGCACATGTTGCCCTTGTGGAGCCTTGAATAATCCAGTGACCTCCGCATTGCCCGATTCGCTGCGAAGCACGCCCTGATCACTCACCTGGCCGCCACTTTCCGCATAGAACGGCGTGGATGCCAGTATGACCTGTCCAGATTGCCCCTCACTTAATACATCGACAAAAGCATCGTCCACGATTATAGCTACAATACGGGTTGGGACTTCAAGCTCATTATATCCAGTGAAATCGGTTTTAGTCGTAAAGTCGGCAAGTACGCCGCCTTGCACCTTCATGCTGCCACTATCATGGCGAGCAGCCCGGGCACGTTCCCGTTGCTCTTGCATCGATGCTTCAAACCCTTCACGATCCACTCCCAGGCCATGCTCTGCTGCAAAGTCCTCAGTCAAATCAAGCGGGAACCCGTAAGTATCGTACAATTTGAAGGCATCTGCACCGCCGATCAAGGTACGCCCTTCCTCCTTGGCCTTCGCGCTGATCTCTGCCAAGATAGCCAGTCCATCGCTCAGGGTCTCATGGAAGCGTTCCTCCTCCGCACGAATGACCTTTTCGATAAATTCCTGTTTCGTCACGATGTCAGTATAGTAAGCTCCCATTATTTCCCCTACCGTGCCTACCAGGTTAAACATAAAGGGTTTGTCCATTCCAATCAGCTTGCCATAACGAACGGCGCGGCGCAGCAGACGACGAATGACATAACCACGTCCTTCATTGGAAGGCAGAACACCATCGGCCACGGCAAAGGCTACCGTACGGATATGGTCGGCAATTACCTTCAGAGCAACGTCGCTCTCTTCGTTAGTCCCATATACCACTTTTGCCAGTCCGGCTGTCTTTTGAATTATGGGTTGGAACAGATCGGTATCGAAGTTGGAATTCACATTTTGCAGAATGGATGCAAAACGCTCCAGACCAGCCCCGGTATCAATATTCTTGTTCGGAAGCGGCGTGTAGCTGCCATCCTTGTTATGGTTAAATTGCGAGAAGACCAGGTTCCACACTTCCAGGAAACGTTCGTTCTCTCCGCCAGGGAAGCATTCGGGATCAGAAAGATCACCATAAGCCTCTCCACGGTCATAAAAAATTTCAGTACATGGTCCACAAGGCCCTTCCCCAATGTCCCAGAAGTTGTCCTCCAGCTTCACAATCCGTTCAGCGGGAATGCCTACCTTCTCGTTCCACAGCTTATAAGCCTCTTCATCCTCAGGATATACCGTAACGGACAATTTCTCCCCGTCAAATCCAATCCAGTCCTTGCCTGTAAGGAACTCCCAAGCCCATGTAATGGCTTCTTCCTTAAAATAATCACCAATCGAGAAGTTGCCCAGCATTTCAAAAAAGGTATGATGCCGGCGTGTCTTTCCTACGTTCTCTATGTCATTGGTACGAATGCATTTCTGCGAATTGGTCAGACGCGGATTTTCCGGCTTGACCCGACCGTCGAAGTAAGGCTTGAGCGGTGCCATCCCCGCATTGATCCAGAGCAGAGACGGATCGTTATGGGGCACGAGCGAGGCGCTCGGCTCGATTTTATGGCCTTTGCTGGCGAAGAACTCCAGCCATTTAGAACGAATTTCACTTGCTTTCATGAATTTGACCCCCTGAATTGATATCAATCTGATTCTGTTCTGAAAATACAAAAAACGCCCCTGAACATCAGGGACGATTCAATCTTAATCGCGGTACCACCCTGGTTATCACAAGACTCTGCCGCCATCAGCCGCAAGAGTTACCTGCAATCGCCTCGTTAGTCCGGTAACGGGGACCTGCCGGTGGATTTCACGTCCACACTCCGAAATCAGCTTTCCGTTCAGGCACATTTCGGGTCCTCTCAGCCATCTCTCCGAATCAGCCGCAAGGCTTAAAGGAGCGAAGGGGCCCTTCTCTGATAAATCCGCCAATTGAACGTACTTCATTTCATCAACGTTTTGGGTTCATTCAACAACATATCGTTTTAAGTATAAAGGGCAGATATCCCCCTGTCAATGCGCCTTTTACATCGCTTTTCGCCGCACGAAATAAGCGTGGAAATGCTGTAGAATGACTTTGATGACGGCAAAAAAAGGCACCGCCAAGATCAACCCGGGAATACCGGCAACCTCACCGCCAATCAAAAGAGCCAAAATGATCATCATCGGGTGCAGGCGCAAGCTCCGTCCCACCACCTGAGGGGATATCACATTACTTTCAATCGTTTGGCAGAGCATATTGACGAGTAGAACAAGCAGAACCATCTTCCATGAAATCGTGGTAGCCATCACCATAGCAGGGGCTGCCCCCAGGAACGGCCCCAGGTACGGGATGATGTTACAGATCGCCACAACGCCGGCAAGCAGTAAAGCAAAGGGCATTCCAATCGATATGTAACCGATATAAGCCAGTACCCCGATGATGACGCAGACCAGGAATTGACCTCGCACGTAGTTGCCCAAGGCCTGGTCAATTTCTTTGAGCAGCGAAATCATGGATTTTCGCCGGGAACGGGGCAAGTATTGCAGCATCAGCCGCTCAATGAGCTCAATGTCCTTCAAAATATAGAAGATGAGGAACGGAATGATAAATGCGTTGAATACCACCTCAATCGTCGCTCCGATATTGTCCAGAAACCGGGTAATGCCTTGCGCCATCCTGCTCTCGAATTGGTAGAACCAATGATTCATCCCCATGCGGATGCTCCCTGGCAAAATACCATTATCAAAACGGTTCATCATCTGCTGGGTATGAATGGTCAATTCCGGCAAATGCTCACTCAACTCCTCGATCTGCTCCACGAACATCGGAATAACATTAATCAGAATGACCGAGAGAACGGTTAGAAATACCGCATAGATTAGTAATACAGCCATGGTCCGGGGTACCTTGCGCGCGCCCAGCATGCGGACAACTGGGTTAAGCACATAGGAAATAATTACGGCCACGACAAATGGAGCAAATATGGCTTTGAGAAAATGGTATACGAGTGCAAACATAGGCCGAAGCTGCCAGACAAAATAGAGAATGATCAGCCCGAGCAGCACCCAAACCGCATAGCGAAATAGCTTATTCTTATGAAGCTCGTCCCTCGGCTCCATGCTTATCCCTCTCTTTCGGTTTTCGTACAGTTCATTATTGGCCTAGAAAGGGAAAAATATGAAAGAAAATAGAAAAGCCCGTCTTAGACCACATATGTGGTCTAAGACGGGCTTTGTCCGTGCCTTATGATTACCGCTTCAATTGTTCATAATGGGCAAGTGCCGCTTGGTGAATCGGATGACCCGCTTCCAGCCCGGTGTACCGGGTGAGAGTTGCCGAAGCACCCACTTCTTGCAACGAAGCCTGCAATTCTACGGCCTCCGGATCATCGGCGGAGACGAATAGCAACGCCATTCCCATCGTCTTGGCCAAATGGTCGTAGCCAAGTGCATGCTCATATGCCTGCTTCGCCGGGGATACCAGGCGGTCTCCAGCGGACAGCTTGCGGATCGGTGAACGGCCAACCCGCGAAACCTCGTCCGTTAGTGCCGGATTTGCGAAACGCTCCAAAATCGTTTCAATATAGGCCTGATGCTCGGTCTCCGAGAAGCCATGCTTGGCCACCAATACCGCTCCGGTCTCCGACAGAACTGAGCGTACATGCTGAACGACCTGCTTGTCGTTCATCGCCTCTTGAATAGTGGCATGCCCTTGCAGATATCCCTGATAAGCAGCCGAACAATGGCCGGTATTTACTGTAAATAGCTTGCGTTCAATATAAGGCTCCAGACGTTCAACATAATGTACACCCTCTACGCGATGAAAGCCCGGGAACATTTGCGATTCGTCTACCGCCCACTCATAGAACGGCTCGACTACCACCTGGAGTGGATCTTCATGCTGCTGGAGAGGAACAATCCGATCCACAGCCGCATCCGGGAAAGCTACATTCTCCTCGGCCCAACGGCGAGTATCTTCGTCCAAGCCAGCATAGACATGCTCCTTAAGCTGGGAGCTGCCTCCAATCGCATTCTCGCATGCAATAATGTGCAGCTTGCCCCGGGTGCCATCCGCTTTGCGCAGGACAAGCCCTTGCGCGATGGTTCCCGCGATATGCTTCAGAATGGATACACCCACAGCCGTGGTTACCAGATCGGATTCCGCAATCGCTTGTGCCGCCTCTGCAGCAGCCGTCTTGCTATTGATCGCCGTCACGCCAGTAACGATAACTGTCTCTTTCTGGTCACTAGCCAGTGTAACCGGATATCCCTTGCGCCGCGCCAGCTCCGAAACGACCGTATCATTCACATCTACGAAGCAGACTTCATATCCCGAGCCCGATAACAACAACCCGATAAAACCTCTCCCGATATTCCCTGCGCCGAAATGAACTGCCTTCATGCTTCCATTCCTCCTTCAAGGATGTCCGCAACCTGCTCTTCCGTTGTAGCATTCATAATACGCTCCAGATTGGATTCATCCGTAAATACCATGGCTACATTCGTTAATACTCCCATGTGATCGCCACCCGCAGCAGCGATACCGATGACGATGAAAGCTGGCTCATCTCCGCCAAAATCGACGCCTTCCGGGAAGCGGACTACGGACAACCCCGTAGACGAGATCAGCGATTTCGCTTCCTTGGTGCCGTGAGGAATGGCTAGCCCACCACCCATATAAGTAGAGACGATTTCTTCGCGTTCGAGCATTTTATCAACATATTCTTCCGTAACATGACCTGCTTGAACGAGCAAATTGCCCGCCATGCGAATCGCTTCATATTTATCTTTGGCTTGACCATTCAGGATGATTTTCTCTTTAGACAGTAGTTTCATTGTAGCTCTCTCCTTTTTATGTCAGTTCCTATCAATGCAAATCCTTGGTGAAACAGTTAAACTCAGATGTGCTCAAAATAGTCTAGCAGTTCTGTAGCCAGAAAATTGCGAATATCCTCACACCTTCCCGTCTCCAGCAGCTCAATGAGTTCAGGATTTAGCAGCATTGCACTAATCTCACTAAGCACTTCCAGACTTTCGTGAGGCAATTGGCGTGGGGCGAGCATGAACAGGATGGCGCCAACCTCGGTATCTCCATCCAGCAGCACAGGCTCGCTTAAGCGGAACAATGCCAGTGAACGGTAATTCACGAAGCGGGTCCGGGTGTGAAACAACGCAAGTGATGTACCCGGAATGACCTGGCTGGCCATCTTCTCCCGTTCAAGCAACCGATCCGTCACCGCCTGCACATCTGCCACCAGAGCCACTTCCTCAGGTCCAGGGTTGCTAGAAGCCAGAGATGCGGTGGCAACCCGGCTCATTTCCTCTAAAGCCGCAGTTACCGTCTCGCGTAGTGAACAGTTCGCATTCTCAAGCTCAATCACCACAAATTGCTGGAGTAGGCTGACCACCTCATTTAAGGAGGCGGTTAATCCTTGCAACTTCTCGAACGCCCGGGATTTAACCGGTTGCTCTGACTCAGGAACAGGCTTACGAGATTTCAAAGTCGTGTCCTGAACATATTGCAGCAGGCGTGCGCTATCCTCCTCCGTCAACAATGGACTCAGCTTGACGTAACGATCAGCGGGCAATGGCAAATCAATGGTAGAAATGATCAAATCATAATCTTCCTCTGGCAGCCGCTTGGCCTCGTACCATGATACATTACCCAAAACTTCGATCTGTGGCATCTCTTTCGCTAGCCGTGTAGCCAGTAATTTCGACGAACTCAGACCGCTGGAGCAGACCAGAATGGCCCGGACATTGCGCCCTAACTGATTCAACCGCTCAATCGAGGCTCCAAAGTGCATCACCAAAAAACCAATTTCCTCATCTGGCACATCCAGATCGGCAATGCTCTCGTTCATCGCCTCACGCACGATGATGAACAATTCCTCATAATCCTTGCGAATCGCTCCGAGCAGTGGATTGCGAATTCGCGAGCCTTCGCGAATCCGTTTGAAGGCCGAACCCATATGCTCCAATAATCCACTCCCTAATAGCCGATCCTCCTGGAACGGAATTCCCGTCCGTTTCACCACATTCTCGGTCAAGCGATAGACGGTATCCACCAGTTCCAAGTCCGCCTGCACAAGATCCGGGGAGGCGTCCCTCGCCCGATTAAACAAATGAATAATATAACCTATCTCCTCAGGGGGGAAACGCAGCGACAGCTTCTCCCCCAAGCTCCGGGCAAAGCGAATCGCCTCACTTTCATCCCGTTCATTCCCCGATGTAGAAGCAGATTTCCCCGGATCTGCTACAAAAATGCCCGCCTTCATCCGATTAATGCATACCGAGAGATGAATCAATAGCTCTGTATAGGCATTTTCGGACAAATGCTCCGTCCAGTCCCAATTCATTTCCCACAATGTATTCTCTACCGTCATCAGATTGTGGGTTCCAACGATGGTTAGCAGCTTGGAAATAGCGGATGAGCCCTGACTTTCCATCGATCCTCCGATCAGATCGGAGTAATCCAAATGATCGACCGCCAGTTGGCATAAGGCATCACGCTTGCCATGCTCCTTACCGGCAAGCTCAACCCCATAGCCTCTGCGGCGAACCAATTCCAGATGGAACCGCCTAACCCAAGGCTCTACTTCATCCAAGTCATTGCTGATGGTTGCTACCGTCACCTTCAAGCTGTGAGCCAATGCAAATAACTTGCAAGGCTCGTGCTCTTCCAGCAGACGGCAAACCAGCCAAATCTTCCGTTCTTCTCCGGAATAATCGCTGGGATTATCCACGAGCAGCAGTCTTCTGGCCTCTTGCAGCCGCTCTCCCTCGTCATTGCCGCCGGAGTCGCTCCATACCGAGATTCCGGTACCGGATTTACGATGAAGCACCAGGCCAAAGAAGGCGAGAATCTTCTCAATTTCGTCCAGTTCCCGATGGACGGTTCTGACGCTAACATTGATTTCTGCCGCAATTTCTGCCGCAGTCATTCCGTTTTTACGTCCGAGGAGGAGAATGAGGATTTGCTTTTGACGTGCGGTAACCTTCCTCATTATCTGACCCTCCTAAAAATAGACGCAAAACACCGGCGAATTAGCTCGCCAGTGTTCTGCCCCCTCATTGTAACTGGCGCAATTAACCTTTCAGTCGTTCAACCAGTTCATCATATTTGGGACTCTTCAAGAAGTTGTCGATGGAAATATGCTCTGCGTCCGGTTTGTTCGCAATGGCACGTTCCGTTAATGTTTTCTGTGTAATGACGATATCAGCATCCGCTGGGATTTCGCTAACTGCGGAATTGACGACCGTGATATTGATACCGGCATCCTGCAGTTTCTTTCTCAAGACCGAAGCCCCCATGGCACTAGAACCCATCCCGGCATCACAAGAGAACACGATTTTGTTAATGTTCTGCTTTTGGACACCCGTCGTTGCTGCAGATGCAGCAGCTTGGCTCTTCACTCCTGCCGATTTCATTTCCTTCACCTTGGCAGATGCTTCATCCAAGTCCATTTCCTCGTCGTTTTGCTTGCCCGTCTTGAGCAGCAAAGCAGCTACAACGAAGGAAGCAATTGTTGCGGTGAGCACACCGCTGAACATCGGCAGGAAGCCACCTCTAGGTGTCATCGCGATATAAGCGAAGATACTACCTGGAGAAGGTGAACCGGAAAGAGCTGCACCCGTCAGTTGGAAGGTAAATGTACCAACCACACCACCGGCAATAGCTGCCAGAATCAATACAGGTTTCATCAAAATGTACGGGAAGTAGATTTCGTGAATCCCGCCCAGGAAGTGGATAATCACTGCACCCGGTGCAGATTGTTTTGCCGAACCGCGTCCTACCAACCAGTAAGCAAGCAGGATACCAAGTCCTGGACCCGGGTTGGATTCAAGCATGAACAGCATCGATTTACCTACACGAGCCACTTCTTCTGCTGCGATTGGTGTAAGTACACCATGATTGATTGCATTATTCAGGAATAATACTTTACCTGGCTCAATCAGCAGGTTGACCAAAGGAATCAATTTGGCTTCCATCAGGAAGTTTACGCCCGAAGATAATACTTGACTGATACCTTGAACGAATGGCCCTACACCGGCATAAGCGCCCAGCGCCATAATCCCGCCGAAGATCCCGATCGAGAAGTTGTTGACCAGCATTTCAAAGCCGGAACGAATTTTACCATCAATCGCTCTGTCAAACTGCTTCATTACCCATGCCGAGAGCGGACCGACGATCATCGCTCCAAGGAACATCGGAATGTCTGCCCCTACGATAACCCCCATCGTGACGATGGCACCGGTAACAGCACCACGCTTGCCGTGAATCATCTGTCCACCGGTATAACCGATCAACAGCGGCAGTAAGTATTTGATCATCGGGTCAACTAGCTTGGCCAAGTATTCACTTGGAATCCAGCCGGTTGGAATGAAGAGGGCAGTGATTAACCCCCAGGCGATAAATGCGCCAATGTTAGGCATAACCATGCCGCTCAGCGCACGTCCGAATTGCTGTACTCTGACCCTTACTCCGCCAGAACCTGTTTTCTCTTTCGTTTGTGCTATAGCCATAAAGAGAAACCTCCTTAAAATGATGTACGGACCATCAACAATCTTGACTTGTATGACTACCGTGTTTCTATATTCATCCTAATTCAAAGCGCTTTCTTTCTCAATCAAATCAAAATACGGTTTCGTCATGATCATTGTTGACAACATTTGAGAAGTAGTTCCCCCAGGTTAATAAAAAAGCTGTCCTCTCTATTATGTACTAAATAGGGGACAGCTTCTGGTATTTCCACCGGACGTCATGAATACCTTATAAAAGTAGCTCAGCACGACTTAATATTTATGAGGAAGCATGCATTTGCGGGAAATCCTGCACCATTTCCTCACCGAAGAACAGATCGTCCAGGGAACTGAGCGTACCGTCCTCTTCAACTTGGTAGACGGACATTTTATCTCCGTTTACCGTCAATTCAATAAAGCAACCCCAGCAGTAAAATTGATGGGAACCAATCTTCCCAATATCCTTGGAGCTGCAATTCGGACATTTCATCATCCATTTATCACCTATCCATCAACAGAATTCATGGTTTTTCAAGCAGTTCGTCGCTGCTAGCGGGGACCATGATCGCACTCTCCCCGCGGGTCATTTCCGGTGTGAAAGGCAATAATTTGCGCCCTTCCAGCAAATCGGTGAAAAACCCGTCACTAATTTCAATTCCAGTAATTGTGTTTCCCAATTCATGCTCAAAATAAACATCCGTCATAAAACCTAACTGAATTCCGTCCTCAGTCAGAACGGGTAATTCCTTCAACTTGACAGTTCCCGTCAAGAAGGTATTCTGTATATTCTCAGCCTTCCACTTGCGGATGGCCTGTTGATTACGAATCATAATCGCATCTTCCCCATAAGCGACAATGTCTTCCCAGAGCACCACCTTGACGGAGGAACTCCACCGCAGGCGATTCTCTAACTGAATGCCTGCAATCGACCAATCATTATTCAGCATCATATCGATCACTTTCCCCACCTGTTTGCCTTGATCTACATCAAAGACAGCCAGGCCGATCATTTCCTGCATTCTCATGGCGATAAGGACACTCCCCGCTGGGCAAATAGTTGACGCGCAGGCAACTTGCATACCCTCCTTCCTCAAAATCGTCGTAATCCCGATAAAAGCTGCCCATTATTTCCTTCTACGGAGACGTTCCAGGATGGTTCCAATTTTTTGGGTAACATCATCAATTTCTTTCCTAGTATTACCCATTCCTACACTAAATCGAATCGCTGAACGCAAAAAAGTTGTCGGAAGCTGCATAGCTTCCAGTACATGAGAAGGCTCAAGGGACCCTGAGGTACACGCTGAGCCGCTAGAAGCGGCAATTCCCTCCATGTCCAGATTCATCAGCATCGTCTCCGAATCCACTTCCGGAAAGCTGATATTAACAATATGCGGCAACCGCTCGGCCGGATGACCGTTCACATGGAAGTCCTCGCTGGTCAATCGTTCTCCCAAACCCTCCAGCAATGCCGCAATCAGCATGCTCTCATGAGCGTTGCGGGCAACCCGCTCTTCCACCGCCAGTTCTACCGCCTTGGCAAAGCCGGCAATCCCGGCCATGTTCTCCGTTCCCGCACGCCGCTTTCTCTCCTGAAGTCCCCCATACTGAATCGGGTCCAGTAATACATCCTTGCGTACATAAAGAGCTCCAACGCCTTGCGGACCATTTATTTTATGGGCCGAGAAGCTCATGAGATCCACTGGGAGATCCCGGCAGGATATCGGGATGGAGCCAAGTACCTGCACAGCATCCACATGGAACAAAATTCCCCGTTCCCGGGTTATCTCCCCAATTTCCATAATGGGCTGTAGTGTTCCCACTTCATTATTACCATACATAATGCTGACCAGAATGGTATCAGGACGAATCGCCTCTGCCAACTGCGAAGGGTTGACTCTTCCCATAGAATCCACTGGCAAGTAGGTCACCTCGAAGCCCTTCTGTTCCAAACGCTCACAAGTATGAAGCACCGCATGATGCTCTATAGCTGTGGTGACAATATGTCGTCCGCGGGTCTTGCGAGCCTCGGCGGCTCCGAATAGCGCAAGATTGTCACTCTCCGTTCCTCCGCTGGTAAACACTAATTCATCCGCACGGCAACCGATGCGTTTGGTAATGGCATCACGCGCCCCGTTAACCAGACGTTTGGCCTCTCGCCCGAAATAATGAACACTCGAAGCATTTCCGTATTGATTGCCCATCACATGCATCATCGTCTGCACCACATCCGGATGAATCGGCGTAGATGCTGCATGGTCCAGATATATATGTTTCATAGCCTTAACCACCTTAGTCCACTTACTGACAAATTTTGAGCGATTTTAATTCTATATTATTTTGAACGAAAAAACTACTCATACCTCGGAAATGTCTCTCCTTAGCCTACTATTTTTAGCGTGGTTCTTCCTTTAAACGCAAATTTAATGCATAATAAATATAACGTTATAATGATTGGTAAAGTTTGGAGGAGATGCTTCGTGCGGAAAACAGCCGCCCCGTCTAACTTAATATCTCGTATTCCGGCAAGCTGGAGCCATTTCAAATCCAAGCTATTGCTCAAGTATACAATATCCTATATTTTAATGTTTCTTGTTCCGCTCACACTGGTCACAGCACTCGTTTATGAAAGCGCCGTCAAGAGCTTGCAGACCGAAATCGAACAAGCCAATGTCAATCAGCTCAGTCAGGTCAAAACAACCATTGACGAACGGATGAGTGAACTGCAAGAAATAGCCACTAAAATTTCTTATGACGAACGTTTGACGCCATATATGCTGCGTCACCCCTTATACAGCGGCGATGCCATTCGAGCATTGGCCAGCTACAAAGCGAACAGTAGCATTTTGGAGGATCTGTTCCTGTATCTCCACAAGGACACGATCATTTATTCTTCTACAGGGCTAACCTACGTGGATGTCGTCTTCGAGCGCATGTACAAATTTGAAAATTGGTCCAATGAAATGCTGCTCCAGGATTTAAACGAGTTGAAGCAGCCTATGATGCGACCAGCGGAGAAAGTGAGTGTCTACTCCCGTAGCGATCCAATGTTGACCTTTCTTGTTCCAATCAAGCCTAATGATCCATATCCGTATGGAACAGTCGTCTATTTAATGAAGGAATCCAAACTCACGGGGGTCATGGATTCGATATTGAATGACTTCGCGGGCAGTAGCTATATCTTTGATCAGAAGGGAAAAGCGTTAACTATTAATAACCATGGCTCAAGCCTGCCGGAGCCTGATTTGATGGCATTGCCTTCGCTGGAGCCAGGTATCCACAGCCTTTCTATGAATGGCGAGAAATATTCAGTGGTGGTGGTCAAATCCCAATATAACGGCTGGACCTATGTGACCACGATGCCAAGCTATCAATTTTTTGGTCGCGTGGCTCACATCCAGGAACTCGTAGTTATTGTCTTTGGCATTGCCGTCTTGACAGGTATTGTCGCAGCCATGCTGCTGGCCAGACGGCAATATCATCCCATCAAGGATTTGATGGAGTTCGCCAAGCTGAAGACCAGTTCGCCTGATAGTAACAAAATTCGTAATGAATGGGAGTGGATCCGGCAAACCCTGCACGATTACAGCGCAAGAATTGACATCCAGCAGCCCTACGTTCGGAATCAATGTTTGATGCTTCTACTGAAACATGGCAAACCAGACGACCCGGAAATCGCCCAAATGATGGAGGGTTCTGGTCTAATGCTACCGCAAGGTCACGGCTATTATTTCTCTGTCATATTGGCATGGGATGAAACGGGAGAGGGGGATAAAACCTGGGAAGAGCAGCAGAACCTGCAAGAGATGCTTAGTGAATTTGAACTGGCGGAAATGAATACCCATATCTACGGGCTGGAGTTCTCGCCAGCAGAGCAGTTTGCCTTAGTTGTATCGTTGTCTGCTGAGAGCAAAGCCGAAGCGGAGGAACGGGTTCTTACGATAATTGAAGCGATCAAGGTACTGGTTATTGATAACTCTCGGGTCGTTCCGTATTTCGGAGTAGGCACCTTGTATGAGAGCCCCGCCGACTTGAACCAGTCCTTTATTGAAGCTTCGGCTGCCTTGGAATACCGCATGGTGGGCAGCAATGGACGTGTGACTTATTTCGAGCAAATTGCCGAGCTGGCGGTTCCTTCAGCAGAGACGTTTTGGCTTCCACGCAAAACGATCTTGAAGTTGGAGCAAGGACTGAAGCAAGGGAATGAACTGGTAGCCAATCAAATGATCGCCGCTATTATAGATGAGTTAAAGGTTGAGCCGCTCTCTGTTTCCCTGCTGCGCTGCATTTGCTTTGATTTATTGAATTCACTGCTGCGTACGGCTTCTGAACTGGGGATGAACGAGGTGTTCCTGAATTTATCCAGCTTGACCTCGTTTGAATCATTGGAGGAGCTTGAGGCTAAACTTGGTTCACTCGCTTCTCAAATCTGTTTGCAGGTAGAACGCAATGCCGAAACCGGGCAACATTCGTTAATGGATGATATCGTAGATTATGTAGATCAGCAATTTGCCGATTACACCCTCAGTTTGGAGCACGTTGCCCTCAGATATTCGATTTCTACATCTTATCTGAGTCGTTGCTTCAAGGAGAAGACAGGTCTTAATTTCTCGCAATATATCTGGCAATGTCGTATGCAGGAAGCCATTCGACTGCTCGTTAACACCCCGGCCCCACTCAAAGAAATTGTGGAACAGGTGGGTTATTTGGACGCGCCGAACTTTATCCGCAAATTCAAGAAGGAAACCGGGCTTACGCCAGGTCAATACCGCCGGGAACATGCTGCCAAGGGGCCTGCGAATAATAGCTAAATAAATGACGTCCCCAAGCTGACTTTATAGCCAGCCTGGGGACGTCTTTATTTCCTTACCCTACTTTATATCCTTCCTAGCTATCTTGCTGCAAAATATGATCGACCAATTCTTCTACTGGCACGGTGGCCAGCGCAATCGCGGTATCGGTCACCCCGTAGTAGATGTAGAGCAGGCCGTCCTTCACCACATTCCCGGTCGGGAATACCACGTTGGGAATTTGATAGCCGAACTTCTCATAATACGTCTCTGGCTCCATGATGAAGTTATGCGTCCGCGCAATCACCTTCTCCGGATTCTCCAAATCCAGCAGCAGCGCACCTACCCGGTACACGATCTCATCATCCACCCCGTGGTACAAGACCAGCCAACCCCGGTCCGTCTTGATCGGCGGGGTTGATCCTCCGATCTTCCGCGATTCCCACGTCATATTCTCCGCCTTCGCCAGCAGCTTCGGCTCTTCCCAGTGAATCAGATCCTCCGAGTACGTGATCCACATCGCCGCCTTCTCCGTACCGTACTCCTCGCCGATGTATTCCTCCGGACGGCGCAGCAGCACGAACTTCCCGTTGATCTTCTCCGGGAACAAGATGTTGTCCCGGTCGTTAATGTCCAGCGGGGTCGTATCTGCAACGAATTCCCAATCGAGCAGGTTCTTCGAGGACAGGATTGACGAACGGGTCAGCCAGTGCCCTTCCTCTTCTCCCCAGCCATCCGGGTATTCCGGAATCGAACGTTCCGGTACGCCCCGGCCGGTCGGGTAGTAGCTCATCGCGCAAGGACGCAGCGCGTAGTTCAGGTAATACGTATCGTCAATCTTGACGATACGCGGGTCCTGTACGCTTCCGTACGGGAAGCCCAGCATATCTGGGGTTACGATCGGCTCGTCCTTCACATGCGTGAAATGCACTCCGTCCTCGCTCTCCAGCAGGCCCAGATAGTTCTTGCAAGGGGTCAATGAGCCCGCTGTCCGCTCGATCATGTAGAACTTATCATTATCCAGAATCACCGCCGGGTTAAATACAGTGACCATTCTCCACTCATATCCACCAGGTACTACAATAGGGTTCTCCGGATGTCTTGTAATTTTCATCTCTTCTGCCTCCTGCTCTCCACT
This sequence comes from Paenibacillus sp. 1SOY10, assembly GCF_056836745.1. Lineage (NCBI taxonomy): Bacteria > Bacillati > Bacillota > Bacilli > Caryophanales > Paenibacillaceae > Paenibacillus > Paenibacillus sp. 1SOY10. Next base: position 115,407 of record NZ_JBXENK010000002.1, on the reverse strand, counting down.
TGATAGTCTGTATAAACCCAAACCCCATCCGCTGCTTCTCCGAAGGGAAGCCAGCCCCCAGAGATCAAGTCTCAGAGGGCCGGCAGGCCTTACACTATTCGCTTAATTGCTCTTCCATTGATCGTAGGCGTCTTGATAAATTTGTTGCATACGATCCCCGCCCATTTTCTTGACGGTCGCCACATAGTTATCCCAGTTGCTCATCGGCTCAGCGCCGGTAACAAACTTGGCTTCCATTTGACGAACATAAGTATTCAGGTCGGAAGTCAGTGTTGTTACTTCGGCTTGCTGCTCAGGAGTCAGGAATAAGGTTGGGAACGGAATTCTTGCGCCGCGATCCAGCAATTTCGTCTTGGATTCGCTGTCCACCCATACCTCAAAGTCAGTCTTCAAGCCTTTGAAGATATCATCGAAGGAAATCGTTGGTGCTGGAATTCCATAGTTCGGAGTCAGCGTGGCACGATATTCACCAGGGTCCATACCATTTGGCGGATCTAGATTTTTCTTAACCCGGTTTTCCTTGTCAGTGTACTCCCATAACACACCCTCAGGTCCTTTGTTAAATACCATCGCACCTTCATAGGAGTACAGGTAGTCTACCCAACGCATGGAGGCTTCTGGAGCAGGATTGGTAACGCTAATAGCAAATGCACCTGTTGTTATTCCTTTATTCTTGGCGATAGCTGGCTTGTCCACCATATCGCTGATGATTGGTGCAAACATTGGATCATCCTTGCTTGGCTCGCCTCCAAGTGTCATGTAAGCATTCCATTCGGAGAAAAGGCCAACCTGGTTGTTTTGAGCTTTCGCCTTTTTCTGTTCGGCCGTTTGCGAGAAGGATTCATGATCCAGCAGGTCTTCTGCCCATAGACGATTCAAGAAGACCAGGTATTGTTTATACCCTTCTTCCATAGGGGTGTAATGAACCACATCCTGGTCATCCACATAAATTTCCTCTTCATAGATACCGAATGCTCCTAACAGCCAAGTACGGATATCCCGAAGACTCGGCGTGGAGGCTGAAGACAATGGAATTTCATCGGCCTTGCCGTTGCCATTTGGATCTTCTTCTTTTACGCGTTTCAGATAAGTGTAAAGCTCTTCCGTGGTTTCCGGAAGCTTACCCATATTGAGCTTCTCCAGGAAGTCACCGTTATACCACATTGGGTTACGGTACCACGGTTGGTTGAATTCAATTACCGGCAACGAGTAGATATGTCCGTCTGGAGCCGTAATCGACTTCCGTACATCCGGGTTCTCTTCAAGCACCTTCTTGAAGTTAGGCGCATAATTTTCAATCAGATCTTCCAATGGAATTAAGATGCCTTGTTCCCCATAGTTCATTTGCTCAGCCGGAGTCAGACCAGCCGCATAAAATACGTCCGGGTACTCTCCACTGGCAAATACGAGGTTTTTCTTGGTTTCAAAGCTGTCCTTCGGTGCATTATTGAATACAAATTTGATGTTGGTCAGTTTCTCCATGTCCTTCAGTACAGGCATTTCATTCCAGTTCTGCAAGCCTACATCCGGTGCCATCATGGTTAACGTGATCTGCTCCTCAACGATTGGGAACCCATCCTTGCTAACCACATTTGTCTCCGTATTCCCGCTAGCCCCGTTCTTTTGAGTGTTGCCAGAGCCTCCGCAACCGGACAACAATGTGACAACCATAGCGGTGAGTAGAAGCAGGACCCATCCTTTTTTACTTCCCTGCATTAGTAAACCTCCCTTTTAAACTTATGTTGATTATATAATAAGCGAAGGACCAGCCCTCGTTATTATCACGAAACCACATGACTTTTACTATAAAAGGCAGTTCGGGTAGTTCAAAAAGTCATTTTCAAATCACGAGCGATTCGACTTAGGGCTTAACCCTTAACCGATCCAATCATGACCCCTTGCACAAAATAACGTTGTAAGAATGGATAAACAGCAACCACCGGTAAAGTAGAGACAATAATCACCGCATATTTGACCAATGAGGCAATTTCAGCTTTATTAGCCATGGACTCGGCAATATCGCCACTGATGGCGGCTCCCGTCGTCTCTGCGGACATCTCCTGAAGTACCAGAATTTGACGTAATACCATTTGCAGCGGATATTTCATCTCATCGTTCAGATAGATCAAGGCGGGGAAATAACTGTTCCAATGACTGACCCCATAGAATAGCGCCATAACCGCGATAATCGGAGACGACAGCGGCAGCACAATGCGCATGAATAATCTCATATTCGTACATCCATCCACATGTGCGGCTTCTTGCAATTCCTTAGGAATGGTCGAATGGAAGAACGTCCTGGCCACGATGATATTCCACACCGATGCTGATACTGGCAAAATCAAGGCACCAATTGAATTGATCAACCCCAGGTTCTTGACCATCAAGTAAGTAGGGATAAGTCCTCCACTGAAGAACATAGTGACCAGGAACATCCCCATGATCAGGCCCCGACCCACGAAGTCAGAACGACTTAAGGCGTACGCAGCCGGCAGAGTAACTACCAGATTCAGCACGGTTCCGATCAAGGTGTAGAAGATGGTATTGCGGTAACCGATCCAAATCTTTGGATTGTCGAATACCAGCTTGTATCCATCAAAGGTAATTCCTTTGGGGAACAACCACATCTCCCCCGAACTGACATATTTGGGACTACTGACCGAAGCGCTAATGATATAAATAAGTGGATACAGCACCACAATCAAGGCGACGATCAGATACACATAATTTAAAATTAGGAACAATTTATCCGTTTTGGATTCTTTGATTGTTGTAACCATAGCCTTGTCCTCCTTTCTCTACCATAGGCTGGTTTCGCTCGTTCGCTTGGCAACCTTGTTGACGGTAATCAGCAAGAGCGCATTAACGATGGAATTAAACAAACCGACGGCGGTGGAGAAGCTATATTGAGCGCTGACCAAACCGGAGCGGTATACAAAGGTTGAAATGACGTCTGAAGACTCCATATTCAGCGGATTTTGTAGCAGCAATACTTTCTCATAGCCGACGCCCAGGATATTCCCCATATTCAGAATCAGCAAAATGGTAATCGTGGGAATAATGGTCGGCAAGTTAATGTTCAGCACACGTTTAAAGCGGCTGGCACCGTCCATAATCGCCGCTTCATGGAGTTGAGGGTCAACCCCCGCCAAAGCTGCAAGATAGATGATGGTGCCCCATCCTGTGCTCTGCCACACGCCAGACAATACATATACAGTCTTGAACCAGCGCGGGTCTGTCAGAAATGTTGGGGCTTCAATGCCAAAGAATTCAATCATGCGCACAATCATACCGGATGAAGGCGACAGGAACGTAATAATCATCCCCGCCATAACCACCATCGAGATAAAGTGGGGGGCATAAGTGACCGTCTGCACGGTCTTCTTGAACGCTCCGTTCCTGATCTCGTTGAAAGCTAGGGCCAGAATAATCGGGAGCGGGAAGCCAATGGCCAGTTCGTAGAAGCTAAGGCTCAGGGTATTCCACAGTAGGTCCCAGAAATAATAGGAATCAAAAAACCGCAAGAAATGATCGAATCCGACCCATGGGCTGCCTGTGATTCCTTTAACCGGCGTAAAATTTTTGAACGCGATTTGAATTCCGTACATCGGACCATAATGGAAGATCAAGAAGTACAGAACCGCCGGGGTTACGAATAAGTACAACTCCCAGTTCTTCAGCATTTTACGGCCGAGGGAGGATTCGCCGGTTGCGTTCCGGGTGATGCCGGATACTGTCCGGCCGCTTTTCTTCATATCGTATTCTCTCCTTTCTCTTTATCCAGCTTGTTCACGTCTGCTTTCGCCCTCCCTTTTTCTCTGTTTGGTTGGGCCGCAATTGCTAACGCTTACAATTCAAATTGTAGGGAATCAGATCTGACACCGTAAATATGTGGATTCTGAATTGTCATGTCAGCAATGCCCTTAAACCCTTTCATATCAAGGTTTTTTTGTTTTTACATTACGTTAACATCTGCCTTCCCAAGCAGCGAAATGTGTCAAACATGCATTCATGAATGCGTATGCAAATGATACATATTGTGATTTATTCAAGGGTGTGTAAATCTGCATACGAATGTGTCTTGACATAAATCCACGTATTTTCGTTTGTTGGGTTTACAAATGAATTAGGAGGGATTGATATGGCGCGGACAACCGCCCACCTGATTTCCCATTCGCATTGGGATCGGGAATGGTATATGCCCTATGAATATCATCATTATCTATTGACCGAGTTAATGGACACGTTGCTTCAGACGCTGGAGCAAGATGACCGCTATCGCCATTTTCATCTGGATGGACAAACCATTATATTGGAGGATTATCTTCAGGTTCATCCGGAAAAGAAGGAACTGCTGCACAAATACATCCGTGAGGGACGCATCAGCGTTGGCCCTTGGTATGTGCTGCAGGATGAATTCCTCACCAGTTCGGAGGCCAATGTTCGCAATCTGCTGATTGGACATCAAGACGCAGAGCAATTTGGAACCGTATGCAAACTGGGCTACTTCCCGGATTCCTTCGGTAATATGGGCCAAGCCCCTCAAATGCTGAAGCAGGCTGATATTGAGGTTGCAGCATTCGGGCGAGGAGTGAAGCCTACTGGCTTCGATAATAAGGTCGAGGACTTCTCTGGTTCTGAGTTTGAGTCTCCGTTCTCAGAAATGTACTGGGAATCCCCCGATGGCTCCGCCGTGCTGAGCTTGTTGTTCGCCAACTGGTACAGCAACGGGAATGAAGTACCGGTGGACGCTGAGGAGGCGACCCGTTATTGGAACAAGAAGCTGGAGGATGCTAAGAAATATGCCTCAACGCCAGAGTTGTTGTTCATGAACGGATGTGATCATCAGCCGGTACAAACGGATTTGCCAGATGGATTAGAACTAGCGAAGCAGTTATTCCCCGACGTAGACTTCAAACACTCCAGCTTCGATGAATATATTGAAGCTGTGAAGCATCAGCTTCCGGAGCAGCTTGCCACCGTAAGCGGAGAGCTCCGCAGCCAACATGCAGACGGCTGGGGAACACTGGTTAACACGGCCTCTGCGCGAATTTATTTGAAGCAGATGAATCAATATGGACAAACCTTGCTGGAGAAGGGGGCTGAGCCGCTCGCCACCCTGGCTTCCATCACTGGAGCGGCCACCTATCCTCACCAGCCGTTGACTTATGCCTGGAAGACATTGATGCAGAATCATCCGCATGACAGCATCTGTGGTTGCAGCGTGGATGAAGTGCATCGTGAAATGGTCACCCGGTTCGACAAGAGTAAGCATATGGCAGAAGCGGTGATTCAGGAGAGTCTGAAGGCCATTGCCGGGAATATTGGCACGCTTGACGTTGAAGCTTGGGATAAGGAAGCCATTCCGTTCACGGTGTTTAACACCTCAGGTTGGGCGCGCAGTGGAACGATCAGTGTAGAATTGATTGTCGCGAAGCGCTACTTCAAGGAAGGTCCTAACCCAGCTGCGATTGCAGCAGAGTTGGACAAGCTGCCCTTGGACCTGCAAGAAGGAAGCCTGCTGGATGACCAGGGTCATGCCTTGTCCGTTCGTGTGGACGACCTCGGGACTCACTTCGGCTACGAGTTGCCGAAGGACCGCTTCCGGCAGCCTTACATGGCCCGCAAGATCCGCCTTACCTTTGAAGCATCTGCTGTTCCCGCACTAGGCTTCCGTACGTTTGCCTGGCATGCGCAGACCGCCAAATCGACCATTCTTCCGGATTCATCGCCATTAGTCGTGACCAGTAACGGCATGGCTAATGAATTTCTAAGCGTTTATTTCCATGAGGACGGGTCTTACGATTTGACGGACCGTCAAACCGGTCACACCTTTCATAAGCTAGGGATTTTTGAAGACTGCGGAGATATCGGCAACGAGTATATGTTCCGGCAGCCGGAAGGCGATATCGCCTTGACGACGCGAGGAATTCCTGCAACCATCACATGTGTAGAGAAGGAAGCTTATCGTGTGACTTATGAAATAGTCCATGAATGGGCCATCCCTGCAGCCGCAGACGAGCGACTGCAAGAAGAGCAGCGCAAAATGATCCAATTCCGGTTGCGTAAAGCCGGAAGAAGCCCACAAATGCTACCCTTCCGCCTGACTACACGTGTGAGCTTGGAGAAATCGGGCCAAGGTCTGCTCATCTCTACGTCGTTTGATAATCAGGCGAAGGACCACCGCTTGCGTGTGTTGTTCCCGACAGGTCTGCACGCAGAACAGCATTTGGCAGATTCTATCTTTGAAGTTGCGAAGCGCGACATCACGCCTGCGCCGGAGTGGACGAACCCAAGCAATGCCCAGCACCAACAAGCCTTCGTCAGCGTGTCGGACAGCCAATTAGGTTTGACCGTAGCTAATAAAGGCTTGAACGAATACGAAGTATTGCGGGATGGAAGCAACACGATCGCTATCACGCTGCTTCGCTCGGTTGGCGAGTTGGGAGATTGGGGAGTATTCCCTACCCCAGAAGCGCAATGCCTTGGCGAGCACACGGTGGAATATGCGATATTCCCTCATCGCGGGGATGCGATCCAATCGCAAGCTTTTGCCGAAGCTTATGCGTTCCAGATTCCATGGTTCCATATCCAGCATGAGCTCAAGGAAGGACATCTGCCGACGACATATAGCCCGTTCACCTGGGACGGGCTAGGTCTGGCCTGGTCGACCTGCAAGCTGTCTGCACAAAATGATGTTGTGCTTCGCTGGTACAATCTGGACGGCAAGGCCGTTAAGCTTGGCATTAAGCCCCTTGTTCCGTTCACTGCTGCTTATCACAGTGATATTCTGGAGCGTCGTCATGACAAATTGGAATTACAGGAAGACACCCTGCAGCTAGAGGTGGGCAAGGCAAAAATCGTTACTGTGGCATTTCCTATCGACTCTACCACTACTCATTCATAACTCACATTACACATTACTAGGAGGAACTGATCATGAAACTACCTGCATCCATCGAACGATTCCTGGACGAAGCCGACGTACGGCTGGCCAATCATCCCAAATTAAAGCAATTGTTCCGCAATTGCTTCCCTAATACGCTGGAGACAACCACCAAGCTGCTGGACGATGGTACAACCTTTGTTTTTACCGGGGATATCCCCGCAATGTGGCTACGCGATTCAGTAGAACAGGTACGCCACTATATCCCATTTGCCAAAGGGGATGAGGAACTGCAGCGCATTATCGGCGGGCTGGTAAAACGCCAGATGTTCTATATCAACATTGACCCTTACACCAACGCATTTAATGAAACGGCCAATGACAAGCATTACCGCGACACCGATGAATGCGATTTGAATCCTTGGATGTGGGAGCGCAAATACGAACTCGATTCCTTGTGTTTTCCCGTACAGCTTGCGTACTCCTTCTGGCGTGAGACTGGCAACGAGACCATCTTCGATGAAGCCAGCTATCAAGCATTGAGCCGCATCGTTCAGGTCCTAAAAACAGAGCAACGTCATATGGAGCAATCCCCTTACCGCTTCGTGCGTCAAACCCATCAGGAGACAGAAACCCTGCAAAATGACGGTATGGGACTTCCGGTCAATTATACGGGCATGACCTGGTCCGGCTTCCGTTCCAGCGATGATGCCTGCCTGTTCGGCTATAACATTCCGGCGAATATGTTTGCCGTGGTCATCCTCGGGCATATCCGCGATATTGCCAAGGAAGTGTACAAGGATGAGCGTCTAGCCGAGCGTGCCGAGAAGCTGCGGAAGGAAATTGATTACGGCATTCGCGCCTACGGCATCGTAAATCACCCGACATACGGCAAGATTTACGCTTACGAAACGGACGGCTTCGGCAACTATTGCCTGATGGACGATGCTGGAACTCCAGGCTTGATGTCCATCCCTTATCTGGGCTACGTCTCGGCCGATGATCCCATCTATCAGAATACCCGCCGCTTTGCCTTGAGCTTCGATAACCCCTTCTATTTCGAAGGTGAATTTGCCAAGGGGATCGGCAGCCCGCATACACCAGGCGGTTATGTATGGCATATGGCCCTGTCCATGCAAGCTCTGACCTCCAATAACGATCCTGAAATCAAAGAGTTAATTGATACACTTATCGCAACGGACGCCGATACCGGCTACATGCATGAAGGCTTCCATCCCGATAATCCGGCTGACTTCTCACGGGAATGGTTCGCTTGGTCTAACAGCTTGTTCGCTGCCCTGATTTGCAAGGCTATGGACAAGGGATTAGTTTAAGCCAACCCTTCGCTACGTTCGCACATAAAAACATCATTAAACATTACAAAATAACCCCCTTCGCAGGCTCCTCTGAACCTGTGAAGGGGGTTGCTCTATTCATTAACTTTATTCGCTGGTAATGCTTAACGTATCCGTTGCCTTGTCATAAATGAGACTGGCACCCAGTCCTCTGGCAACCGCCTGGGCCGGAACATAGGTTATGCCATTGAGTACCTTCGGTGCAGCACTTAGTGTCTCAGCCAACCCATTATAGAAAATTTTGGAGCTGCCGATGGTTAAGGTAATCTCTTGTTCCCCCTTCACGATCCGAATCGTTTGAGTATCGGCATCCCATGAAGTTGCCGCCCCCAAGCTCTCGGCCAATTCGCGGAGAGGAACCAGATTTGTATTCTGCACAAAGATCGGACTACTGCTGAGAGCTACTACCTCGCCGTTAACTTTGAGCGTCAGACTTGATTTCTGATAGGAAGGAGCAGGTGCCTTCTTGGTCGTTTGTTTTGTTGTCTTGGTAGCCTTGATTTGTGTGCTTTTGGTGCCAGAGTCCGAGGACTTCTTGGATTTGGAGCTTCCTCCATTATGATAGTGATACTCTCCATACTCGAGCCCCCATTTCTCGCAGTTCGTCCGGCAGGTGTGTCCACCCTTGGAATCAGTGCGGCCAGGATGCGCCGCAGCGGGAATGCTTGCTGTAACCAGTACAATAATTAAAGTGAAGAACAAAGCCGCTTTTCTCATAGACTTGACCTCCCTGGTTATTCTTTCCTATCCAGTATAGCATGACCAGGTTGGCTTTTTGGGCTTTGTTCTCACTTTTCTCAGCCTATTATATTGTCCTTAAGAGTGGGGCCGGGCCTGCTGTGCTGACGAACTAGCTTGGAGCGTTGCCTTGTTAGGTCTTAGAGCCAGCACAAAGCATAAAATCAGCACGATCGCCGCCGAAATATAAGGATAGTTAATATTCATATCAAACAAGGATCCTGCTACTAGCGGACCGGCAATATTCCCCAAGCTTGTATAAGCCGAGTTCAAACCGGCCACATAACCCTGTTGATCTCCCGCCATCTTCGATAACTGCGTGCCCACGGCAGGACGCAAAATATCGATGGACAGGAACACCAGAAAGGTGATCAGGAAAATTAACCAATAGCGATGAACAAACAACGTTAGCAAAATGCATAAGCCGGCTGATATCAAAGTGATGGAGATGACTCGTTTCTCTCCAAACCGATTAAGAATAGCGCCAAATACTGTGGCTTGCACCACTGCGCCCGAGATGGAGCCAAAGGTAATAATCATGGCTATATCCCGTGGCGTAAAACCAAACTTGTGATCTACAAAGAGACCAAAGACCGTCTCATAATTCGCCAAACCGAATGAAAGCACGAATACAATAATCAAGCTGACAAAATAAGGCTGGCGATAGGAACGCGCCAATTGTACAAACAAGTTCTCTTCTACTCGTTTCGTCCCCTGTTTGCTTTCTTCTTGATTATTTTGCTCACCACGAGATTCTGGTAGCATAAAGCTGGTGACAATTGCTGCCACCAATCCGGCAACGGCTGCCGCATAGAACGGAACACGTATTCCGAATTCGGCAATGTAGCCGCCGATACCAGGGCCGATAATAAAGCCGGTTGTAATAGCGGCATTAATTAGCCCCATGCCCTTAGCTCGTTCTGCTCCAGTGGTTACATCTGCTGCATAAGCCATGACGGCTGGCATGATGAAGGCTGCGCCAACACCCCCAAGCATTCTGGCAGCAAACAGTAACAACGGCGTGCTCGCCGCGCCGAAAATCCATTCCGATAAGCCGAACACCAGCATCCCGGCAACAATAATCTTCTTCCGACCGAGCGAATCCGACAATCGGCCGGCAAACGGTGAAAATAATAGCTGAGTCAGCGAAAAGGCCGCCACCAGCATCCCTACCATACTGCCACTGATATGCAGTTCCGTCATGTAGGTAGGCATAATTGGGATGACAAGTCCAATCCCCATAAACACAAGAAAAATATTGAGCATCAACAGCAAAATAGCACCGTTATTGCGTAGCAGTAAAGACATGATGATTTCCTCCAAATAACATTAGAATAATTTTATCATTATTATATATACTGAACGTTCGGTCTGTATTAAGCGAAAGAAAAAATATCTAAGAAGATATCCCGTTCAGAAAAATCGTAATTGATGCATGGTATAACCGCCGTACTTCTGCCAATTTGACAAGACGAGTCATCTGACTTAAACCCACCATCAGACTTTCCAGCAGCACAGATAATGTCTCCGCATCCCCCTGAAACTCCCCGGAAGCAATGCCTTGTTCCAGCAGGTCCTTGTTAAAGGCAAAATGGTTGGCAAAAATATCAGCCAGTCTGGCCCGAACCTCCTCGGACAAATTATCGCCGCCTACAAACTCGTCCATAGCCTTGGCCATCGGATGATCCACATCCTCCAATGCCATTTGATCCGCCATTGCATACAATTTATCGGTCGCTGTCGGATATAAATGCTCCTTCTCCTTCCAGCGATACTCCCAATCCGCATCCCATTCCTCAATCAGATACAGGAACAGGCCTTCCTTGCTCTTAAAATGGTAATAGATATTCCCCTTGCTGCTGCCCGTAGCCTTTACGATATCCTCGATCGAGGTCGCCTTATAGCCTTTCTTGAAGATCAATTCTTTGGCTGCCTCCGTGATTCGCCTTCTCGTTTCCAAGCTTTGCTGCAGCTTCTTGTTCATAGGAACACCTCACTTTATACTGAACGTTCGTTCTGTATCTTAACAGAAAAAAGACCGCATGGTCAACTGGAAACATGAAACTTGGCGGTAAAGAAAAGAACTCCCAGACACGATATCGTGCTGAAAGCTCTCTCCTCCGTTATAACAACAAAATATTTGCTATTTCAATGAAAGCCTGACAGTCTTGATCTCAAAAGGTCTGAATTCCAGTGGAATCCCCAGGTCATGCACAGACAAGGTTGTTTGAGCCACTTCCCTCATATCGGACTGGTAAGCTTCGGCAACGGGGGCGTGACTTTGCAAGATACATCTTGTCGCCGTACTTTGGGACTCATACATTCTTATAATGACATCTCCGCTTTGATCATCTGCTTGCTTGATGGTCTCTATAATAATGTTCCCATACCGAAAATCGTGGAGGTTGCTGTTCATCGCACGATGATCCATGGAAATGGAGAATAAGCTTTGATCCGGAGTCGAGCCTTGTTGTACATGAACCGGATAATTAAGCTCATATCCATGTTGAGTCGTACCGCTGTCGGCGAAAGACCCGCGATAAGCATAGAAAGAATAAGTAAATGAATGCTTGCCTTGATCAGCATACATATCAGGAACCACGGGGGCTTTAAGCAGAGTCAGGTTGATGCTGTTCCCTTCTACGCTGCTCCCGTACTTGCAATTATTTAATACAGCAAATCCATGCCCTGCTTCCGCCAGTGCTACATATTTATGATGCCATACTTCAAACCGATCCGCATCATATTGACGCGACCGATGCGTCGGACGTTTCACGTAACCGAACTGGATTTCATGGAGGGCCTCTTCCGCATGAACCAGAACTGGAAAATTGACTTTTAGAAGCTTATGCTGCTCATGCCAATCAATCTCTGTCTTGAAATCTACCCGTCGGCTACCTTGCTCCAACCAAATGGTCTGCTGCAGAAGTGACTGATTAAGCTTTCGAGTGACAGAAATGGCAGCAAACAACCTCCCACCATCACTAACAATGTCCACTTGCGCCCGGTCCTCCAGCACCACAGGCATGGAAGCATACATCGTGCCGATCTCCCAGGCATCATACTCCATATTTACGTCTTTATACATTTTGAAATTATTGCACAGCCCATCGGCATACTGCATACCCGTTTCTTTATCCACAATCTCGGTAATCTGCCCCAAGTCATTAAATAACACACGAAGCGACTCATTCTCCAGCACGGCGCCACCGTTCTCCATATAAGCACGGCAGGCAGGAGCCTCTGTCTGTACTTCGCTAACGGCCTCTTCATAAGGATATATCGTGCGATACCCGCAGGGCGGCAGCTCTAACTCTACATAGCTTTTTCCCTCCAGCACTTGCACAGGAAGCTTATTGTCATCGCAATCGACGACTCCTGCCATTCCTTCTGGAAGCTGGACCTGCACACGCCGCTGCCAGGATAAGGAGTTGAACAGAACCAGGCCTGTTTTACCCTCCTGTTCCGGTCCTTTCATCGCCTGCCCAACCAGGGAATAGGTTGCTTGATGAAGCAGACGGGCCGTATCCGCTTGAATAAGAGCATAGTCCTGCTCAGCCTCTTCGTTGACTCTGGTAATCGATGTGCCTGCCAAAATATCATGAAACTGATTAAACAGCAGCTTCTTCCATAGAAAATCCAACGAGTCATGGGGATAGTTTGTTCCGAGTTTTGCTGAGGCAAGAGCAGCCCACAGCTCTGTTTCACGCAAAGCCACTTCAGATTTGCGATTTCCCTTTTTCAATTTGGCCAGAGAGGTATAGGTGCCTCGATGCCATTGAAGATACAGTTCACCCACGTAACGCTCTTGCGGTAACCCTCGCCGCTCGATCGCTTGAAAGAAGTCGATGGGACTCTCCAGTCTTGTTCGGGGTGCTCCCTCCAAATCCTTAACACGAGTTGACAGCTCATAAATATCTCGAGTGGGTCCCCCTCCGCCATCGCCGTAGCCATAAGGAAACATAAAGGTGTCTATGTTCTCTTGCTGGTTACGATCCTCCTCCCAACGTTGGATTAAAAGCTGGGGATCAATGCCCGAGTTGTTCTTCTTGAGCATGTGAGAAAGGATCGCCGTCCCGTCATGCCCCTCCCACATAAAAATATTGTAAGGAAACATATCGCTTTCCGGAGGACAACGCAGCAGCTTCTGTGTGGCAAAATAACGTATCCCGCAGCCAGCCATAATTTGAGGCAAAGCTGCTGTAAAACCAAAGGTATCTGGTAACCACGCCATGACAGATTCAGTCCCGCACTCTTCCTCATACCATTTCCTACCGAAGGTAAATTGCCGAATTAAGCTTTCTCCACCCGGAATGTTGGCATCTGACTCAATGTATAGACCCCCTTCGGGAATGACTTGACCGTTTGCTATTTTGTCCTTGATCCGGTCATATACGTCAGGGTAATGCTCCTTAATGCTCTCCAGAATGGGAGCCTGACACAAAAAGAAACGATATTCAGGATATTCGTCCATCAGCGCAAGCTGCGAGGAAAGTGTGCGGGCCGACTTTCGCTTCGTCTCAGCAAACGGCCATTTCCATGCCAAATCCAGATGAGATTGTCCAAACACAGTAAAGAGCGGTGCCGTAGTTCCGTTAACAGCAGCCAGCAGAGGAGCCAATTGCTCTCTGGCTTGAATGTACCCTGCAATTCTTTGTTCCGGAGGCTGCTCAAAATCTACAATTTGGGTAAACTGCTTCAATCCCTCGGCCACCTTTTGCGCACGTAAGGATTTGGCTTCCAGCGACAGCCTTAATTTATTGAGCGTGTAGACATCCAAAGTAAGCTGGTACGCAGGCTCATTCCAGATCGCAACCACGGCCGCTCCTACCTTACATTGAAATGGAGGCGGTTCTGGAACCGGAATTCTGCCGGGAGGATAAGGCCCTCCATTCTCTAGTCTTAGACCGTGTCCCGCATAGCTTTCAATCAGAATCTCGAACTGTTCACCCACTTGGGCGCTGCGGGTTAAAGTGATGTATTTATGCTCCAGATCGCGAGATCCGGCAAGCTTTCCGTTCACCCAAATCAGCATTTCTCCACCTACATCAGGACTGAAGATGATGCGGTGTCCCTCGGCTTGCGGAGGAAGCGTAATCTCAGTACGGAACCAACCATACTCCCACTTGCCCCCCCAAGGCGTTCCCGGAGGCATCGGCTGAAAATGTTGTTGTACCGCGGCTTCCGGCGTGAGCATCTCTTTTGTCGTGAAACCACTGCACTCTACAGTTGCAATAGGATGCTGGATATCCTGCTGCAACTCGTTTAGCCATATCTCTATCCGCTTATTCCACTCTCTGCTGATCTTCATTCCGCTTTGTCCTGTTGCCTGATTTCGGCCAATCTGGCCTGAATCCGCTCAGGAACCTCCTTATGCAGTTCTGACCAAGTCACATACAATAGGGGATCAATGCGGTATTCTTCAAATTCCATGGAGGGCTTAAATCTGAATTGCTGCAAGTATTGCCGTACTAATTGATCTGTTTCCTCGTCGGTACTGTACACACCTTGAAACGGGCCGGTGACGATAAGCCCTTGCCTTCCTGCTTCCTGATCCGTGCAGATCATCAAATCAGGAATAAGATAGAACATATCTGACCTCGGCATAAATGCATGCTTGCCTGGCTGCGAGTATAATTGGATATGGGTTCCCTCCATCAGATTGCTATGGTCAGGCAACAGCCCCTTAAAGTAATGGCCATGAAAGCTCGCTTCACAATCCAGCACCTCTCCATCAGCTCCCACATAGACCCAGACATGCTCAAGTTCATAGAGGTGTTGGATATCGTAATCCCAATAAATAGCATACTCAATGATTGCCTTAAGCCCTGGTTCATCGAACGGGAATACCCTTCTTGATGAAGGAGATGGGCCTGCTCCCTCCAGCACCGTAATACCTACACGAACAGGATAAAAGGGTTCATTTTGATCAAAGAAAAGATAAGGCGCATAACGAGAAATCCATTCAATATCCATAGGAATCATTCCTCCTGAAATTTTTATTCTTTGACAGACCCCAGCATAGCTCCAGAAATAAAGTATTTTTGCAACCATGGATATACAATTAGAATTGGAACGGTTGCAAACATAATGCTCGCGGCCTTAATACTTTCTGGCATAATGGAGACCAGTTGGTCTCCCTGCATGGATAAAGGATCATTGGTCATGCTGTTGACCACAATCTGATATAGCTTAAGCTGAATAGGATACAACTCTGGCTTGGTGATGTACATTAGAGCATCCATAAACCCGTTCCACCGACCCACAGCATAAAATAGACTTATCGTAGCCAGTGCAGGCAACGATAAAGGAATGACAATTTGCCATAGAGTACGAAAATGACCGCTACCGTCTACCTCCGCTGCCTCCAGCAGCCCATCCGGGAGGGAACGGATAAAATTAATGAGAATGATGAGAAAAAACGGATTGATCAGGGACGGAAAAATCAGCGAGCCTAGATGATTAGTTAAATGCAAGCTACGAATAAGCAAATAGTCAGGAATCGTCCCACCACTAAAAAACATAGTAATTAAAATCATGAACATGATTGCTTTACCGCCCCGCAACCGCTTGGACAACGGATAAGCTGCAGCAAACGTCATGATCATTGCCGAGCCGGTGTACGCAACCGTCAGTATGATGGTCAAAGCTAACGACTTGACCATGGAGTTATCCTGAAGCACGATTCTATACGCCTCGAAATTAAATTCGCGGGGGAAAATAGACACATCTCCCGATAAGATAGCTCGGCTTGAGCTAAGTGACATGGAAGCGATATGAAGCAAGGGAGCAAGGCATAGGATAACGAGCACCGTAAGCAAGCTTATATTAATGATCTCAAAGAGTCGGCTGCTCCCCTTGAGAGCTTTAGCACGTCCAATTTGTTCAGCCTTCATCAAATGACTCCATTTTCAGTTATTTTCTTGGCAATCGCGTTGGCACTCAGCAGCAACACAATGCCCACTACCGCTTGGAACAGCCCCACAGCCGTCGCAATGGAATAATCGCCTGTCTGGATTCCAACTCTATACACGAACGTGCTGATGACTTCCGAAAAATCCCGAACGCTAAAATTGCCGAGGACGTAAGGTCGGTCAAAGCTGATTTGGACAATGTCGCCTATTTTAAGAATCATCATGACTACAACCGTTGAACTAATGCCCGGAAGCGTAATCGACCACATTTTTCGAAATCGTCCTGCGCCATCAACAGATGCTGCCTCGTACACCTCAGGATTAATGGCTGTAATTGCCGCCAGGTATAGGATGGTCCCCCATCCCGCGCTTTGCCAAACCCCAACGGCCAAGTAAGTCGTCAGCCAATGGTAGGGATTGGTGAGAAACGGGACAGGCCCCATGCTAAAGTAATACAGCACTTGATTGATAATGCCTGTATTTGTAGCAAACACCTGATACATGATGCCACCTATAATGACCCAGGAAAGAAAGTGAGGTAGATAGAGCATGGTTTGTGCAAATTTCTTAAACATCTTCTGCCTCACTTCATTCAGCAGCAACGCCAGAACTATTGGAGCCGGGAAAGACACCAACAAATCTAGCAGATTCAGCATCAACGTATTTCTTAGCGCTTTGTAAAAGTCGCTCATTCCGAATACTTCACGGAATACATCCAAACCCACCCATGGGCTTTCCGCAACTCCCTTAAACAAGTTGTAATCTTTAAAAGCAATCAGAATCCCGTACATCGGACCATATTTAAAGATGAGAAAATAGGCGATCGGAAGCACTAGCAGAGTATATAGTTGCCAGTTGCGGGCTAAGTAGCCTCTCATTTCTTCATAGCCTGATAGGCTTCTGTACGTTCCTTCATAATGGCTTCCCCACCACTGGCCATATAGTCCTCGATCAATTTATCGTATAAACTGCTGAAATCTTCAGGCTTGGCCATAATGGTCTTGACGAGAAGTTCGCCATATTTAACCTCCAGAGTAGGCAAATATTTGTTCTCTGCCTCAATCGGAGTCGTAAAATTGGCATACTGAATCGTATCCGTTTGGGATATGCGATACGCTTCCTTCACATATTCACGGAATTTCTCAGGTACTGATGCGGCCGCTGCCTCCCAATTTAACTCGTCATTCCCCAAGTCCTGTCCTTGTGTGATCATCGTAATGTCCACGGAGTTATACATCCGTTTGGTCGTTTCTTCCGATTCAATACGAACAGGAATTCCTTCGACCATATTGTAGTTCTCTCCCTCAATTCCGTTCATCAAGGTAAATAGCACCTCAGGCTGTGCCATCCAGTCCAAATATTTAATCGCTTCTACGCCACGCTTGCTTGAAGCAGGAACCATCAGATAGAATCCCGTCGGAGCATAGACTGGCTTCAAGTGTTTGCCTGCATCGTTGGTATAAGGGTCCATGGGAATTAACTCAGCACCTGGGATGTTCTCCGCCAATACTTTGGCAATTCCCGGTGTGCTAGCATAACTGTTGCCCAAATTATCACTGTACATCCCGATCTTGCCGGTCATCACATCCTGAAATACCTGCTTCTCATCCTTGTCCAGGGCAAAGTCCGGGCTTATTAGCTGTTCATTATACAATTTATTGAGAAATTGAAGTGCTTCCTTATGACCTGGCAAGAGAACAGGAAAGCCCAAGCTCTCTGACATAGTGTAACGCTCTTCTTCGGTTAATCCATCCTTGATGAACGACCATACCACCGGCTCTACGGAGCCCGGTGTAAGTGAGAAACCAAGCGGTATTACCTTGCCTCCGGTGTTGCCCGGGTCCTGCTCCTTGAAAGCCTTTAACGTCTGATAAACTTCTTCTGTTGTTTGAGGAATCGGCAAATTCAATTTATCCAGCCAGTCTTTGCGAATTAATTGCTCATATTTACCAGTATGAACCCGCCGACCTGGAATAGAATACTGCACGCCATCGACTTTGCCGTACTCTAGGGTATCGGCCAAATATTTTTTTAAATTGGGACCATATTCTTCAACTAACGCGTCCAACTCCATTAGTCCCCCTGCCTTGGCATAAGCATAAGGAGTGAGTGGACTGGTGTTGGCAAACACAACATCCGGTGCATCGCCGCTGGACATCATCACGTTTACTTTATCACCAGCATCAGCTCGTGGAATCGGTACAAATTCTACATCAATATTATTGGGTTCTCCGAAATTCTGCTGTACATAATCAGTCCAATAATTTTCTGTAGCCGTGAACCCTGCCGGTGAATTGCCTCTGTCGAAAATTCCAACCTTGAGGGTAACCCGCTCGGTAGCGGTGGAAGTCTCCCCACCTGTTGTCGGATTTGCTGCATTCCCTGCCGAGCACCCGGCAAGCAGACCAACCGCTACGGTTAGAGACAGCATAGAGCGAATCACTTTGTTTCTCGTAAACATTGAAGCACCTCGCTATACGTTTTTTTTGAACTGCAATTACGTTATAGCGTTCTTTTCCATCCCACGACAATTTACATGATTCTAAGAGATATACAAAAAGGCAGTCATGGTCCAGCGTGCTTAGTTTTGTTCTGCCTTATCCAAATTCCGAAGACATACAAAAAATCAGAATCCGTTTTTGGTACTGCTTTCCCATGCCTCAGTAGTAGGGTGTATACGTCCTGGTACCATCATCTTTCGGTAGTCCCCGGGAGAAACACCTACAATTTTTTTGAATATACGACCGAACGAAATAGCATGCTCATACCCTACCTGACGGGCAATTTCATGAATTGATAAATTCGTTTCACGCAACTGCTTCTGCGCTTGCTCCAGACGAAGCCCTATCAGGAAGTCCACAAATTTGACGCCAAAAGCCTCCTTAAACAATTGACTAACATATTTCCCGTTCATGCCAAAACGATCACTTATATGATTTAAAGAGAGATCTGGATTCGTATAATTGTCCTCAATGTATTTACGTACTTCATAAATTAGCGGCTTGCTTTGAGCAGAACTCAGCCATTCTGCATATTTATCGTACAATTCACTAATGAGTTGCTCATACCAACTACGAATTTCGCTTGTCGTTTCTAAAATTCGCAAGGCTGCAAGGAGTTGGATATAAGTGGTTTGTCGCCAATACTCATTGATTTCCGGAGAGATTTCCTCCATCTCACGGGCAAACCTGTGCATAAAGTAATTTAGAATTAACTGCATATCCTCATTCTTAAGCACCCGTTCTTCTAAATGATCAAATATAAGAGCGAAATCATCCCTCCATTGAGAGGAGGGAATTCGAAAATGCAAGACCAAATCATCCAGCCATTTGTAATACATAGATGGAATCTCATGCTCTGTACCTTGAATTTGCGCATGAACAATCACCCGATTGTTCCCAGCCGTCATTTTATACTGAAGTGCGTGTCTGGCCGTGTGATAAGAATTCTTCAAGCAAGTCAAACTTAAAGCCTCAGAACCAACCCCAATCGTTACCGAGAAGGCAAGCTCATCCACACACCACTGGCGCAAACGCTCCAATACCGCATCCAACACATCCATCGAAGAAGTAAATGAAGTTGATCCATCATCAATTACTTGAACAAGTACACTTAGCCGATCTCCTGATGTCCAATCAAGACATAACGTTGTAAGCTTGCGTTCAGACAAATCCTCTGTTGCCTGAGCTAATCGTTCCTTGGAAAGAAGCAGGCCCGGCCGATCCTTTTGAAGCAACGGGACATATTTATCAATCTCCAAAATGACGATGTATAGGCTACCGTCATCTTCTCCCAGACCGAACAAGCTACGATATTGAATCAAGCTATCCGGCTGTATGTCATACCCCTCTTCCTGCAACTCCATGAAGAATTGCTTGCGCTTCACTTTGGAATTCTCAGCCTGATGCTGATCCATAAGATCAATTTGAGTTAGCATACTATCGAACGCGTGCTCAATAATTGAAAATTCATCGCTTCCGGGCGGATGGGTTTCAGATTGGTAGGATGCGGCCCTGCGCACCATTTGCTCAATCGGACGATAACTTTTGTGAATAATCCTCATAATGAAAGCAATGATCACAGCCAAGGCCAGCAAGATAGCCGATAGAGGTCCTGAAGCAAGCATGGCAGCCTGACTCAAATGCCCCTCTTGATAGGTGCCGCTGATAAAACGCCAACCTACATAACCAGACTCCATCCTTGTAAGTGGCTGATCCCTGGAGATGGATGCACTTGCAGTAGAGTAAAGCACCTGATTGTCGGTATCCACAATATCCATATAGCTCTGATTGCCCCTTTGAAAATGATTTGCCATGGACAGCAGAAGCTCTGCTTTTACATTCAGGACAATAACACCTTGACCGCCAACCGATCGCTTGGTTATGGAAATCACACGTTCGGCTGGATCAATAAGCGGAAATTCGGTGTATAAGCGTATAGGAGACCAAGTTGCATCAAGAGGTTTATCTAGCGATTCAAGAATAAAAGCATGATCGGGAAACTCCTCCAACGTGCTGATATAGTTACTAGTGAGTACCTTTTGATCCCGATAGCGGTAGAGGTAAATAGAATGGATTAAGGGATTATTGCGAATTTTCACAATCTCACCGGATGCCCGGTAATTAATGAGGCTTGTTTCGTTGGAAGTTTCGGATAAATAATTGTTGATGGCTTCATTTTTGACGATTTGATTAGCCAGCATCAGTTCGATATTCTTCAGTGCACCTTCCATGCCTTCAACAACCTGGCTGGTATAGGCGTGATTGGCTGCCTCAACTTCCTTCTCATAATTACGATAGGTTATCACAACAACGATTGAGATGATGACGGCTCCGGCGATTAGCATGGTTGCGAAGTGGGACATGAGCAATTGCTTGTACCATCTCTTGTTCTTCATTACTAATTTCATCCTTCCAAATGACCTTGTACCCCCCATCTTACCTAAGCTATGTAAAGACAGTATTGGCTATAAAAAAACTCTTTTTACATAGTGTAAAAAGAGTTTTGGGCAACATGCTATTTATAGTTATCTGGTGTATATGCCTACTTTTATAGAACGTTACTTGGAAGGCTCGTAATGCACATGCACTTCAAGCACTTCTGTGGATTTCTTCAGCTCATTCTCAACATTGGTAGCGACATTATGAGCCTCTTGGAAACCTAGCTCTCCCTTAATCGATAGAACAACGTCCACAATGGCATTACTTCCATAATTTCTGGCCCGCAGTTCTTTAACCTCTTCAACGCCCTCCACCTGCTTTACAGCCTCCTTAAAGGACTGGACAACCGTTTCGTCAAAACCATCAGATAGATGAAGGGACGCTTCACGAAAAATATCCCATGCGGTTTTGCAGATAATAACGCCAACCACGACAGCCGTTACCGAATCTAACCAAGGATATCCAAACTGAGATCCTATAATGCCTATGACCGCCCCGATACTAACCAAGGCATCGGATATATTATCTTTGGCAGCCGCCATAACCGCCTGACTTTTAATTTTAAGGGCAAGATTTTTGTTGTAGCGATACACTAAGTACATAACCACTGCACAAAAGAGGCCCGTCCATACCGATATTAAATCGGGTACCTGATGATTTCGCTGGAATACAGAAACAATGGCTGTGATCAGGACCTGTATCCCAACAGCCATCATAATAAATGAGGCAATTAACGAAGCGATGGTTTCCGATTTCCAGTGCCCATACGGATGATCTTCATCCGCCGGTCTTTGGGCTAGCTTGAGACCAATCAGCACCGCTATGGAGGCAACGATATCTGTTGCATTATTTAAACCGTCCGCTTTCAGGGCTTCCGAATTGGATACTACGCCGATAATTAGCTTCAACGTAGACAAACAAACATAAGCAATAATACTTATGATAGCTCCGCGCTCACCCAATTTTAAATTCTCATAGCGTTGATGCTGCTCCATGATCTATTCGCCCCTATCGCCCTGAACTTCGTTTTTACATACTAACAGACGCGATTTGAGTGGGTCTAGAGAAACGTTTTTATCCAAAGGACGAAAAATGGCCCTGATCAAAGAAGGTTGCACAACGCCAAAATGTTTGCAGACAAGCATTCTTAATCGCCACAAGCATCACCTCCCTTAGAATAAAAGAAAAAAGCCTGCAGCAATGGCAGGCTCATGGTATAATTTGGCTTGTACAACACACCTTGAGTGGGTGCGGTCTCCTCCGGAAAGGAGGTGAACCGTATGAACTTCTCTTTCTCCGATGTAGTCATGTTTGCAGCCTTTATCGTTGCACTTTTAACATACATTGAAAGGAAAAAGAAGTGACCCACTCTAAGGTCGGCACCTGTGAGGGTCACTTCTTCATGAATTAAACTTTCTTGGAGGGCATAACCCCACTCAAGTTGTTTGTACAGAGGACGGTTTGCCGACCGTCCTTGTTTCTATTGTTATCGTAACACATCAGAACTAGATGTAAAACATATATTTTTGTCAACCTACAACAGTCTACAAGAATGAAGTTAAATCTTTGTTGGTAAAGGGCTTTTGCGGTTTCGGGTATTGTTTAGGCTAGCCCAAAAAATATGTGTAAAGTTATGTGTTTGCGGGTAATGTGCGGGTAAGGAAAAGACTCCATCTTTAATTGATGGAGTCTTTATTCATTTGCTAAGAAAGTCAACAAGGTCCATATCTATTTCATATGCGTTTACTAAGGAAATTGCTACTTTTAATGTTATTTTGCTTGGGTTATTTTCAAAATATATTAATTTGTCTCGATCTATTCCTATTTTTTCGGCTGCTACGCGCAGGCTAAACCTTTTTTGCAGCCTAATTTCCCTTATATTTGTAGGCATCATAACACATCCTTGTTGTGATTGTTCAAATAATAGCATAATGATAGAATGATATTGGAACACCTTACCCGAAAGGAGTAAGTTATTTTTGGATATCTCCCGAGGGAGATGCTTACTTCCTGACTTGCTCAAACAAAAAGGATGGACCCAAACCTTTTTTGCCCAAAGGTCAGGTCGCAGCATCCGTATGGTCTCCCATTTCTGCAATAACAAGCGCGCAATGTTGCCGGAGGATATGTATGTGGCAGCTTTGCTGCTGGATTGCAATATGGCTGATCTGTATGAGTGGGTCAGAGAGTGAGCTTGCGGACTCCGCACTCCCTCGGTCGTTTCTGGAACAATTTGTTCCAAAAAATCTTTTATACCCTCGCCATCTTATTATTTCCTTCCTCTATTTTTCCTAGCACCTCCTTAACTGACATCAATTTAAGGAATCCCTATAAATCATATTTAATACCAAATGATGGTGCTTGTAAATTTAATTTCGTCTGACGAATTTTGTGAGTTCGACACCACAATTCGACAACATTCCCCATTCGTTATATGATAAAATGTCCACCGAAATAAAAAAAGAAGCCGTTATGCACGGCCTCTAATAATATCTGTATTTTCACTTGTTCTGTTCGCTAACAATTTTTCAATTCGTTCAAACCTTGACCACGCAATAGTACACCGCTTACCCCTGCGTGTTTCCTCAAAATACACTAGTTTTTTTATTGGGTCTAGCGCAGTTACCCGGTCCAAATTGACCACGTTATTTCGATCAACTTGTCTAAACCAGTACCCACTACTATTTAAAACCGCCGTCCAATACTTGAGCGTGCCTGTACAATAAAACACATCGTCTATTGTATGTATTAGCACCCTGCCAGCATTGCGGTCATACTCCATATAGATAACATCACCGACGCGCAAATTGTGTATGCCCGCTGTACCGTCGGCGTCCCTGGTGACCGTAAGCATTTTATCATCTCCAAGTTATTTTCTTAACAATTCTTCTGGCGGCTTTGGGTTATTGATAAAAATCAAGCTGGCCGGAACCACTGAAGCAGCAGCAATCACACTGAGTATACTCGCAACGGAGCTATACAAAAACGTTTTCATTCCCTCACCTCCTTTCCCTGATTAAGTATAGAATTAAAGTAATCGACTGGATAAAATAAGCCATAGCTGCCAGCGAAGATAAAAAATAAAAGTTGGTTGCAACAAGTATTAATGCAGCTACCTTTAAAGCCGGAAAAAACTTAGCGGGGATTATCGTCTGCTGCTCTACTCCTATCGGTGCTAATATTGCAATAATAACCACACTGATTGCTGTCAGCACTATTATTGATAACTGGTTAAGAGTAACAAAGGCTAAAGCGCCAGCCGAAATAGCAGTCACTATAGCGCAAGTCATGCTTGACTCAAGATGGATGCCTCCCGTAATTTGGCGCAGTAGAGCAAAAAACACGAGTAGCAGCATAGTTTCAACTGTTTTTCCGGTGATGATAGAAATCAAAAGAGACAAGCCCACAACGGTAAAAAAATTGATCATAATTATTAATGAATGCTTCAACACATTTAAGCTCGCTGGATGGTGAGGCACAACACTTTTGATATGTATCGCCATTTTGTTTGCCATTGTCTCAATCATCGATTTCACGTTCCTTTGCTATCCCGTAGTAAATGAAAATGATTGACGCCGCGCCGAAAAAGACAAGACTGACCCATAAGTCACGTTGATACATTGTCACGCCTGTCAATACGTAGGAAGAGATAATAAGTAACAGAACGAGAAGGCGTTCTCCTTTAAATCGTAATTTTTCAAAATCCATCGTGAATCCAATTCCCAGCTTGTACAAAACTAGAGAAAGCAAGAAGGATACTACGCTTGTCACCAGTTGCGTCAACGGGTTCAACTCCATAAATGTCAGCAGTATAGCCTGGATAGTTCCATAAAGAAAAAATCCTGAAAAAGATATTATTGCCGACCAAATGAAGGGTATTTTAATGATCGTTGTTAGCAAAAATACATAGCACATGAGATTAATAATTGTTGCTAAATACCCCAAGTCGTAATCTGATCGCAAAAAGTAGCTTTGTAACCCCATCAAAATAGAGATAATGATGGAATTCCAAACATAGTCCAATGCATTGATCCTAAATATAGATAGCATCAACGTCAGTGCTGCCAGTACCTCTAAAATGCCAAAAAGCAAAAACAAAATTATCTCACTCATTAATGGTATCATCCTTAAATGTATTAGTAATGATGATATTCCACACTTGGTCCTTTTTTCCTGCTTATTCGACATCTCTATCCACTTGATTATATAACAGTTCTGGGGTTAAAATAAGAACAAACGTTCTGTTAAGAGGTGCATATAATGCCGCCATTACTAACCAATGAAGACCAAATAAACGTTAAGCTATATATACTACTACCTATGCTGATAACTGTTTTTGAGCGAGATAAGCAAATAGCGGCCAAGGCGTTTAAATCTCCAGACCCGTACCTTGCGTTGATCGACAAAGCGATTCGGTCAGTCGAGCTTGATGCCCGAGAGGTGCGCCGCAAACTTAGGCTGCTGGGGATAAAAGTATATGAAGAGAGACGAACTGTAGATGGCCTAGAAACCAAGTATCTATGTAGGGGGTATCATCACAACTTTGGGATGTTATGGCCCATGATCAAGGCGGAGTCCCGTATATTGATGGATAGGTATTTAGGGTTGGATGTATCGCAGTATATTAACCCGGCGGTACCGATAGGCAATGATGATTTTGATAGGTTGGGCAAAGGAAAGACCGCCAAGTGATGGCGGCCCTGGTAGGTTTATTGTGCTTCTTCTGCTGCTATCCGGTCACGATGTCGCGTCAAAGCCCGCGTACTGCTGTTGTGCTTGTAAATCGTATACGGTACTTCGATATCGCATTCAAGCTTTCTCACAATGTTTTCAATATCTCCATAATAAATCTCAAACCATTCACCGCGGATACGTTTGTCAGCAAATAAGTTGTGTAATTCGCTCTCTAACCTACTACTGTTAGGTGTGGTCAAAATTAACGTTTCAGTTAATTCATATGGTAGTTTGGCCGTGAAATGATGCATTCTTGATGAAAGATTGATTGTCCTTCCGATTTTGGTTAATCCATTATCTGCCGTAAGAAAATAAACATATTCAATCTTTTTCTCGTCATCGTTCTGCTCGCATTTATTGGGAGTAAACCTTTTATTAATATCATCTTTCTTTACATATCCGACCAATTGTTCAAGCGCATTTTTCAACCTATCCGGAATACGAAAACTTGTACTGGTATGTTGATTGTAATAATGCCTGTCAATGATGGCTACAGCATACTCTGTAAAGCTAGCGGAAA
This sequence comes from Paenibacillus sp. 1SOY10, assembly GCF_056836745.1. NCBI lineage: Bacteria > Bacillati > Bacillota > Bacilli > Caryophanales > Paenibacillaceae > Paenibacillus > Paenibacillus sp. 1SOY10. The sequence continues at coordinate 89,320 of NZ_JBXENK010000002.1, read as the reverse complement.
GTTCATCATTGCAACTTAATATATAGTTTACCGTGCGGGCAACATTCGGGATTCTGATACTATCTGAATTTCCGTACCAATGTGTGACTAATATCAATCTATTATTACTAGTCAGCGCAAGATATTCCCCTTTATCTCCAACAACGTATGCTTCGGTTATTTCTTCATCATGATACAGTAAATCATTTATATGTTTAAATCCTAACGACTCTGCAACGCTTTCTTCAACTTCGCGGATATTCATTCAAATGCCCCCATTCAATTTTATAAACAGGATGCTAATTCGTGTTGGGTTAACATCTTATCATAACAGCACAAAATATAACAATGTTCTGGTGTTCTCATAAAAGGCGAACAAAAAAATGCCCGATAGTTATCGACAATTAGTCGAGTTCTATCGGGCATTTTCACCTATGCTTTAGGATTTGATAAGTTAATTATCACCTATTATCTGGAAACCCGCAAGCCCACAGCTAAGGTACGCCACCCCTCTTGGGTAAACTCTGGCTCACTGATCACGCCGCCCAAGTCTGCGGAACCAAACTCCGACACAAACCACTTGGGAGCCGGTACGCGCTTAGCTGCTGTCTCCAACTCTACTACCCTCTTGGTCAACTTACTCAGCTCTTCCTTCATTGCTTCGTCATCCTCTCTATTAATAACTGCTAAAGCTCTTGCCATAGCCGTTTCAGTGGGCTGTCTGCCCGCTCGATACTGTGTCGTGGTCAAACCGAAGCACATCTCAAAGTGAGGATAGTCCTTAAAACTCTTCCAATCCCCACCCCATTCAAATCCAAGAGACTTAGCGATCTCGACCACCATCATCCAGGATGGACCAACTTCCCACGACACTGATTTTCCGTCGGCCCTAAGCAGGCAGAAGTCTACGGCCACCCCAAAGTTGTGATTGCTATAGCCACCTCGGGCATTGGTGACGATGTTTCCCGGCTTAGTACGTCCCTGCGCATACAGTGCGTCTTGCTCCGCTATGGTCCGCAGTCCTTGCGTGATTAGGATAGGCACACCGCAAGCAAAAGAGCGCTCAATTAAGCGCTCCGTAGCCTGACGTACGACCGGATGCAAGCCGGATAGCCTGGCCTGCGACTTACCCTTTACGTAGTCCAGTGTCAGCGTCATTGTCCTGGTCGCCTCCTTTACCTCTCAGTACAGCTATGGCCCGTTGCAGCACTGGCGGGATCGGGGCCCCTAGCCGTCCAGCGTTTTCAAGCAGGCTTAACAGCTCATTAGACAAATAGAAAAATATAGCCGCATCCCTAAATAGGTGGGCATCTCCCAACGCCGTATCAACCAGGTGAGCCATAGCCACAATGACTAAGATCATTACTTTACGAGCGATGCCCAGGTATCCGACCTTGCTACTAAGTTTCCCCTCGTAACCCGCAGCGACCACGCCAGAAATATAATCCACTACCATAAAGACCAGCAAGATTGTAAGCAACACGGACCATCCTCCAAATAAAAAACCAGCTATAACACTAATCACGGGCAAAATTGTTTTGTATACATTATCCATTCTTATCATCCTCTCAAATGCGAATATCCCGGACCATCTCCTAGGTCAGGAAAATTATCCTGGGCATGACAAAAAGGCGCTCCCATTGGAACGCCCTCATAAGTAAATTTTATTTTATTGAACAAGGAAACGCTTGTGCTGCTCTCGTTTGCGCTCCTCGGTGTATTGGGCATATATCTGTGTCGTTGCTGGTGACTCGTGCCCTAGAAGCTGCTGCACGGCTGCTAGCTCCGCTCCATTATTAAGGGTTAGCGTTGCGAAGGTGTGCCGCATCGTGTGAGGGCTTACTCGTTTGTCCAGTCCTGCCTGTGCGGCGATGATGCCTATCTCTCGCTGTATGCCGCGCTTGGATAATCTCCGGTGCGGTTTGCGCTCAGTGACAAATAGAGCAGGGTCATCGTCTGTCCGGGCCATCAGGTATTTTTTGATATGGTACATGGCTTTAAAGCTAAAGTATACCTCCCGCTCCTTGTTTCCCTTACCGATTACGCGGCAGCTCATAGTTTGAGGGTTAATGTCGGTACGGTTGAGCCCCTGAATCTCCGATAGACGGCATCCGGTGGCGTAGAGCGCTTCAACAAATACGCGTTGCCGGATCGTCTGGCATGATTCTCGCAGCAACTCCAACTCTTCAATGCTTAACGCCTTGGGCGCTCGCTTCTCCTTTTTCGGAGTTTTTAGTTTTGCTGTTGGGTCGCGCTGAATCATTTCCTCCGATGTTAGCCAGCCGTAAAAACTCTTGAGTACCGATAGCTTGCGGCCAACAGTGCTCATCTTGAGATGAGAGAATTGCCCCAGGTACATGCGAATGTCTGCCGCTGTGGTATCTGATGTCTTCTTTTTCACTCGATCCGCGAATGTGTTCAGTTCGAGCCGGTAGCCCTTAATGGTTTCCGGGCTCTTTCCCTCGAGTTGAATTGATGCCAAGTACAGGTCAATCTTCTCGTGCAGGTCTGGATGTACTTCATCCTGCTGCACCCGTGTGACATGGAACCTGGACATGACTGCCGACAACTTGCTACGTAAAGACTCAACGTCAATCGATGGTACCATGTTAAAAATCATGGCAACCATTTGGGAGAGCATTTGCTCACCAGCCATTTGCATATTCACTTTTCATTCCCCCGAGAGTAGGATTACGCTTTAGAGGATCGTCCCGCAAAATAAAAGGAAGCAGGAACGCCTCTCGGTGCGTTACGGCCAGATGATCAGTCCAGCCTACCTGCTTCTATGATACCATACCACGAACCTGTTTTGGAGTAAAATGGGAACTTTTGTTCTCGCTAATTGTCCTCTTAATTGTTGCGCTAAATGGTCCCACTGCGTAAAAAACCAGTCATTGCTTATGCTTTTGAAATGATATCACTCAGTTTTGACAACAGATAACTAGGGTAAAAATCACCCAACTGCGTATGTTCTTGATAATCTCCAATATCTAAAACATACGGGATATTCACGCTATCCAGATATTCTGTAAAGGGGATAATATGTCCTTTGTAATGATGATCACCCTTCCCTACATGCAGGTATATTTCTGGGGTATTCACTGTTTTTTTTGCAACATCGAACAACAGATTATTGAGATATTCTTTACTCTCTTGGTCAGTACCTCCTGATATAAACTGTCCAATATGCTTAGATGGCGAATTGCTCCACAGAAGATATTCACCTAACCTAGTCTGCGCCCCGCCCGCTATAATATAACCCAATGAATACTTTAATCCGAAATATAAAGAAGCAAATCCACCTTTACTTGATCCGGCTGCTATTATATTTTTATGATTTATACCGCTTTCATTGGCTATCTTCGTGATCAGAGCAATACATGACATTTCGACTGATGAATCTCTATTAATCCCAAGATAATAAGTAGCTCCAGAGATATCAGTAAAATTGTGGTTATCCAGTATAAAAAGTTTATTACACTCGATATCGTTAAGCGACTTTATATAATTGTACACAGGAGTCTTCCCTGGACTAGGAAATCCCGAAAACACTACTATTAGATGTGAAGAGTTCTTGTCTGATTGATAAATGTATTTGATATCTCTGCTCCCATGGAATACCTTTTCTTCAGAAAACATCAGTTTAAACACCATCTTTTTTTGAACCCATTATATCATGATTAAGTCCCGATAGTACCGAATGTTTTCCATGTTCCCACATCTGTACCATCACCTACGACACATACCCATCCTAAATTTCCTCCAGCAGTCGGAAATAGGTGGTACATAATATCGCCCCGGTGCCAAAATCCAGCCGTCGGACTTGCTGTTCCAAACAATATATTGCGGCTGAATTCCTGCATGTATACCGTGCTGCCTATAACTTGTATTTGCTGATTAACGAGATAACTACCTGAATTGTTTGTAAGTGCTCTTCCATTCATTTTATTGTTCTCGTATTTAATTTTTGCAGAGGCTGAATCTGTTCGAATGGAATATGCCGTAGCTGACGCAGAAGAAATTCTGTTGCCTGAAATTATACCAGTTATTACGTCGCTGTTAATTCGAATGACACTTTCGAAATCATTTGCACTAGTATCAATCATGTTGTTTATGATTGTTAGCTTATTCGCTAATCCAATAGAAATATTTGAACTAGACCCCATACTATTCATGGTTTTAAAAGAATTGTTACTTATGACAAGGTCATTGACAGTGAATGCCAATGTGTCTCGATATGTTATAAACGTTCCAAGATACGACGGATCATCGTTGACCATCTCGTTGTTATCAATACGAACCATATCAATATCCCAGGCATCGCCGGCTCCAGCGCCAAATGCAATGGCTTTATTGGAAACATTGTAAAAATAATTGCCTGTGATAATAGCCCTTTTCCCTTTGATTACTATAGGCTCATCATGCATATATCGAAACGTGTTTCCGTGTATAAGAATATACTCGCAAAACTCTAAAAAATAAATTGCATTATCCCTAACATTTTCATTAAAATTTCCAGTAAAAAATGTTTCATTATTGGGATGAGCGTTGGATTTAGTCAAAGACCAATAATTATCATCTGTTGGCGATATCGATCCTGACGATGTGTGATTTTGAATGCATCTGTATCTATTAATGCTGACGCCGTCATCATAGTTGATGGTGTTCCCTACTTGATAAGATGTACCACTTTCCCAATAATCATGTTCTCCGATTACGACCGACTGAAACACATCGATGAATTTATTTTCTGAAATTGTTGTGCGATTGCAACCTGTATTAACTGAAATGCACCGATATTGAGCATCCGGCATGCTTGTGCCGTCGAAGTCTTGGGCTATATTTTGAAAGCGGCATTCTTTTACTACGCCGAAAGGGGAATCAGATAAGTAAATAGCATGGCGATTTGTTTTGTCAGTTGCCTCTGCCTTGAAATCATGAATCTTGCATCTAGTTACGATAAATCCTTCACATTCAGTAAGATTCAAAATTGACTTACCCGTGTTATTACAATCAAAGTCCATTCCCTCTATCCTCAAGTTGGGACAGTTGTTAAAACTAAACATGTTATCCAGGTCTTCCGTTTCTGTAGTGAGTATAACATTATTAAACGCCATTAAAGTCAAATTCGGAATATCCGATACTTGAATTGTTTGATTGACTACATACGTTCCTGGTGGAAAATAAACCGTGCCGCCTCCGTTTGCTTTGGCGGCATTTAACGCTGCTTCAATCGACCCTAATGTTTTCACGTTATACGCAATATCCGCCAACTGCGCATCACTGGCGTTGAGTCTTGCCCCCAAAACAGGGTACCCTCCGCGAGCGTCTGCCACCTCCGGGCTGCTGTCTCCGCTCTCTATGATGAGGTTATCTATACGCTCGTTTACATCCTCTATGCCAGTGTCAGCATTATCCAGGGCCTGCTTTACGCTGCCTGATCCGTGTGTAATTTGCTCCGACGTATGGGCGGTGTTTGAGGTTAAGTGATTATTGACTACGGCTGCTTTAGCGTCTACATCAGCTTCCACGGCGTCAAAAGCCTTGTTTATGTTATCCCAATCCTCACTTATCTTTTTGCTGCCCGTTATTCCCCCGTATCGACTCACGTTCTTCAGCTCCTTTCTTGAGTATAGCTTGACGTTTCTCCACGGCTTCTTTGACCCCCTGAAGTATCGCTTCTTCTTGTCCGACGTTGTAAGGCAACACGGCCATAATCACTGCGCATATCTCCGGCACGGGCTCCAGCGGGTTAAGCTCACATCTCACTATTGGTTGTACATTTGCCAATTCGGTCACCTCCGAATATATGTTTGCAAGGAAAAACCTCCCTTATTGTCGAAATAGTGGTTACTATCGACAGAAGGGAGGTTTTTGTATGGAAACAGAAAAATTTTATGCCAAGGGTTCTAATATGAACATTACTCACCCATTGCCGGTATTGGATAACTACCAATACCCCATCGAAAATGGAGTGGTTAACGTTTACCACTACCCCGACGACACTGTACTAATTCAAATCGTTCAAGCCGGGAAGCAGCCTGATTTATGGGTTAATAGAAAATTTACAGTAGACTCAGCAACAAACACCGTTACAATCATACCAAAGAGCTCGTGATAGTTCCCACTGAAGCTATTTCTTCTGTCCCCAGCCGTTCCTCGTGAGCGGCTAACTCTTCCTTTACAATCTCGCGAATTTGATCTGCCACATTAGGCTGAGAATTTCCCAACACAACCCCATAATATTTACGTCCAACCTTGCTAAGATCAGCAACATGCTCACTCAAAGATTTTAGAGGACTGATTTCCTCTGGCTGTTTCCCACCTCCAATTTCAGGCGGCATAACTGTTGCGCTATCCACAAACAACGTCACCGTGAGTTGTGCCCCGTAGCTTACTAATTCCTCAAGCTTGTAGTCGATAACGCCTTTTAATGGAGTGTCGTCAAGGTAAATCGTCTTATCCTTAATCTCCAGTTTCATCTTCCTTCACCCTTCCCGGCCAACCAAAAAGGCCCCGCCGATGGCGAGACCTGATTGCTGGCGATATATTTTATTGTTGTAGCGATTGTAGTGCTTCGTTTACTTTGTTTAGTTCTTCGGCGAGATATTCTCTTCTTTCTTCAAGTTGTTTTTTGTCCGCAGCCTTGAATTTCTCGGCAGTTTCCACCATTCCACCCTCGATTAACTCTTCATACCTCTTTTTATATTGTTCTTCTTGCTCAGGTAACTTGTTTATAGAGTTCTCTATGTCCGTCTTTTTGTTTAGCAAGTCATATTTAGTATAATACTTTCCGTCAAAGAGAGTGACTTTATCATTACTTGTTTCGCTCGAAATAATAACCGTCTTCCCCTCCAATTCTATACTAGCTCCCATTGCATCGGATAAGGCCCGGGCTGGAACGTTTGTAACTCCATCAATTATTGCACCTTTACTAGTCAATGCAGTGCCATTAACCACTACAGTCACTTCCCCAACAACCTTTTTTCCGATCAAACTTTTAACTTGTGCATAAGCTTCGTTTCCGGATAAAGCAACGACGGCCCCTAGAAAGAACGCAACGGTTATATACAGCCATTTTCTCACGGAATTACCTCCACTTCATATATTTAGGATCATTATATCCTATCAATACATGTTGGTAAATCCTACAATCCAATTACTGTTGCATCACTAAAATCTACAATTCCATCAAATTTCACAGTACCTTGGAACAAGGTTATTCCGAATGACCTAAAGAACAACTCGTTTTCTGCAATTATATGGAGCGCGTTACCGGGGCTGGAGTATATTTGTCCTGCGTAAGCCTCTGAAGGCCCTCGAAACACAAACCCGGCCATTCCAGCTTCGCTGTTAAAGCTTAACGTTACTCTTTCGCTGCCGGAACTATCAATAGACCCAAGACCCATGGAGTTCATGATTATTCTGCTACCTGATGCTGATGTTCTTATGGTGCTACCAGTAATGGTACCGCCTGTCACGGTTGTCCCGTTGATCTGTCCACCAGTTATAACCGATGCCGATATTGTACCGCTAAATTCAGCTCCTACCGCCACCATATGCCCGGAGTTATTGACGGAGAAAGAACTTCCTATCTGGATACTACCCCCGATAAACTGTCCGCCTTGGATTGTGCCGCTGAATATTCCGTCTACGCCCTCAAGCCTGCCTGTAAACTTGAGACGGTTGGCTTGAGCGTCATAGTATAGACTTGACTGACCATTTACTTGCCAATCCATTACGTCACTGTTAAGCGTGAGTTTGCTTTTGTGATCCTCTCGCTCGACAACAATCCCCTCTGTTCGGCTGTGAGTGATCCCATAGTAAGGTTTTCCGTATCGTACTGCATTCTGATTCAACTTATTTACTTGTTGGGTAAGCGAACCCTCAAGTACAAATTCGCTTTGTTGATCCGACTTGCTGGGAGCTTCAATCTTGTGCGTCAATCCTCCCTTAAAGCTATAGGTCTGGCGCAAGATGTAGCTGGTATAACGCTGGATACCGTCCCAAGGTATGTGCAGACTATCCCAGGATAGATTCGTATCCAGCCAGCTCCCGCCCTCACGTTGCTCAAAAGCTATACAGTCGCCCTGGTCAAACTGAGGAAAGCCACGGGAATTCATTTCTACAGGCAAGTACGTCAGCCCATTGAGCTGCATATACAGAGCGTTGACCTGAGTTTGTGTCATAAACGGATTCTCAAGCTTCAGCGTGTGGTTCTCATCTCCTGAACCCGCCTCGTAGGTCAATTGATCCTCTGTGTTGTATGTGACGACAACCCGTGTAAATGTCTTGATAGGGTTTAATTGTTTGGCCCTCACATAGTCCGCTGTAGTCATCTCTACCGCTGCAGGCTCATTGGCAGCAAAGCGTTTAAATCGCATCGTACCATCTTTGGACATGTAAATGCTACATCCGTTTGCCCCGGCGATATAGGCCAGCACTTGACGACATGTGTACCCCGCTGGCCCGGCTTGTATCTGGTAGGAGGGATTGATCATCACGCTACTGTCATACGTCAATCCTATGCGACCGCAAATCTCATCAAATACGGCCCTTTGTGTCGTTGGGTAACTGAGCTGCGAGATATAAGCCACATCTGCCGTGATCAGCTTGTCATAACAGACATACGTCCAGACATCGTTGATCTTTTCTCTGGAGTCAATATAAAACTCGCCCAGCGGTAGCCACTCCGTAGCCCCCGACACCCACGGGACGGACATCTCATCCCACGGATAAGTAGCCTCAACCCAGCTCATGCTTTCCAGCGATAAGGCCAGATAAGGGATAACCTGGGCGTTAGCTGGTATCGGATCCGGCAGGCGTAACTTGATGGTGAGTTTAGACGGGATGGCCGTCCCTACCTCAAACTCATCAGCCGCTGCCAAAAGGTTCTCCACGCTAAACTCCACGATACTGGCGCTGGTATACTCCGCCCCATCGATCAGCGCCATGACCTTATAGGTCTTGTCTCGCCTTTTGATATAGTCATTAAATATCGGTGATATTGGATACATAGCATCACTGCTCCGTTAAGGTTACTTTTAAGCCGGTCCACATAATCTCGTTGTCCTTGGCTACCGCAAACGGTGCCGGACGATTGCCGACATAAAAGGTCTTGGTCTCATACTTGCCTGTCATGGGGTCCGGGTAGGTGACTGGGAAAAATACGTCTTCCATTGACCGCATAATGGATGAAATCTGCCCCCAGGTGAGCGGGCCCCAGCTCATTTCAATTTGTCGTTTGACCGCAATCCGGTCCCGGCTTAGCTCTCCGTTAGTGGTGCGGACAGATGACTCCCCATCATCCAGATCAAGCACCGTCACCGTAAAGGCGGACGGATAAGCAGCGACCTCTTGACCATCAATCTCTAATCTCATCATGTCCTCCTAGCGGGCGAACAGCGGTCTGCCAGCCTGTCTTTCGGCAGCGCCAATAGCCTGCGCGGCCAACCGCCCAAACTCTGTTTCTCCAATTTTTAGTATCGTTTCCTTGTCCCCGCTGCGTAGTGCATCCAGGATCATCAGCAACACATCCACTACCATCTGATTGCTGCTAGAGAGCATGTCTTGCAGTGTGGATAGTGGCGAGATGACTTCCGGGTCCGCCGCTGCGCCTTTGTTATCCCCTACCATTGCCAGCGTAGGGCCATAAGCCAGACCGCCTTTAGCAAGCTTGGGGATCGTCGGGACGCTCATGCCAAGGGACTTGCCGCCAAGTTCTCCCGGTACCCAGTCCGGGATATCAATTTTAATCTTGTTGACCTGTTTGATCAGCCAGTTGATAGATTCAATGATGGAGTTAACAGCACCTTTAAAGATGCCCTCTATGGCATCGCCTATCCCGCCCATAAAGGTCTTAATGCCGTTCCAGGCTTTCTCCCAGTCCCCCGTAAACACTCCGGCAATAAAGTCAACAATACCGCCTAAGGCTTTAATGATACCTTTGGCCGCGTCAATGATGCCACCTAGCGCAGTGCCTATAACGGTTACTACGCCATCAAAGACTTCGGCAAAAACGGGACCTAGCTTATCAACCAGCCACGTGACGAGCGGTAAAATGAATTTATTGAATATATCCTGGGCGGCGGTAATCAACTTACCTGTAAAGTTTACAACCTCAGCAACCAAGTCCTTCAGATGTTTATCCCAAAGGTCCTTGAGAAACTTCAACGCTGTTTGGGTTATGGGTTTTAGGAATTTCTCCCAAAGGGTATTCCAAAGGTTCCTTAATCCGTCCACCGTCTCCATTACTCCTGCAATGATCTTGTCGCCCCACTCGTCCCACCAGTCGAAGATAATATCTAAGGTGTCCTGAATGATTTGAGACAAGATTTGCATGGCCGGATCAACCGCATCCATCCAGATGTCGTCAAATATCTGTTTGACCAGATCAAACAAATTGCCCAGGATATCCAAGGCCCCGTTGAGTAGGTCAGTCAGGATCGGCAGGCCCTCAGTAACGAGCTTTGACCAAATGGGAAAGGCGTTAGCCCAAAAGCTCTCTAGGGTCAATAGTATAGAGTCCATCACGCCAGCAACGATATGCCCGAGGAATGTAATCTCCCGCTGCCAAAAAGGGACAAGGTCATTCATTACCCAGTTTTTCAGCGGCTCGCCCAGCGTCATAATGTCGTTAAACATTATGCTAAACTGCTCTTTCCATCGTACTAGCACCGGGGATATCTCGCCCCATGCCGTGCTAAGGGATGGCCCGAAGGTTGATACTGTCCAAGCCCAGCCGGATTGTATACCTGACCAGGTCTTATCAAATACGTTCTTTATGTCAGCTGCCAACGTGTCCATCTTAGATTGGATGCCTGTGATGTCCATATCTGGCTGCTGCATCGTAAAGCCATCAGAGCCGCCACCGCCAGCATCGGCTGCATCGCTTTTGCTAAAGTCCAGCGTGTTAAGCTCATCAAACCCGGCCAGCGCTCCTTTTGCTTCCTTGCCCGCCTTTTTGGCTGATTTTCCGTAGCCGGCCATTGCCTTTTTGGCGGTCTCTATCCCCTTGGCTGCTTGGTAGGACTGTTGATAAGTCTTACCAAACAACGCCGATATAAAGGCCGCAATATAGGCTGTGATCTTAGCCAGAGCGCTCATAAACGCATTGATCGCGGGTAAGATCGCGTCATAAATCGGCTGAAAGGCTACTCGCAAGTTGGTCTGTATGGCATTGAGACTTGCCGCATATTGGGCATTGGTTTTAAGGCTACTACCCAGGTACTCATTAAACCCCCGGATAGCTTTATACAAAACCGCGAAGACAAACACCTGCTTAAGGATACGACCGAACGCCCTTGTAAAAGAGTTGCCCATCCGCCCAGCTCCACGGCCAGCCGATCCCAAAGATTTACCCGCTCCGGCTGCGGCCTTGCTTGCCTTGTCAAGACTCCCTTTGACTTGCCGTAACGGCTTATTCGATTGGGTAAGCTTCTGGCCTAAATTCCCTACAGGCTTCTCCGCTTGTTCAGCAGCCTGACCGGCATTCTTCAAACTGTCTTCCAGATCCCATATTTTCTTGGCGGTCCTGTCACTGGTCGCCGTTAATCGCAGCAAAGTAGCTTCGGTGTTGACGATCTTTTCATTAAGTTTACTTTTCCCAGCCTCGTTAAAGGTCTCAGCGTAGGCCTGCTTCAGGTCCGCTAGCTTGCGCTGTTGTATCTCTATCTTTTTATTAACGTTAGATAGGATAGCGTCCAGACCTTCAATTTCCGCATTGACCGCCGATGTATCAACCTCTAGGGGCTTAGTCCTTACCGCTTTTGCGGTGGGCATTACCGGCGTTGCTGCAGCAGTTGCAGCAGGCTGTATATTGGGCATAACCATCTTGCTAAAAAAGGACGGAGCCTTTAGCCCGCCCAATTTAGCACCGATGCTATCAATTGCCGTCTCAGCAGCAGTCCGGTTATCAGCAATAGACTTCTTCATGGCCTCGTCAGCCGCGGATATTGTCTTGAGTAGCCGCCCCTCTACTGCGGCTACTGATTGCTCCATACCGTCAACAATACCCTTCATGGCCGTTTCCGTCGTATCCTTGAGCGTGGCAGATATGTTACTGGCAAAACCCTTTAAGCTAAACCCACCAAAGGTAGATTGCAGGGACTTGGTTAACTGCTGACCGATAGCCCCGGCAGCTACTGTGATCTGCTTGCTCAGGTCATTTCCCCCGACAAGTTCCAGCCCTAAACTGACTTTTCCTACTTCATCCGACATTCGTTCACCCCCTTGCCGGACAAATCAAAAGGCGGCCCCTATTTTGGAGTCGCCCCGAATGCTTGTTGTATGATCTTCTGGAATTCCTGTATCTTGCTGGCCTTTTCTTCGTCTGACCATTGCTCTGTCTGCTTAAGTCCGCGCGTTCGCCAGTCATTACGGATCCGCTTTTGCTCCGGACTGAATTGCTTCAACTTCTCTCGGTCATTTTCTGAGCGGATCTGCACGATTTGCCCCAACGGTGTCTCCGGCATAATGCCAGCCAGCAACGTGCAAAACTCATCCCAGCTCATATCTGGCTCACTACGCAACCTGATGCCGTATTGCATGGCTATAGAGGACTCAATGAGCCCCCAATCCTCGTACAGGTCATACCATTGGTCAGACCGTTTGCTTGGCCTTGAGAAATCGGGCCTCAATGACATCGTAATCCTCGCCCAGCGCTCCGGCCAGAGTAGCGATAAAGATAATCTGATAATCAGCAAAAGAAATATCTGATTCATCAATTTCCTTCGCTGCTTTTTCGCCCAATGCTAGAACCAGTACTTCATTCATTAAATTGGTACTTCCTTCTCCCTCATCCATCTTCTCCTGGATCATCAGCACCGTATTTTTCCGGTTATCAACCGGGTATTCCTTGTCGCCTAACTTTAAAATCGGGCGATCATTTGTCAACTTACTTGTAATATCAATGGTTTTTGCTGCCATCTTTTATCATCTCCTATTATAGTATTAGGCTGCTGTATATACTGGCTTGCCGTCGCTCATCAATTCGCATTCCAAGGCCGACACCGCAGTGCTGTCACCACCATTAGGGGCCGTAACATTGATGATGCAGTCAAAAGCCAACTTCGACCCATCGGGGAATTCAATCTCGGCTTTACTTGAGCAATCCAGACCAGACTTCCAGGCCGTCTCTGCAACATAGTCATTACCTGGATCGCCTACATGCCGCTTGCCGTTTAAGGTAATGGAGAAGCCTTTACCCGTCATCAGGCGGCGTACCCAGCCTTCTGTCTCCATAGGAGTCCATTCTTCAACGTTACCGTCAATGGCAATTGTGAAGGTTTCCATCTCTTTGATGAGAGCCATATCTGCCTCTACGCTGGCCCGACCTTCTGTACCAATCTTAAACGCGATATTAAATACAGGGAAAACCCCGCTCGTTACTAATGGCATCTATCTCACCTTACCTTTCGTGATAAATATGAACCTCAATTACATACTCGAAAATGCCCTCTGAATCTGTACCGACATTAACCGGCTGTGGCGTGACCATGTTAAACATAGCAACGCGCTTTCCGCCAACCAGCACCCCAGAAACACCGAAGAAGGCATTATATACTTCCTGCGCTTTACGCTCTGCCAGATCCGCGTTGCGTCCCCAATGTACGAGAATAGAAATAGGCTTGATAACATACCCCGTAGCATCCAAGCCCCCTACAGCAAGCCTGGACTGCGCTCCAGTTGTGTTATACAAGCCTATGCATTGATCTTTCTTGCCGATCTGCCCAACATACCAGTTCGGACAGTCTACCACAGTTTCCAGCCAGCTACACACATCATCAAGTGTCATTTGATCAACCCCTTGCTGAGCTGCTTCACAAACTTACCGAAAGTATCCCGGACAAACTTCTGCTTATCCCCTACGTGGTACGACTCCATCCACTTACCTTGCGCATTCGGATTCTTGTCCTTGCGGAAATTATATTCAGGATGCCAGTACAAGCGGCGGGCATAGGGAGTATCGTAAACGATTCTTGCCTTGCCTGGTGCGACTACGACATGAGCGCTACGCTCAAGCTCGCCTTTATCCTTCGGCACAACTGCTGAGGTGACTATATCCGTCTTGACGGCTTCTGCCGTCATCTCTACGGCCTGCTGCTTAATCTGCTCCAGTTGCTTGAGGGCAGCTTGGTTGACGGTGACCTTCACATTGACCTTCATCAGCTCAGCTCCAACTCGGTGCTAAAGACGGTACCGTCAGGATTGCGTGGCCGCTTGGCTCGATAGATGTTCTTACGTTCATCACCGATCAGGACATAGCCCTCAATCACCTTGCCTGGGTTAATGTCTCCCTCAATGATGATCAGACCAGACAGCAGCACTAAGCGCCGCTCAGCGTCAAGGACTTGGCGTGACTTCTCGTCGTAGAAACATTTGTCGTCATAGATCAGCGTCTCAACCTCGCCATGCCGCCCCTGCTCCGTCTGGTAGACTTGCACAGGCGTGACCTGCGTCCAAGTAGGAAAGGGGAATCTCATTAGCAGAACCCCCTATTACTTAGCCCTGTAGGGCGCAGTAGATCAAGCACAGAATCAGATGTCCGTACACCGCCCGTTACGCTTGCATCCTTATCAAACCCCATCGATATACTACCAGCTCCAAAGCTAGCAAATGGGACATCCAGGAACGCTCCATACTTAACGGTGAAGTCCGCTTGATGGCACACAGCCTTGACCACGCTAGTACGCTGAAAAGGCGAGAGGCTATCAATCCCCCTCGCCACAATACGATTGTATGTCAGCCGGTCAATCTGGTCAGAAGCTCGTTCAAGCGCCTTGTCTAGCTGTCCTGTTGGGATCGAACCATCCCCATATAAGGCGTAGTCAGCTTCAGTTGCATAGGCCATGTGATCACCGCCTATTCGTCAACAGGAGGCTGATCATCACCAGTTTGCTGACCTTGTTCTCCTTGATCGTTCTGCTGGTTACCCTCGTCGTCCTGTCTTTTCTGTTGGATCACCTGTAAAATGTCTTCTTTCTTGGTTGCTTCGCCTAGTTCGATTTTGTTCTGCTTGGCGTAATCTTTGAGTTGAGAAACAGTCATTTTCTCAATAGGGATATCCTTCTGCTCTTCCTCAGCCCACTGGATTTCATACCCTTTGGACCCAAACCAGGCTAACAGGTTCGGATTATCCGTCTCACCTACACCGTTTACAAACATGACTGTTGCCGACAGGCCGTTATATTGCTTATTAGGAGCTATAACCTTCGCCATTACGGTGTGCCCCCTTCCTCTTCGTCATCCTCTTCTGCCGGTTCTGGGTAATTCGGTTCCAACGCGTCCGGCGTGACCGTGCCTTGCCTTACTGTACCGCGAGGTACTTCATAGCCATCGGCGGCTGGTTCTAGTTCGTCCTGCGTCGGTGAGCCCTGCCGAATCCCGACATAATAACCATTTACATAGCCATTGGCTAAATCGTCTTTATACTGCATGTGTCATCCCTCCTTATTGAACCTTGATTTTCCGCATTACGCCAGCTGCCTTCGTGGCCTTAAGTGCTACGGCGGCAACCATTTCGGCTTCACCCTTTTTAACTGCTCCAGCCGTGGAGAAATCAGGTAGCCAAGCCTTAACAGGTGGGTGACCTGCCATGCTCACCCCATGGAATCCATCCAGACCAAGACGAGCAACATACAGCGACGTTTCACCTGTAGCGATATTGGTTCCGACAACAGGGTCATTAGTACCCGCCTTTTCCCCCAAGTCGATCAAAGGAATTTGACCGTAGTACTCAACCTGATCACCAAACTCATTCAATTTTGTCATATACATACCAGATCGACGAGCAACGGCGCGAATTTTGGCAATCAGCTTGAGGTTACCCATGATCGCAGATGGCGTACCATCCAGCCCCATCAAAAATTCATCCAACACGTCCAAAAACGATTTGTAGTTAGTATCTACAGCCGAAGACGAAGACAGGTCAATAGCGGCTGTCGGAATCAATTCAGTAGAAGAGCCTGTTAGCGCCTTGTCCAATCCGTCGAAATATTCAGCATCTACGGCACTGTCACCATTAATAACGGTGTCGTTAAACAGCGCCTGAGCTGCTTTGATTTTCTGGCTCATTTGTAATTGCACTTCATCTGCAATTCCACCCATACCTGCAATGATACGATCAAGTTCAAACGAACCGCCGAATACTTTCAAATCTACGGTATAACGTTGCTTCTTAACTTCCTGCGGTGTGTACTCACTGTTCACGGCCCGGAATTGTGCTGTCGGTTGCGTAGTCAACCTGGTATAACCATAAGTCAATGTAGCTCCACCACCAGTTGGGCTGACTGCATCATCAAAGGTCATGTTCTCCAACAAGAAGTTATTCTTGCGGAATTCATCAATTACGCCCACTGTAAGGGCATCTTGTACATTCTTTTTTGCTTCAGACAATGTTACTGCCATGTTTGATCACCTCATAATTTATTTTGTAAAATGTGCTGCGATTGCATCTTTAAGGGACGCACCTGCAGCCGGCGGCGTAGAGTTGCCTGGGGCGCCTACCTGGAAGCCCGGCGGCTTTTGCTGACCTCCATCCTCTGGTTTAAAGAGGAATGACTTGTCCGTCTGCAGCACCTTAAGCTGCTCCTCCAAGCCGACAACCTTGTCACCATCGACAACCAGCTTCGTCTTGTCAAACAGACCAGCTACAAGCCCCTCGTCATGTACTTTGCCATTGAGCGCGGACTTGATAGCATTCGTAAGTTGCAGTTCCTTAAGTTCGGCAGCATGTCTCTCGGCAGCAGCCGTATTCTCAGTTGTCAGTGTTTCAATTTGCTTCTTAAGCTCCTCGGATAGCCCCGCTGTCTTGCCAAGCTCGGTAATCTGATTGTCACGGTCAGCGACATCCTTCTCGGCCTTCTTCTTAGCTTCGTTCAGCTCGTCAAAACGGGATTTCGGAATAAACCCCTCAAGTTCTTTGGCAGATGCAGCAGCAGCCTTCGTGGCCTGTTCCTCAGTAAATCCTAATGCAACAAATTCCTCTTTTGTCATCTATAATCCATCCCTTCATCTTCACTTGTTATCCCGGTCGTGTCCGGTGATGTCTTGTTCTTTAACGTCTGCAATACCAAAAAGACGAGTTATCACTTCCACTTTGTACCTAAAAGACTCAGCACAATTAAAGTGCTACAAATGATTGCAGTAATAAGCACGCCATCGGACATATACTTCACCTCATTTCTTGACATAAAAAAAGTACCCCGGCCTATGCTTGGGTACCATCTTCTAAAGCTAAAACTTTCTTCATTAACGCCTTGCGCTCTTTTGCCGGGACTTCGCCGTCAATGCGTTCTCGCCTGCGGTCATGTCGCAATTCTGGACGCTCTGCAAGATGGTTCTTAAGCCGATCCTGCCACTCAATCACCTTCGCCCCATATTTGGCCTGATTGCCTTTGTCCAAACTTCCAAGTTCAAGCAGTTTGTATCGTCTGATCTGGCGTTCCATATACCTTTGTTTCTGTTCTGCTTCATAGAGCGCTACGGCCTTTTCGGGATCCGCAGGCTTCGGCATCTGGCTAATGCCTGGGAACCACGTAGCCAAAGTATGACGACAAGCCGGATGAAAGGCGTTCTGCTCCATGGCATAGGAGAGCAGCAAATACCCGGTGTCTCGGCTTAACTGCTCAGCCTGCTCCTTGCTGATGGATGTGTATACATCATCAATCATGACGGTGCCCTGAAACGGCAAGCACCACGGAGAGCAGTTATCATGACTGCTCATTACTACGGTGTACACGCCCCATTCGTCGCGCTTAGACCCTTCACCCAAAAACGTAGCCCGCTGGCTGGCTGTTCGCAATGCCATCTCGGCATAATACGGAAGTGGCACCCGGCGGCCATCGCTATAGACTATAACATCCAAACCGCGCTCCAGAAAATCCTTTGTCGCCATATCTACCGCCTGGTCAAGTGTCTTAGCCCCAGCGGCCATGTGCGCCTCCGCTTTAAATATCACCTGCCTGTACACATCGTCCATCTTGCGCAATGCCCCGCTACTCCCCTTGGCAATATCCTCCTTAACACTATCCTCAAGCGCTTTAAGCTTTTTCTCGTTCATCCCAAAAAAATCATTCTCAGGAGGAGCTTGAGGCAACTGGCTATGTGGCTTCGGTAATTCGGGTAGCGGCTGATCCATATCCAGTATCGGACTTGATGGCTTAGGTAATTTAGGCTTTGGTGAGCTGACAAGTCTTTTGAAATCCTGCGGAAAGTCAATTTCACCACTCATTTTAACGGCCTTCTCCGCTACGATCTCTACACTCTCTTCACCGAACTTGAAGCTTTGCTGCAGCACGTCCTCAACCAGGTCTATGGCTTCTTTACTAGCCTCCTGAACGATCTCCCTGTTCTTCTTGCGGAACACGTTCAGGCTCCGCAGTTTAGCAAGCTGCCATTGATCAAAACGAAAACCGACTCGCTCCTCTTCTCGTTCGTGGCGAGATAAGTTCCGCTTAAGACTGGCGATGAGCCCCATGGTCATCTCTTCAAAGATAAGCCGGATATCGTATGGATCCTTTGCCATTACTCATCACCGTCCAGCGTCTCCGGCGGTTCATCCTTCTCCCTTACCTCAGGCTCATCCACATTGACCTGACCCGACTCCTCTTTCAACCTCTGAATTTCTTCGGCCTTCTCGGCATCGGTCAGACTATCCCCGTACAACTCGTCAATGGCCCGCTCCACGGACATGATACCGTAAGTACGGGCCTTACCGACCGTCTCCACCACCGTATCAAATGACGGTGAAGCGTATTCCCCGAAGCTCACAGTTACGTCGTATTCTCCGGCGTTGTGGGACTGCATTGTGTCATATACCTTCATAGCTGTTGAGACCAGCTCCGGCACGACCTGATTCAGCCGCTCCACGATCTTGCCGCGCGTGTAGAGAGTAGCCTTCTCTTTTTCCCGCTGGGCCTCTGCGTTGTCCATCTTTTTTAGGTCAATCCCCAGCGTAGAAGGGCTGATGATGCCTTGTAAGCACATATCCAGCGCGGATGCGTAGGAACTGACAAACGCTTCGTAAAGGATTTGTGGCTGCACGGTATTGATCTGTCCCTTGGCATCCTCAGCCATGACACTACCGACGCGGATAAACTGGTTATCGAATGGATTAGGCCGCAGCAGAGAGCCGTCCGCAGGGTTGCGTGGGATCATATCTTCCGGGATGTACTTTTGCACTCTCCCAGCTCGGATAGCATCAATCCATTGGCTTATAACCTCATCCAGCGCATCAAAGCTATCGGCCTTGCTGTCATAGATGGACTTCCCCCGGCCGGGCCACTTCTTACTCCTAAAAAACATCAGAGGCACGGCCATAAGAAAGTCACCTGTAAAAGTAACCTCTGGAGCCAGCTTGGCAGTCTCCGGCAGCAAGGTAAGCATGACCTCTTTGCCCTCAGCATTGAGTAGTCGGCAACGGATATACCCCCGGCCAAATGTCTCCTCCAGACGATAGTCTTTATCCTTGTAGCGATAGTCCGTGTAGAATATAACCTCTTGCAACCTACCACGCTGACGCTTGTATTCAACCTGATCGCCACTGTAAAACTCAATGATCGGGTATTCCGTCACATCTAAATCAACGGTGATCTTAAAGGCTCCATCGCCCGTGACCAGTGCCTCTCCGATGCTGTCACCCAATAGCTCATCAAAGCCGTTATCCTCAGCAATCTCCTGCCAGGTATCTGTCTGCTGCTTGTTGGCAAGCTCGATGCCGTCCAGATCCGCGATGACGATATCGGCCAGGCGCTCAACTATCATTGCCGGCAGTCCGCTGTGTATCTTACGTATCTGCAAGTCTGCCGAAGGAACTGCCGCCCAGAAGCGAGATTTACCGACTGCGCCGCTGGCATCGGCAACCTGCTTATAAAACTGGTCCAACTCAGACGGATCGCCACGATACCAGAGCTGGTTGCGTAGCACATTGGTGCGATAGCTAAACGGCTCCGTAATCGTGATGATCCGATTATCTGGTGCTGGATTGATACGCAACATCTTCATGACCATATTCTTTAACCACCCCATTCCTATACCTCCAATCTCGGCTTGAACGGCTGCACAGCGTACTCACTACTATCCAAGCAGTCAACCGGATAGCTGCCATCATCTGTCCGAACCCATTCTCCTTTTTGGCGCTCATCCTCATCCCATGTCGCATTCTCCAGCGCCTCAATCCAAGGCTTCAGGTGCTGCATGACCTTGTACCGTCCCTGATTGATCAGGATGTTGGTCAGACGGATACGGTCAACGATGCCCTCTTTCTTATAAGCCGGTACAACTGGAATATTGATACCCCGACGCTTCAGCTCATTAGCAAGCGCCTGACGAAAGAGCTTATCCGCTGACTCGGCAAAGATATGAGCAAACGCAAAAAAAGCAGGGTATGTTTTACCCCACTCTACAATCTTATCGACAACCTCTTTAGCATATCGGTCATGCGTATATCCGCTCTCTTTGCCTTGCCTATGGTAGTAGCCATCAAGTAAGGCCACATCCTTGTACTGCAGCGTGAAGCCAGTTAGTGTCGCCACGGTCGCATCTGTACCGCCGATATCGATCCCGATAGAAAACTCCAGGAACCTTTTATCCTTCGCCCAATCTCGTGTGACGATAACCTCTTTGCTGATGTATCCGGTATATATCCGCCCTGTAGCTGCTGTACGCTTGCCCTTAATGTCAGCCTGATACCAAAGACTAGACTTATCGTAGGTCGCCAGCACACCCTTCAAACGGTCGTCGGGAATAGACAGGTTATCGAACAGTGTGAAATGCTCGTAATTATATCCCGGATTCTCCCCGCGCTTCTTGGTCTCGTCCTGATAATCCAGCACATCCCGATAAAACCAATGCGCTGGCGGCTTCGGGTTAAGGTCGAAGAATAACTGCCGCTTGGAGCTGGCGAGCGTCCGGTCAAATACCTCTTGAACAAAAGACTGATGACACTCGTTAACCTCGGTAATGTATACCGTGCCGTAGGAATTACCCTTGATCCTCGCTGCATCATTGGCCTTACCTCCACCCGCGATAATAACGATCTTCTCGCCGGCCTTAGTCTGGATGTATAGCGCGTCTCTGTTCTTGTATTCACCTTCCCGGCAACGCCCAGCAAATAGGTGCTGTAGACCGAAACCGTTGGAGTCGATTGCGTTCATCTTGGCCGCTGCCAGCGAAACCCCCGCGACCAGGTGTAACTTATCCGGATGGATCTCCAAACACATGGCATAGGCAATCAGGTTGATAATGTTCTTCCCTGCCCGTTTACCGCCCTCAGCTACATTGAGCCATGAGTCGGTGCAACGGCGTATATAATCAGCCTGCCTGGCCGTTAAGGGTGCATACTCAATCATCATCAATCACCCGCTCAGGGGCTGGGTTGTTGATCAGATCCGCAAGGGCTGTAATCTGCGCGTTAGGGTTAATACCGTCTTTATTTGGCACCTTACTACGCAGCACCTCGATACGGGCGCGTTGCTCGTCCGTAGCCAGATCAGTCCGTAATAACTCATCATACTGCCGGATAAGACTCTGCAGCGTCGCCATAGCCCGGCTCTGAGCCTGCAGGAAAGTTGCCTGCTTATCCCATGCCTGTTGTACTTCCCATTTCTCCCCCCAGGACTTCTCACCGTTGGTCTCGCTTGTCTTAGTTGTCGTTACGTCGTCCCGATCCTTGACATACATAATCTGCTGCGCCCGAATAATGGCCGTGTACTGAATCATGATGTTGTCCCAAACGATATCAAGCGCTGACCGCTGCTGGAGCTGCTCCATGATCTCAAGCGATTCAGCGGGAAGGTATTTCTGGAACAGGCCGTGAGTGACCGCGTTACTGTTCTGCGGCGGTGCCCCTCCTCTGTTGCCTATGGCATTCTTATTGCCTGGTGGTGCACCCGGCTTTTTTGTATGCACACCTTTTTCAGAGGGCGCACCCTTTTGACGCCGCCATCCGTGCCGCTGCTTCCAGCTCTTCACGGTATTGATCGACACGCTATATTTTTCGGCAATGTCCTTGTACTTCATACCGCGCTGATAATCGGCCTCAGCCTTCCTGTGCATATGTCACCATCACCACCTCCAAGGTTGAGTTGTTTTGGAAATAGAAAAAGCCGCCATTAGGCGGCTAGTTATACCTGCTCAGCAATTCAATTACTAATTCCCTTTTAGCTATCAGCTTTGTGCGAGTGTTGTTTGTATCTGGGTCATCACTCAAAGCTATGCTGTGTAATTCATCGGTTAACGAAGTCAACAAACCTCGTAGTTCTTTTATAATCTCATCCATTCGTATCACCTCAAAGAGATAATAACACAAACCGCTTTACTTAGGCAGCGGCAGCCTCGACGATCCACCCCTTAGCCGCTGTCGTCACGGGCAAAAGGAGGCGCGCTTTTATGTCGTTGCGCATTTAGGCAGGGATGGAGTAAACGATATGTTAAGGTTATGAAACTCTATTTAACGCAAACAACGGACCAGATCATTCTAGTCCGTCATTCGCTTGCACATGATTATGTGCCTCTATATATAGGTGGCAAGCGACAAGGTAAAATCAAGCAATCGTCAGGAATAGATTATTTCGGAGACTGTCATTTATCTTTGCCTCTGCACGCTTAATGTTTTGATGTACTGCCTGTTGCGACGTTGCAAGTAGTCTCGCTATCTCTCTCTCTGAGTAACACTGTCCATACTTAAGCATATAACAGTCACTCTCTCTCGGTGTAAGCGTACACATTGCCTCATCAAGCCTGAACCTCTCACTATCCGTGATTGTTGTCGGGCTACCACAAGCGGCGGGGTTAGCGTATGATTGCATCTTTAGCGGATCCATCAACACTTCCCGCTGTTCTCTCGAGCGTCTGTGTATGGCTCTCCTTGGATTAGGTGCGTGTCCTCGACTCAACCATGAGACAACGTACATTACGTTGCTGATAAATGAGTTGATCGTGTCGCAATAATCTTGTGCAGCATCCCATTCCGCCTTGTTTGATTCGGTGGCACTCTTTTCGAACGCCTCTTTTGCCTTGTCTCGCTCTGAGTCTGCTCTGATCTTTACTTTTTGGAGATCATATAATGTCTCCCGGTAGCTTTTGAGCAGGTCCTGCATAGTTATCACCCCTTATTTTTTACTGCACATCTTCGTATTGCCAAAATCCCTTAAGCATTAAGTTATATACAGTCTCTCCCCTGTGTTGCTCGGCATGGCATAGATCACATAGGGTCACCAAATTATTCATTTCATCCTTCCCACCTTCAGCCCGGTGGATTATATGATGCACATGCAACTTTTTTCTCGACCCACATTTAGTACATTTCCTTTTGTCTCTCTTTAAGACTCTTGCCCGCAATTCTTTGTCAATTTCCCTTCTCTTTCTCTTCTTTTTACGTCTTCGATTAATGAAATCGTCATTTCCCTTGCCCCTTACTACTCTACCTCTCGAAACCCCTATTTCACCTTGTAATTTACTGCAGCAAAATCGGTCAAAAAGTAAATTTAGAGTCCTCCCACATTTATAGCAAGGGAATTCATTATTGTTCATTCTGCCCTCCTATAAAATCAAACAAATCAGCCTGCCCTGATTCCTTATACTCCGACCGATCCACGATTAAACCGCCATCCAGCCACTCTTTAGGCGCATCCTTGACGTAATGCGGCCACACTGTCTCCCCAGCTCTATGACGTTTAGGCTCCTGTTGCTCGGCTTTATCTGTCCATACCCACTCCGTTGTTGCTCTTACGGTCAAGTGTGTCATATCTAAACCTCCTTACCCTAAGATATATACGGCCCCCGCTCTGCTGGGTTGATTCAGTCGATTGAGGGCCTTCGGCCTATTGGTGTTATGATGGGGTATTGACTAGATCATCTATTGCTTTGATAAACGCCATAACAGGAAATATTTGTGCTGGGAAAACAGCATTGCCTAGTGCCTTTACTCGATGTTCGTCCATCCTTCGGGAAACCCCATAGCCTTCTCCACTAAAGTCGGAGGGGGATACTTGAGTCCATACACCTGTCTGCAATAGTCCCTGAAATTGTTTTTCGATCCTCTTCCGCATTTTTTCGCTGCTTCTGGAGACCTGCCTCCACGGAAATCGCTCGCCGTAGGTGTGGGAAAGAATAAATACCCTGTCTCTACGGTGTAAGGCTCCGATGGCTGTAGCTGGAATAACAACCGGTTGCGAGGTGTATCCGATGCTATCCAAGTCAGAAAGCACGTCGTCGAGGCCCAAAGAGATGTGTCCAGCAACATTTTCACCAACAAACCAATGTGGTCTAATTTCTTCAAGTAGGCGCTTAACTTCCGGCCAGAGTGCGCGGTCATCATCCGAGCCTTTTCGCTCCCCGGTAAGACTATAAGGCTGGCAAGGGTATCCCCCTGAAATAATGTCAATTGTTCGACCTGGGCCAATGATTCCATCCTCCTTTAGCCGATCTGCTGTTAATTCACACACATCATCGTATATTGGTACATCAGGCCAGTGCTTCTTTAAAACTTTCTGCGGGTATGCCTCTCTCTCACAAAAGGCTACTGTCTCCATGCCGGCCCAATGAGCTGCTAAATCAATACCGCCAATGCCGCTAAACAGGCTGAGTTTTCTCAGAATATAACCTCCCCTAGTAATTCAGGGTTATCCCATCGGTTACCGATAAGCATAATGGTATCTACACTCTCTGAAATGAGAGCAATTTCATCTTTACCCCATACCCATGCACCTGTTTCATTATTCCAAACAACTCTATCGACTAGTTGACCAACATCTTCTCCGTAGGAGTTATCTAAAATGATATCCCCCTCATAAATCTCCTTGCCGTTGCGATCTCTAAGGCCTGTGTATTGACCTACTGTTTCGGGATCGACCTCATAATGGATGTTGAATACCTTCTGGGTATCTGTAATGCCATCATCGCCAATATCGTAGTCCATAATATAACAGCGTCCTTCTACTTGACGCAGGTCTCCTCGCACCCATTTGCCGCTTTTGATTTCCTTGCCCCTGAATTTAATCTCTCTCATACCTTTTGTCCTCCCATAGTTCAGGATTATCATGGATGTTTCCAATTACCTCTGAATTATTTAAACGCCCATCTGACTCCAACAAGTGATATTTACTTGGGTTGCGCGTGAACACCATAAATGCGTAATGTTCCTGCACCCACTCCACTTCCCCGCGCCCCTCACCATCCTGCATAACATCCCCCTCATAGATATCTCTGCCGTTGCAATCTTTAAGGCCTGTATGTCTATCACGAGATGCAAGTTGGTATCCATCGTCTTCCCAATCAGGTATCGCTCCCCATTTATTTTCTTCCATATCGTCTATTGTGATTATTATGGATTTGACATCGCCTGTTTGGTGATTTTTAAAAATGTAACGGAATTTATAGTTGTTCATACCTTTTATCCCTCCCTAACTTATGGGCCTCCATACCGGAGGCCTGTGACGCTATATTTTCGAACTATGCAGTAAGTCGGAGTTATCATAGATATTTCCGATCACTTCTACCGCCGACCTATCGTGTTTGTCAACTATGTTTACATAGCAAATGTAGGTATCCCCGCGCGGCTTGCTGTGTCTCCCGATGTAACGGGAATTGTCTGCGTCCCAAGTTACGGCATACACCCAGCCAAGACTATCCCTGCAAATATCACCAACGAAAATCTGTACTCCGTTCCTGTCTGAAACACCTAATGACTGCCCTGTTGTATCAGTATCAACCTCATATGAGTACATAGCCGACGCATGAGACGGCATTATAAATGCCTTGCCGATATGATCACCGTGGTCTAATTCGTGATACCAGCCCTCAACCCATTCACCGTTGTCTTTCCGCTTTCCCCTATATGGTCTTTGTGTCACTGCGATTCACTCCTTCGCTTTTTGGGTCTACTGTGCCTTATCCAGCCACATTACAAGCTGTTTTGCGTCTAAGTCGTAGACTAATTCAAAAATCTGGAACCGTTCATCTATTTCCATTTCTACGAAATCTACATGCTTTAAGGCTACAATCTCATTTTCCGACAACCATATTACCTTCTCTTCAAAATCATCCATTGTGGATTTGATTGTAACTTTGATTGGTTTCATGAGGTTTTCTCCTTTCCCTTGTCGCCTTACACCTTAGCTAGAGCAGCACGAGCAACCCTGCCAGATTCTCCGCCTGTTGCGTAATGACGTAGTGCAGATATCAATATTTGGTTTTCCTCATGTAGCTCTCCAGCCGTCTTATCATAGGATTGATGTGTATGGAGGGCTTGTAGGCGTTCTACTTCTGATAGGAGATAGGCTATGTCCTCAGGGTCAGCGGCCCACTTTACTCCGTCTTTGTATCTTTCGTTTATCTCTTGTATCCGTTCATTCATGGGAAGCCTCCTTAACTTGCGGCTTAATGCCCCATATTTGTTCGTATCTGTCCAACCACTCTGCAAGCTCACTTTCACTCTTGATTTCCTTTACATCCAGCAGAGCCACTTTGTTATTGGCATCGTATGAAAAGTGGTAGACGTCCCAATATTTAATGTTTTTCATAGTTACTTTTTGGTTAGTGGTCTTTTGTGCAGATACCCATTGCTCTCCAGTTTCGATGTTGCGAATTAAGCTAAAAGTAAATCTAGTTGGGTATTTAAAGTTGAGTTGATTCATCCGTTACCCTTCCTCTCATAGTTTCAATCCCTGTATACTCAGGTTTTTGCTTGTGACGGTCTGTGAGGCTTTTTAAGGGGCCTCTTCGGCTTACCCTCCCGTTTATGCTCGCCATTGCCATAAGTCTCTTAAATCATGGTCTACGGCGCTTAAAACGCTATAGTCAGATCACAACCTCAAACTCTATTTCGATCCTCGGGTTCTGGCGGTCAATTTGATAGTCAATCACTTGGGGCAACGCAAACTTATCATCCTCATAAATGCCTCCGTCTTCTAAGGCATCTAGCAGGGCCTTGAAGGCGTTGTGTGTGTCGCGCCTCCGATTGTCCGGGAAGTAGAACCAAAGCCGTACAACGACCTTTCTGGAAGCCGTAGGCCATCTGTTATCTAGTCGCCATTGGATGGCGCGATACACGGTATCATCAAACCAATCTTTTGCCGTTGGCGTTAACACTTTCATTCTCCGGCCTTTTACATAGGCGTTGTTGTACATGTGGTTAACGCTGGGAGCTATGCCGGGCAATATTAATCTGCTCATACGATGTTGGCCCCCTTATAATAATTTGGCCGATCCAGCACATACCTACTGTCACCTAGCTTGAGTGCTAGGATAGTTCCGTTTTTGACGTTGGCTACCGTGACCGTCTTTTTATCACCGGCACTCGTTACCTTCCATGGAGATAGATCGCGTATCGATTCAAACACTGGGCGCACATCGATTTTCTTTCGGTAAAACTCTATCGCTTCATCTGCCAAATCAAGTTGGCATCTGTTGCATACTGGCACCGTAGCCCAATATACAGTGGCGTGGTTTTTACATCCCGGTACGTTACATTGCATTGCTTCGTCCCTCCCTTTTGTCTGCTATATCCTTGATCATGCTTATTAAGCAGCATGTATTCAAAGGATTCAAATATCTCGGTTATCTCCTTCTTCTGCCGGTTCGCTTCGTATATCTTGTTTTTCAAACTCATACGTTTCACGACCTATCTGCAAAAATCTTTCGAAATCCTTGTCAATCAACTCGTAGTCGTCAATGTTATCCACCGTTACACCTCGTCTCTCAGGCGATAATTCAGCCCCTCTTGATCAAGCACCACTTTGTAATTGCGGCACATTTCGTTGATTCGGCTGCCTGTCGCCTCGTCAAACTCGCACATTTTGGCAATCGTCCATTCGCTGCTGATCATGACAGGCAATTGATTTAAATAGCGATAGTTTATAATTCCGAAAATTTGTTCGAGTTGGAACGGAGTTGGCTTTTCGCGGCCCTTGAATAGGTCGTCTATAAAAAGCACCTCTACCCGTTGCAGCCTGTATACCTTGTCTGCCAAATCATCAAAACTTGATTTTAAATCCGCAAATCCTTCAATCCACGGAAAGTACAGTACTTCGATGTTGCGAGATAGGAGGTTGTTTGCTGTCGCCATCAGCAAATGAGTCTTGCCAGCTCCAGGACGGCCAAGGAGGCATATCCCGTTGCTGCGGCTCTTACGGACTGTTTGAAAATTAGTGGCGTACTCAGCCGCTACTTTAAAGGCATGTTGGACAATAGTCGGTCCACCTTTAGCCTCAAAGTTAGCGAAGCTCATCTCCCGGAAACTATCTGTGATCTGGCTGGACTGGATTAGTCGGTCCTGCCGTCGTCGCAATACGCATTCGCAATCGCGCCAATACCAGTTGTCATCAACCCTGTAAAAACTCCCTTCTTCTCCCCGGCACTTTGGGCACGTATCAGAAGAGTCCCATTGCTTTGAGGTCGATTCCGTC
The DNA here is from genome assembly GCF_056836745.1 of Paenibacillus sp. 1SOY10. Classification (NCBI taxonomy): domain Bacteria; kingdom Bacillati; phylum Bacillota; class Bacilli; order Caryophanales; family Paenibacillaceae; genus Paenibacillus; species Paenibacillus sp. 1SOY10. Next base: position 60,935 of record NZ_JBXENK010000002.1, on the reverse strand, counting down.
AAGTTCTCTTGGGTCGAAGGGCTTGTTTTTGTCTGCCGAAGCAAATTTACTCGGGCTTGTAGGTCTGTCATTAGGTCCTTCATGCTTTCCAGACGCCTTACCTCCCCTCTGCTTTGTAACTGCCTCTATAACCCATCTCCTAATGGTCAGGTTGTCTGATTTGGTTTTGTAATTCTTTTCGGCCTTGTAGGAAGTTAGATAGTCGATAGCTCTTTTGGTTATTTCCTCACCAAACTCCGAAACCAGTCTATCGTGTTCAACCTGTGTCAATGTAACCGATTCGGAAAATGAGATTTTAGGTATAATATCTTTAATACTTTTCTTTTCTTTTACTTTTACTTTCCTTTTACTTTGTGTACTTTCTTCCCCTGTTTCTGCGTCAGAAACTTCACAGGAATTAGGAAGTAACTCAACTTCCGCGCCATTACGGGGTTTGTTGCGCATCTTCACACGCTTATCAACCACCACTTTTGACCGCTTTTTGACCCCTTCTGATGTTAAAACACATCTTTCTTGGTATGCCGTAGGATCAAAACACTCTCTTTTTATTGCCGTTTGAAGCATACTGTTGAATTTCTCCTGTGATACTTCCACTTTCTTGGCGAGTATCTGAATAGTTTCTGCGTCAGAAACGTCTAACTCAAAATCAGGCTGCTTGTAAATGAGTTCCAAGAGTATAAAGTAAAACGCATATCCATCATTTCCGTACAGCATTCTCATTGCTTCGATTTTGGTATCATTAACGGCATCTGTATCATGTGGAAAGTAATCCATACCTTCTTTTCGAGGCCGCGCCATCTTATCACCTACTTGCTTTAGATCGTAATTTTTCAAGTGCCTTCGTCGGGTCTCGGCCTGCCTTTTTAGTTGCCAAAAACTCAAGTAACAGCGGCTGCCATAGCCTTTTATTGGAGTGTACAAGGGTATGCATTTCGGTAGAGAGCAGCACGCAGTTCCAAATTTCGTACTTTCCGTTGCCGCCGCCCATACCGCTGTAAACAACCCGGTGCAGATGTAGTCCTGGACCGGGCTTACCGCTAAGTAAGCACCAGTCTCCATCCCGCTTCTTGACTACCGCCCTAACCTGTTCTTTGGTAAATTCCTTTTCCTTGCTACGCTTCCGCAATGGAGTTTCTACCTTATTGCGCCGTCCCAACTGTTCTTCTTTGGAGTATGGTCTGAATCCAAAGTCCATAAGGATCACCTACATATCCGTTTGGTATTTGAGTATTGTTTGTAAAGCTGATACTTGCACCTTGATAGCGTCAGCAGCTTCGATGCCAGCCTTAAACTGCGCCTCCGCTAAATCACGTTCGAAAAGTTTGTCAGACACGTTGCCTTTGGCTAAGTCCGTAACAATCGATACTGGTATATTGTCTGCACGTATTCTTACAATCTCCTGTGCAAGCGCTAGGCGGTAATCTCGCTCTGCTTCGGCCTTTGCCCTACCTAATCCAAACAATGCGTCAGCGGACTTGCTAAGCCGCTGAGATGCGGCGTGTATCTCTTGAGTGATATTAACTAGCTCCATGTATCTCCTTTCCGGCATTTTCAAGCCTTGAGCATAATTCGTCATATTCTTGCTTAGTTAGATCCTCCGCTTGTGTCTTGTTGTAATCTTTCATAAGAGCCTTCTTAACATCTGCGGTATTGATTCCCTTGCTGTTTGCAATTGCAAATAATCTCTTCACCTGATTTTCTGATAGTTTCTTTGGACCATACTCCACTTGATTTCCAGAAACGCCGTTGGCATCATCATCTTTTTCAGTCGATATTCCCGATATAGCAGACAATGAGTAGCGCTTCATGTAGGTTATTTGCCCGCCCAAATCCTGCATATTGTTACTAGCAGCTACACTTAGCGGCTCAGACTTTACCCATTCCCCGGATTCGTGTAAAAGCATCGTCTCTACGGAAATCATTAAGTTTCCATCTTGAGCGAAGGTCTTAGGCGTTTGTAACACGGCTATCCCATTTTCCTTGTACACACCCTTTAGAGCATCGAAAATACCGTCTAAATCGGTGTAAGAAAATTCATACGTGCCTCCGGATTTAGTTTTAACAGTTACGTTAGTATTGTGTTTAGGAGTCTCTACGGCCCCCCATGCAACAACCAGAGACTTAGAAATAGATTGATTAGATTCGGAAAAAATCATTGTCACACCTCCGGTTTAATCACAAGTTCGTCTCCGCGATATTCCACCGTGATTCCTTGTACTTGCTGTCCATCTGGATCGACGACAGCCCCGGATTCGCTGGGAATAAATAATTTTTTAATCTCACTCTTTGCGGGCTCTTTTTTAGTGCGGATCAACTCATGCGCCCCATTTTCTTCTAGCCAGGCGACTAATTTTTCATCATCATAGTTCCACTTTGGTTGCTGCTTTTTAAAACTAAACGACCCATAAGGCGTTTTCTCTGATTTAAACTTAGGATCAGTTGCGCGGCGTTCGGCTGCATATTCGGCCACAAGGCTATCGAAATATTCTGTATCGCGTTGAAGTTTCTCTAACTCTCTGGTTCGATATGATTCAATTCGATACTTTTCAGCATCCGCCACCTTGTTAATCTCGGACTTTTTAGCCTCAATTGCGGCCAGTTTGCGCATTACCCAAGTTAAGGATTCAAGGTCAGTTACGGAAAAGCGCTGGCGTTCCTCTTCCTCTTGCGACTGCATTTCATCCAATTCCTCTTGCAACAACGGATTGATCATCCCTTTACAACCTCCTAATAATCGTGTTATTGTTTACGTGATAATTTTTTAAAGCTTTTGACCTCTGTTGGCGCAGTGGTCATTTTCTGTTTTTAGGACCTGTTCGGCAGTTTCTAAAGCGGCGATTACCTTAACAAGATCGATAGCGATAAAGTCTCCGGTTATTTTTAAGGCAGTTGCGGCCGACACGTTTTCTAGGTCCATTTCCAGTTGTTTCAACGGGGCCATCCCCTTTTGTAGCCACTCCATTCCGTTCATGTTCTTCCTCCAAACTCCGTCTAATGCGGTCGTATTCGGACCGCTGTACGGCATTTTTAAAGACAAATTTGGGATGCGGGCCTTTTGTACGCGTTGCGCCTACAAAAGGCCGGGCAAACTCAGATATAAAGTCATCTTTCGCCGCTATCCGTATCTGCATGTTCAACTGGTTCAATCCTCCCAACTAATATTTGACCGTTAGTTTCCAAGGCTTCCGACAGGCACATCGGGCAATGAGGCTGTTTGATTTCGTAGACAATGTATTTTGCCTCCCTGCCACACCCGCACTTCACCATTTGGTTGCACCTTCTTCCATCCGCTTCTGGATAGTACATAGCCAAGCCTTTTCATCTCAGCCATACTCAAATCAACAAAGCCATACTCTCTCTTTTGCTCGTCGGTCATATCACTTACCCACATACTTGATTCCCTTCTTGTTGGCTGCCACCGCGTCACTTAACACCGACAATTTTTCAACCATAGTTAGGGCGTTCCAAATCTTACCGGTGATTTTCATGCTTATCTTCCTCCAATCTATTTTTGAGTTGGGTGGTTACTGCATCCAGCGCGGCATTGGCCTCTGATAGTGACTTGTTGTATTTGCTGTCCCCCGGAAAATCTACCAGTCGTGATTTTACGATGTATATATGATCTAGTAAGGCCGTTTGGATGGTATAGAGAGTATCAAGCCCAAACATTACTCTGCGTCCTGCCAATGACCGCTTATTAAGTTGTTTGGCTTTGTTTTGGCTGTGACTTTGGCGTGACGGCTCCAGTTGGTAACTTTAACCTTAAGCCCGGCGAAAACCCCATAATCTAAGCCTGCCTCGATGCCCGTGCCTGCCTTGATGCCCGTGCCTGCCTTGATGCCCCAGCCTGCCTTGATGCCCTCGCCTGCCTCGATGCCCGTGCCTGCCTTGATGCCCCAGCCTGCCTTGATGCCCTCGCCTGCCTCGATGCCCTCGCCTGCCTCGATGCCCGTGCCTGCCTCGATGCCCGTGCCTGCCTTGATGCCCCAGCCTGCCTTGATGCCCGTGCCTGCCTTGATGCCCGTGCCTGCCTTGATGCCCCAGCCTGCCTTGATGCCCTCGCCTGCAATCAGCAATTTAATAAAGGCTCCAATTTTAAAGACAACTCTTCCTGCAAAGACGATCTGCAGAGTAGATTCATTGACGTGTTCCTCGTACTCTCGCACATCCTCTGTAGGGCCAACTCTTCTAAGCAGCCACTCCGCCCAATCCGCACGGCCAACCTCACAGCATTTGTCCAAAATGGCTTGATATTCACCGCCCTCAGGAAACTCTTTCATGAAAAATCTGTATCCTTCCGGGCAAGCGCCATAAGCTTTTACTTGCTCCGACGTAATCAAAAATGTACCTTTCATTTAACTTCCTCCTAAAATTTAGTTTAACTATGCGAAAACTCGGTCTAAACCTCAAACAAGTCCCTTTCCAGCGCCTCAATCTTCGCGCAGATATCATGTTGCCAGTCATACTCGCCGTTGACATGAGCAATGTATGAGAGGTTTTTCAGTTCGTCCAGTCTCTGAATCATTTTCAAATTTTGCTTGAGCAATGGTTGCAACAACTTAAAAGCAGCTTTATCTAGTTTTATTTGACCGTATTGATTCGTTGACATCCACGTGATAAGCGCCATCTTACGATGTATAGGATGTATGCCGATCAAGGGGTATCACTCCTTTCGTAATTATGCTTGCATCATGCCGTCAGCATCATATCGCGTGTAGTTGTGTGGGTTTAACCCTTGGCGCTTTATATAGCTCATGATGTCTTTGATCTTGCGACCGTTCACCTTAAGGACACATAACCATTCGTCCACTGCAAGCCCATGTAGTATGTCGTGGAGATCGTTACCTTCGTAATACATCACAGCAGGCTCTTCTAACCCTACAGCTTGATAGTCGCTAAAAGCTCCGCGTACAATACCCTTGAATTGATATTTCATGTTCTACCTCCTTAGGCTAATGTCCCAATAGCCAATTCTTTGACTATAGTGGTATAGATTTCTTTGAGCCTGGAATCAGACTCGATTACGTCCATGCGGTTAGTCTCGTTGATCTTGGTTTTGGTCGCCCCTGCATCTGCTAAGCGGTCCTGAAGGTTCTTGAGACGGATGTTTAGTTGGCATTTACCGCGCTCTTCGAGCAGCCTATAGCTCTCGGTGCGGATATCCCGGTAACTTGTGCCGGATCGATATGCTGCGCCGTTGAGCATACCTTTGATCATGTTGCGCCAGCTTTCGTCATGCTGTAAAAAGGTATCTTTGATGACTGTCACTTGCTGTTCGGTTTGTTGCTGGCGTTGTTCGATCTGCTTCACGTTTTGTTCCATGGATATTAATAGTTGGAGTTGAGGGCTGAGTCCAGTTAGGTCAATCGCCTGCGACTTTTCCATTTCCTCAAACCTGGACACATAAGCAGCGGTAAACAATGTTCCTTTTTCACCCGTGAGTTTATTCGCAACCATGTCGCATCCCTTTCTAGTTAAAAGGAAGCACGGCAGTTCTCTTCCAGTCGCATCCTTGTAAGTGTTGATGATGAAAAATTCACTGAGGGGAAAATCTCCTTTAGTGAGATATTCCGAGTAAGTGCGAATACTTTTGATTAGATCGCTGTGCGGTCTTCCGATCATTTCCGCAACATCCCGGCTATCGACTAGCAACTGACCGTTTTGATTGATGATCTGCAATTTGTTCACCCTAAAGCTCCTTTCCTTGGTTAGAGACTAAACCAATCGTTTTCCTCGCCTGATACTTTTCAACAGAGGTTTTTGTGATTTTCCAGCGCCCTCCCTCCTTGTAGGCATCTATTTCGCCTTGCTTTATCCGATTGATAACTGTGTATCTACTAATGTCCAAATAATCGGCGGCTTGGGCAACGTCTATAGTTGGAGGCAGAGCGCAGCCAGCAACGATTTCGTTATGTGATTGGTATTGCTTAATAATAATGTCCAAAGAATTTCTAACCATTTCAATGATTGCATCTTCGATTGTAGACAGATAAATCCCCCCTACCCAAAGTTGATTTATCCACTTAAAGTGGACTGGGAGTCAAAAAAAATTTGATCCATTTTAACTCCCACGATTGACGAAAATACCCTCGCCTTGCCTACAGGCATGTTATCTGGGTTTTTCTCCCACTTGAGATAAGTATCTCTGTGGACCCCCAACCTTTCCGCAACATCCTTTTGGGTTAAATCGCAAAGCAATCTTGCCTGCTTTGGAGATAGTGCCATTGTTTAATCACCTCATTTCTTGTTTATAAGCAAATAATAATCTACTTTAAGTGGATAGTCAACAACTATTTTATTGTTTTTTCTATCTTTAAGTTGATTTTTTTCGACTTTCGTTTTATACTCATATCAAATAAAAGGAGGCTACATTAAATTGAGTATTGCAAATAACCTAAAGAAGCTGCGCGAAAGGTACCACATAACACAACAAGAACTAGCCGAAATTGCTGGAGTTACCAATAGAGCTGTATCCGCTTGGGAAACTGGGGTGAAAGAACCAAGAATGGGCGCGATTGAAAAAATCGCCCAACACTTCTCTCTCAAAAAAAGTAACTTAATTGAAGAGGGAGGAATGGAAGCAACACAAATTAATAATCCTGAATTTAATTTAGAAGATTTTACAGAAGAGGAAATCAAACAGATCATAAAGTATGCGGATTTCTTGAAATCGAACAGAGAATGACTTTCGGAGAATAACTTTTTATTTATACTTCACCAGTGGAGACACTGTTTAAATATATTTAAACAACTTTAGACGAGGAGGATTTAGGTGGTAGACAAGGAAAAAAAGACGACCAGGGATCTACCAAAAAATATTCGCGAAAGGAACGGGAAATTTTCCTACAGATATTATGTTCCTGTCACCGAAATTGTAGATGGAAAAGAAAAAAAGAGCAGTAAAGAAACTGAATCACCTTTATTCGATACTCTGGGAGAAGCAGAAGATTTTGGGATATTAATAAAAGCCGAAAAAATCAACAAAACCCTGAAATATGAGAGTAATATGACAGTGAAGCTTTTCAGCCATGTATGGTTAAAAGAATATATTATGGAAAGGGAGCCCGCTATTAACACTATTAAAAGTAGGAAGGCTGGGTTAATCCACATTTACAAGGAATTCGGGGCTTTCGCTTTAAGAGATGTGACAGAAGGCGGGTATCAGTCTCTTCTCTATAAACTTAAAGAGAAAGGATTGTCTAAAAGCACTATAACGTCAGTACATACGGCTGGTAGTTTGATGTTTAAACACGCTAAACGTAAAGGACTAATAAAAACAGACCCAACATCTGGCGCAAGAATACCCAAAGATAAGAGAGAGAAAAGAAAGCCAGGGGAAAAAAGGCAAGTCATCCCGCAGTTTCTTGAAAAGACTCAATTGGAAAAATTTATTGAAGTCTCTAAATTTACATTGAACATTAATTCATGGGCAGTGTTTCTTATCATGGCCTATACCGGATTGAGGGTGGCCGAAGCTGCTGGTTTACAATGGGAGGATATTGATACCGAAAATAGAACAATAGATATTAATAAGCAACTAGAAAAAAGCAGTATCAAAAATTACAGTTTTGGACCTACTAAAAACGAACAAAGCGAACGTGTTGTATATTATGGAGCAACCATTGCCAAGGCTCTGGAGAGTCTGAAGAGTTGGCAAAAAAGAGAAAAACTGTCTGCGAAAAGATTCAACCCCAAAGATAACTTTGTATTTTGGAGTCCAAACAATCCAGGATACCCATTTCAAATTACAAACTTGGGCGCAACAATGAGAAGATCGTTAAAAGCTGCCGATCTTCCCACTAACCTTACACCACACAGTTTAAGACATACTCATGTTTCTTTGCTTGCTTCTAATCCTAATGTTGGATTGACGGAAATACAGGCTCGCATCGGCCACAAGCCTAACTCTAAGGTAACGGCTTTAATCTATTTACACGTAACCCAAGCGAGACAACAGAAAATGGGCGACGATTTTGAATGGGCTATGAACAATTGATTTTCCAACCCGCTCGATCAATGCGGGTAAAGTACGGGTAAGTACCCCCCCAAATTCCCTCTAAAAACCCTTTAAAACAAAGGAATCCTAGTGATACTCTAAATGTAAAACATATAATTTTGCTTCAAGCCATGCTCTTCATAATTAACGAGACTATCCAGTGTCGTCGAATCCAGTACCTCGGCGATGCTATCACGAATCCGCAACCACAGGTCACGTTTGGCTGGATCGTCTTCCTCGGTAAAGTCGACCGGAGAGATCGGCCCTTCCAACACACGGATGATGTCTCCTGCGGTAATCTCAGTGGCTTCACGGGCCAAAATATATCCGCCATACGCTCCGCGCACACTCTTCACGAGTCCGGCGTTACGCAGCGGTGCAATCAATTGCTCCAGATAATGCTCGGATAATTGGTTTTTCTCGGCAATACTCTTCAGCGAGGTAGGTCCCTCACCAAATTTTGCGGCAAGCTCCATCATGATGGTCAGCCCGTAGCGTCCTTTTGTCGAAATTTTCAAACAAGGCACCTCTTTCAATTTTCAAGTAATCTTTATATAATTAGGATTTAATCAATTAAAGATGAAAAATCTCTCTATTCCTATCTTTAACCTATGCTTATCGTAACATATCACAGGTCTTTTGGAAAATAAAGCCCCGGTTATGATAAAATAAACGGCAGAGCGCACGTCGCTCAAAGGAGTGAACATCTATGGCAAAGCCAAATCATGAAATCCGCGTCGTCGTCGGTATGTCCGGCGGGGTCGATTCTTCGGTGACAGCCCTGTTGCTTAAGCAGCAAGGGTACGATGTCATCGGCATATTTATGAAGAACTGGGACGATACCGACGAGTTCGGCCATTGCACCGCTGAAGAGGATGCAGAAGACGTAAGGCGCGTCTGCGAGCAATTGGATATCCCCTACTATACGGTAAACTTTGAGAAGCAATACTTTGATAAAGTATTTGCCTATTTCCTCGAAGAATATAAGCGAGGCCGTACGCCAAACCCGGATGTGATGTGTAACCGGGAGATCAAATTCGGCGAGTTCCTCAACAAGGCGCTGGACCTTGGCGCTGACTACGTAGCGACGGGTCATTACGCCCGTGTCGTTGTAGAAGACGGTGTGTACAAGCTATTGCGCGGTGTAGATAATAACAAGGATCAAACCTATTTCCTGAACGCGCTAAGCCAAGAGCAGCTATCCAAGGCAATGTTCCCTATTGGTCACTTGCCTAAACCGGAGGTTCGTCGATTGGCTGAGGAAGCTGGACTTTACACGGCCAAGAAGAAGGATAGCACCGGGGTTTGCTTTATCGGTGAGCGCAACTTCAAGGAATTTCTAAGCAACTACCTGCCAGCCAAATCCGGTGACATGGTCGATATCGCTACCGGAGAAGTGAAGGGCCGACATGATGGCCTGATGTATTACACCTTGGGCCAACGCCAAGGACTTGGTATCGGTGGCTCTGGTACAGGAGAACCTTGGTTTGTTGCTGATAAAGATTTGGACAAGAACATTCTGTATGTTGTTCAAGGCGACCAGCACCCAAGTCTATATTCAACCTCACTCATTGCTTCGGGTATCAACTGGATCTCAGGCGCAGACAAGCTGCCGGACGGACCGTTTCGTTGCAGTGCAAAATTCCGTTATCGTCAGCCTGATCAAGGCGTTACTATAATCCCTCAAGCGGACGGTACTTTGCATGTGCAGTTTGACCAGCCGCAAAAGGCGATTACACCGGGTCAAGCTGTCGTGTTTTATCAAGCCGAAGAATGTCTGGGCGGGGGGACCATCGAAGCTCCTGCGAAGGTACAAGTATGAGGTTAACGGTAACAGAAAATCATAAGGGTGAGGGGAACTTCCCCACATTTCCGGTTGGATCAACAATAACAAACATTGCACCCTGCAAAAAGTTTAAAAATTGGGTGGAAGGCACAATAGAAGAGCACAAAACGTATTTCCCAACAGATTATATTGAGAACGGTAAATTAGTCTGTAATTATAACCCTACCGAGTTGATTGCATCCCAAGGTAGTACCGTAACTCTGCTTCAAGTTGTTTATGAATGGGCCTTAGTGGAGAATGAGACAGGGACTATTGGCTGGCTGCCTTTTGAGAAACTAAGATCTTCATGAGGTTGTTCAAAAAGTCGTCTTCCCAGGACGGAGTTGCTCTAGAAGTACATTCAACATCGATTCTTGCATTCAGTCAGGACTTCCGTTGCTCACGTACCTACTACGTACGCTCCGCTACTCAGTCCCTAACTTCATCCAACCTTCTCGGTCCTAAAAACCCGACTTTTTGAACTCGCGCTTTAGATGAAAATTAAAATTTAGTAAGAGGCCCCTTCCCGGTATGGTTTAGCCTAAACCATACCGGGAAGGGGCCTTATTTGATCTTTCTATTTCGATTTGCGCCGTAGTTCCTGATTATGCTTGATCTTCGCTTCATTCCCCTGTTCCGTGGCGTTATAGAAGGTACGACCAGCAAGCCGCTTCGGCAGATACTCCTGCTGTACATAATGCCCCGGATAGTCATGCGGGTACTTATAACCTTCATGCCCCAGCTTCATCGCTCCCTTATAGTGCGTGTCCCGCAAATGTAGCGGCACCTCGGCAGAAGTGATCTCCTCGATAGCAGCCAGGGCCTTGCCGATGGTCGTTACGACCCCATCCGACTTAGGACTCTCTACCGCGAATAGAATGGCTTGCACCACATTGAGACGGGCTTCGGGCCAGCCGTTATTTCGGTAAGCATCCAGGGCGCTGACCGCTTGCACCAAGGCTTGTGGATTCGCCAGACCGATATCCTCGCTACTGGCCGCAATCAAGCGACGGATAAACGTCATCGGGTCCATACCCAGCTTCTCTACGGCATACAAGAACCAGAACACAGCCGCATCGCTGGAGCCACGAATACTCTTGTGGAACGCAGACAACACATCATATTGCGTAGATTCATCCGCCTTGACCAGCGGACGTCGAATCGATTCTTCCGCCACCTCCAGGGTAACATGCACCGTACCGTCCGATTGCGGCGGGGTCGTCATAGCAGCTAGTTCCAGCGCATTCAGCGCCCGGCGAATATCACCGTTGGCCATGGCCGCAATATGCAGCAGCGCCTCTTCATCCACGGTAAGCGGCATGAATCCCAGCCCCTTCTCCGTGTCCAACAGAGCCCGCCGCATGGCCATGAGCGAATGCTCCTTGGTGAGAGATTCGAGCTGAAACAACGTAGAGCGGCTCATCAAGGCCCCATTTACATAATGGAACGGATTCTCCGTCGTCGCTCCAATAAATATAATCGTCCCCTTCTCCACCGCAGGCAGCAACGCATCCTGCCTTGAGCTATTAAAGCGATGTACCTCGTCGAGGAACAATATCGTTTTTGTCCCGTAAAAAGCTTTATCATTATGCGCCTTCTCAATCACTTCCCGAACGTCCTTGACTGAGGCATCGACCGCATTCAGACGAATAAATTCCGCCTTGGTATGCGCTGAAATAATATGGGCCAGTGTTGTCTTACCGCAGCCGGGAGGGCCATACAGCAAGATGGAAGATACCTGATCCGCCTCAATAGCCCGGCGCAATAGCTTGCCTGGACCTACAATATGCTCCTGCCCAATATATTCATCCAGCGAGGTTGGACGCATCCGATCAGCCAGTAGTCGCCCCGCCGTTCCTTTGTCTTCTTGGTAAGAAAATAAATCCACGTTTAGTCACTTCCTTGATTGTTACATATTCCATAGCATAGGATAACCCTATTTATTCTAGCACATCTACATCGATTGAACTAACCGTTATCCCGGAGTAAAAAACACTTATAGTCGTTCTTTCGCTTTCTTCTTTATGGCAGATATGAGTTAATATAGTTGTCGGGCCGACGAATCACGTGAAAGGGGGCTGATCGAAGTGATTTCAGTGAGTGAGGTGGTTTCCGCGTAAGCGGAAACCCGATACAAGCGGGGGGCTGGGAACAGCTCCCCTTATTTTGTTTTTCCTGAGCCTATGTTAAGATAAACGCAAGCAAAAAACCGAAAGGGGGATTTACGGCCATGTTGACTTATATCGTAATTGCGGCAACAGAACACGGACCACGAAATAAGGAGGCACATGATCGTGAACTACAAAAATGGGAAGGATGTTCTTCCCCCTAGGTTACTGCAAGAGCTACAAAATTACATTCAGGGAGAATTACTCTATATCCCCAAGCCGAACCGCTCACGAGCCTTATGGGGCGAACTCAGCGGCACCCGGAATTCTATTGCGAACCGGAATGAGGAGATTTATCGGCAATACCGCAGTGGCAGTACCGTAGGCGATTTGGCTACAAGCTATCATCTATCCGAAGAGAGTATACGCAAAATTGTAACCAAGGTGCGCTCGCTTCAACAGCCCGCCACCGTGACTGAATAGCACATATATGCATAGAAAAATAAAAGAAGCCCTTCCGTAATCGAAATTGACTAGCAGGGAAACATCCCTGCAAGGGTCTTTTCTTAAGGGGGCTTCTTTGGCATATACCTGACCAGGATCAAGCCAAGCTGCTGCAAGGCAAGTATGGAATGTGGAGTGTGGGCCTGGCGAAGGTTATAATAGAAGCATGTCTTCACAGTTCGCTTGAATAAGAGGTGACTTTTTTGACTCAGCAATCAAAGCAGGCAAGCACTCCGGCAAAGGCCGTTAAAATATGCGCCTATTGCGGCAAAACGAAACCCGTAGGCGAGTTTCTTCGTCGTACAGGCAAGCGCTCCGGCAAGGGAGAACGCCGCGGGGCCTGCCGTACCTGCCGTGCGGAACGCAAACGGCAAGCCACGGCGATGGACAAGTACAGCACCGAGGCTGATTATGCTGCCAGGCCGCAAAGCAGCGAGCAAGGTGTCCATGACCTGCTCAACGCAGGTGTGACCACCACGCTACCGCAAGCCCCTGTAACTGGCGCTGAGGCCGCTGGCGCGGATACGACTCCACCAGTAGTGAAGCCGCCACGCAAGCGCAAGCGGAAACGCCGCAGAAGCAAAGCCGGGGCAGAGACGACTGCCCTGGCTCGCAGCACGGCCACGGCCTTGCAAGAGGGCGAGAACAACGCTGGCGAAGCTCAGCTTGTTGCCCGCAACGCGGCAGGTGTACATGCCGCGCCCAAGCGCCGGATCAAGCGGGCGCTGCCCGCGCCCCCGCCGAGAGTTGAGGGTCCTGACGTGCGGACCCTTCGCCCGAACAAGAACGGGATGATTCGCATGCGTGGACGGACCGACAAAGGCAGACGGTGGCAACAAGAGGTCGACCTTGAGCTTGCTGTTACGCTCGTCCGTGAGCATATGGCGGTCATTGTTAATCCATTTACGATCCGCCGTCTTTACACCAACAAGGCGTTTCGCCGTTACATTCTGAACCGGGACAACTATACCTGCTTCTTCTGCGGTGAATACGGGGATACCATCGATCACTTGCTCCCCAAAGCCAAGGGCGGCCATACCACCCCTATCAACTGTGTCTGTGCGTGTAACCTCTGCAATCAGAGCAAGGCAGACCGCTTTCTGGAGGACTTCATCGAAGACGACGTTTATCCAGCTACGTAAGGGGGCAATGTCTCGCCATGCAGGAGCCACAGGACATGCAACGCCCGGGTGCATCCAACATAGAGCAATTTGGCATCATTAGCCCCATAATGACTGGCATCCACATCAGTTACGATGACCGCATCAAATTCCAGACCCTTGGAGAGATAGACCGGCAGTACAGATACCCCGCCAGCATATTCTCTGAGCTCGCCATCGATCAGGTTGGCATTAACGCCGTCAGCAACGAGCTCGGCATGCAGGTTCTTGGCATCCTGCATCGTGCGAGTCAACACTGCCGCCGTGCGGATGGTACCTGCCAAAGCCTCATCCAGTATCTGGCGAAGCACCTCTGGGCGATCATCCCCAACAGCCTTCAAGAGCCGCACCGGCTCTCCGCTGCGGAACACGGGCACGGCCAGTAAATCTGCCTCAACCCCCCGCTGTAAAATTTCATTCGCGAACTGAATAATTTCCATCGTCGAACGGTAGCTCCGGGTCAGCGCGAAATAAGCCGTATCCTCCGGCCCAAACAAGCTGCTCATCTCCTCCCAGCGACGCACCCCTTTGTAGTAATGGATGCCTTGCGACAAGTCCCCGAGAATGGTGAAGGAATGTCCCTTCACGAAGCGATCCAGCACATAGACCTGAAAAGGAGAGAAGTCCTGCGCTTCATCAATGACCACATGGTCAAATGTCAGCTTACCGTCTATCTCATGAATCAACGTATATAGATACAATAAGGCGGGCAGCTCCTCTTCCCTTACCACATTTTTCTTCAGCCGAGCCTGTGTATCTTTTAAAATGCCTGCAGGAATACGATGCTTCACATCAACCAATCCTGCCGCCTTATTACTTCCCTTGCCAGCTTGGAACATTTCCTTATACAAGCTAAGGGGTGTCAATTCAGGCCACTTCTTGGCGTAGCTCTTCTCCCTCTGCTGGGCCTTCTTCTTACGTTCCTTCAGTGCAGCCGCCGAAGGTGAATGCTTAAGACGCATCTCAATCCAGCGATGAATACGCGCAAGTACCCGTTCCTTGCGGAGCGCTACCGGGTAATGCCGATATTCGCCTTCAAACCAGCCGATAATTTCCTCGCGAGACAACCTTGCTCCATCCCAAGGCTCAAAGTCTCCCTCCGGCACACAACTAGACTCCAGGCTGGCCACGGCGTCATCAATAATCTCCTTAAAAGCCATCGAGCCCTTGAAGCGGCCTGGCAGCTCCTCTTCCTTCCGGACCTCCTTGGGATCAGCAGCATCGAACCAACCAGACAATACGTCCGAACCATCCAGCTCTATTTCTCCTAGCTCCAGGACCTTGCCTGCCCAATCACTGAATGTGCTCTGTTGAATATCGCCAACCCCAAGCTCAGGCAATACATCGGAGATATAATCGATGAACATATGATTCGGAGCGAAGATAACCATCCGTTCCGCACGGATCTGCTCCTTGTACTGATACAATAAAAAAGCCAGCCGATGTAGCGCCACAGTCGTCTTCCCACTCCCGGCCACCCCTTGAATAATCAACGCCGTATTTTTAGCCGCACGAATGATTTTGTCCTGCTCTGCCTGGATGGTCGAGACGATATCACGCAGGCGGTTATCCTTGTTCTCACCTAACCGGTAAACGAGGAATTCATCCGAAACCGCCGGACCCTCACTTTCCCGATTATACGTATCGGCTACCCGGTCCAGAATACCTTTACGAATAACGATATTCCGCTTCAGATACACAAGTCCTTCAATTACGCCCTCAGGTGCCGTATATGCCGCATCATCCCCGCCGGTAAACGAATAGAACAGACTAGCCGCCGGAGCTCGCCAATCAATTACAATCGGCTCCTTGCCCTCAGGGTCGCCCACTCCTACCTTACCAATATATAACGGGGTTTTGCCCTTTCCCTTCTCCTCGAAATCCAGTCGGCCAAAATACGGCTCGCGCACCGATTGCTCCAGTTGCTTCCGTTGATTCTCCCGGTTCTCTTCCAGCAATTGCTCCGTAAA
Source organism: Paenibacillus sp. 1SOY10 (assembly GCF_056836745.1). NCBI lineage: Bacteria > Bacillati > Bacillota > Bacilli > Caryophanales > Paenibacillaceae > Paenibacillus > Paenibacillus sp. 1SOY10. The sequence goes on along the minus strand of NZ_JBXENK010000002.1, from coordinate 45,372 downwards.
GTCCTGCCCCGTATACACCGGAATTCCCCGCAATCGTTGCAGTTGCTTGTCTATCTCCTCTAGGGTGCGGTCAAGCCGCGCTACCTCTTCTTGATAGGCACTTTGAAAATGTTCCATATTTCAGTTGCCTCCTAAGGTTTCGTGTTATGCTCCATTCCTGTTCGGCTTTGAAGCAAAAGGAGCTTCATTATACCACTAATGAAAGCGCACCGCACATTTATTTTCTAACACGTGAAAAAGCGCAGAGCCGATGACATCCATCGATTCTGCGCTTCTTTTGTGCGTGTTAAAAAAATTGGGTACAGGAGCGTTACACTCGTACTCCGCCACGTTCCAGGAGCTCACGTACAGCCACGCTGACCATAATGAGTCCAACCACAGGTGGAACAAAGGAATTGCTGGCCGGAGGTTGCTTCGCTTTGCGAATTTTGGCGCCCGCCGGGGCAATTTTCTCCGTTACGTCGGCACGAGGTTTCACCGGAGTCTCGGTCGAGAAGACGACCTTAACTCCTTTCTTAATCCCCTGCTCCCGCAGCTTGTGCCGGATGACCCGGGCCATGGGGTCCATATGAGTCTTGGAAATGTCCGTTACCTGGAACTTGGTGGGGTCCATCTTATTGGCCGCGCCCATGCTAGACAAGATCGGAATCTTGCGTCTCAGACATTCCTTGATCAAATGAACCTTGTAAATAATCGTGTCTGAAGCATCCAGAACATAATCGATATCGTACTTGAACAGTTCCTCGTAAGTCTCCTCTGTATAGAACATGTTCAGTGCAATCGTTTCGCATTCAGGATTGATCAGCTTGATTCGTTCACACATCAAATCGGCTTTCTTCTGGCCAACCGTCGTGGTCAATGCGTGAATTTGCCGGTTAATGTTCGTAATGTCCACAACGTCCTTGTCAATCAGAATGATGCGGCCGATGCCGGTACGGGCCAATCCTTCCACGGCCATCGCACCCACACCGCCAATCCCCAGGACAGCTACCGTGCTCTTCTTCAAAACATCCAAGCCCTCAACGCCAATGGCAAGTTCGGTCCGTGAAAACTGATGAAGCATATTCTATCGCACCTCCTGAGGCATCATTTCTTGGCTTCAGCCGATTTAACGGCAAGCTTGATATGCAATTGCTCCAACTGTGGCGCATCCACCTCGGAAGGGGCATTCATGAGCAAGTCCGTAGCGCTGGCTGTTTTCGGGAACGCAATCGTTTCACGCAGGTTGGAACGGCCCGTTAACAGCATAACAAGACGGTCGAAGCCAAAGGCAATCCCGCCGTGCGGCGGCGTACCATATTCGAAGGCATCCATCAGATAGCCGAATTTATCCTGAGCTTCTTCAGGTGAAAGACCGATAGCTTTGAACATTTGCTCCTGTACCTCGCGTTTGTAAATCCGCATGGAACCGCCGCCTACTTCATAACCATTCAGTACGAGGTCATAGGCTTGAGCAAGAATCTTCCCTGGATCGGTGTCGAACAACGCCAGATCTTCCTCACGTGGCCGGGTAAACGGATGATGCTCTGCCACATAACGTTTCTGCTCTTCATCCCAGCCCAGCAGAGGGAAGTCCACCACCCAGGCAAACTTATACACATTGTCGTCGATCAAGCCAAGTTGACGGCCGATTTTCAGACGTAATGCGCCCAACACATCCGCAACGACCTTCTTGTTATCTGCGGAGAATAACAGCAGATCGCCTTCTTCCGCTCCGGTACGTTCCTTAATAGTGGCAATTTCCTCTTCCGTGAAGAACTTCACGATTGGACCACGGAACTCGCCTTCCTTCACTTGAATCCAGGCCAGCCCTTTGGCACCATAGCGAGCTGCGTAAGGACCCAGATCGTCGATGTCCTTGCGGCTCCATGTACCGCAGCCTTTGGCATTAAGCACTTTAACCTCTCCGCCTTTTTCTACTACCGAAGCAAAGACCTTAACTCCGCTTCCAGCAACCAGATCACTGACATTAACCAGTTCCAGACCAAAGCGCAGATCCGGCTTGTCAGAGCCGTATTTGCCAATAGCATCGGCATAGCTCAAGCGTTGGAACGGTGTTTCAATGTCGACGCCCTTGGTTTCCTTAAAGAGACGAACAACGAGCTTCTCCATCATGTCCAGTAACTCGTCACGAGACAGGAAGGAAGTTTCAATATCGACCTGAGTGAACTCCGGCTGACGGTCTGCACGCAAGTCCTCATCCCGGAAGCAACGAGCGATTTGATAATAGCGTTCTACTCCGCTGACCATCAACAATTGCTTGTACAATTGCGGAGATTGTGGAAGTGCGAAGAATTCTCCTGGATGTACCCGACTTGGTACCAAATAGTCACGAGCGCCTTCCGGCGAGCTTTTCGTCAGAATTGGAGTTTCTACTTCAACAAATCCTTCTCCATCGAGGAAGTCACGGAACACCTTAGCTGCCTTGGAACGAAGGCGTAATGTTTGTTGCATTTCCGGACGACGCAAGTCCAGGTAACGATATTTCAAACGCAGGGATTCATCGACCTCAACACCGTCTTCAATGAAGAATGGCGGAGTCTTGGCTGCGTTCAGCACTTCGATCTCTGTGATTTGCACTTCAATTTGCCCTGTTGGCAAGTTCGGGTTCACCGTCTCTGCATCCCGCTCTACCACTTTGCCCGTTACGGCAAGCACGTATTCGCTGCGCACTTTATCAGCAATTTGTAGCGCTTCGCCCGAATAGGCCGGGTTGAAGACGACTTGCACGATGCCACTGCGATCACGCAGATCAATAAACAATACGCCCCCCAAATCGCGTCTTGTTTGCACCCAGCCGTTTAATGTAACGGTTTCTCCGATGTTGGCTGTGCTGAGCACGCCGCATTGATGCGTTCTTTTCATGTAAATTCTCCTTTATGTGTATAGTTTAATTTAATTCATTAACCAGGTCGGTCAGCTTCACCGTACGCTGCTCTCCACTCTCCATGGACTTAAGGGCAATTTCGCCACGAGCTAATTCGTCGTCGCCCAGAATCGCTGTATAGCGAGCCTGCATCCGGTCCGCAGACTTCATCTGCGCCTTCATCTTACGTCCAAGATAATCTCGCTCGGCAGAGAAGCCTGCTTGCCGCAATCGGAAGATTTGAGTTGTAATCTCTTTGTCAGCCGACTCACCCAAAGCCACCAGATACACGTCGAGCGGTTTGGCCTCGCCAAGAGCAATTTCCTGCTTCTCCAGAATGAGAGCGATCCGTTCCAGCCCAAGTGCCATTCCGATCCCCGGCTGATCAGGGCCCCCAACCTCGGCCACCAATCCATTGTACCGGCCACCGCCGCCAATGGTATCAATGGCACCGATGCCTTCAGCTTTATATTCAAACGCAGTATGCGTGTAATAATCCAAGCCCCGCACCAGTCTCGGATTAATGACATAATCCACTTCCATAGCGCTTAGCAGTTCCTGTACTCTGGCAAAATGAGCTGTACACTCTTCATCCAGACTTTCCAGTATCGAAGGAGCGTTTACGAACTTCTCCTGGTCTACTTTGCAGTCCAGTACCCGCAGTGGATTACGCTCCATCCGGGCCTGACAGTCCTTGCACAAGCTGTCCTTCATTGGCAGCAGGAAGGACAGAAGCTTCTCCCGGTAAGCTGCCCGGCTCTCTGGATTGCCAACGGAATTGATCTCTACCTTTACGCCCTGAAGTCCCAACTCACGGCAATACTGGTAACCTAAAGCTACCACTTCCGCATCAATCGCAGGATCTGTCGCTCCGAAGGCTTCAACTCCGAACTGATGGAACTGACGTTGTCGTCCCGCTTGAGGCCGCTCATACCGGAACATAGGCCCGATATAATACAGCTTGCTCACATCCGGCTCCCCGTACAGCTTGTTCTCCACGTAGGAACGAACCACGCCTGCCGTCCCTTCAGGACGAAGCGTCATACTGCGATCACCTTTATCTAGGAAAGTATACATTTCCTTCTCAACGATATCCGTCGTTTCTCCTACACCACGTTCGAATAGCGAAGTCTGTTCGAAGATCGGGGTACGAATCTCCCGGTAATTGAACCGGCGGCATAAATCTCTGGCCTTCTCCTCTGCAAACTGCCATTTCTCAACAAAGCCCGGGAGTAGATCCTGGGTACCCGTCGGTTTTTGAAAAGCCATCTCCCTCATCCTCCATCCATTAATCAGCTCAGCAAAATAAAAAACTCCCGTCCCTGTTTGTATCAAACAAACAGGGACGGGAGACCGATTATACGATTCACCCGTGGTGCCACCCACATTCCGAATTTGCCCCCAGCCCTAGGGAGAACAAATTCGCTTGAAGCGGTTATCGCCCGCCTACGCCGCGCGTCTACTCTAATTGCTTATTTCGCCGCCGGTTCTCAGGGAAGTCCTTCGTTCAATCATCACCGGAATCCTTCCAGCCTGCCTTATGCTTATTAGCCTGCATCGTCTATTGCTCATGCAGCTACCTGCCAAGGCATGGGATTCCTCTCTGTAGGTGTGGGGTTGAATTACTTTGTCCCGTCATCGAATCATGATTTACTGTTACATGAACTGTTATTTTATGATTGTATGCAACCACCGCACTAAAGTCAAGCCTATGTATCACGAAAAAAGCGGGCCAAAGAAAAAAGACCTGACACCAACGGGGTGCAGGTCCAAAAGATACTATATTAAAAGGGGGTCATGCTGTTATTATATACAGGCAATGTTAAAGGAACATGAATCTAATATTACAGTTATATTACAGGTCAGATATATAAGCTCCCTGATCGCGTAATTTCTTTACAATTTCCTCGTACTCATGCTCCTTGACCTTGGCGCTAAGCACATATTTTAAATCATCGGGATTCACATCTCCGCGAGGTTCCTCTTCTTCCCGGTTATCCCTCTGCGCAAGCTCTTCATTATCTCGTTCATTTACGGTTAATCCTGCTACCGCCAGCCCGGGCAGAGCACCTTGCCCTTCACGAATGGTTCCTGGCAGTGGAACCGCACCCTGGTTCCCTACATTGGCGCCCGTAGCTCCGGAAGCTCCCCCAGTATTTACTGGAAGGAAGGGAAAGCGAATTCTGTCATTTTCACTCAGGCCATCCTCTGCATACCCCGTCTCCACTTGCTCGACCTCAAACGGGAGCAAGCTTAAACGCGCACCCTCCACCTTATCCTCTGTCCTGAAATATGCCTGAATATGCCTCGTCATACCAATCACTCCTTTTCTTTGAGATTCATCGCTCAAGAAACACGGGGTCTCTTAGGTTGTTATTACCCTAAACGATGGACTTTATGTCAGGTTAGAAGTAATTTTTGCGTTCTAATCCAAAAAAGAGCCCTCTGGGCTCCCGAACACTAGCTTCCCGGTCGTGGAAGCCACTCCCCGGAGGGTTTTACCTCGCGCGGGATCATCTCAAATTGTTCCGGAGCAGCCAGACGGGCCAAGCTCCGTGCTTCGGCCAGGCCTCCCGCATCAACCAGCGGAATGACCTGCCAATCTCGGGATTTCGCGGATTGGCGCATAATTCAAGCTCCTTCGTAGCATGGATGCTTCTTCTGAATCTTACTTCGTCTTCAGCTTGCCCCAAAGAAGCCTTACTATTCGGTTAGGATAATTCCCCTCCTCCCAATAGCAAAGAGCATGCTGCATCATCATCATGCAACATGCTCTTTCTACCTTTGCTTATGCTCACACCAGCAAAGTTGATGAAGGACTGTCTATAATCAGGGTCACGGGTCCCCAGTTCGTCAACTTTACGTCCATTTCGGCACCGAATATCCCCGTTTCCACGGTTAAGCCCTTATCTCGAAGCAGTTCGTTAAACCTCTCGTATAACGGCTCGGCGACTTCCGGGCGGGCAGCAGCCATGAAGTTGGGCCTTCTTCCCTTACGGCTATCAGCATACAAGGTAAATTGCGACACCGACAGAATAGCTCCATCAATCTCTGTCACACCCAAATTCAGCTTGCCAACCTCATCCTCAAAAATCCGTAAGCCAGCAACCTTATCAGCTAAATAAGCAGCATCCTGCTCCGTATCCTTATGGGTAATGCCAACAAGCAGCATCAGCCCCTTACCGATTGAGCCCACCGTTTGTCCCGACACGTTCACCTGGGCCTCCCGGCAGCGTTGCACAACTACTCTCATCGTTCCCGAATCCTTTCCGCGTAACTTATTGCATAATCCGGTGCACCGTATAAACGTCCTTCACCCGCTTGATCTTCTCCACTACAGATTGCAGATGATCCGTATTGCGAATCAGGATCGTCATATGCACCAAAGCCATTTTATTTTTGTCCAAGCGGCCAGATACCGCTGAAATATTCGTCTTGCTCTCCGCCACCGCTTGCAGCACCTCGTTCAGGAAGTTGCGGCGTTCATGACCGGTAATCTCGATATCCACACTGTAGTTCGCTTCAATCGCAGTTTCCCATTCCACATCAATAATTCGTGCGGCTTCCTCACCATCATGAATACCTGGAATGTTTGTACAGTCACTGCGATGGACCGATACCCCGCGGCCACGGGTAATGTAGCCTACGATTTCATCTCCCGGTACCGGATTGCAGCATCTGGCAAAACGCACAAGAAGATTATCGATGCCCTTCACCACTACTCCGTTGGTTGGACGGCGTCGTTCCTCCTGTTGGCTCTTGACCTCCTTCACCTCTGAAGTAAGCTCGATATGCCCTGCCGCTTCTTCCTGCTCCTTACGCAGCTTCTCCGTCAGCTTGGTGACGATCTGAGCAGCCGTAATCCCACCGAAGCCTATTGCGGACAACATATCATCTACATCATTAAAGGTGAACTTCTTGGCCGCTTCCAGCAGCTTATCCTCTGACATCCATTGCGAAGGCTCGATCCCGGCACGCTTCAATTCCCGTTCGATCGCATCGCGGCCCTTCTCTACATTCTCCTCGCGCTTCTCCTTCTTGAACCATTGCTTGATTTTGCTGCGAGCATGAGACGACTGGGCTATCTTCAGCCAGTCTTGACTTGGTCCGTAAGAATGCTTGGAAGTCAGAATCTCCACGATATCCCCGGTCTTTAGCCGATGGTCCAGCGGCACGATTCGACCGTTGACCTTGGCCCCGATCGTGCGATTCCCCACCTCGGTATGGATGCGGTAAGCAAAGTCCAGCGGTACAGAGCCAGCAGGCAACTCAATAACCTCACCTGAAGGGGTAAATACAAACACGAGATCGGAGAAGAAGTCCATCTTGAGTGATTCCACAAACTCCGAAGCATCCTTCGCCTCATGCTGCAGCTCAAGAATCTCGCTGAAGAACGTAATTTTGTTCTCCAGACCGCCGGTATCGGTTCCTTCCTTGTAAGCCCAGTGCGCTGCAATCCCGTATTCGGCTGTACGGTGCATCTCCCAGGTACGAATTTGTACTTCTGTAGGTTCCCCGTTCGGGCCGACCACCGTCGTATGAAGAGATTGGTACATATTCGCCTTCGGCATCGCGATATAATCCTTGAAACGCCCTGGCATCGGTTTCCATAGGGTATGGATGATTCCCAGGGTCGCATAACAATCCTTAATATTATCGACGATAATGCGAATGGCCAGCAGATCATAAATCTCATTGAACTGCTTGTTCTTCATCGTCATTTTCCGGTAAACGCTATAAATATGCTTCGGACGACCAGATAAATCAGCCTGAACTCCCATTTCATCAAGCTTTTCCGCAATCCGGTCAATCACATTCTTGATGTATTCTTCACGTTCTGCGCGCTTCTTGCGCATCAGGTTGGCAATCCGGTAATACTGCTGTGGGTTCAAATATCTCAGGGCGATATCTTCCATCTCCCACCGAATCGCAGAAATCCCGAGCCGATTGGCAATTGGACAGAAAATCTCCAGCGTTTCGTAAGCAATCCGACGCTGGCTTTCTTCCGATTGATATTTGAGCGTCCGCATATTGTGCAAGCGGTCCGCCAGCTTGATGACGATAACGCGAATGTCCTGAGCCATGGCGATGAACATTTTGCGGTAGTTCTCGTTCTGCTGCTCCTCCTTGGACCGAAATTTAATTCGTTCCAGCTTGGTCAGCCCATCTACCAGCAAAGCACAATCTCCACCAAATCGCTCTTGTATCTCCTTCAAGGACACCGTAGTATCTTCGACCACGTCATGAAGCAAAGCTGCAATGACCGACAGCACATCCATCTGCATGCCCACTACAATGTCTGCTACGGCCAGGGGATGAAGAATATAAGGTTCTCCGGATTTGCGGAGTTGTCCGTGATGGGCTTGATCCGCAAACTCGTACGCTTCCCGAATGCGCTCCAGGTCCGGTTCCTTTATATAGGCAGATGCCTTTTCGAGTAATTGCTCAATGCCCATGGTGATCCTGTTGATTCCTTTCTATATGAAAATATTCTAAAAAAACGCACAGAAGAGCATAAATCGCCTTATTTTGATTTTCTATAATTATGACTCTTGCACCCTCTCCCGTCAACTCTTGGGTTGCCCCTTCGGTGCGGACATCCCCTCGGAATGGAGTCCTTACATCAATGTTCATGAATTTTCTGTTGAAAAATGGCGACAATGTCATTAATCTAGTAAGGATAGTTATCTTGATCGTCATATTCAGAGGAGTGAACGTGTTGCAACGTGAAATTCAAGTTAATGAAAAGGTTCCTGTCGGACCGGGCGCGCTCTTAAGCCTGCAGCATCTATTTGCGATGTTCGGCAGTACCGTGCTGGTTCCAAATATTTTTGGCGTCAATCCCGGCATGATTTTGCTGATGAACGGGATAGGTACCCTGCTTTACATCTTAATCTGTAAGGGGAAAATTCCGGCCTACCTTGGCTCCAGCTTTGCTTTCATCTCGCCTGTAAGCATGGTAATTGCAAACAATCCGGATGGTGGATATGCGATGGCGCTGGGTGCGTTCATCATTACAGGTCTCATCTTCCTGCTGGTTGCCTTGTTTATCAAATATGCCGGTACAAGCTGGATTGATGTCGTCTTCCCTCCGGCAGCCATGGGGGCCATCGTGGCTCTGATCGGGCTGGAGCTTATCCCCGTAGCCGCCGGTATGGCAGGTTGGATCAGTAGCAATCCCGGGGAGGCCTGGTCTCCTGATCCCAAGCATATTACCCTTTCGCTGGTGACGCTTGGAGTTACCATGTTCGGCGCCGTGCTGTTCCGCGGGTTTCCCAAAATTATTCATATCCTGATCGGGATCGTGGTCGGTTATGTGTTAGCTTATTTTATGAAAGAAGTCGATACGGGTGCCATCGCGGCTGCCAAGTGGTTTACACTGCCTACGGTCACTACCCCGCAATGGAGTCTGTCCGCGATCATTACCATTATTCCTGTGGCGCTGGTTGTTATCGTTGAGCATATCGGCCATCTCCTGGTGACCAGCAACATTGTTGGCAAAGATTTGTCCAAGGATCCCGGACTGCACCGCTCCCTGATGGGGAACGGGATCTCTACCATTTTGTCCGGCTTTGTTGGCTCCACGCCTAATACCACCTACGGGGAGAATATCGGCGTCATGGCATTGACCCGTGTATACTCAATCTTCGTCATCGGCGGAGCTGCAGTTTTCGCTATTCTGCTCTCCTTCTCTGGCAAATTCTCAGCCATCATCGCTGTAATTCCGCCTCCGGTCATGGGCGGTGTATCGCTCTTGCTCTTCGGCGTCATCGCCGCATCCGGCTTGCGTATCTTCGTGGAGCAGAAGGTTGACTTCTCCAAGCCAACCAACATGCTGCTGGCGACCATCGTTCTGGTCATTGGTTTGAGTGGAACAAAGCTGACTATGGGCGATGTTGAACTCAAAGGTATGGCGCTGGCGACCATCGTAGGCATTGTGATGAGCCTGTTGTTCAAGCTGATTCAGGTGCTTGGGCTCAGCAATGACAAGGATGAAGCTGCTCACTAAATTCGAGCTCAAACTCATAAAGGGTACTGCCCCAAAGCCTTTCGCTTTGGGGCAGTACCCTTCTCTCTTTTTTTACATTCAAACAGATTCCCGATCATTTCCCTCACATCATGATCTACTATTGGGCTTAATAAGTCAGCAGTGAGAATACATCGATGCCTTGCAGCTTCTCGCGACCATTCAACTCGCTTAGCTCAATTAGAAACGCAGTACCCACAACGTTGCCACCCAACTGCCGAACGAGATTTACCGAGGTAGATATCGTTCCGCCCGTTGCCAGCAAGTCATCGGCAATCAGCACATTTTGCCCCGGCTTAACTGCATCACTATGCATAGCCAGCCGGTCCTTACCATACTCCAGATCATATTCGACCTCGATGGTCTTGTATGGCAGCTTCCCGCTTTTACGAATCGGAACGAACCCTACGCCAAGAGCATAAGCCAGGGGAGCGCCAACCACAAACCCACGAGCCTCGGGACCAGCAATCAGATCAATCTTCAAGTCACTCACAAGTTGCTTCAACTCATCAATAGACTTACGGTATGCATCACCGTCGTTCAGTAAAGTTGTAATATCCTTAAAACTGATCCCAGGCTGAGGGAAGTCAGGAATGACCCTGATATGTTCTTTAAAATCCACAAAAATCTCCTCCTATTTTATGAAGCCCCTTGGTTTTGGGCAAGCATCCACTCCGTAATTTCCGGGACGCGACCATACTCCAGCAACTGTTCCATATCCGCCAGCAGCTCAAGCTCCCGATAACGGCTCGAGGCCTCAAGCGGCTGCTTGGCCGGAGAGGGATTCAGCTTGACCATGCCAGAGCTCCGCACCAAAAATCCCAGTTCTTCGAACACCCCTAGCGTCATCAGCAACATACGTCTGGACCAGCCAGTCCGCTTTGCCAGCGCGGCAACCAAATCATCTTCACGAAATCCCTGAGCAACTTGTCGATGAATCAGCCCGTACACTTGCTTGAAATGTTCACGGGATGGCCGCTCAATCTTCTCTTGTGCAGAACGCCGCGGATGTAGTAAGTATAACCGCTCCAGCCCGGCAAATGCAGATAACATGCCTTGCCAGCTTTGCTGTGTATCGGGCAATTCCAGAACGAATAACGTTCCCACCCCGTGACTGCCAGAAGCTTGTGCCAGACCATTGACAGGACGGGCACCATCCTTCTTATCATATACCCAAACCTGCATGTCCTTCAATTGGCTTATCACAGATCCATCTGTCCCTGGATTGACCACTACTGCCGAGAGACCGGAGCCGCAAGCGGGCAAATTCATCAGCTTGTGGTAAATCTCCTCCAACTGCTGTAGAGGGCGACGGGAATCTCGATAATCAAAGACCTGAATATGCGATACCGCCAAATCCTGAATCATTAGCTGGGGCTTCCGTGAGCCGTTCCATTCATTTATACTGGCTTCGGCCACTACATCCAGCTCAGCTTCCTCCGTCAATGCCGCAGCTAGCGCTCCCTTGCCAAAAGCAACGGCCTCAACATTCTTCCCGTTCTGAGCCACAATCAACTTTAAATGCTTCCCGTCCTTGCCCATCTGCCGGCACTCCAGTAATTTGAGTCCTCTCAGCAGGAGCTTGGGACAAGCATTGGCCATCCCAAAGGGAGCCAATCCTTCCAATTGCTCAATCGCTTGCAGGGTAATCTCCTGTAGCGAACAACTCAAATCAATTTGCGTAACAGGTACGAAATGCTCCGGTCCCAGCCGGGAGGCAGCAAAGCTTTGCAGCCGTTCTTTAAACGCCTCGATTCGGCTTTGATGCAAAGACATCCCCGCTGCTGAAGGGTGACCACCATAGTGATCAAGCAAATCCGCACAATCAGTTAATGCCTCATACATATCGAATCCCGGGATTGAACGTGCAGAGCCTTTGCATTCTCCGGTCTCGGGGTTAATTCCCAATACAATGGTTGGCCGATAATACCTTTCCAGCAGCTTGGAGGCAACGATGCCCACCACGCCGGCATTCCAGCCTAAACCTGCTACCACGATGACATCCGGCATGGCGTGGTCCTTCGTCTGTTCCTCCAACTGTGCCAAGGCTTCCTGGGTCATTTCATCCACCAGCATCTGTCGCTCTTTATTAAGCACATCCAGTTCCTCGGCGGTGTCCTCCGCTTCTTCCAAAGCGTCCGCTGTCAGCAACGACACCGCCCGGTTGGCATGGCTCATACGCCCGCTGGCGTTAATACGCGGTGCCAAACCGAAGGCCACCGTCGTTGAAGTGACATCGCCGCTAGACCAGCCCGCCGTCCCAAGCAAGGCTGTGATGCCAGGAAAAGACGACTTTGCCATCGACGCAAGCCCCGCCTTGACCATCACCCGATTCTCACCGGTCAACGGCATCAAATCAGCTATGGTTCCAAGAGCAACCAGCTCTGTCCAGGCTTTCGGAGTTTCTTCTCCCAATAAGGCTTGTGATAGCTTGTACGCCACCCCAACCCCAGCCAGTCCTTTAAAGGGATATGTACAAAAGGGGAGTTTGGGATTCACCAGCGTATAGGCCTCGGGTAAAATCGCCGGCGGCTCATGGTGGTCCGTAACAACAACGTCCATTCCTACGGAGTTGGCGTACGCTATTTGTTCTACAGCACTAATCCCCGTATCTACCGTAATGATCAGACTGTAGCCCTTCTTGTGAAAGTGCTCCAGTACAGGGATGTGTAAGCCGTAGCCTTCCTTGGTACGGTGGGGAATGTAATAATCATATGTAGCACCCATATGCCGCATTAAGCAAATCATCAGTGTTGTAGAGGATACGCCATCGGCATCGTAATCGCCATAAATTAATATGCGTTCCCCTTCAGCTACAGCGCGGCGAATACGCGAAACCGCCTCCTCCATCCCGCTAAGCAGCAGAGGATCATGTTGCTCCGCTAGGTCACCACTTAAGAATAGCTCGGCCTGCCGAGCATCCCCCATCCCTCTTGTAACCAGCAAAGAGGCCAGTAGTGGCGAAATCCCTAATTGATCAGCAAGCTCTCGCGAACGATTTGCATCTAAAGGCAATACATCCCAGCGTGATTTGGCATGAAGCAAAATCGGCACCTCCCTTCATGTCATTTCTTAGCTGCCTTTTGCTTATTGAAGCAGACTTGGCAGGTCGTTGTCTGAGTCCTCCGTGTTACTTTTATAAGGGTAACCTGCATCATAAGGCTCTACTTGAATTCGAACATCAATCACATGTGAGAAACGATTAAGCAGCAGCAATCTTGCCCGATTGGCAATATCATTAGCCTCTAGCACCGTGATTTTGGGATTAACGCTGATCTTCGCACTAATCGTAACGTAATGACCGTTCTCCAATGCTCGCAGCTCTTCCACCGCAATCACGCCATGTACTCTTTGAACCGTCTCAATGAACGAAGCCGCGTCCTCTTCCTGCATTCGGAATACCGGCATATCATACAGCGATGTCTTCACCAAATGATAGGATCGCAGCAAAATATGACAGGCGACAAGGATAGCAGCAATCGGTTCAAGGTAAAGCAGCGCGGGGATATCCCAGACATGGCCCCCCATAGCCGCAGCTATTCCGACCAATATGGTCACAGAAGAAAATAACGATTGGCGGTGAACATCCACAAGCCGGCGTCCTTCTACCACTTCTCTTCCTGCTTGCCGTACCTGAAGCTGGAATACCAATTCTTTCAGCGCCATGGACAGCAAGATAGCTATTAACGGTAGAGTCTCGGGAGGGGTAATATCGGCTGTTACAATAGCAGTAACTCCAGCAATCAGAAGTTGTAATGCACCCATCATCAGAAATATAGAAAGAAAAATAGCAGGCAACGGCTTCACCGTTTCCTTGCCGGGCAATGATCCTCCCTGTCTGTTCCGGCGGCTCACTCCTGGCAAGCGCAGCTTAATTGCCGCGCTTACAGCCGCATCATGAGTGGAATACAAGGCTCCCGCCAGCAGTGCTTGGCTGCTAAACAGCCACCCCACTATCCCTTTAAATATGGCGAGACCGACATCGCTAACGATGCCAAGCCACGTCGTTGAACGAAGCAACATGTCTTGTTCTCGTGTCATAGTCAACCTCCTGAAGCACGTAAAACTGAAAAGAGCGGGAAAGCCGCGTCTAGATCGACGCGGCTCCATCCTTACCAACAAATAAGTTACATATCAACGCAACAAAAACGGCTATTTAAGACGCTTTGGCTGGTTTCTTTTGTTTGCTCTTCAACAAGAACCAGAGCGGGCTTGCCACAAAGATGGTGGAATAGGCCCCGAACAGCAAACCGATAACCATTGCCAGCGAGAACATCCGAATCGATTCTCCGCCGAGCAGGAAGAGGAAGAATGCCGCTACAAATACGGTCAAAGCCGTGTACAGGGAACGCATAATCGTTTGCGATACACTTTGATTGACCAGATGAATCAAATCTTCGCGGGTTTTCGTCTTCGCAAAACGGAGATTCTCACGAATCCGGTCAAAAATAACGATGGTATCGTTGATGGAATAACCAATAATCGTCAGCACCGCGATGATAAAGGTAGAATCCACCTCAAGCCGGAAGATTGAGAATAAAGTAACCACCATAAAGGCATCATGCAGCAAAGCTACAATGGCTGCCAAAGCAAAACGCCATTCAAAACGAATGCTGACATAGATGATAATCCCCAGGCAAGAAATCAGTACGGCATATATTGCATTACGCGCTAATTCCTTAGCCATTTCAGGGTCCACCGTATTCACTTCGAAGGAAGCCTGATCGTCCAGCTTCAAAATTTCATTCTTCAGCTCAACGTCATTATTCTCACTTAGTACAGTATCAAATCGGATATTCATCCGTTCTTCCCCTGCACTGATTGACGTACCTTCACGAATGTTCAGCTTCTCCAGAATAGGTTCAACTTGCTCTGATGTAATCGTCTTGGATAGTGAAATATCCACGTTGGAACCGGCTTTGAAGTCAACACTATAGTTGAGACCAAAGACAGAAAGGCAGATGATGCCTACAACGGTCATGATAATAGATATTGTGTAGAAGTATCGGCTAAGATGCACATAGTCCAATTTTTTAAAGCTCACGAATATCACGCTCCTTCACACCGAAATATTTCGGTTTCAACAGCTTGCCAGCCTTAAGCAGCAGGTTCAGCAGGAAACGGGAGAGATATACATTCGTGGCAATACTCAGTACAATTTCCACAATGAGCACCAAGGCAAAGCCTTTGACGGCCCCAGTACCATAAGCGTACATTACAGCCGCAACGATGATCGTTGTAATCTGTGAGTCAAGCACTGTGCGCAGAGAGTGTTGGTCCCCGACTTTAACAGCAGACATAATGCTCCGACCCGCTCGTATTTCCTCATGAATCCGTTCATTAGTAATAATGTTAGCATCCACGGCCATACCTACGCCAAGTATAAACGCGGCGATCCCCGGCAGGGTCAGGGTAAAGTCCGCCCAGACGAAGACGAGAATAAGCAACCAGGTGTGAATAATTAGCGTAAAGGCTGCGATTAAACCAGGCACCCGGTACATTCCAATCATGAAGATCAGTATGAACAGCGAGGCAATCAGACCCGCTTCAATGGTCTCATCCAATGATTGCTTACCGAGCGTTGCTCCAATACTTTGTGAATACTTCTCAGTGAGGTTCAGCGGCAATGCACCCAAGTTAATGGTATCGCGCAGTTGCTTGGCTTTATCAAGGTCTCCGCCCACACTGATCTGAGCGGAACCATCTGTCAGAACCGCTTGAACCACTGGGTCGGAAATAAGCTCCTCATTCATGAAGATGGCAAGCGGCTGACCGAGCAAACGCTTGGTCACTTCAGCGAACTTCTCTTTGCTGGTTACACTGATGCTAACGAGCGGCTCGTTCATTTGTCCGAACTCCAGCTTGGCCCCATTGGCAGCAAAATCCGTACCAATCATCTCAATCTTGTTGTACTGGTCAGGGCCGGTTTCTGTACCGTCCTTGCTACGGAAGGTTAATGACGCAGGCTCCTGCATCGTTTCGCGAACCGTCTTCTCATCCGTCACACCAGCTAATTTCAAGCGGATGCGGTTCGTCCCCTCTGTTGTTACTTCCGGCTCGCTTGTACCGAGCTTGTTAGCTCTCTCTTCCAAGCTCTTGGCCGTTTGAATCAATGATTCCTTCGTGACCTGAGTACCGCCTTCAAGCGGACTAGCTTCATACAAAATTTCAAAGCCGCCCTTGAGGTCAAGACCAAGACGCACGTCTTTCAACAGGCCGGGGGTTGTCCATCCCATGATGGCAAAAGATACAACCACGACGGTTATGAATGCGATAATTCTTTTCATCCCGTACTTCGTTCCCCTTTCAAATTCTCAATATTCCTATTATAGCTATGCCATATTAGCCAGTCAATTTATATGAAAAACCTCTCTTCGTGTTCGTTATTTTCTGGCCCCCTGTCCAAAAAATTCATAAATGGGGCCACCGCAACAAAAAGGACCCCATTTACTCAAAGCGGGATCCACGATAAGCAGAAATCGTCATATAATTCATAAACTGATTTGCTTTCAGCGATAGAATATCATTGACCAGTTGATGTAATGGAGGAGGGCCATTCTTCTCATATTTATGGCTAACGCACTCCCAGATGTCCGCCCCGGTAACATGCTCGTACCCGATGAGCCGGAATTCTTCGGCTTTACTGCGGCACAGGCTTTCGATCGCCTCGTTCAATTGTTGTTCCGTCATTTCCTCTTCAGTCACGATCCAGCCTCCTTCCAACTCGTCTTATCCTATATTCTACTCTAATTCTCCATCTCCTGCCTATAAGAGACATCGAATCTTGAATTCAGCCGTGCCTTCCGTTGCTCACGTAGATCTGTCTACGCTCCGCTACTCAGTCCCTTGCTTCATCCAACCTTCTCGGTCCTGAAAATTCGACTTTTTGAACTCGCATTATTATGAGGTTGTTCAAAAAGTCACCTTTCCAGAATGAAGTTGAACGAACAAGTCATGAATGGGGACAGGTTCAACATATTCATAGAAGAGAGGCTTTGCCGCCTCCATGGAAAGTTCAAAAGCTGACGGGGGAAGAGGGAGTTACCTTGAATAAGCAAACCTTTATCCAGGGGACAATGATATTACTGGCGGCTGGAATCATCAACCGCATTCTGGGGTTTATACCGCGGATTATGTTGCCCCGAATTATCGGGGCCGAAGGCGTGGGTCTATACCAACTGGGCTATCCATTTTTTCTTGTCCTGGTCACAATCATCACCGGCGGAATTCCGCTTGCTGTCGCCAAGCTCGTTGCCGAAGCAGAGTCCTCGGGCAAACCCGAACGGGCCACGTCTGTATTACGGACAAGCCTGGTGTTTACTACTGCCGCCGGGTTCCTGTTTACCTTTCTCTGCCTGTTTGGTGCGCCATGGGTCACTCGTTATGTTTTGCCCGACCCTCGCGTATACCAGACTTTTATTGCCATGAGCCCCATGATTATTATCGTATCCATATCCTCTGTATATCGCGGCTATTTTCAAGGGAAGCAAGACATGATCCCTTCCGCGGTATCCTCCATCTTAGAGACTCTGGCCCGTATCATTGGTGTCCTTTGGTTCTCCTATCTCCTGCTCCCTTATGGGGTTGCTTACGGAGCAGCAGGTGCCATGCTTGGCGTTGTCGCTGGGGAAATCGTGGGGATGGCTGTCTTATTATGGCAATACCGAAGATTACAGCACCGGGAAAGCAAGCCTTTCTCAGGGGAGGCTACCCCGGGGGATAAGTCTAAGCCCCCGCCTTATGACGAGGTGGAGATGTCCCCTGGAAAAACACTTCGAAAAATTCTAAGAATTGCTATCCCGGTGACCGGAAGCCGTCTGGTGGGCTCCTTGTCCTACTTGCTGGAATCTATTACCACCGCGCGCAGCCTGGCCCTTGCTGGAATTTCCGTAGCGATTGCTACCTCCCAATACGGGGCCCTCCAAGGCATGATCATACCCTTACTTCTCCTGCCAGGTGCACTCACCTCTTCGCTAGCCGTTTCACTTGTTCCTTCATTGGCTGAGGCCCAGGCACGCGGAGATATAAGAACCATTCATCTTCGCCTGCACCAGTCTCTTCGATTGGCATTGGTAACCGGTGCTCCATTTGCAGCCATTATGTATGTACTGGCAGAGCCCATCTGCCAAATTGTGTACAACAACATCGAAATTTCGGGCATGCTTAAAATTATGGCTCCGTTCGCCTTGTTCCTGTACGCCCAGGCTCCCCTGCAAGCTACCTTGCAGGCTTTGGACAAACCAGGACGGGCCCTGATCAATACTCTTATTGGAGCCATTATCAAGATCGGACTTATTTTCTACTTGGCTTCCAATCCTGCTTTAGGCATTTATGGTGCGATTATCGCCATTATTGTTAATTTCGCTCTGGTTACCGTCTTGCATGGTTATAGTGTGTCCCGCTCATTGCGCTATCGCCTGCCCTACCTTGATATCACCAAGGTGGTTACTGCTATGTTCATCATGGCTGCCGTAGCCGATTATACCTATAACAAACTGGCTATAAGCTCGCATTCAGCCATTCAATTTATACTGTCTGCCTTGATCTCGGGATTATTGTACATCATCCTTGCCGCCATTATGGGCTTATTCGATCTTCATGATTTGAAAAGATTACCCCTTGTGGGTAAATGGTTTCGCCACTAAAAGCTCAGAATTCAAAAATTAACGGTATTCGTCCAAAGCGTTAATATACAGCTTCCCCGTATGATCAATGCTGCAGAAGAACACTTGTTTGAAGTCGGCCAGGCCTTTAGCCTGAATTTGCTGCTTTAGCCAAAAACGCGTCTTCCCGATTTGTTTCAGATTATCATCACTGACCTTGCCATCCATAATCAGCGGTAACGGTAATGCCTCAAATTGTACGTTCTTGAGGGCGGAACGAGACACATCCTTGCCCTTGTTCTTAGCCCCTTGGTTGGACTGATTGCTATCATTATTCTTAGGAATTACGCTAAGCTGCCCACTCGTTTCCAGCACTGCAAATTCGACATCTGCAATGTTATCAATCTTCTCGGAGCGGAGCTGCATCAGCAGATCGTCCAGATTGTAGCGTTGTTTCTTCATCACATCTTGGTTAATTTGCCCATTCTGAATAATTACGCTGGGCTTACCGTCGAACCACAGACGTATTTTGCGGTATCTCAAGGAAAGTAACGAGATGACAAGTTGAATCAACATCAACGTCAACATGGGAATGATTCCATCCGACAGCGGACGGTTCATATCTTCCAGTGCAAGGACAGCAATTTCCGCAATCATAATGGAGATGACGAAGTCAAAGATCGAGAGTTCCCCGATTTCTCTCTTGCCCATAATGCGCATCACGCCAAACACGAGGAAATACATCAATACGGTTCGAAAGATATGCTCGAAGGCATGCTCCACGGAAAATCCCTCCTTGGCTAGTCAGCGATCACCTTAAACGGCAGTATTCGTATTTTGGCTCCATGATCTTGGTTCCATGCGAGCTAAGGCTGCTCAAAATGCGGGACAAATGCCCTTTTTTCCCTAAAAATAATTGTCCACCTCTTGTACTAATGAAACAAGCTTGACCATAAAATGGGATATAACGTCAGTGAGCAAGTTTTAAAGACAAGGAGGACGATGTCCATGCATTTGCTTCGCCGTTTCTTCGGATTCCGTCTGACCCAACCTACGGTAGCGGGACTGTGGTACGGATTCTTGTGGATGATGATCGGGGCACTCATTTTATCATTACTGCTGCAAGGCGAGCTTGTAGAAGAACTGGAATTAGGTTTATTTGCCTATATTGTGCATGGGATAGCCGTATTCTTCGGAGGAATGGTATCGGGGAAACGCGCCCAGCAAAAAGGATGGTATCAAGGAACCTTGACTGGCTTCCTCTATGTGCTGTTGCTCCTTATCATTAGCTTCCTCGCCTTGGATCATTCCCTTGGCCTTAAGGATTGGCTGTTAATTTTACCGGGAATGATTATCGGAGCTTCTGGAGGTATTCTAGGTGTTAATTTAAGTCGCAAATAGGCAAAAAGGTACAAAAAAGAGCCTGAAAATCAGGCTCTTTTTGCTTTGCTCCCATCACTTAGGACGGATCTTTCACACTATGGCTGATCGCGCTACGATCAAAGGTCAGCTTGGTCACATCGTTTACACGAATAACCACCGTATCAGCCGTCATTTCCATAATTGTACCGTGCAATCCACCAATGGTGACGATTTTATCGCCCTTGTTCAGCGAATTCAGCATGGCTGTCCGTTGATTTTGCTTCTTCTTCTGTGGACGAATGAGCAAGAAGTAAAATACGGCAATCATGATAACGAATGGAATAATCATTTGAATCAATTGGCCGGCCCCAGCCCCACCTGGATTTGCTGCTGCATAAAACATTGAATTTCCCCCTTTCACTATTTACCTATGATCTTGCTTAGAATCCTTTGTCATTGCCAAACAGACCGTACTGCTCAAAGAACTCATCCCGGAAACTCAATAGCCGATCTTCCATAATCGCCTGACGCACCTTCTCCATCAGCTTGATCAAGAAATGCAGATTATGGTATGTAGTCAACCGTAGCCCAAATGTTTCATCAGCTTTGATCAGATGGCGCAAATAGGCTCTCGAATAATTCCGGCATGTATAGCAGTCGCATTCCGGGTCAAGCGGTCCAAAGTCATTGGCATACTGAGCATTCCTCACCACTAGCCGTCCTTGGCTGGTCATCGTCGTGCCATTACGCGCAATTCGGGTCGGTAATACGCAGTCGAACATATCGATACCGCGAATCGATCCTTCAATCAACGCATCCGGTGAGCCAACGCCCATCAGATAACGCGGCTTGTCCGTCGGCAGCAATGGAACGGTGTACTCCAGCACCTCATACATCAACGGTTTGGGCTCACCTACACTCAGTCCACCAATAGCATACCCCGGAAAATCCAGGGAAGTCAAATCTCTGGCGCTTTGCTTACGCAAATCCTCATGCATGCCCCCTTGAACGATGGCAAAGAGCCCTTGGTCATGGGGACGAGCATGGCTCTGCAGGCATCTCTCTGCCCAGCGTGTCGTCCGTTCCAACGAATTTTTCACATATTCATATTCCGCTGGATAAGGTGGGCACTCATCAAAGGCCATCATGATGTCGGAGCCTAGCGCATTTTGAATCTCCATCGCAACTTCAGGAGATAAAAACAGCTTATCTCCATTCAGATGGGAACGAAAATGAACGCCCTCTTCGGTAATTTTCCGCATCTCGCTTAGCGAGAACACTTGAAAACCACCGCTGTCTGTAAGAATCGCCCGATCCCAGTTCATGAATTTGTGCAATCCACCAGCCTCACGAATTATCTCATGACCTGGACGCAGGAATAGATGGTAGGTATTGCTCAATATAATTCGAGCTTCCATCTCCTTCAGTTCCTCGGGACTCATGGTTTTGACGGTGGCCTGCGTTCCGACCGGCATAAAAGTCGGTGTGTCAAAGGAGCCATGTGGTGTATGCACCCGGCCGAGCCGAGCCCCTGATTGCTTGCATGTCTTGATATGTTCATAAGTAATTGCTGGTGCCAATCTGATCAACCGTCCTCTTCTTTAAGTCCGAGTTCAACAACCTCTTAATAAATAAACATCGCATCTCCAAAACTGAAGAAACGGTAGTGATGCCGGATAGCCTCTTGATAGGCCTTCATGATATGCTCCCGCCCTGAGAGTGCACTCACCAGCATCACCAAAGTAGACTTGGGCAAATGAAAATTGGTAAGCATGGCATCTACAAGGCCAAATGAATAACCCGGATAGATAAAAATATCCGTCCAGCCACTGCTAGCCGTAATCGGTGCTGCTCCATATTTCTGCGCCACCGTCTCCAGAGTTCGCGCCGAAGTCGTGCCCACGGCAATGACTCTGCCGCCCCTGGCCTTCGTTGCATTCAGTTCCTCCGCCGTTTCCTGTGGTAACACGTAATACTCTTCATGCATCACGTGATCTTCCACTCGTTCAACCGACATGGGGCGGAAGGTTCCAAGACCAACATGCAAGGTAAGAAAGGCCACAGTGACCCCCTTCTCCCTGACCCGGTTCAGCAGTTCTTCCGTAAAATGCAGACCTGCCGTAGGTGCCGCTGCTGAACCTTCATGCTTGGAGTAAACCGTCTGATAGCGCTCGCGATCATCCAATATCTCCTTAATATAAGGAGGAAGCGGCATTTGCCCGAGACGATCCAGAATTTCATTAAATATCCCAGTGTAATGGAACCGCAAAATCCGGCCCCCCATATCACTTTCCGATTCCACTGTAGCTCGCAATTCCTCACCAAATACGATAACGGCTCCAGCCTTCAGCTTTTTTCCGGGTTTGACCAGCGTCTCCCAACGATCCTCGCCGAGACTTCTAAGCAATAACACCTCCGCCTTCGCGCCGGTATCCACTTTAATACCGAACAACCGTGCCGGGATTACTCTCGTATCGTTTAATACCAACGTGTCGCCGGGCTGCAAATAATCCAAAATATCTGAAAACTTATGATGCGAGATATCCCCATTTTGCTTATTTAAAGTCAATAAACGAGAGGCAGTACGATCAAGCAAGGGGGTCTGGGCAATCAATTCCTCAGGAAGCTCAAAATCATATAAATCCACATTCATTTATTTATTCATTCCTTAACAATAGTCACATTTTGGTAATAGTGTTGCAAAATTGCTTGGTGATCATACCCGGCATCGGCCATTCCCTTAGCACCCCATTGTGAGAGTCCCAATCCATGACCATTGCCATGGCCTACAAACATGAAGCGATTGCCAGACTCTACGACACGAGCCTGTTGATCACTTCCCATGACCACCATGCCACCGGAGCCTGCAGTTGTCTTGCCCGTAGCCGACAGGACCGTTGTTCCGGAAGCCGCCGCTGTCGTAGCCGTTCCTCCGGCACCTTGTACAGTATAACGTCCGGTCGGAACAATATCAAATAGCGTGCTGGGCAGTCCATTTAATGCGGAACGAAAAGCGTCCGGATATCTCACGTCAAGTACTTGTCCGTTAGCTTTAATTTGTGTAACCCTCCCTGATGGGCCACGCCCGGTAACCTCCAGATTGGAGATAACAGCAGGGGGTTCCGTTGTCGTCTTGCCCTTCAGTGTTTTCAGTAATTCCTCTGAAGTAAACGGGCCACGAGTCCAGGCATAGGTGCTGGACTCCTGGACTTTGTCCAGTACGATGGCCTGATCCCCGGGATTCAACTTGCCGATGGGTTCTACATCGGATTGAATCAACGGCAACTTGCGAACCATCACATTGCTGGTCGTTACCGTCAACTGCGCTAGTCCCGCCGAATTGGTTGCACTCATAGCGACATTGTCCTCACGTACATATCCCGTTAGACCGCCAGATAGCAATACATGATACCAGGATTTTAACGATGCCTGAGCTGCCGCGTCCTCCGTGCTGGCTACGCTGGCGTAGACGGAATTCACATTCCCCCATACCTCGGTGGCATCGGCTGTCATCCCACCGCTGTTCGAAGAGAAGATTCCTTCTACAATATTGCCACCCGCCACCAGCACTTCACCCGCTGTGCTATCAACGGCCTGGGTAATACTAGCCGCTTCCTGATTTGTACCATAGTATACCTGGCTTAAGGTGGTATCAACCAGTCCCGCCACCTTGAATTTATTCAACCCCGCATTATACAGGGCATAGCTACGAGCGGCAACGGCCTGAGCCTTAAGCGCCTCCTGCGGCCAGGAGGAAGGAACCTCTCCCGCCACCACCGAGTATAAATATTGCTCTAACGGCACTTCATTGACCAAAGCCAACTGCCCGTTCACCTGACTAATTTCAAATTCTCCACGATACTTGCGGTCGGAGCGTTCCACCAACTGAAGCGGAGCATTCCCCTCATCCCGAACTAGAAGCTTGGCCCCTTCTCCATGAAGCTCATAATGATTGACAGCGTATGGAGTATCCAGGTTTAAAGTTACATCCCGGTGCACGATCAAGGCTGGCACCGTAGACTGGACGGGAGTGAAGCTAATTCCCGGATGCTGGCTTCCCAAGCTGGCTTGCAATGCAGCTTGAGCAGCAGGAGTCACTGCTCCACCAACCCATACCGCATATTGCTGCGGTCCAGTCATCACGGCATAAGCTTCCCCTTGCCCATCGTTAAGAGTCCGGCTTAAACTCTCGGCCTCCCCTAGACTGGCAAAAGAACCAGCGGAGACGTACCATTCCCCACGAACCTCTGGTGTGCTGCCCCCGACGGAGCCGGCCAAAGTCTGTCCTACGCGGCCAACCGCAGTCTGCGCTTCCCCTTCATTGGCATAAGGGCCCGTATACACCCGGTATACCGTTCCACCAGCCCGTTCTACCGCATAGGCTACCGGCTTGTCCACGGTGCCTTGCAGCTTCTTAATTGCAGCAGCGACCGTCTTCCAGTCGGTACTCTCCAGTGCCTTCACCTTCAGGCCGTTAACACTAAAACGCACCGCTTCTCCTGCACTGAAGCGAACCCATGGCTCCCAAACGGCATTGACGGAGAATCCGGCCTCTGCTACGGCCGCCGTCTTCAAGGTCACTGCTGGCGCTGTTGATTTATAGGTGCTGCCGAGATCCAGGTACATGGCTACACGCACCATGGACGTATCCGAACCATCCGCCGATGCCGGAAGATGCAGCGCGCCAGCCAGCATCAATCCGGCCAGCATTCCTTTACCCCATTTGAACCATGTTGCTCTGCGTTGTCTTTCCTTCAAACCGATTCTCCTCCCTTATAACCCTAGCAAGATATATCCTTCCCTGACAGTTCGTCGCATTCGCCCCGACTTAAGGCGACTCGGGCAACGGCAATCCTAAATGCTGATAAGCAGCCGCTGTAACCATCCGCCCCCGTGGCGTCCGTTGCAAGAAGCCGATTTGCAGCAAATACGGCTCGTACACGTCTTCAATCGTCTGGCTCTCTTCACCGATGGTTGCCGCAATCGTATCCAGGCCCACCGGTCCTCCCCGAAAGCTGGTAATCATGGAGTGCAACATTTTATGATCAATCATATCTAGCCCCATCGGGTCAACCCGAAGCATCTGCAAAGCTTCCTTGGCTATGTCCATAGTAATGATACCGTCGGCGCGAACTTGAGCGTAATCGCGCACACGACGCAGTAAACGATTGGCAATACGGGGTGTCCCCCGTGACCGTAGTGCGATCTCTTCAGCCGCATCTCCAATCATCTCAATTCCGAATATATCTGCTCCTCGTGATACGATAAAACTGAGTTCATCCGTTGTATAAAACTCCAGACGACTAACTACACCAAAACGGTCCCTCAGCGGTGCAGATAACAGTCCGGCCCGTGTCGTCGCCCCAATCAGCGTGAATGGAGGCAAATCCAAACGCACCGAGCGTGCGCTTGGTCCTTTGCCAATCATGATATCAAGCGCAAAATCCTCCATGGCTGGATAGAGCACCTCTTCAACCGAACGGTGAAGCCGATGAATCTCATCGATAAAGAGAACGTCGCCTTCCTGCAGATTGGTTAATAGCGCTGCCAAATCGCCTGGTCGTTCAATCGCCGGACCTGATGTTGTCCGCAAGTTGACCCCAAGTTCGTTGGCAATAATATTGGCGAGCGTGGTCTTGCCAAGCCCTGGAGGCCCATACAACAAGACATGGTCTAGCGCTTCATTGCGCATTTTTGCTGCTTCAATATATATTTTCAAATTTTCTTTAATCTGATTTTGTCCGATGTATTCCGCCAGGTACCGGGGCCGCAAACTCAGCTCCACAGCCTGGTCGTCCATCATCAGGTTAGCGGAAATAATCCGGTCGTCCATGATGCTATTCGCGCCTCCTTTCCTACTTCTTCAATCATAACCCGGCATACAGTAGCTTCAAGGCCTTCTTCATCACCAGGTCAACTGCTTCGTCAGGTGCGATATCATCCTTCAAACGTTGCCATACCCGGTCGAGTTCTGTGTCGGTATAGCCCAGCGCCTTCAGCCCTTCCCGCGCCTCGGGCCATCCAGGAACAGCCGAGTCATTTGCCGCTTGCTCTCCAAGCTGCGGGGAACTGAATAAGGTGGTCTCACCCAGGCCCTCCAGCTTGTCCTTCAAATCCAGAATCATGCGTTGCGCTGTCTTCTTGCCAATCCCGGGTAGCTTGGTCAGGAACGCAATATTCTCCTGATGAATCGCCGCTACGACATGCTCGGGGCTTCCACCGCTCAAGATGCCTAACGCCACACGTGGTCCAATTCCAGTCACATCAATCAGCTTGCGGAATAGCTTCTGCTCCTCTCTGCTAGAGAAGCCGAATAACAAAATCGCATCTTCACGCACATGATAATGGATATAAATTGTCACGGCGTCCGCTTCCTTGGCCGCAAAGGCATACGGATTTGGACAGAACACCCGATATCCTATGCCTTGTACATCCAGCACCACATATTCCGGTTCCATATGGGCCACCTGACCCCGTAAAAAATCGATCATGAACGCAATACCTCATTTATTTTAGATTTTAAAGTGTATGAATGCGCGTGGCATATGGCTACAGACAAAGCATCCGCAACATCATCCGGCTTAGGGATGGCCTGCAACTTCAGAAACATCCGGGTCATCTCCTGCACCTGGCGTTTCTCCGCCTTACCATAACCTACGACGGCCTGCTTCACCTGCATTGGCGTATATTCCGACACAGGCAAGCCCTTTTGCACTGCCGCCAGCACCATCACCCCACGCGCTTGGCTAACAGACATCGCCGTAGTGACATTGCGGTTGAAGAAGAGCTTCTCCAGCGCCACCTCATCTGGCTTGTATTTATCAATTAATTGTACGATTCCTTCATAGACATGCAGCAGTCTTTCTTCCTCCGGGGTATGCGCTTCGGTCTGGATGCAGCCATATTGCACCGGCACGACCCTACTCCCCAGTTTATCGACGAATCCAAACCCCACAATGGCAATGCCGGGGTCAATTCCGAGTATACGCAAGGCTCATCTCTCCCTAATTGTTGCTGAACTCCTGTATGTTCCTGTGCAGAGCCCGGCCCTTCAAAGCGAACATATGTATTCACTTTATTATAGCAAAAGATCACGGCAATTGAGGAAAAAGTTTGTATTTGCCACCACCTGGCGTGCGTATACGCAAAAAAGACGTTACTCACGTAACGTCTCTTCTCTGTTAAGCTATTTGTTTCCCATGCTGCCTAGATTCACGGCCTGTCCTCCTGCTGCATAACCCTCTCCGAGGGTTCAATCGCAAAATCGCTAAAGGTCGAGAGTACACTATTATACTCCTCAACATCCTGAATGCGGATGCCCTGCTGCAATTGCTTGATGACATCGGCCGGCAACGCGCTCTCCATCATTTCCACATCCATTTGAAAAAAGGTGCGGATGACTTTCTCCTTCTTCGGCGGTCCTTCAAACAAGGTGAGATTTCCATCCTTGTCCATACCAATATATCCATTATCCTTACATATATCAGATAATCCGGTCACTCTCTCGTCAATCCAGACATCCCCTCCAGCGCCAAGTCGTCCCTCCCAGGCTGGATGCTGTTTGATCAAAGCGGTGATCTCCTGCGGCGTCATAATTCCGAGTACACTGCTCTCTTCCCCGCAAGTATATATTTTCGTAAAGTGAACGATGCGCGTACGGTTTTCTTTCTCCAGATCCAGCAGCCATTCCGGCGTTACCTCAGAAGCCGACTCTTGCCATAAGCTTAATGTCTCCATCGCCAGCGGCTCGCCTGTCATTAGTTCTTCCATCTGGTCGGATAAGGGCAACCCCAACCAGGCCATCAAGGCAACCATCGCACAAGCTCCTGTCGTCCAGATTGCACGTCTCCATTTTTTCCAACGTTTCTTCAAATGTTTTTTTATATGGAAGATACTCACCATGATCCCCTTCTATCACTCTTTATTCTTACTCTATATTGTGACCGACAGTCAGGGGGTTTATTCAATTCATACTCACTTGCGGCAACAAAAAACAACCCTCACCAAGAGTGGTTGTCTTTAATCGATAACAAGTTAATGCTATTTATAATTTGTTATCGGCTGCTGTCTTGTACCCAAGGAATGCTTGGTCATTTAGAATCATTGGAGTTACTGTACCTTCGTAAAAAGGGGTAGGTTCCCCGACGATTTCCCCACCCATCTTGCAGATGATGTTCACCGTGGCGTCCCTTGCATCCATATAAATATCCTTCACTTGCTGCGAAAATAAATCATCCAGCGAAAACCGGGCTAATTTCGTACCAATCTGCATGCCCCGGTACTCCTTACGAGTTGCAAATCTGCCCCAGTGCATTTCATGGTTTACTTCCCAGGCCGCTACGGCTCCCACCATGACGGAATCTACTAGCGCGCACCACCACTTAGGAGATTGATCAGCCGCCAAGGGAATCATGGCCGAAGGAATGCTCTGTTCCCCATGGAAGACGTCTAGTTGTAGCTGGTGAATATCCTCTAAATCGCTGGAGGTAGCTCTTCTTAAGATAAGTTTATCCATAATTACATCCTCTTGTTTTATGCATTTTCTCTATAAACAAAGAAAGAAGTCGATTTAGATACAATCAACTTCTTTCCATCTGAAGCTTATAATCGGGACGACACGATTTGAACATGCGACCCCCTGGTCCCAAACCAGGTGCTCTACCAAGCTGAGCTACGTCCCGCTATTAGGATGACTCCTTTTTTCTCTTTCGAAAAAATCAGGTCACTTTTCCTATTATAGCGAACGCAGGGAAATAGTCAAGAATATTTTTCTAATCTCTATAAATATGATGAACTCTACGCGTGTTGACCTCACGCACTTTGTCCAGTGATACCTTAGGCTCCCGCGTCTCCGTCAGCAGTCCGTTCACTTCTTCCTGCACATCGGTAATTTGCGTGAAGCAATAGCCGGCAATGAACGGAATGGCCTGGATGGCCCCTGTAATGCTACCAAACCGCTCCAGGAAGGCTTCCTCCGAATCAACCTGATTGCCATATCCCCAGCCGCTATTCGTACGGAACGCTATTCCTCCATATTCACTAATGATGATAGGTTGCCCCTGATAACGATACCCGTTCGCGAAGGGGAACTTCCATTCATTAAACGCACTATGATCTCCGGTAATGGAATCCTTATCCTTATAAGTCTCCAGGAAGTCCTCTCCGCGTTCTACATAATCATGCAGCGTAAGAATATCTGAAACCGTGTGCTCCCAGCCATCGTTAGTGATTACAGGACGATACGGATCAAACGCTTTGGTCAAATGATAGATCCCTTCCGTGAACTTCTGTTGCCGCACGTCATGCCCAACGTTCACGATTCCCCAAGATTCGTTAAACGGTACCCAGGTTATAATGCAGGGATGATTGTACTGCTGCTGAACGACCTCAAGCCACTCTTTGGTGAAGCGTTCTACCGCCTCATCATTAAATTCATAGGTAGCCGCCATTTCCGACCACACCAGCACACCCTTCACGTCACACCAGTAGAGAAAACGGGCATCCTCCACCTTCATATGCTTGCGCAAGCCGTTATAACCCATCTCCAGAATCAAGTCAATATCCTCAATGAGCGCTTCCTCAGACGGTGGAGTAAGATGACTCTCCGGCCAATACCCCTGGTCCAAAATTAGCCTTTGATAGAGCGGGTAATTGTTGAGCAGAATTTGACCATCCTTAATCGAAATTTTCCGCATGCCGAAATAGGAGCCTACCCGGTCGATTTCTTGCTCCCCATCATACAATACGAACTCCACATCAAACAGATTAGGTTTTTTAGGGGTCCACATGCTTTCCAGCCATGGGCCATTCGTTTCGTGCAATACGCTTGCTTCCGCTGTCAATCGGCTACGATTAACCGAGAGACTCCATGTAGTCACAGGCCGTCCCTTGAAAGTAATCTCCGCCTCCAGACGAAGGTTAGGCTTATCTTCCACCCCATGCATATGAAAATCAAAACGAACCATGTGGCGATCAATCTCCGGCGTAATTTTCACGGATTCGATCCGGGTTTGCTCTACGTATTCCAGCCAGACCGTCTTCCAAATCCCCGTAGTTTGAACATAAGAGGTTTCGAAATTATGCCCCGAATAACGTTGTTTGCCTCTTGGTTGCATTGGATTATGACCATCCTCAACCTTCAGCACAATTTCATTCTCGGCGTCCTTCACCAAGGAATCTGTGATATCAAAGGAAAATCTAGCGTAGCCGCCTTCATGTTCACCAACCCATCGGCCATTGACCCAGCAGGTTGCTTTATAATCAACGCCCTCAAAATGCAGAAGGGTTCGTTTTCCGTCTGCTTCAGGTGCAAGCTTCCATGTCGTACGATACCAGACTTGAGAATGAACCTCTTGATCATCAATCCCGCTCGCTTTTGTCTCATAAGTAAACGGAACAACTATTTTTTGAGCAGTTGGGAATTGGTCCATCCACCGCTGCGCATCTCCCACCTTAGAGTCATCGAAGCAAAAATCCCAAACTCCGTTTAAGTCCAGCCACTCCTTGCGAGTAAACTGAGGTCTCGGGTAGTTTTTCGTGTAAAATTTGGTTGATGGTGTGCCTGTGGTCATTAATACTTGGCCTCCCTGTTGATGTACAGTAGTCGTTGTTTTAATGGCTTATCCATTTATCTTTAGGATTATAGTGCTGTATGTATGAATAGTCAACGAAATATGTTCAGCAGAAAAATAAGACTTTTACCCTGAAAAATAGCGGGTTCCCCACCTCTTCAGCGAGAACCCGCTCCTGTGAATTTTAAGAGGATGTTCAAAAAGTCGTCTTTCCAGAACGAAGCTGTTCGAGAAGTGCATTCGACATCCTTAATGAGAAACTCCCTTTCCACTGTCCTTCGGGAGACGGAGAATTCGGCTACAGACCGCATCGATATCGGCTTGGTCATGAGACACTAGCAGACAAGTCATCCCTGCCTTCGCCAATATTTGCTTCAGGTCAGTACGGATGTCCGCTTTCAGATCGGCATCCAGATTACTGAATGGCTCGTCCATTAGCAGCACTGACGGCTGAGGGGCCAACGCTCTCGCCAATGCCACTCGCTGCTGCTGCCCACCGCTTAGCTCATGCGGATACCGCCGTTCATAAGCCTCCATCTGCACAAGCTCCAGCATTTGTTCCAAGCGCTGGCGCCGCAAATGCTTCTTGAGCTTATGTAGTCCAAAGGCAATATTCGCGGCTACCGTCATATTGGGGAACAGGGCATAGTCCTGGAATACCATCCCAACACCACGCTGCTCCGGTTCCATGAAGACCCGTTCATCCACCATCAAGTGTTCATCGATAGATATGCTGCCGCTCTCTGGCATCTCAAGTCCGGCAATTAATCGCAAGAGCGTACTCTTGCCACTTCCGCTGGCTCCCAGAATGCCCATGATGTCGCCCTGCTCCATTTGCAGCGTTAATCCGTCGATTACTGCGGGCTCCTTGGGACCAAAACGAAACGTTACACGATCAAGATGAATATAACTCATATGGACCTCCTCTCCGGGTTAAGGATGAACAACACCGTCACCAGCCCGATCAACACCAGTAGCAAGGAAGGCAAAGCTGCCTCAAAAACGCGTTCATCCGTAGCATACTGGTACGCACGGGTAGACAACGTATCGTAATTAAAAGGCCTGAGCAGAAGCGTAAGGGGTAATTCTTTAATAATCTCTACAAAGGTCAGTACAAAGCCGCTTAACAGCGAACCCTTTAACAGCGGAAGCTCCACGCGTATAAAGGTCACCAGACTGCTACGGCCAAGCGTCCTGGATGCCTCCGAGTAGGCACGTGGTATCTTCTCGTATCCCGACTCCAATGCACTGTAGCCTGTGGCCATATAACGAATAACATAACCCGTTAACAACATGGCCAGGGATAGGCTAAGCACAAGCGAGCCCTCGCTGAGTCCCAGCGACACGTACAGGGGAGACAGCCAGCCATCAAGCACGGTGAACACGGCAAGCACGCCAATCGCTATAATTGCCCCGGGCACAGAATATCCGGCGGATATTAGTCTGGCCAACGCTTGCATAAAAGGCGAATCGATCATGCGCACCGCCCGGGAAGACAGCAAAGCAACCAGTAGAATCAGACTTGTGGCAATTCCCGCCCCTTGTAAAGTGTTCATCGCCAGTTCAGCAAAGTCGGAACGCCATATCTTTGCCCCGTACTGAACAGACCAGGCGATTAACTGGACGAAGGGCGCGAGAAAAGCGAGCAGGAGAAGAAGCCCACATCCCATACATGCTACCCAAGCCGCAACTCCCTTCAGGGCCTTTGGCTTGAGCGGATGACCCTGGCTCGTAGTATCCGAATAGCGCCGATTGCGCCGCAGCCAATGCTCAAGGATGAACAGACTAATTACACCAACCATCAACCAAGCCGCAAGACGCATCGCTGACGCCATATCGTACATACCAAACCAGGTTTGAAAAATCGCGGTTGATATGGTCTGTACCCCAAAGTAATTCGCCACCCCGTAATCGCTTAACACTTCGAATACGACAAGCATCCCACCTGCCATAATCGCCGGTCTTGCCAGTGGCAATACAACCCGGATAAAAACACTAAGCGGTCGATGTCCAAGCAAGCGTGCATTTTCGATGTAAGAAGCACTCTGTCTCTCCAGGAAAGCCCGAGTAATCATAAACACATAAGGAAATAGGAATAAGGTCAATACGAACACGGCCCCGCGCTCGGACATGACCTCAATAACTCCTGGCGGCAGCACAATGCCGAACCGGTTACGAAGCGTTGCCTGAATCATACCGGTATAGCCGGTCATCGTACTGTATGTATAAGCGGCTATATAGGGCGGCATGGCCAGGGGCAGCGCAAGAGCCCATCTGAATACATTTCGCAGCGGAAACGTATACCCCACCACAAGCCAGGCAAATGCAACTCCTATGCAAACAGCAAAAAAGGCGGTCATAAGTACCAGCCTGGCCGATCCTAGCACATAATCCGTTAAGAGAAACTGCTTGACCGTGCTCCAATTGTCATTAGGGGGAAGGAACAAACTGAGCAGCAGATAAAGGATGGGCAGCAGTATAACTGCTGCCCCCATCATGCTGGTTACCGTCCATCCATTCACGTGCCGCTTGAGCATTCTAAGAAGCAGCGCTATTCTCATCGACTACTTCCATCCAACCTTGTTGGCAATCTCCACAGCTTTCGGATTTAATTCACCGTATTTGGCAAAGTCAATATCCTGGCGTTTGAAGTCTCCCCAACTCTTCAGCAATTCCGGTAGTTCCGTCTCCGTGTTCACAGGGAACTCGAAATTAGCTTGTGAGATTTTCGCTTGGGCTTCGGGCGCAGTCAGGAATTCGAGCAGCTTGATGGCATTGTCTTTATTCTTGCTATGCTTGATCAGGCCCGCCCCACTAATGTTAATGTGAGTACCGGTCGTTTCCTGGTTAGGGAAGAACACACCAACTTGCTCTGCCACTTTAGCCTCTTCAGCATCCTCTGAAGCGGACAATCTACCCACATAGTAGGTATTCATAATCGCTACATCACCTACACCCGATACGATGGCCTTCGCTTGATCCCGGTCTCCTCCCTCTGGTTCGCGAGCCAAGTTAGCGGCGATACCAGCTGCCCATGCCTCCGCCTCTTCCTCACCCATAATCTCGATAAAAGAAGCTAGCAAGGATTGATTGTACAGATTAGTCGAAGATCTCACGGCAATTTTACCTTTCCATTTGTCCGTAGCCAAATCCTCATAGGTCGAGAGTTGACTGGGCTCAACCCGGTCCTTGGCATATACGATTACCCGTGCTCGCGTGGACAAGCCAATCCATTGATTGTCTTTATCCCTCAAGTCTCCAGGAACCTGCTTGTCCAGCACATCAGATACAATCGGCTGTAGAATCTCTTCTGTCTTGGCCGTGTTCAAAATCCCGCCATCTACCGTAATGAACAGGTCGGCTGGGCTGCTTGCTCCTTCGCGCTTCAAGCGCTCGATTAATTCAGGCGCTTTCCCTTCGACCACATTCACTGTGATTCCCGTTTGCTCCTTGAATGCATCATAGAGCTCCTGATCTACCTCATAGTGACGAGCTGTATAAATATTAACCTCGCCGCCCGTTTGGGCAGGCTCCGTATTTGTGGACGATTGAGCTGGCTCCTCCGTTTGAGCTGGTGCAGTCGTATTATTGCCGCTGCCTTGTCCTGTGTTACTGGCACCGCACCCTGCTAGAAGAGCGATAACAAGCATGCATGAAATGGTTAATACAATGGAACTGTGTTTCTTGAACATGTACCTTTTCCTCCTCATCATTTTCGGATCTCACTCTCGAGAATGAGAATCACTATCAATAAAATTCACTTAATAAGAATTCTATCAATCGAAAATGAGAAAATGATGTGAAAGAAGAAAATTGTCATTTTTGAAATTGACAATTGTTTATTTCCAACCCACTTGGTCAAAAATATCGGCTGCTTTCTGATGCAAGCGGCCCAGTTCCGCAATGCTCACAGGCTGACGAATAAATGACATCCAGCTACGTAGCAAGGCTGGCATATCTGCCTCTGCATTTACCGGGAATTCATAACTTCCTTGTATGAGCATCGTTTGTCCCTCTCGGCCAGTCAGGAATTCAGCTAACTTAAGCGCATTGGCCTCATTAGGTGCATACGTGGCAAGCCCTATTCCGCTTATATTTGTATGAACCCCCGTTGTTAGCTGATTGGGAAAATACACTCCTAAGCCCGCGGCAATCTCCAACTCCTCCGGGTCGCTTGAAGTCAGCATTTGACCCACATAGTACGTATTCATAATGGCCACGTCTCCTATTTTTGCTGCAATGGCCCTAGCTTGCGCCTTATCTCCCCCCTCAGGTTCACGGGCAAAGTTACGCACGATTCCCGCCGCCCATTTCTCTGCTTCCTGTTCTCCATACAATTCAATAAACGAAGCCAGCAAGGATTGATTATACAAACTCGATGAGGAGCGAACCAGCAACTTCCCTCGCCAGCGCTCATGGGTCAAATCTTCGTAAGTGGAGAGCGATTCTGGATTTACCCGGTCCCGGGCATAGACTATAACTCGGGAGCGCGCCGTCATGGCTAGCCAGTAATCGTCCGGGTCACGCCACTCTGCCGGAACATTGTCCCGCAACACATCAGACGACATAGGCTGCAATACCCCGCTCTCCTTGGCTTCATTAAGAATGCCCCCATCCACAACGATTAACAAATCCGCCGAAGAGGCCTGCCCCTCCCGCTTCATGCGTTCAATTAACTCTTCCGCCGTGCCCTTGACTTCATTAACCTGAATGCCCGTGCGTTTCGTGAATTCCTGAAAGACAGCCCGATCCACTTCATAATGTCTCGCTGAAAATACGTTTACGCTGGGCCGATCACCTTGAAGCTGCTGATCCTGCTTTAAAATACAAGATGATAAAAAAACCGCAATGACTAGAAGCGGAATTAGCAGCCCTAAAACGCCTCTCTTTAGCCAGGATTTCATAGACTATTCCCCCCACTTTTATCTATATAAGGCCGGCAAGCAAATGAAAATGTCACCGTCGTCCCTTTTGACACTTCACTTTGGACCATTATCGTGCCATGATGGTGCTCTACTAATCGTTTGGCAATCGCCAGACCCAGACCCGTCCCGCCTTGCTCCCGACTGCGCGCCTTATCCGCTCGGTAGAATCGCTCCATAACATGGGGGAGGTCCTCCTCAGGAATGCCTATGCCATGATCAGTAATCTGAAAAAACGCGCGTTGATCGCGCACATCCCCGGTAATGCTTATTGACGAGCCTGTTGCTGAATACTTGACTGCATTATCCAGTAAAATCATCAAAATTTGCTCAAGATGCCTTTTGGGTACAAGAATCTCATACTCTTGCAGACCGGTCAGCAGGGTTTCAAACGGATAGGCGGGGTATAATTGCTCCCACTCTCCAATTAAATGAAGCACAGTTCGATCCGCTCGAGCCGTCACCTCATCTTCGGCAGGGCTCGCCTTCTCTGCTCTCGTCAGCGTCAGCAGATCCTGAACAAGAGCTTTAATTCGCGTCAGTTCCTGATAAGAAATGCTTAAGGATTCCTCCAACGCCTGAGGATCCTCCTTCCCCCAGCGCAGCAGCAACGACAAATGCCCGTCCATGATGGCGATCGGGGTGCGTAATTCATGGGAAGCATCCTCAACAAATTGGCTTTGCTGAGAGAATGATCGTTCCACCTGATCCATCATGCCGTTGAACATTTTCATCAAGGCCACCATTTCATCTTCTTTGTCTGGAATTACCATCCGCTGTTGCAAGCCATTGCGTTCGACGTCTCTCATCGTCCTGGCCATCGCTTGAATCGGCTTCAGTACTTGCCTTGCCAGTATAGCGCCGCCCAAGCCACTTAAGACGACAGCCCCTAGGCCGCATAGCAAAAACACCCGCAAAATGGCCTCCGTCAGCTTTTCAAATTGATCTATATTCTTGACAATCTCCACGGTACCGGTAAAGGAATGGATGACAATGGGACTTCTCATCACTAACAGGGAATGCCCACCGTGACTGGCAACGACCACTTCTGTCTTGGAACTTGGTATAGCAGGAATAGCGTATTCTGCGATACTGTCGGAGACGGTAATAACTTTATTGCCATGTTGGTCGATGACCCTGATTAATTGATCGTTCTGATTCTTCTTATCCAGATAACTGCGTATTCGCGGTAATTCCTCTTCCGTAAATCCAGCCTCTCGCTCCAGCAGACCATTCAAGATATCATTCATCTTATGCTGCGCCTGCGCCTTCTCCTGACCCAGCATCCATTGCTCGACAAAGATATACTGCACGGTATTATAAGCGATAAATAACACCAGAATCAGAAAAGCGGACCACAAAGTGAGTGTCCATCTAATCGGCAGACGCAACAGCACCTGCTTCAAGGTATGTAGTTTCATAAGTTCATCATATAACCGACACCACGAATGGTTCGGATATAACCATCTTGCCTGGAATCATCTATTTTGTTGCGTAAGTACCGGATATACACATCAACGACGTTCGTATCAACGGCAGCTTCAAATCCCCACACTTTATCCAGAAGCTCCTCCCTGGTCATGACGCGCTTTGCATTCTCTACAAGGGTGGTGAGCAGATCAAATTCCCGTTTGGTTAACCCGATTTCCTCGCCTCCTCTTCTGGCGATCCTTAAGTCCCGGTTAATAGATAAATCCCGAAATAACAACAGTGCTTGAGATTTGTTAGTGTGCTCCTCTTGTCTTCTGAACACCACCCTCATGCGGGCCTTCAGTTCTTCAATTGCAAAAGGTTTGGGCAAATAATCATCTGCTCCGCAGTCCAGCCCCATGACCCGGTCTGTAATACCGTCTCTGGCCGTCAGCATAATTACAGGGGTTTTCTTAATCGTACGGATTTGCCGGCAAACCTCCAGCCCATCTATCTTAGGTAGCATTAAATCCAGCAAAATAACATCCCATTCCTCGCCAAGAGCCAGATGAAGTCCCGTGGCACCGTCATAGGCTAACACAACCTCGTTCTCTTCCCTCCGCAGCTCCATCTCAACGAAGCGCGACAAATGCTGTTCATCCTCAATAAATAAAATCCGTTTCATTACATCCGGTTCCTCTCAATGCAGTTCTTGAAATCCTTTACTGATTTAAAGTCTAGTATAGCTTAAAATAAAGATAATGAGAATCATTATCATAAATTCAAAACATAGAAGGAACGCATACAACAGCAAAGAGAGATAGCCCTCTAGAAAAAAGGCTATCTCTCTTTATTCGTTGCTTCGTGCCGATTATGTTAAGGATACATCTTCACATTATCGAACAAAGTCTCTTTATATGCTGTTCTTAGCCCGATTTTCCCATGTGTGAATGGTTGGGGAGAATGGTCATTGTAATCAATCTTTGGCACCGACATATCATCCACGTACACCTTGATATTGGTTCCGTTGACTACTACTTTTAATTTGTGCCATGAATGGGTATCAAGTGGTGTCGCAAATTCAGCCAGCTTGCCCCAATTGAAATTTTGTTTGCCCAGGTACACCCCATCTGTTCTGATGTAGGCATAATAACCCTGTAAGAAGTCTCCATTATTCTGTCCAAGCTCTAGCCCATTAGCTGGGTTAGTGCCCCTTATAATGACCCCGGCATCTCCATCGTTTTCAAGCATTTTGACATCGGCTTCGAGGGTATAATTTGCCCAGTGATCCTCACCGGTCGTCGTTTTTGCAAAGGTACCACCCGTCGAGTGGTATTGACCATCTATGACAGACCAGTTCCCCTCCCAACGCTTCCAACCCTCGCTATTGTTATCATTAAAATCATCATTCCAGTTAGGAACTTCCGCATAACGATGGAATTCCATACTGGCAAAGTCCGCTTCACCCGTAACAAATTCAACCCGTAATTCTCGGAGCCCTTCATTTAATGTAACGTTATGAGTCGTTATTGATCTCCACTCATCCCAGCCACCTGTATTGGGAATAGATACAATACCGGTTAAATCCGTAGTTCCGTCCCAGACACGGATCTGTACACCATCCATTGTGGTAGCCATACGGAATGTAATATCGTAAGCTCCCGAGTCAGCAACATTTACGCGATACTTCAACCACTCACCCGTCTGGTTCCAACCGACGTTGTAGCCGCCTTGCGGATTTTCCCGTATATCAACCGCGTCATTCCGATACTGACCGCCAATATTGGCGGGAGTAGTGTCATGGTAGCCCACTCCCTCACCACCACTCATATAATGAACGGCCTCGATTTTACCCGGTATAGGCTTATATGCCTCCCAGGCACTACTGCCTCCAGCCTGATTGCTGAATGCTACATATCCAAAGTCAGCATGGGTATCCTCCGACACGTAACCAATCTGTCCGCCCTCCAGATTCGCCGCTCTGGTTACCTTCAACATCTGATCTACATAAATTTTATAAGTATCTGCTGATTTTTCTACACGAAGATTATGCCACTTCTTATGGTCAAAGTCCGCAGGCAGTCCTGCATTCTCCCAACCTTGGGAGACCCCGTTAATCACCAGATGGGTCTCTACTTGATTGTTCTTCGAGCTCAGCATGGCCACACCATAATTGTTCTCATCCACATAGGAGAAAGTCACGCCATACCTTGGAGAAGCACTGGTTCCCCGATTCATTTCCTTCATATGAAATTCAGCAGTAAAGTTAGAAGCCGTTACTGCCTTAGTAATCTGCTTGTATGGCACTGTAGTTCCGATGGTATCCTGCCACATCAATTCTTGGTTATAAATCCCCCAAGTCCCTCCGTTTACGTTCTGCCAGTCCAGTCCCACGGTTGCCCGATCAAATCGATCTTGGAAAACTGGCTGCGCAGGATCAGGCTGAGAGGTCGTCGTAGGTCCAAGCACTACCATTTTGTCGCCGTTCCAAACCACCCGATCAAAGTTAATGCTGCGAATGGGCCATCTTTCAGGCGTGTACCCTTTCCAATCATGATAGAACATGTAGGTAGAATCCAGATCCGGACCTACAACCAGGCTATTATGCCCGAGGCCAATGGTAGGCCCCTCTGTGGAGACAAGGACCGGATTCTGATTGCTCGCAGGAACAAACCCGGTTAACGGATTGTCACTTACTGCATAGTCAATCCGGTACGCCGGACTATGGACATGATTACCGGTATAGGTCATGAAATATCGGCCATCACGCTTGACGACCGTCGCCCCTTCTGTCCAACCTCCATTGATCGAGGCCCCCGTATTATGACCTGGTCCAAATGTATAGGGATCACTCATCTGATGAGCAACCATCTGTCCATGCGCCGCACGGTAGAAATACCACTGACCATCATCATCTATGAATACATGACCGTCAATCGACAGCCCTCTGTTCGGTGTTTGAACCGTAAAGGGACCCGTCGGACTTTCGCTTCGCAGTACATAATGACCGCCTCCGCCTGGTGAGGTATACATATAGAAATAACCATTCCAGTAAATGACTTCAGGCGCATAGGCCGCCTTCGTTATAGGATCGGTTGCTACCAGCCCTTCGTATGTCCAATCAACAAGGTTCGTAGAGCTCCAAGCTTTGATACCAATCTCGGAGTCCTTGGTACTAACATATAGATAATACACTCCTTGAAACTTCAAAATATAGGGATCGCCCGAACCGTAAGTTGGCCACTCCTGATCTAGTGATCTGGGATTCTCATAGGCGGTTGCCAGGGTAGCAGGCAACATCAAACATAAGACCATAACAAAGAGCAGTAACCTGAATTTCTTCAAGAACCTCATTCCTCCCACTCTAATATGATATCGCTTTCATTTTGCGTATATATCATACCATCATGGGTAGAGCAATTTTATACCTTATTGAGTATATTTTTGTGGAACAACTTGACCGGAACAGCAATTCTTCTTGGGTCATGCTTGCCTTGAATTTGCTCGACCAGGAGTTCGACAGTAATCCTGCACATGTCCTCAACGTTCTGCTTCACATAACTGACGTCCGCCAAATCAGATTGATCGAAACTGACCAGTTCCGGCTTGCAAAATCTCTGTTGGCTCATCACCTTCATAGCCCGGTGAGTGTAGTCTGTTAGCTCTGCATTGCAGGCAAAGATAGCTGTGATATCAAGATTGTCCTCTAGAAATTCCCGGATGATCGAAATGCCTTTACCCGAAGCAATGTCCTCAATATTCAGGATGCACCATAGATTTTTGTTGATGGGTAAATTTTTCTCCAAGAAAGCTTGTTCAAATCCGGCGGCCCGATCTGCCGTGGCCGTATTCGTCACCTCTACCGTAATAAAGGCGATCTTCTTGTGTCCCTTGTTGAGCAAATCCTTAATGGCAACGTAAGTTCCATTAATATTGTCAGCCGATACACTATAAGTCTCAACTTCCTTGATATAACGATCAATTAATACAAGGGGGAACTGATCCAGGCTTAGCCTTAAAATATCGTTGTTGTACATTTGCTGC
Organism: Paenibacillus sp. 1SOY10; assembly: GCF_056836745.1. Classification (NCBI taxonomy): domain Bacteria; kingdom Bacillati; phylum Bacillota; class Bacilli; order Caryophanales; family Paenibacillaceae; genus Paenibacillus; species Paenibacillus sp. 1SOY10. The sequence goes on along the minus strand of NZ_JBXENK010000002.1, from coordinate 4,567 downwards.
TCAATAGGAAAAATAATCAGGCCTTTTACGCGTAAAAGCAAAAAATCCTCAATAGCTTTACTTTCCTCAACGGCAGACTCCTGTGTAATCCTGACCAGCAAATAATAACCTTGCTCCCTTACATTTTGTTCAATGGAGCTCATAATTCGCTGGTCCACTTTCGTTTTCATGCTAGGTAGAATGAGCCCGATAACCCCTTTATGAATATCGCCAGAAGGGAATTGCTCCAGAACTCTGTTCACGAAAGTTCCCTTACCACGGTATCTGACCAACACGCCTTCCTCCGTTAAACCGTTAATTGCATTTTTGGACGTAATTCGGCTCACATGGTATTGCTCGGCCAGTTCTTGCTCCGAGGGTACTCGATCACCCGGCCTCAGTTGTCCCGACCTAATCAGAAATCGAATGTCTTCTTGTATCTTCTTGTAAAGTGGAAGTGATTTCATGAGGATTCCCCCGTTTTAGTTGAATTATATCAAATATGGAAATCCAACGTATATCAGATTATTAATGCACAAAACAAAGAACCCAGACCCTACAGAAGAGGATTGGGTTCCTTGTTGATACTGGCAGAGATCGTTCTACATTCCGTTCTAGAGATTGTCCTCGTTAAGATTTGTTGGGGCAGGACCCGGTTGGATAGGCAATCCATAGTGCTCCCTTACAAGCTGGAAGTAGTTATCCGCTCTAACAAATTCAATATTGCTATTGGAGCTGAAATAATCGACTACATCCACAAAATCCTGATAACCCACATCCCACGGATTCGCTTGAATGGTCACAAATCTCGGGGCCGAACCATCCCAACCCGCAATCGCATTATTGATTTCCAATTTCAACGTATCATAGGAATAACAATAGTTAGCGTTCAACACTTGGCTTGGCAGCGAGTTATTAAATACAGTAACGTTGCCACCGCCTCCCCCTTGTGCTGTCATGCCGAGCAAATTTGGTGCGTTCTGAGCAAAGCTATTGCCCACATTAGGATTTGTCGCCCCCACAATCGTGTTCCAAATCGTCACTACCTTAAGTCCGGCACGCTCCATGTAATCTCCGGATAGTGCAGTGTACTCGTCAAGGAAAGTTTGGTTATCCCAGTAGTTAGGGTACGTATAACCTACTCCGCTCGGTCCGGCAATCAAGGCATCATTTGGCGTCGCTGTATCATACAAATAATCCAGTACTCCAGGCATAGCATCCAGCATCGCTGGCGATACGGTCCAACTGAGTGGTACCTCCCCTCTGTTAGGCGCATCCCAAATGCTCTTGAAGCGATGCTCCATATATTGCAGATTATCGCCGTCACTTAGAATAAGCGAGATATAGATTTTATTATCCAGATTAGGCTTGGTCGGGACGGGCTTAACATCCACGTTCCGCGAGGTGCCCCCAAACACAGTAAGATTGGACGAGAAGTCACTGGCAATGGTGGAAATACCATATTCGGATGCGGTTTCAACCCCGCGTTGTTCCGCAGGCCACCAACCCATGTAAATCCCGCTGCCGTAAGGCATATCATCAAAGAATTTACGCAGCAATGTGTTCTCTGCCGGGACGTCCGGATCAAGCCAGATAACAGCCGATCCTATTGCAGTTGCATAATCTCGAAGAAATCCCGTAAGATTCGGATTCAGTCCTACAATCAATCGATGTGGCAGCGAAGGCCAATAATTGTCGTATAAGTCCTGATATACTTCGATCTTGTTGGCATAATCACCCCGCAGATCATCCAATATCGGCAAATTGTATGGTGCAGAGGTTAGCTTACTAACCAGGCTCGGTGGGGCAACAATGCCATCATTTAACGAAGCAATCGTTGTTGCTAGGTTTAATGTATCCGGCAACTGATCGTCATAGACCACAATCCCGTCTACTTCATTCAGATACTTGCTGAGCAGCAGCCAGTTATCCGATACATCGGTATAACCAAGACCCAACGAGTTGAGCCAATTCTCCCTGCCTTCCTCGCCTCTAACAGCATTGTCATAAGTATAAATTCTTGGCTGTGTGCGGTTCACAATCCCCTTGAGTGAAGTGAACAAAGCAGCTTCTGCGGCATTACTCAAAGATTCTGTCCCCACTTCCCGCACCTTAATATAGGAAGCTCCATGCCAGTAAACTCTAAACTCCAATCGATGTCCTGCATTTTCATTCGTAAAAGGCAGATAAAACCGCTCATAATTAGACGTATACGTCCAATCCTGTCTTCGGATATCTCTGGTGGCCAGCACCTCACCCGTATCATGATCCCTTACATCAACAGTAACCATGACATTATTGTCAGCCGTGTTATTATCAATAATCATATCAAAAAAAGCTCTGTGTTCCCCTACCGGAATGTCTGTGGCGTACGGCCCATAGACCATATGATGAAATGGCTCATCAATGTTGACTTGAGCAAGCCACCCATCCCCATCCAGTCGGCCCGTATTGTGTCTAATTAACGATCCAGTTGCGTTGTACTTGAATTCTGTCAACAATTCCATGACATCAAGCGTTGGAGCGGGTGATGAAAATGACGGGAGCAACTGGTCTGATGGCCAGCTCAACCCTGCCGCCTCAGCCTCTGGCAATCCAGCCGGCGGTACAATAGTAACGATTAAAGCAACCCCTAAAAATACAGCCAACCACTTCTTCTTCCAACGAAATTTCATGCTCACCTTTCTCCTCCTTTAAATTTGGACTAATGAGCCTTACTCCTCGCCATGATGAAAAAGAAAATTATGCATTAAAAATATATCACATATATTAATTATAATAAATAATACTTTAGCATTAAAAAATAATTATTTTTTAATCAAAATCTATAAATTTAAACCATATATCGAAATACAAACAAAGAAAATCACTCAAATTTGCTATATTAAACATAAAAAAGAATTATACTAATATACTAATTAACAATTCCAAAAGCTTAAATAAAAATGTAAAATTTTATTTGTATACCAAATTTTACTATGTTATACTTTATTTACACTAAATTATAGGAGGTAAATTTATGAAAAATGTAAAGAAATTTTTGGTGGTTTTAATTCTATCACTCTCATTTTTTACTATCCCGTCTCTAATCTCATCGGTTTCTGCTAAAGAAATATCAACTAATTCTTCTATTGGTTTGACTCAAGGAGAAATAATTGGAACTGTCAATTTCAATATGCGTAGAAATTCGAATGTACAACTTTTCACTGCCAATCAAAATGTTCAAATTCAATCGGGTGGACACCTTATTAGTATTAGTCCAGGTGGAGTAGTTTCATCTAACAACCAACTTGGTACTGCTGTTGTATATACTTTTAATCCTAACGGAGACTATGTAATATATCTCATAACTGTAAATGCAAATTAATAATTTTAATTGTATAGTTTAATCAAATCATTAATTAATAGGTTTATTTTCTACCAATCTCACCATCAATAAGCCAGAAATCGCCGTGATCTTTGATCGGATTTCTGGCTTTTTTTCTGTTATTGCCTATATTCCGATATAGATATAAGTTGCTTTATCCTCTATCGAGCAAGTTTCAGATACTGTTTAAATTGTTTTTTTACAACTCTTTTTTAAAATTCTCCGGCTTTTTCTTTTCATTCAATTTCTACTTTTAAGCCGAGTTAGTCAAAGTGCAGGTAATGGAACGTGTGCAGGGACTACCCAGGAAGAAAATAAAAAAAATCTAAAACAGAAAAAAGAATCAACTTCTCTCCGGCAACGAAACCGAAAAGAAGTTGATCCTTCAAGAGAGTGTAGAAAAAATTATTATCCTACACGATGATACAGACGAGACCTATCACGTAGATCTCACAGTTAGGTTTATCAATGATGCCGGTGAAGGGACTCGAACCCCCACGGTTTCCCTCACGATTTTGAGTCGCGCGCGTCTGCCAATTCCGCCACACCGGCGAGTAAAACGCGCCCTAAGAGATTCGAACTCCTGACCTTTTGATTCGTAGTCAAACGCTCTATCCAGCTGAGCTAAGGGCGCATATCATATGGAGCGGACGACGGGAATCGAACCCGCGACCCTCGCCTTGGCAAGGCGATGCTCTACCGCTGAGCCACGTCCGCAAAATAACAAAGAAAAAGCTATGAGCCATGAAGGACTCGAACCTTCGACACCCTGATTAAAAGTCAGGTGCTCTACCAACTGAGCTAATGGCTCGTACAATGTACGACCATCCCTTATCAGGATGCAGAATTGTAAAATAATAATGGCGGAGCCGACGGGATTCGAACCCGCGGTCTCCTGCGTGACAGGCAGGCATGTTAGGCCTCTACACCACGGCTCCACACTTAGGGTAATGCAATTGCGGGGGCAGGATTTGAACCTGCGGCCTTCGGGTTATGAGCCCGACGAGCTACCGGGCTGCTCCACCCCGCGTCAGTAAAAGTCTTATGGTGGAGGCTGAGGGGCTCGAACCCCCGACCCTCTGCTTGTAAGGCAGATGCTCTCCCAGCTGAGCTAAGCCTCCGATCTGGGTTTTAAGGAAATAATGGTGACCCGTAGGGGATTCGAACCCCTGTTACCTCCGTGAAAGGGAGGTGTCTTAACCCCTTGACCAACGGGCCATA